>CANLCT010000062.1 GCA_947489195.1 uncultured Aquimarina sp. | reverse complement strand
AATTTGCGTCTGGTCATAATGCGTAATTTATTAAAAAATCACTTAATAAACTATATCAACAAAACTAGACATTCCAACTTAAAAGTCTTTTTAAACTTGAAGTCAAGTTTAAAAGAATAAGACCACTATAAATCCCAAAGCCTAATTAATTAACCCAAAACATTTCCTATTTTTTGTTAGGTCTGCCAAACCATAACGTCATATTTACTATGGATAATTCCGATTACATAAAAATTTTTACAGATAATTTTATCGTAGTGCAACCTCTACTACAAAAATTACAAAAAAATAACATCAATTTTATCGTAAAAGATGAAAGTGAATCAAGTAGATTGGCAGGTTTTGGCACCTCAATAGGTGGTTTACAAGATATATTTGTATCCAAAAATGATGCCGATCAAGCCCTCGATTTAATTAAAGACTTCCTTTAAAAATTTCAAATAATGATTGATTTTTTAAATACCTTATCAAGTGGTAAATTATTTCCCGCTTTTGTTTTAGTTTTGCTTATAATTTACATTGTAAATCGCATAAGAAGTCGAAGATTATGAGCAATATCCGAATCACCAAACAATTCAATTTTGAAACTGGTCATGCCTTACACGGCTATGATGGCAAATGTAAAAATGTACACGGCCATAGTTACAAATTAAATGTAACCGTTATTGGACAACCTATTACTGATCCTAATCATGTTAAAAACGGAATGGTGATTGATTTTGGTGATCTGAAAAAAATAGTAAATCACGAAATTGTTGACCTATTTGACCATGCTACCGTATTTAACAAAAACACCCCACATTTAGAATTGGCCAACGAACTTCAAAAAAGAGGACATAACACTATTTTGGTTGACTATCAACCAACCAGTGAAAATATGGTGATCGATTTTGCAAAAAAAATTAGCGCAAAACTACCTAATCATATAAAATTATTCTCCTTAAAATTACAGGAAACCGACACCTCATTTGCAGAGTGGTATGCCAGTGACAATTAATATTCTAAAAAAACTCTAGAACTAAACCGCAAATAAATTTTGTTTCGTCTTAAATTGACTATTCAATATTATATGGATTGTTTACATCTAATAAGTTCTTTTATATTTGCACCAAAAATAACACAATGGCAAAAATACTAACGGGAGTACAAAGTACAGGAACTCCACATTTAGGAAATATTTTAGGAGCAATTTTACCTGCAATTCGCATGGCAAATGAACCCGAAAATACTTCGTTTTTATTTATTGCCGATATGCATTCGTTAACACAAATTAAAGAAGCAAAAACATTAAGAGAAAACACCTTAGCTACTGCTGCTGCTTGGTTATCTTGTGGCTTAAACGTTGAAAACACTGTGTTTTATCGCCAAAGCGATATTCCGCAAGTAACCGAATTAAGCTGGTATTTAAGTTGCTATTTTCCTTATCAAAGATTAACACTTGCCCATTCATTTAAAGACAAAGCGGATCGTCTGGCAGATGTAAATGCAGGTTTATTTACCTACCCCATGTTAATGGCAGCCGATATTTTATTGTATGACGCTGACCTAGTGCCTGTGGGTAAAGATCAATTACAACATCTAGAAATGACACGCGATGTGGCTTCGCGTATACACGCACAAGTGGGTAAAGATATATTTGTATTGCCCGAAGCAAAAACACAAGAAAGCACCATGTATGTTCCGGGCACCGATGGAACCAAAATGAGTAAATCCAAAGGAAACATTATTAACATCTTTTTGCCCGAGAAAAAATTGCGTAAACAAATCATGGGAATTGCCACAGACAGCACCCCATTAGAAGAACCAAAAGATCCAGATACTTGTAATGTATTTACCTTGTACAAACTACTAGGTACTCCCGAAGAAATAGAAGCACTAAGAGCAAATTATTTAGCGGGTAATTTTGGATATGGGCATGCCAAACAAGCCTTGTATGAGTGTGTTTTGAAACGTTTTGAAACCGAACGTAAAAAATTCAATCATTATATGGATAACCCTCAAGAAATTGAAGAGGCTCTTAAAATTGGCGCTCAAAAAGCCGAAAAAGTAGCCTTAGCCACTTTAAATAGGGTACGTAAACATATGGGATATTAACTGAAAATCCAAAAAATTAAAAAGAGCCATTCAAAAATAACTTTATGTAACGCTTTATCACTAGAACCACCTTATGAAAAAACTAAGCGCAACACTATGAGTTACACTTTAATTTGAACAGCTCATTTTATAATATGTAATACCTATGCTAACTTTATTACAAATTTTTGAAATACTATAAACACGGATAGTGTACTACTATATGTATAGTATTTCAAAAATTAAATAAGTTTCACAAAACATATCACACAACTTTAGTAAACTTCTAGTATACGGTTTAATGGAAGTACGTTTGCTGACTTAAGAATCACATACTTTTCGGTAACTCCCCAAATGGTCGTATGTATTTTTTTTATCCCTACGTTGTCCTGAAAAATAATTTTCATTTTAGTATGATCAATATTACCTAAAACCTGGGCTCTTTTCAACAAGATATTTCGGTTTACCTGATCTTCTTTTTTAGCTAATACTTCATCAGTAGGAAAATGTAACTGTGCTACAGTTTCTTTTTCAATTTGTAATGCATTCATAATGGTAGGTTTTTTTTGTTATTGATAAATTTGGCATTGCTAATATACGAATTTTGTAGTACTACGTTGTTAAAGTTGCCATTTTAACACTTTTTAGCGTAAAAAATTGCGTTTTAACGATGTTTTGAATTAATTAAACTCCTACATAAGTTACTATATTAAATGCCTAGTTTAAGTCGAAATAATTATTAAAATATTTCATTAAACGGAAAATAAACTATTTATTTATGTGTTTTTATTAAATTTTATATCACAAATATGTATTAATAACGAAAAAATGCTTAAAAAATTAGAGATCGAAAAAAGTATCATAAAACTTGAAGTTTTAAACTTAACGCATATATCAGAATTAACCGAAGCTGTAAAGGATGGAAACCTTTGGGAACTATGGTACACATCAGCTCCAGAACCAAAAAATATTGAAGCTTATATTACAAAAGCAATACAAGATTATGAAAAAGGAGTTTCATTGGCATTTGCAGTTAGGCATAAAAAAAGTAATAAAATTATTGGAACCACTAGATACATGAATGTAGATGCTGCGCATAAAAGACTTGAAATTGGCACCACCTGGTATGCAAATACATACCAAGGCACAGGCGTAAATACAGAATGCAAATACCTTTTACTTGCTCATGCTTTTGAAGTTTTAGAGTGCATTGCTGTTGAGTTTAGAACTCATATCCATAATTTAAAATCTCGAAAAGCTATTGAAAGACTAGGCGCAAAACAAGATGGTATTTTAAGAAATCATAAAATTGACGCCACAGGTTGCCTTAGAGACACTGTGGTTTTTTCAATTTTAAATTCTGAATGGAAAACAGTAAAAAAGTCCCTAGAATACAAAATGGACAAACAATACAATTAACAAACATGCATGCTAAAATTAATACCTGTTTTACAAAGTATCATTTCAGGATAAATCATTTTAAACTAAATTAGCAGCTAGTATAAAATTATGTGTACTGTATCATTTTAACAAGGTCAGTTTTTTAAATCCCTAATGCTAACTAATGGCTAAAACTAAAACCACTTTTTATTGTCAAAGTTGTGGAGCGCAATATGCCAAATGGCAAGGCCAATGTAATAGCTGCAAGTCATGGAACAGTATTGCCGAAGAAATCATCGAAAAACAAGAAAAAGTAGCTTGGAAAGATGAAACAGCGAACGCTACAAAAAGAATTTCAAAACCATTAAAAGTTTCTGAAATTGATACCACTGCCGATATCCGTTTTAATACAGGCGATGGCGAATTCAACAGAGTTTTAGGCGGTGGACTAGTACCAGGCTCATTAACATTACTAGGTGGCGAACCTGGTATAGGAAAAAGTACCTTATTACTTCAAATAGCATTAAAGTTACCTTTTAAAACACTTTATGTTTCTGGCGAAGAAAGTCAGAAACAAATTAAAATGCGTGCCGAACGTATGCAATCGGAAACAGACAATTGTTTTATCCTTACCGAAACAAAAACACAGCATATTTTTAAACAAATTGCAAAAACACAACCCGATGTTTTAGTCATTGACTCTATTCAAACACTACATACCGACTATATTGAAAGTAGTCCCGGTAGTATTTCGCAAATACGCGAATGTACTAGCGAGTTGATTAAATTTGCTAAAGAAACCAATACTCCTGTACTATTAATTGGTCATATCACAAAAGATGGCACTATTGCCGGACCAAAAATATTGGAACATATGGTAGACACCGTGTTGCAATTTGAAGGCGATCGTAATTTTGTTTACCGAATTCTTAGAGCACATAAAAATCGTTTTGGCTCTACGGCCGAATTAGGCATATATGAAATGCAATCGGCAGGCTTACGAGAAGTAACCAACCCTAGCGAATTATTACTTTCTAAAAAAGAAGAAGCCCTAAGCGGAACGGCCATAGCATCTACTATTGAAGGCATGCGACCATTAATGATCGAAATTCAAGCCTTAGTTAGTACAGCCGTCTATGGTACACCTCAACGGAGTACCACAGGTTTTCCTGCCAAACGTTTAAATATGTTATTAGCCGTGTTAGAAAAACGTGCAGGCTTTAGATTAGGTGCAAAAGATGTGTTTTTAAACATTACAGGCGGCATTACCGTGGATGATCCCGCTATTGATTTAGCTGTAGTAGCCGCTATTTTATCATCAAACGAAGATATTCCACTGGATAAAGGCATCTGCTTTGCTGCAGAAGTTGGCCTAGCTGGCGAAATTAGACCTGTAAGCAGAATTGATCAACGAATACAAGAGGCTGAAAAACTAGGCTTTACTCAAATATTAATATCTAAATATTCCAAAACAAGTATACAAAGCAAAGGAATTCAACAAATAAAAGTAGCCCGAATCGAAGATGTCGTCAGTTATTTGTTTGGATAATAAATTCAATTCTCTTTTAAAACACACTATCGGTTTAAATTAGAATTACTTGAAAAACTTTCTATCTTTCTACTATAAATGAACCACCATGAACTGAAAGTAGCATAGTTTCGGTTATGACTGAAAGTTACCATCTTTTTAAACATCCATTTTTGCTCTTAGCAATTAGCAATAGAAATTTGATAAATATATAAAAAGCAAAGAACTAAAAGCTAACTGCCAAAAGCTCTTTGTCCTATTTTTAGAAGCTAAAAGCGAGATGCACTAAAATGCATAGTTCTAACTATTTTTAAGACCCATAAACTGCTCATTTCTCTTTGATCACTAATGGCTTTTTTAGATAATTTCTTAAAATAAAAAACAATAAATAGTTACTTTCAAACTTATAAATTAACCTCCTGTAAGTAAAAAGCCACATATTTGACTGGTTTACAAATAATTAGTAACTCTTCCCTTTTTACATTCTGTTAAATACTCATTTATTTTATGAGAATTTCAAAATTTTAAGCATCCTGTTGCATTAAATTTTATGATAGTCAAAAAAATTTGGCAATATCTAAGTAAATTTCTTCTTTTTTTAATTTTAACATTACATTTAGTAAGTATTAATACTTAAGTACTCTTAGCTAAGAAAGAAACTAACTCAATCCAAACAATCAAATGAATTAAATCATTATGAGAAACAAAACCATAAAGACTACGCTATTAGTATTATGCCTAGTATTTGCACATTTTGGGTATTCGCAAATAGCAAAAATTAATAAAAGAGCAGATGTTAAACTGTTTAGAGAGATCCCTAACCTTAACCCGGTAACTAAAATTCTGCAAGACAGCATTACCAAAAAAGAAGAGAAATTCAAACCTTCAATACAGGTAGGTTCTATTGTACACATGTATGCCTCCTATCAACAAAAAGGTTTTGGACCTGGAGGAAATAGAGCAACTACAGGGAATGATCCTGATGCTTGGAGCAAAGATTTTAATTTATACAGAGCACGTGTTTTAGTAGGAGGTAAATTATCTAAAAACGGATCTTTCTTTTTAGAAACGGACCTCCCGTCAATTGTAGGAAGAGGTAGTGATCCAGATAATCCCAATTCAAAAAATGTTAAAGTAGCTCCCATTATTTTAGATGCGCAATACGAACATACTTTTGGAAATCATATGGTAATCGCTGGATTACAATTGGTATCACATAACCGTAATGGTTTACAAGGAGCTGCTGGGCTAATGGCCAATGATTTCACCTTTTTTCAATACCCATACAATCTATTTGAAAACAGCCCGTTACAAGGTAATTTTGGACGTGATCTTGGGGTAAATACACGTGGTTTCTTTTTAGATGACAAGTTAGAATATCGCTTTGGTATTTTTACGGGCCGAAACACGGGTGAATTCGTAAATGATGATCCTGCCTTACGCTATGTGGGTCGTGTTGCCTACAACTTTTTTGATGCCGAAAAAGACTATTACTATGCTGGTACAAAATTAGGTTCTGGTAAAACACTAGCCTTAGCAGGTGGTTTTGACTTACAGGGTACTTACAGAAACTTTGGTGTTGATCTATTTTTAGATATGCCCGCTGGAGCTGCAGGTTCAATAACCGCTAATGCTGCATTTTCTGCTATAACTGGTGGTACAGATACCGATGGGACTTCTTTCGCTACTTTAATACCTAAAAGCACCACACAATTTTTAGAATTAGGTTACTATTTTAATAAAACAAAATTACAGCCATGGATACGTTTTGAAAGAAACGATGTTGATGCAGATGGCTTAGTACAAACTGAAGGGATTCCTGTTGACACCTTTAATAACCTAAATACCGCTACTGTACTAGGAGGGGGATTAAATTATTGGTTTGCGGGTTATAACACTAACATTAGATTATCGTACACCACTTGGACACAAGAAAATTCATTGGGTGAAAGTCAAACACAAGGTCAAATTTGGCTACAAACTCAATTCTTTATTTTTTAAGAAAAATACAACATGATTAAATCAATACTTTTTCCTGTGTTTCTAGGCTTACTTCATTGTTTTGAAGCCGACCATGTACTTGCAGTAGCTTCGGTTTCGAACGCTGATTCTAAATTGAAATTGCATTTTTTAAAAGGAGTTACATGGGGTATTGGACATTCAATTCCTATTATTTTAATAGGTTGCACATTTGTCCTTTTTGAAATATTCTTACTCAAAAAACTTCCTTTTAGCTTAGAGGCTATTGTCGGAATAGTATTGATTGCTGCAGGGATATATAAACTGGCTACCTATTCTAAAACAGATAAAATAACCGAAAACCATTTTAAAGCAATGCTTTTAATTGGTTTGCTACACGGGTTAGCGGGATCCGCAGGTGTAATTCTTGCCCATTCAACCACAGAAGTTTCCATAACAAAACAACTTCTTTATTTTTTAGCATTCTCACTAGGCTCAATAATTGGCATGGGCATTATCGGACTTTTCATTGGAAAAGTGGAAGGCTGGTTTAAATACATCAAAAAAATCCAATGGTTATTGCCAATAATTACTATTGGATATGGAATGTTTATGATTTATAAATACACATAATAATATATTAAAACTAAAAAACCTTAAAATGAAATCAACAAAAAATATAAATAGAGCATTAGGTTTACTAATACTAGTAAGCACATTACTCTTACAATCATGCGGAAAAAAAGCAAAAACCAAGGAAGAACCTGCTGCCGAAACTCCGGTTGTAAAAGAAGCACCTATTAAAATAGGAGTTTTACACTCTTTAAGTGGTACTATGGCCATATCCGAAGTTTCTTTGAAAGATGTTGTAGAAATGGCTGTAGAAGAAATTAATGCCAAGGGCGGTGTATTAGGTAAAACATTAAAAACAGAGGTGGTAGATCCCGCTTCAGACTGGGATTTATTTGCCGAAAAATCAAAAGAATTACTCGTTGAGAAAAAAGTTTCTGCTGTATTTGGTTGTTGGACATCCGTGTCTCGTAAATCTGTATTACCTGTATTTGAAGAAAATAATGGCTTGTTATTTTATCCCGTACAATATGAAGGTGAAGAATGTTCTAAAAATGTAATTTATACGGGTGCAACTCCAAATCAGCAGTTGATTCCTGCAGCAGAATACATGATGAGCGAAGAAGGTGGCTCTTATAAAAAATTCTATTTATTAGGTACAGACTATGTTTTTCCACGAACAGCAAACAAAATATTAAAAGCATTTTTATTAGCTAAAGGGGTGCCAGAAAAAAATATTATTGAAGAGTATACGCCTTTCCATCATCAAGATTACCAAACTATAGTATCTAAAATTAAAAAGTTCTCTGCTGGTGGTAAAGCATGTGTATTAAGTACTATTAACGGAGATTCTAATGTACCTTTTTATAAAGAATTTGCTAATCAAGGCTTAACAGCTGCCACTTGTCCTATAATGGCTTTTTCTGTTGCCGAAGATGAATTAAGAGCTATGGATACTGAATTTTTAGCAGGGCATTTAGCTGCGTGGAATTATTACCAATCTGCTGCATCGCCAGAAAATGACAAATTTGTAAAAAACTTTAAAGCGTTTTGTGCTAAAAATAATTTACCTGGCGGAAACGCACGTGTAACCGATGATCCTATTTGCTGGGCATATACTGGCGTGTATTTATGGAAAAAAGCAGTAGAAAAAGCGGGTTCTGTAGAAGTTGACAAAGTACGTCCTGCTTTATATGGTTTAAGTTTTAACTCCCCTGGAGGACTCGTTAAAATGGATCCTAAAAACCATCACTTAGCTAAACCTGTTAAAATTGGTGAAATAAAAGTTGATGGTCAGTTTGACGTAATTTGGGAAACTGATGGATTGGTTGATCCAGAACCTTGGTCAAAATACACATCACCTAACAAAAGTTGTGATCATGTAAACCACGGTGGGACATATACGAAATAAATGAGATTTCATTTAAACGAATAGTTAATTTTCCTTGAACAGGTTATCTAGAAAACAGTTTTTAAACTTTTTTTAGATAACCTTTCATATTAAAAAAACCTTTTAACCATCATCAAATTATGGCAAAAAAAAGAATAGCTAAAATGATTAGACTCTTCCTAACACTATTCATCCCTTTCATTTCATTTGCTCAAACAAATGATGATGTGCGCTTACTCATGTCTTCTGATAAAGAAACTAAATCAAAAGCCTTATTGCGACTATTAAGTAGCAAAGAAGTTGCCACTTTTCCTATATTAAATGCAATTAACGGGAAAAAACTTTTTGTGTATAAAGGCAATCTGGTTACTATCGGCAAAAAAAACAGTACCGAAGAAAAAGTTACCTATCAAGTAATGCATCTTTTCCCTGAAGTAAAAACACTTACTGATGCCAATAACAAAACTTTAAAAATATCCTTAAATGATTTAAGTGCAGTCAAATTTTCTAGAAAAGAGCGCCTCAGCATTACGCCTTTATTGCCTTACATTAATTTGACTTCTGTAGATAAAGATGTAAGGAAGTTAGCCTATACCCAATTTCAAAACAAATCTCAATTTAGTGATCTTGCCATTTTAAAAAAAGCTGCTGCCGAAGAAACAAATACCGAATTGATCCGCTTTGCTAATGAAACTATGTTAGCTATTCAGTTGAAAAATTCAAAAAATTCAGATTCACAATTAAAACACATAATGGCCCTTGAAAAAAACAAAGGGGATAATACCGCTTTTATACTAAATACGTTTTTAGAAAACAATAAGTACCTAGAAGACAAAGTACAAACAAAAATTAAGCAATCAGTTACTAATTTAAATAGCAGATCAACTCGAATTGATTGGATTCAAAACTTATTCAGTGGTTTAAGTTTAGGAAGCATTCTTATACTTATTTCATTAGGTTTAGCCATTATATATGGACTAGCTGGTGTAATTAACATGGCACATGGCGAATTTATGATGATTGGTGCCTATACCACATTTTGTGTACAAGAGGTTTTCAAAATGTTAGCAGACGGATCGTTAAATGATGCTTTCTTTTGGGTTTCTATACCTATAGCATTTCTGGTTTCGGGTATATTTGGATTAGTTATCGAACGCTTAATTATTCGAAAACTATATGGCAGTCCGCTTCAAAGTCTACTAGCCACATGGGGAGTCAGTTTAGTTTTTATACAATTAGCACGTACTATTTTTGGCGATTTAACTTCTGTAAAAGCGCCATCATTATTATCTGGTGGGTGGCATGTTGCCCCTCAACTAGTATTGCCCTATAACAGAATTTTTATCATTGTAATTACTATTGTAATGATTTTAGCTACATTTTTATTCTTATACAAATCAACATATGGTCTACGTATACGATCTGTAACCCAAAACAGAAACATGAGTGCTTGCTTAGGTATATCCACAAAAAAAATTGATGCTATGACTTTCTTTATAGGATCTGGAATTGCCGGAATCGCAGGTTGCTGTATGACTTTGATAGGTAATGTGGTTCCCGATATGGGGCAAACTTATATTGTAGATTCCTTTTTAGTTGTAGTTACCGGAGGTGTTGGAAACCTAATCGGAACCATCATTGCAGGACTCGGAATTGGTCAATTTACCAAAATGTTAGAACCTGTTTTTCATGCCGTTTATGGCAAAGTAATCATTTTAGGTATCATCATTTTCTTTTTACAATTTAAGCCCAAAGGACTTTTTCCTCCTAAAGGCAGAATCTCAGACGACTAACTATGAAATCAATTTTAAAAAACAGATCCTACGACTATATTATTTTCCTGGCGTTATTTTTAGTACTACTTCCCATAGGTAATATACTGGGTATAATATCTGTTAACACCATTTCATTATGGGGCCGCTACTTTTGTTTTGCTATTGCTGCCATTGGATTGGATATGTTATGGGGCTATACCGGAATTTTATGCATGTGTCAAGCCCTATTTTTTTGTATGGGCGGCTACGGTATAGCCATGCATATGCTACTTGATGCTTCGGGCGAAGGTACTTATGGTAAAGCCATTCCCGATTTTATGGTTTGGAATCAAATTACAGAGCTTCCTTTTTTTTGGGAACCCTTTCGTTATTTTCCTTTAGCTATTTTATTTGCCATACTCATCCCCGGTTTATTTGCAGGTATTTTTGGCTACTTTATTTTTAAAAGCAGACTAAAAGGTGTCTATTTTGCCATCATTACTCAAGCATTAGCCCTTGCCATGTGGTTGGTTTTTTTAAGAAACGAAACCATGCTAGGAGGCACCAATGGATTGACCGACTTTAAACAGCTTGCTGGTTTAGACTTAACAGCAGCATCTACAAAACTTATCTTATACCTTGTGTCGTGTATTGTACTTATAGCTGTTTATATAGGTTCTAAAAAACTGGTAAACTCCAAATTTGGGAAAGTATTAGTTGCCATTAGAGATAGTGAATCTCGAATCAGATATACCTCCTATGAAATTAAAAATTATCAATTAAGCATTTTTGTAATTGCAGCTGTTATTGCCGCTATTGGCGGAATGTTGTATGTACCCCAAACAGGAATTATTACACCAGGCCGAATGGATGTAAAAGCATCTATTGAAATGATTATTTGGGTAGCTTTAGGCGGAAGAGGCAAATTAAAGGGAGCGGTTTTAGGAACACTTTTAGTCAATTTCTTATACAGCATTTTTACCTCGGTACTCCCTGGCTCTTGGCTATATGTAATAGGCATTTTATTTATAGTAACCGTATTGTATCTGGATCAAGGAGTTATTGGTTTACCTCAACAAATTAAAAAGTATTTTTCTAAACAAAAATCAGCAAAAGTATGAGACCTGTAAGAGAATTGATATTAAAAGCTCAAAATCTAAAAGTAGCTTTTGGTGGTGTACAAGCCTTAGATTTGGATTTATTCAAGTTAGAAGAAAACGAACTTAGAGTAATCATTGGACCCAATGGAGCAGGCAAATCCACATTTATGGATCTAATTTGTGGTAAAACGAAAGCCGATTCTGGAAAAGTATTGTTTAAAAACCAAGAAATTTTAGAAAAAAAAGAAGTAGAAATTGCACAAATGGGTATTGGCCGAAAATTTCAAAAGCCTTCAGTGTTTTCAGGTTTATCAGTTTACGACAATTTACTCTTGGCCTATCAAATGCCTAAAGATGTATGGAGTTCTATTCGGTTTAAAATAAACTCTGCAGTTGTTGATCGTATTCATGCAATAGCTAAAAAAGTGGGTTTAGAAAATTTTTTAGAAGTAGAAGCTGGTGGGCTTTCACATGGTCAAAAACAATGGTTAGAAATTGGTATTGTAGTTATTCAAAACCCAAAATTAATGCTAATTGACGAACCTGCTGCGGGCATGTCTGACACTGAAACGGCCAAAACTGGTGATTTAATTTTAAGTTTAACCGAAGAACATTCTGTCATTGTAATAGAACATGATATGAACTTTGTAGAACAAATTGCCATTGAAAAAGTGAGTGTGTTAGTACGTGGAAAACTCCTTACCGAAGGCCCATTTAAGGATATTAGAGCAGACGAAAGGGTAATTAACAGTTATTTAGGCAAAGCCGTTTAAAAAGGAAGAATATGGTATTAGAAACAAAAAATATTACTGCTGCCTATGGAGAAAGCCAAATACTTTGGGGGGTAGATATAAAAGTTCAACCCGCCTCAATCACAACGGTAATGGGGCGTAACGGAGTAGGTAAAACTAGCTTGTTAAAAACCCTGATCGGTTTATTAAAAAACCCTGAAGGGAATATTATTTATGAAGGTCAAGATATTTCGAAACTACCTCCGCATAAACGTGCTAAATTAGGTATAGGATACGTACCCCAGGGGCGAGAGATTATTCCAAAACTAACTGTTTACGAAAATTTAAAATTAGGCTTAGAAAGCACCAAGGAAACAAGTATCCCCGAAGATGAAATTTATGAGCTTTTCCCTATTTTAAAAGATTTTAGAAAACGTTTAGGAGGAAATTTAAGTGGCGGACAACAGCAACAATTAGCTATTGCTCGAGCAATAACCGGACGACCAAAATTACTCTTATTAGATGAACCTACCGAAGGTATTCAACCATCAATAAGTCAGGAAATTGCACGTATTTTATTACGATTAAAAGAAGAAAAAAATATTGCAACATTACTTGTAGAACAAAAAATAGATTTTGCAAAAAGCATTACAGATTACTATTATTTTATGAATAGAGGAAAAGTAGTTGCAAAATCAAAAGCTTCTGAAATAAGTGTTGAAGAAATTAATTCATATAACTCTATATAAAAATTTGAATGAGACTTACACCTAGAGATATTGAAAAACTGATGCTACATCAAGCGGGTTTTGTGGCTCAAAAACGCTATGCGAGGGGACTTAAATTAAATTACCCCGAAACAATTGCACTCATCAGCACTCAAATTCTTGAACTTATTCGAGAAGGCTACGAAGTTGCCGAATTAATGAATATCGGCAAACAAATTATTGGCTTAGATGATGTGTTGGAAGGCGTTGAAGAAATGATTCATGAAATACAAATTGAAGGCACCTTCCCCGATGGCACTAAATTAGTTACGGTACACAACCCCATATGCCAAAAAAACATCAACAATGGATTAGCGCTTTATGGCTCTGGTTTAACAAAAAGCAATGAAAAAATTGCCGTTGATAATGTTTCTAATACACATCCTGGCAGCTATGAAGTTTTAGATGAGTACATTGAACTTAATAAAGGTAGAAAAACAATACAAATAACCGTTGTAAATAAAGGAGATCGACCCATCCAAGTAGGTTCGCATTACCCTTTTGCCGAAACCAATCAAGCACTCATTTTTGACAGAGCGAGAACCTTAAAATATCGTTTAAATATTCCGGCAGGTACTGCAGTTAGATTTGAACCTGGCGAGGAGAAAGAAATTGAACTTGTCGAAATGGCTGGGGAATTAAAAGTCTATGGAGGAAATAACTTTATAAATGGAGCTATTGAAAACCGAGAAAAAGAAATTACAAACAATATCAATCAACAGCTGAAAAAACCATAATTCTATGAGCAAAAAAATACACCGTGAAGCTTATGCTGATATGTATGGAATCACAACTGGTGATATACTAACTTTAGGCGATACTCAGCTTAAAATAAGTATTGAAAAAGATTATACCGTTTATGGCGAAGAATGCAAATTTGGAGGTGGTAAAGTGTTAAGAGATGGTATGGGTCAAGCTACTGGTATTAATCAAGAAAATGCACTTGACCTTATTTTTACTAATGCCATAATTATTGATTACACAGGTATTTACAAAGCAGACATTGGTATTAAAAATGGACGTATCCATGCTATAGGTAAAGGAGGAAATCCACATATTATGCCAGGAGTGCATCCTGATATGATTGTTGGCGCCACCACAGAGGTAATCGCTGCCGAAGGAAGTATTGTTACCGCTGCAGGTATCGATAATCATATACACTACATTTGCCCACAACAAATGGATGAAGCTATTGCTTCTGGAATTGCCACCTTTGTTGGTGGAGGTACAGGACCAACAACAGGCACCAATGCCACAACATGTACTCCTGGGGCTTTTCATATTGAAATGATGCTAAAAGCTACCGATCATTTTCCAATGAATTTTGGCTTTTTAGGTAAAGGAAACTCTTCTCATCCAAAAGCTTTGGAACAACAAATCGAAGCAGGAGCTTTAGGCTTAAAATTACACGAAGATTGGGGCTCTACTCCTGCAGCAATTGACACCTGTTTGAGCGTGGCCGATAAACATGATGTTCAGGTTTGCATACATACCGATACTTTAAACGAAAGTGGTTTTGTCGAAGTAACCAAAGAGGCTTTAAAAGGACGTACTATACATACTTACCACACCGAAGGAGCTGGAGGTGGTCATGCTCCAGATATTATAACATTATGTGGCGAATCCAACGTATTGCCTTCTTCAACAAATCCAACGCGACCATACACACACAATACCATCGATGAACATTTAGACATGTTAATGGTATGCCATCATTTAGATAAAAACATACCCGAAGATGTTGCTTTTGCTGAAAGCCGAATTCGTGGAGAAACTATTGCTGCCGAGGATATTTTACATGATATGGGAGCACTTTCAATGATTGCATCCGATTCACAAGCTATGGGACGAGTGGGTGAAGTAATTTGTAGAACTTGGCAAACTGCCCATAAAATGAAAATACAACGAGGCCCTTTACCTGAAGATGAAGGTAGTAAAAGTGATAATTTTAGAGTAAAAAGATACATTTCAAAATATACCATAAACTCGGCTCTAGCACATGGATTTGCCCATGAAATAGGTTCAATCGAAATTGGAAAACTAGCCGATTTAGTCCTTTGGAAACCTAAATTTTTTGGTGTTAAACCCGAATTGATTATTAAAGGTGGCGTAATTGTACAAGCCCAAATGGGAGATCCTAATGCCTCCATACCCACACCCCAACCTTATTTTTCTAGACCTATGTTTGGCGCTTTAGGAAAAGCCGTTGGAAACACCTCTAAAGTATTTGTTTCAAAAGCCTCTCTAAAAAATGTAACCACTTACGGACTAAGTAAAGAAGCTATTGCTGTTAAAAATTGCAGAAATATTAGCAAAAAAGACATGCATTTTAATGATGAGTTACCAAATATAAAAGTAGATCCTGAACGCTATAAAGTAACCGTTGATGACGTTCACCTTACCTGCGAGCCTGTTAAAAAAGTGCCCTTAGCACAGTTATATCATTTATTTTAATGAAAAATTTAATACAATTATTTCAGTTAGTTGACTCCTCATTACCTGTAGGTGGGTTTGTATTTTCAATGGGTATGGAATCTGCTATTAAAAGTAAACTACTTCAAAATGAAAGTGATTTAAAACGTTATTTAGTTGCCTATACAGATCAACTTATTTCATTCGAATTTCCGTATGTAGAAGCTGGACATACTTTAGTCAATGAATCCAACAAATGGGACGCCTTAACATTAGCTTATAAAGCCATGCTTATGAATCCTAATCTTGAAAAAAGTGCCCTTGTATTAGGTAAAAATTGGACGCGTTTATTGTTTTCATTATATAAAAATGACGACGTAAACACCTTGAAAAAGCAACTTGAAACCAAAAAAACTCCATTGTATTTCCCTATAATTTTTGGAATGTTTATGGCTACATTAAACATAAATAAACAAGAAGCTCGCTCAATGATCTTATATGCCGCTTTAAGAGATCAGGTTACAGCACTAACTCGTTTGGGTGTTGTTGGACCCATGGGAGGTCAAAGTCTGCTGACATATGTGCTAGAAAAATCAGAAAAAAAGAACCTGTTATATAAGACTATTCCTTATCAGAAAGCAACAAAATCAGCTTACATGATGGAAATTGCGCAACTAAATCATTATAAAATTTATTCTAAACTATTTCAAAATTAAAAAAATAAAAAATGAAATTTAAATTTCCCCATTTACTGCAACACAAAATGGATATGGATCATCCTGGTGTATTTTCGCATCGCGAATTTATAAGCGAAGATCGAGATTTTAGCAAACGCCCTTTTACAATTGGCATTGGCGGACCTGTTGGTACTGGTAAAACTGCTTTAATACGTCAATTGTGTATCGCTTTGCGCGATAAGCATTCTATTGCTGTAGTAACCAATGATATTTTTACTAAAGAAGATGCTGAATTTTTAACTAGAAATAAAGCCTTGGCACCCGAACGTATTGTAGGTGTTGAAACAGGTGGGTGCCCCCACTCTGCTATTAGAGAAGATGTTTCTTCAAATATGCATGCTTTAGAGGAGTTATACGCTAAATTTCCAGATATTGAACTCTTGATTGTTGAAAGTGGTGGTGATAATTTAGCTGCACATTTTAGTAGAGAATTGGCAGATTATACCATTTATGTGATTGATGTATCGGGGGGAGATAAAATTCCTCGCAAAGGAGGTCCAGGAATTACCCAATCAGATTTATTAGTTATTAATAAAATTGACTTGGCAGAAATTGTTGGTGCAGATTTAAATGTTATGGATAGAGATGCAAAAAAAATGAGAGGAAATGGCCCTTTTGTTTTTGCGAAAGTAAAAGAAGATTATGGCCTAAAAACTATTGTTGATCATATTTTTCATGCCAAAGCACATGCCTTAAATGAACCTCACAAACACTAAGCTTATTTTTTGTAGCAAAAGCATGTTTATAAATACAATAAACATGCTTTTTTCATCTATTAATACTTTCTATCTAAATGATCATAATTTAGCAATTCACTATCTGCTAAAGCCTTTGATAGAGTTGTAACTACTTTTTTTAATGAGGTAATTTTTTTAGCACTATACCTCCCCACTAAGGCTTCGTCATTAATACGAGTAATATTTAATGCTAAATCAACAGATTCACTTTCATTTTCTTCTTGAAATTTAAATAATGTGTTTTCTATAATTTTTACTTTATCAGCACTTATATCACCTATTAAAAAAAGATTTAAAAAAGAGGCATGATCGCCAAACATACCTGGAGCATGCACATCCATATTTTCGGGTGTAATTTTAAAATTATCCCATAAAACTGGTTTTTCTTCAACTTCAATTTTTGTTGATGTTTCATAAGACTTAAAAGCAAATGATTCGCCATTTGCTGTTCTGCCAGCAGAAAACCAGTCTATAAAAAGCAACACACTTCCCTTTGATAAATTTATGGCGTTGAGTTGACTAAAACTCCCTCCGTTGTGCATTACTAAAGGATCGTTAAAAAAAACATGAAATGCATTTGTTTCCATTTTCATAGTTAACTCTTGCCTGCAAGGAATTCCGTTACTTTCGTAAACTCGTGTATTTGCTTGAGAACTTATAATTGATGTGGTATTGGCTTTACATAGCACCTCTAACTCAACCACATCGCCTTCAACAAAACCACCACCATAGCTAGTAAGCATACATACTGCTGTATTTTTTTGAGCCTTAGGGTTTACAATTTTTAATGGTTTTTTGCTTAACTGATCTGTCAAAATAGTTTTGCTGCCATGCAAATCAAAAGTAATTCTGGAGGTGTTTTTTTGAGTATCTAAAATCATAAAATTAATAATAAATTTACAACATTTTGTTTCACAATTAAAAGCGAGAATTCATAAAAAAACCGTTTAAAAAATATTTTTTAAACGGTTTTTTTTATCATTATTTAAATAATTCTTAAACTACCTTGAAGGCAAGCCTCGTAGTATTGTAGCCTTTGGCGGTGCCAATAAATTAAAAACTACTTTTAAATTGTTCCAAAAATCGCATATCATTTTCATAAAACATTCGAATATCACCAATTTGGTGCAATAACATGGCTATACGTTCAACTCCCATCCCAAAAGCAAAACCCGAATATTCTTTAGGGTCAATATTACAATTAGTAAGCACATTAGGATCCACCATTCCGCATCCACCAATTTCTAACCAACCAGTTCCTTTAGTAATTTTATAATCCGTTTCGGTTTTAAGCCCCCAGTAAATATCAATTTCGGCACTAGGTTCTGTAAAAGGAAAATAAGAAGGGCGTAAACGAATTTTACTTTTACCAAACATTTCTTTTGTAAAATGAAGTAATGTTTGCTTCATATCTGCAAATGAAACATCTTTATCAATATACAAACCTTCTACTTGATGAAAAATACAATGAGAACGTGCCGATATATCTTCGTTACGGAAAACCCTACCAGGCGATATCGTTCGAATAGGCGGCTTATTATTTTCCATATACCTCACTTGTACCGATGAGGTATGCGTGCGTAATAATACATCTGGGTTTGTTTGCACAAAAAAAGTATCCTGCATATCGCGAGCTGGGTGATATTCTGGTAAATTTAATGCTGTAAAATTATGCCAATCATCTTCAATTTCTGGGCCCTCGCTTACATTAAAACCAATACGCAAAAACACCTCGACAATCTGATTTTTAACTAATGAAATTGGATGACGAGACCCTAATGCTATTGGAGCTGCCGGACGTGTTAAATCGCCCCATTCATTTTTAGGTCCTTCTTGATTTTCTAAAGTTCCTTTTAATTCAGCAACTTTTGCTTCAGCAGTATTTTTCCAGGCATTAATAGTTTGACCAAATTCTTTTTTTAGTTCATTCGGAACCGTTTTAAATTTGGCAAAATAATCTTTTAAAAGTCCTTTACTACCTAATACTTTAATACGAAACTGCTCAACTTCGTCAAGTGTTTTGGCTTGAAAATCTTCAGCTTCGGCAATGTATTTCTTTATCTCGTCTATCATTATTGATGTTCACTTTAAGCGGTGCAAATTTAGAAAAATAATAGCTAATTATGAGTAGTTAACCAATGAATCCTTGTTTTTTGTTTTTCAATTATGAGTTGACTTAAAGCTTTGAGTAAAACTTTCAAAATTCTTTTAAAATCAAAGAAAACCTTCCTTTTAAATAGAATTCTTAATCATCAACAGATAAGCAACAACTAAATTATTACCAAAAACAAGGTTCAACTCTTTATTTCTTCCTAAATTTGTATTATAAATAAACTCGGTCTAATGATAGCACAAAATATATTTTTAGGATTCATAGGAGCCCCTCAGGTTATCCTTATAGTAGTTGCGATTTTGTTACTTTTTGGAGGAAGAAAAATTCCTGAGCTAATGAGAGGACTTGGAAGTGGTATTAAAGAATTTAAAGATGCTTCAAAAGAGGACGAAGATGATAAGGACAAAAGCCCTAAGCTAGATTAATTCTTTACAAAAAAATGTATCGTATTTAAAATACTTCTTTTTAAATACAAATGCATTGAATACCTATTAATGAATGCTTCTGCTATTTTTTCAATAAAAACACCCGTACAGTTTAACGATGCTTGTATTGAAGTTTTTAAATATCAGTACGAAAACAACTTAGTTTATCAACGATTTTGTAATTTATTAGGAGTTTCAAAAAAATCAGTAAGGGAACTATCTCAAATCCCTTATTTACCTATTGAGTTTTTTAAAAAACAAAAAATAGTAACAGGCAATGCCTCTACCCAAATAATATTTTCGAGCAGCGGCACAACGGGTCAGCAAGTAAGTAAACACTACGTTTCGGATCTAAATATTTATCAGCAAAGTTATTTAAAAGGTTTTCATTTTTTTTACGACAATATTGAAGAGTATTGTGTGCTTGCTCTTTTACCTGCCTATCTGGAAAGAAAAGGATCTTCATTAGTCTACATGGCTAATGATTTAATTAAAAAAAGTAAACACCCAAAAAGCAACTTTTATTTACATGACGTAGATGCATTAGTAGCAACTTTAAAAGAGTTAGAAGACAAAAAACAAAAAACACTTTTAATCGGAGTTTCCTTTGCATTAATCGATTTATCCGAACAGTTCTCTCTTCACTTAAAACATACAACTATAATGGAAACTGGGGGTATGAAAGGACGAAGAAAAGAGTTAATTAGAGATGAATTACACCAACAATTACGAAAAGGATTAGGTGTTAATGAAATCCATAGTGAATATGGAATGACTGAATTATTATCGCAAGCCTACTCCTCCGGAAATGGATTATTTAAATGTCCTCCATGGATGCGAATTACTACGCGAAACACTGAAAACCCACTACAAAGCATAACATTTGGCAAAACAGGAGGCATCAATATTATCGACTTAGCCAATTTAAATTCATGCAGTTTTATAGCCACTCAAGATTTAGGAAAAGTTTATAACGATCAAAGTTTTGAAATTTTAGGTCGATTTGATCATAGTGACATTAGAGGTTGTAACCTTATGGTCTTTTAACTTCATTAAAACTGTTTTTAATTACATTTTTTGAAATTTTATTTGTAAGAAAATAATAAGTCAATCGACGTATTTAAAAAGGTGAATAATGAAATCAATACTTACAGTTATAACAATTTGTTTGTGTATGGTGGTTAATGCACAAACAAAATTTTTGACAAAAAAAGGCTTTGTCGCTGAAGGCTATGACGTTACCGAATATTTTAATGGTAATGCCGCAGAAGGGAATAAAATGTACAGCACTATTTATGAAGGGGCTAAATTTGCTTTTAAAACCGAAGAAAACAAGAAAAAATTTGAAGCTAACCCCATAAAATACCTTCCACAATATGGTGGTTATTGTGCTTATGCATTAGGCTATAAAGATGACTTAGTTGATATCAATGCAGAGACATTTGAAATACGTGATGGCAAATTGTATTTATTTTACAACTCATGGGGAATAAACACTTTGAAAAAATGGTTAAAAGAAAACCCTACTGAATTAAAAAGCAGAGCTGATATGAATTGGGAGAAAATAAATTGCAAAAAATCAAAAAATTAACATTTTTTTTATTAAATTAGTAATACACCTTTAGAAAGATATTAAAATCTTTTTTGCCCAAAAAATCCTCATTTAGCAAATACTAAATAAGGATTTTTATTTTTTTTATAAAAATGGAATTATTTTAATTTGAATATCCGTAATTATCCATAATTGTATAAAAAGCCTTATTTTAGAGTAAAAATCAGTTATGAATATCTTC
>CANLCT010000061.1 GCA_947489195.1 uncultured Aquimarina sp. | reverse complement strand
TAAGCCGATATCGGTAGACCTACTACCATCTTATTTTCAGTTACGAGAATCTTACGATCCTCTCACAGCACACCGAGCGCGAGCGAGGGGTAGTTTCTTATTCAACTGTATACTCAAATTTACTTTCTTCTAAAAAGGACAATGATTTATAATATTTAAGCCAAATAATTTTACTTTTTGAATTATTATCTAAACATTCTATTTTAAAATATATAATTTGATATTTAGTTAATTCAAAAAATGACTCAAAAATATTATCATTTTTAAAAAACTTAGAATCTTTTTTATGCACACTACCATGATTTACATAAAATAAATCTTCCCTTTCAGTTATTGATTTCAATTTATTTAGTTCAATACTTTTTGGAAAAAAAAGAGGGTTCAATACATTTCTCACAAAGAAAATAATTAACAAAACAACTAGACATAATATCAAATAATTGAACATAAGATTACATTAAAATTAAAACTCCCAATAATACTCAGATTTAGCTTCTAATTGAAACTTTCCCGTCAAAAAAAGTCCTGCTCCTATATCTTCATGTATTCCAAAACTAAAATGGACACCTTTAGTTGTCATTTTTTTTATATTCGCTCTTACTATAGTCCAACCAATTTTACCCTCATGGGAAATAGGTCCTTTCCCATCTTTACCTCCGTATTTTTGAGAAAAACCGTAATCTCCAAAAGTACCTAATTCTACATCTACACTCAAAGTTTTCCCTTTAACTCTATTCGCTCCAATATTATACTCTTCATCAATAGTAGACCACTCATTTGTATTATTATCATAATTTCTTCCCAATTTAAAAGACCCCAATTCATAAGTAAAAGCTTTCGCTTTGAATCCAACTAAACCAGCATCTGTATTGACATTTAACAAACCTAAATCTACATTTGTTGAAAACGAAAATTCAGAAGATTTTAAATTTAATTTACCTAAACCTCCATAACCAAAGTTTTTTGTATGTAACTGAACTGTTCTTAAATCACCATCTCCATTCCCTTGCCTAGAACCAAGTGCCCCGCTTCCTTGCCAAATCCATTTACCAGTACTTTCACTTTTAAAAACATCTCCTCCGTTAAATAACTGAAATGCTTTGGCTCTTATCCAACCAAATAATCCCCCATCAGGATCAATTCCATTAATAGGGTTATTACCCATCCCTAGATATGGTGAGTGATACTGCCCATACGGATCCGTCGTCAACCACCTTCCAATACGTGCATCCCAAAGTCTTAACTCAAAAGCTTCTTTACCAGTTTCAGGATCTTTTTCCTGTCCCTGATAGGCATAGCGGTAATCACTTAGGCTGTTACGCAATGGCATTGGCATACCAAAAGGATAGTAGTCCGTTCCGGTTTTGGTAATTTCACTTTCACTCCATGAAACTACCGCACGTACATTACCTAAATGATCCGTAAGCTCGTAATTAGTTTTGGCGTTTGCTCGTTTGTATACGCCTAATCGGCTTGCTCCGTAAACGGTATGTTCCTTTAATACGGGGAGGACCATCAGGGGCTATCAAATCAAGGACGTTCGGGTTACTTTGTTTTACTCTCATTGTTGGGAGGTAAGCTGGAAACAAATTCTTCATTCATGAAATGGGTAAAAAAAAATCTAATTTCTTGTTTATCCTTTCTTTTTATTCTAATCTTTACTCTATAAATATCAAAGAATAATAGTTTATTAAAATATATAATTTCAATTTCTTCAAATTTATTATTGAAAGAAATCATTTTTTTGATATAAAGTTTATTTTCCAAGATAAAGAAAGCTCTATAAAAATAATTTTTAATGAAAGTTATTAAAGAAAAAATTAACAAAACACATATACCAATCCAAAAAAAATAAAAACCAATTTCATTTAATTGAAATAACAAAAAAAGAAACAATGAAATAGATATAAATATTTCAAAAACTATTATTGATTTTATTTTTTCAAAATTAGATATACTATTCATAATATTTTTAATTATCAAATTTAAATCCTATTTTAAATTGTGCTTCTGCTCCTAAAAAAATAGCTAAACCTGGATTTATATTAATACCTATAAAAGTTGAATGATGATTTCCATGTTGATCTGCATCAATAGCATATATATGTTCAACTTCTAAAACATTACACCCTACTCCTGCACCTAATTCAACATTCCCATCTGGTTTATCTACAATTTTTACTTGACCTCCTACTCCTGTTCCTAATCCTAAAGAAAATTCTTTATCATTATTTTCAATACCTCTAGCTACTTTTATACCTTCAACATTATTAAATTTTACTGAAAAAGGTATTTTTTTATCCCCAAGAGAAAATTGTAAAGATTTTGTGAGTTTCACCTCTATCAACTGACCTTCGATTGTATTAAATCCTATTTCAAAAAAACCGTTTTGTCTCCATAATTGAGCAAATCCAGTACCTCTACTAAACGCAAAATCTATGGGATTTATTTTTTTACTACTCCTTCCTCCTTCAATCAACACTCCACTATTACCAAAACAATCTGCACAACCAAAAGGATCTAATGCTTTTGCTTGATCAAAAAATATACGTTCATCAGATTGAGTTAAATTTTTCCAAAGCCCAGCGCCTTTAACCCATCCACCATCAGGATCAATACTAGATATCGGATTATTACCCATCCCTAAATATGGACTATGAAACTGTCCATACGGATCCGTAGTCAACCACCTTCCAATCCTTGCATCCCAAAGTCTAAGTTCAAAAGCCTCCTTCCCAGTTTCGGAGTCTTTTTCCTGTCCTTGGTAGGCGTAGCGGTAATCACTTAGGCTGTTACGCAATGGCATTGGCATACCAAAAGGATAGTAGTCCGTTCCAGTTTTGGCAATTTCGTTTTCACTCCATGAAACTACTGCACGTACATTACCTAAATGATCCGTAAGCTCATAATTGGTTTTAGCATTTTGACGTTTATAGACTCCTAATCGACTGGCTCCATATACCGTATGTTCTTTTAATACGGGCCTATGATTATTATTCAAAAAACTACTTGTATATACTGCCATTGGTGTACCAGCCGCATCACGAATATAAAAAGTTTTATTCGTCAAAATATTGGGCCCTCCATTGGCGGAATAATTTGTAAAAGATTCTTTCCTAATCCGTTGCCCTCTATCATTGTAAAAGAACTTCACTTTAGTTACTCCGTTTTGTAAAACTTCGCTTATTAAACCACCTATTTTGTAAAATTAGCTAATTTTTTCTTCTACATTTTCAATAAGTTGACCTATGTTATTGTATTTGTAATTATCAGCTGCTATTTGATTTCCTATATCTTCGGCATTATTTGATTTGCTCGAAGCATCGGCTACACGTTTTAACTGATTTGGCTTTTCTATTCTTCCCAAAGGTCACTTTTAATTACATAGACCACTAAACTACTTTAGAATAAAGACACCAACATATAGCATTTCCTTTCTTTTTATAATGAGCCTCCTTTTTGCGTTAAGGATTGAACGCTTTGTTTGAGCTCCTTGGAGCCTTAGCGTAAAGAGCGAGTAGTGAAAGCCTGACCCAAAGGGGAACGCCATAAAAACAATTCTGGTTATTTTATTGATGGTACTACCTCGAAATGAATTGGATTTTTTGATCAATACTTTTTTGTTAATTTCTCTATTTTAGACTACACAAAACTTTCACCTTAAAAAAACACCGATAAATAGCTCAAAATTCAAGATTTTAGCTGATTTTTGATATAATAACAAAAAAATGAAAGATTACACCTACTAAACACACTATGCCGAACAATAAAATACAAATAGCAGGAGTTACAATGTATTCAAAGGTGTTTTTAAACAAAAGCCTTATAACCGAATGACCTACTTTAACTATATTATCTTACTATGAATAGAGTATTTACGCATTATTTGTTTATACTGTTATTTTCATTTTATTTTATAACAGCAAACGCACAAACATATTCTGGTTACTTTACTGACAATTACAGTGGTATCCATTCTGTTCTTCATAACCCTGCTAATGCAGCAGACTCTAGATTAGAATATGACCTAAATATTGTTTCTGCCAATGCTAATTTTATAAATGATTATGCTTTTGGCACATTTTCTGAAATTATAACAGGAGATTACAATTTTAACACACAAGGTGAAGTTGTACCCGAAAACCCCAACACTATACAGTTTAACACGAGTATTTTGGGCCCTTCATTACTTTATAGTTTAAATCCTAAAAGTGCTATTGGTATTATGACGCGAGTTCGTGTTGCTGGTAATGTTAACAATATAAAAGGTGACCTTATTCAATTATTTGATACTGGACTTTCTGGAGACACTCCTTTAAATGTTGATGGCAACAATGTGAATGCCACGCTTAGTGCTTGGAATGAACTTGGCTTTACTTATAGCGCTGTTATAGCTGATAGAAAAAGGCATTTTGTGAAAATTGGAGCTACTGCAAAACTGGTAAGTGGCCGCGCTTTTATGACACTTACTTCTGATGATGCCACTGTAGAATTTGATCCAACTAACGATGAACTGGAAGGTAGAGGAACTGCTACTTATACTTTTAGCAATAGTTTAGACCGAAATATAAATGGTAAAGCTTATGAGAGTTTTGATGATTTTGACCTTAAGGCTTCTACATTAAATGTTGGTTTAGATTTAGGTCTTGTTTATGAATGGCGCCCTAATGAAAAGGAATATCATGCTGTAGATATTGATACTAATCGAGTAGGTATGCAACACAAAAATAAATACCGTGCAAAGTTAGGTTTATCAATTACAGATATCGGGTCGTCTACTTACGAAAATGCTGTTTCAAATTTTTATGATCTAGACACGTCAATTGATAGAGAACTTGTTCAAAACGGTAGTCTTAATGGTGATATTGATGACGAACTTGATCCAGAAAAGAATCTAGTTAACAAAAAAATCGGCTTACCTACTGCGTTACACGCAAACTTAGATTATAAGGTAAGAGAAAAAATATATGTTAACCTAAATGCAGACCTTTCATTGGTTAAAGAAAATGATCCAGAGGCCAATCGTATTATAAATAATTATACCCTAACTCCTAGATATGAATCTAAATGGTTTGGGGTACATGTCCCAGTAAATTATCAAAAAATTAATGGGCTTACTATTGGTGCTGGAATGAGATTTGGTCCAGTATTTATTGGCTCGGGTACTGCAATAAGTAATATTATATCTGACAAAACAGGATCCGCAAATTATTATGCCGGAATTAAACTACCTATTTACCACAAACCCTCAAAAGATTTTGACAACGATGGTGTGGCTAATGAAATTGACACTTGTAAAATGATTGCTGGTCTTATAGAAAATAAAGGTTGCCCTGGACCCCCACCTGAAGAAGAAAGTCAACTATCAAAAGTTAAAGATTCTGATGGAGACGGTACTGTGGATTATATTGACAAATGCCCTTATACTCCTGGAAGCGTTGAAACTAATGGATGCCCAGAAGATGATGTGTTTATTTATAGTGAAGAAGCTGCTCAAGAAATTGAAAACGCACTTCAAATACACTCTGATGCTATTTCTTTTAAGTATGACAAAGCATACCTGTTACCAGAAACGCATGCCGTACTTGATAAAATTTTGGCATATATGAATAAATATCCAACAACTAAATATATTATTGAAGGACATACTGACCCTATTGGTACAGAGGAATACAACTTTAATTTATCGCTATTAAGAGCTTTAAATGTAAAAAAATACTTTACTAATAAAGGGATTGATCAAGAACGATTAGTAATTAAAGGCTATGGAGAAACAAGATATGAGAAGGGTAACAAGAGTAAAAACAGAAGGGCTGCAGTAATTTTAATAAAATAATACTACCTTGTAACGCTTTACGTTTACTAATTAACCTATTATTTTCTTTATGCGTAAATTAATTGCCCCTTTTGCCCTAGTGTTCTTTTATTCATTATCGAGCGCTCAATCTTATATTGGTTTTGGTGCCGATAATTTTAATGGAGTTCATGGTGTTCTTTTTAACCCTGCTAACATTGCAGATTCAAGAACTAAAGTTGATATCAATCTAGCTTCTGCTAGTATATTTGGTGTTAACAATTATTATGAAATTAATTATTGGGATTGGCTTACTAAAAGCGAAGGTGATTTTGATGACCTATCCACCGTTAAGGGATTAGATCGTGACAATTTTGGTTTTGTCAATGCCGATGTGTTAGGCCCCTCAGTTATGGTTTCATTAAATGAAAAACACAGTTTTGCCATTACTACACGAGCGCGAAGTATAACCAATGCAAATGCTGTTAGCGGCGATGTTATTAATTATTTTGATGAAGAAGGTTTAGCCAATAATTTACCTCTTTTTGCTACCGATCAAACTTCATCAGCTATTAGTAATAATTGGATTGAACTTGGTGCGACTTATGCTAGAGTATTAAAAAACACAAAAGTACGCTTTATGAAAGCTGGAATATCACTTAAATACTTATTTGGTATTGCTAGTACTAATGTTACTTTAGATAATGTTTCTGCTTTAGGAGGAGTTGATGATTTATTTTTTATAGGAAATGGAGGCTATACTTATAGTGGTAGTATTGATGCTGGTGATAGAGATGGCGTTCCTTTTTCAACTGGAGATGATTTTGATTTTAATTTAAGAACACGAGGTATTGGCCTTGACCTGGGATTTGTATATGAATACAGACCCAGACACCGCTCAAATGTATCTCGAGATCATGTTAAAGAACAATTAGTTGTAAGACATATAAGCACCTACAAATACAAACTTGGGGTATCAATTTTAGATATTGGACAAATAACCTATGCTTCAGTAAATAAAGCCTACACAGGTACTGCTGTTAGTAAAGATATTTTATTAAATGGAAACTTTTTTGAAGATGTTGAACCTCTATTTAATCCTGAAGGGCCTAGAATTGTTGACAATAAGTTTACACTACCTACTCGACTACGTGCCGAAATTGATTATAAAGTAAAAGATAAGTTTTACATCAATGCAGTAACTAACCTTACTTTAATTTCTCGCGAAAATACCCAAGCAAATAGATCTGCTACTCAATTTTCATTAAGCCCCAGATACGAAACTAAGTGGTTTAGTATGTATAGCCCAATAAGTGTTACTGTCTACGGAGGCGTGCAATGGGGAGCTGGATTTCGTTTAGGACCACTGTTTGTTGGGTCTGGAAGTTTATTTAGTAGAGCTATTGATAGAGAAACCCGTGCTTTTGATATTTATGCTGGTTTAAAAATTCCTATTTACCATAAAACACCAAAAAGACAAGAAGAGGAAGATCATATTGAACAAAAAAACAGATGTAAAAATTGCAGAAAAGGTCAATTAAAAAGCCCCCCAAAGTATAACGAAGGCGGGAGAGGTTAATGCGTTTTTATAGTTTATGGTCAACTAAGCTTGTAAGCTCATTTGATTTACTACCTTAATAGATCTGAGATTTTTATTATAATTATTTTTTAACTTGTATTTTAATTTTATCATGTGTTGTATTTGAAAATTTATCAATTGCAGTAAAATTCAATTCAAAATCACCCTTCGAAATAGGCATTCCTGACAACTCCATTTTTTTGGAATCAAATACTAACCAATCAAACTTATTTTGATTAATACTTAGACTCAACTTTTTATTATCAATATCTTTAAAATAATCTAAAGGAATGGACCATTTAAATTGCTCTCCAACTTTTAACTGTAAATTAGGTAATGATCGAAATACATAAGGTTTAAATACTTTTGAGGTATTTACCCAATAAATATCTGATTCTTTCAATCCCTTTTCATCAAACTCTAAGCGAGTAAAAAATAAAAAACGATTATCGAGGCTAACAAATGGTCTCCTATCCCAATCTTTTGAATTTATTGTTGCGTCCAAAATTTGTGGTACTGTCCACTTATTATTATGATTACGATAACTTATATATAAATCCATCCAGGTTTTCTTATCCTTATACCTGCAAAATATGATGTAATCTTCTTTTGGAGAAACAAACACACTCTCTTCATCATTTTCAGAAACAAATTCAGATATTTCGTATACACTTTGATATCCTTGATCAGTTTGTTTTGAATAAAACAAATCAGCTGTATAACAATTTTCCTTCTCTTGGCAATTTCTATTTGATGAAAAATAAATTGTTCCATCATGGGTCATACAAGCACTAGCTTCTCTACTTTCAGAATTCAAAGGAGCTTCTATTTTTTTAGGACACCCCCAACTATCATTTCCTTTTTTCATACTCCAAATATCAGTCTGTCCATTATTGATCCCAGAGTTATCTTGTGCATAGAGCAAGGTTTTTCCGTCGGGAGAAAAGTAAGGTGAAAATACACTTTCATTACCCAAAGGTTTAAAATTTTGAGGAAGCATCCATTTTTTATTTACCTTTTTTGAATACTGTATTACACCGCTAAAATCTTTATTAATAATTCCAAACACCAGCTCTTTCCCATTTGGAGCAAATGAAATTCCGTGCTCAAATCTATCCTTTTTAGAAATAATATTTTCACCAAATATCGTAGGCACTTCACTTGGCTTATCTAACCCAAAATAATCTGCTTTAATATTATTTTTACTACAACTGAATAATACAATACTGAGCAAACAACTGAAAAGATGTTTTACCCTGTTTTTTTTGTGCATAGTCTACTTTTTAAATGCCTGTTCATAATTTAAAAAGCTTTGAGGCTTTAATAAAAAAAGCATATCAACTTATTAAACTACATAAAACTAAACCCTTCTATTCATTAAATAGGAACCAAAATCGATAAGTAATTTTTTATTTTCTGAAGAAATATCTAATACTGCTACTTGTTCAAAAGCTTGCTCTGTATACTCTTTTATTAATTTTTGAGTAGCTTCAGCCGCCTTTGTTTCAATAAATAACTGTTTTGCATTTTCTACCTTACCTACAGTAGTTCCTTCAAAAGCATTCGAAAAAAGGTACAACAATTCTTTTTGCTGCGAAGTAGCGCCTAACTCTAGTGCTTTCAAATACAAATAAGTTTTTTTGTTTTCAATAATATCCCCTCCTACTTGCTTTCCAAAAGTTTCAGGATTTCCAAAGGCATCCAAATAATCATCTTGTAACTGAAACGCTATTCCTAATAATTTCCCGTATTCATAAATAGCCTCTTGCTCCTTTTGGTCTCTTTCCGCTACTATGGCTCCCATTTGAAATGCGGCACCTACTAATACCGCTGTCTTAAACGTAATCATATGCAAGTATTCTTCTTGAGTTACATCAGATCTGGTTTCAAAATCCACGTCATATTGTTGTCCTTCGCATACTTCCAAAGCTGTTTTTGAAAAAAGTTTAGCCAATTGAACAAACATTTTAGGGTCATAGGTTTCAAAATTTTGATAGGCCTGAATTAACATAGCATCACCAGATAAAATACCTGTGTTTATATCCCATTTCGTATGTACTGTTTCTTTTCCTCTTCGTAAAGGAGCCGCATCCATAATATCATCATGCACTAATGAAAAGTTATGAAACACCTCTACTGCTAAAGCTGCAGGCAAAGCTTCTTCGGCAGTAGACCCAAAAATATCTGCTCCCATTAAAGTCAATATTGGTCGAATTCGTTTGCCTCCTAAATTTAAAATATATCGTATAGGTTCATACAAATTAACTGGTTCTACTACTCGATTATTTTGAGCTAAATACTCTAAAAATTGCTGTTGGTATAAGGAAAGTTTATCCACTAAAAATGTTTTTTTCAAAAATAAGCTATTTGACAGATGCTATGCAAGCAAGTAAGTAAGTAAGTAGAATGCTTTTATTTTCAACACTTAAATTACAACAAAACTCACTTTTTTATCTTCTAAGTAGTTCTCTCTTGTTAATTCCCCTTTAAACAATGATCGGTAACACTCATTATTTACACAACGTTAAACTTTTGCTAAAACTATGGAAACTTTTATAGTTTTTAAAGTTTCCTGTGTATGTTTGTAGTATGAATATGGAATCACAATTATATCAACAAATTGTTAGTAAAGCTGCTCAGCTATTTTTAAAGCGAGGCTTTAAAAGTGTTACTATGGACGATTTGGCTCATGAAATGGCCATATCAAAAAAAACTATTTACAATTATTTTAGTACTAAAACTGATCTTGTAGCTAAAGCTTCTGAATTTACTTTTGATTTTATCGACAATGGCATACAAAATATTCGATCCAAAAACCTAGACCCTATTGAAGAACTTTATATTATTAATGATTTTGTTCACAAAAACTTAAGCAATGAAGAATCTGCCCCTGAATATCAATTGTTTAAATACTATCCCGAAATATTTCACAAACTCAATAAACGCAAATTTGAAGCTGTCCAAGAATGTGCATTAGAAAACTTAAAAAGAGGTATTGAAAGAGGAAGCTACAGAAAAAATATCTCCATTGACATTATTGCTCGACTTTATTTTTTAAATATTTCGGGGCTTTGCGATCAAGATATTTTTCCAAACGAAACTTACAAACCGAACATCATTAATGATGAATATTTAGATTATCACATTAGAGGAATTGCCACAGAAAAAGGAATTAACACATTAACCAACATTCAAAAAGAAAGAAACTTATGAGACAAAAAAAAAGACTCTTTTGCCTGCTATTTGTCGCCTCCTTGGTAATGAATGCACAACAAAAAAAGTATACCTTTTCGTTACAAGAAGCTATACAGTTTGCACTTGATAGCAGTTACACAGCACTAAATGCTAACAAAGAGGTGGCTAAAGCCCTAAAACAAAAATGGGAAACCACAGCTGCTGGATTGCCTCAAATTAATGGCGAAGCAACCTACACTAACCAGCTGAAACAACCTGTAACATTAATTCCTGCCGAATTTAGCGGAGGCCCACCAGGCACATTTGTTCCCGTTGTTTTTGGAGTAGAACAGCAAACATCACTTACAGCAACACTGAGTCAATTAATTTTTGATGGTTCATACTTGGTTGGCTTAGAAGCTTCATCCGTTTTTGTCGAATTCACTAATACTCAAAAAGAAAGTCAGAATTTAAAAATAATTGAAGGAGTTACCAATGCCTATGGTGCCGTTTTGCTTACGCAAGAAAGCATAAAAGTATTGAAAAAAAATATTGCTAACCTAGAATCTAACCTAAATGAAACCCAAAAAATTTATGAAAATGGATTGGGTGAAGAAGAAAGTGTAGAGCAACTGCAAATAACACTTTTACAAGTAAAAAATCAATTGAATAACACACAGCGTACAGAAGATATTGCTATTAAAATGCTAAAGTTAGCTTTGGGTATTACTATTGATACTCCAATAAGCTTAACAGATAATTTAGAAACTGTAGCCACTACAAAAGTTACTTCCGATTCGGTTTTTAGTACTTTTAGTATAGTAAACAATAATGACTTTAAGTTATCTGAATTACTTGTTGAACAGCGCAGGTTAGAGTTTAAACTTGAAAAAGCAAAAAGATTACCCAGCGTTGGTGCTTTTATTAATTATGGAACTACAGCTTTTAGACAGGGCTATAATTTTTTAGACAGCGATCAAAAATGGTTTCAAACATCAATTTTAGGGGCAAGTGTTACTGTTCCTATTTTTACTTCGTTCAAAAATTCTGCTAGCACTAAAAAAGCAAAACTTGCCTATGAACAAGCTCAAATTATACATACCGAAAATACTGAGCGTATTCAATTAGGTTATAAACAAGCCAAAAGCAACTATGAATTTGCCATTGATAATTTAAATACATTAAAAGAAAACTTGGCTTTAGCCGAACGTATTGAAAAGAAAAATCAAATCAAATTTAATGAAGGTTTGGCCTCAAGTTTTGAGCTAAGGCAAGCCCAAACGCAATTATATAGTGCACAACAACAATATTTACAAGCACAATTAAAGGTTATTAAAGACAACGCCACACTACAATCGATTTTAAATGTATTCAACTTATAGCAAACAGCGAATTATGAAAAATTTAATATATCCATTCCTTTTCTTACTCGTAGTAGCTTGCGGGAAAAAAGAAACTACCGTTGCTGATACTATTGCATCAAATGACATTAAAAGTATTCGAGCAAAAAAGAAAGAATTATCCACCCAACAGCAAAACATAATTGCACAAATAAAGCAATTAAATACGGCTATTGAAAAACTAGATCCTAACAAAAAAGTACCTCTAGTAACCACATTTACTATTAAAGACACTTTGTTTAATCATTATATTGAATTACAAGGAAGTTTACAAACAAAACAAAACCTAGTGCTTACACCAGAATATGCCGGGATTCTTTCGCAAGTATATGTTAAAGAAGGCCAATATGTAAACCGAGGACAAGTACTTGCCCGTATTGACGATGGAGGTTTATCACAACAATTATCGCAAATGGAAATCCAAGCACAATTAGCTAAAACCACATTTGAAAGACAGAAGCGTTTGTGGGATCAAAAAATTGGAAGCGAAATTCAGTACCTACAAGCCAAAACTGCTTACGAAGCACAGGGAAAAGCTATAGATCAAATGAAAAGTACTATAGCCAAAACAAGTATAAGAGCGCCTTTTAATGGACGAATAGATGATGTAATTACCGAAAAAGGAGCCGTGGTTGCCCCTGGTCAAACACAAATTTTTAGAATTGTAAACCTAAATCAAATGTATGTTGAAGCCGAAGTACCAGAACGTTATGTAAGTACCATTAAAAAAGGCACCAATGTATCTGTAGATATTCCTGTTATTGGAAAAACACTTACTGCTAAAGTTCGTCAAGCGGGAAGTTTTATAAACCCTGCCAACAGAACTTACAAAGTTGAAGTAGCTGTACCAAACAAAGAAAAGAACATTAAACCAAACTTAACCGCTAAGTTAAAAATCAACGACTATACCAATCCAAAAGCACTATTGATTCCGCAAAGTTTAATATCGGAAAACGCTGCTGGAGATCAATATGTTTTTGCTGTAAATACAAACAGTAAAAACGAAACTATTGCTACTCAAAAAACAATCAAAACAGGTCTTACACAAGGGAGTTTAGTTGAAGTAATGCATGGTATTAAAGCTGGAGATGTACTAGTTAGTGAAGGTGCTCGAAGTGTAAAAAATCAACAACCTATCGAGGTTTTAAACTAAAAACTATGAATAAAAAGAAAAACGTCCACAAGGAGTTTATACTCTCATCATGGGCCATAGATAACAAAACGGTTATTTATGTGATCATGTTCTTATTCCTAGTACTAGGGCTTTCGGCTTATTTTGGTATGCCGAGAGAAAATTTTCCTGAAATTATTGATACTAAAATTTTTGTAAGTTCAGTGTACCCTGGAAATACCGCCGAGGATATTGAAAAATTAATTACTGACCCGCTCGAAGATCGTTTAAAAAACGTGAGTAATGTGGTAAAAATGAAATCCACATCGCAACAAGACTACGGTATTGTCGAAATTGAATTTGACGAAGGCGTAACTATTGAACAAGCCAAGCAAAAAGTAAAAGACGAAGTTGACCAAGAAACCTCAAAAGAAGATTGGCCAACGTTTAATGGTGCCAAAGTAAAACCAACTGTTTTTAACCTAAGTATTTCAGAAGAAACTCCCATTCTTAATATTAATATTTTAGGAGATTATCCTGTTGAAAAACTTAAGGAATATGGCGAATATTTAGAGGACCATATTGAAGACCTGCCAGAAATTAAACAAGTAGACATTCGTGGTGCACAAGAAAAAGAAGTTGAAATTGCGGTAGATATTTATAAAATGATGGCTGCCAAAGTTAGTTTCGATGATGTGCTAAATGCGATTAGAGGCGGAAATGTAACCATATCTGCTGGTAATATTATAAGTAGCGGACAACAACGAACCATGCGTATTTTAGGTGAAATTCAAGACCCTAAAGAGTTAGAAAATTTTGTAGTAAAAACACAAAATGGATCTGTTTACTTAAAAAATATTGCCACTGTAGATTTTAGAGAAGAAGATGCGACTACTTATGCCAGAGAATACGGAAAAAGTGTAGTAATGCTCGATGTTAAAAAACGTTCTGGTAAGAATATGGTGGAAGCGGCTGATAAAATTCAAAAAATTGTTGCCGATGCCAAACAAAATATTTTTCCTTCAAACCTAAAAGTTACCATTACTAATGATCAATCATCAAAAACAATTAACCAAGTTGATGATTTGGTAAACAACATTATTTTCGGAATTATCCTTGTTGTTGGTGTATTAATGTTCTTTTTAGGCTTTCGAAATGCTTTGTTTGTAGGTTTTGCCATTCCAATGTCCATGTTTATGTCATTTATGATTTTAAACATGTTAGGCTACACCATGAACACGATGATCCTTTTTGGGTTAATCATGGGGCTTGGTATGTTAGTGGATAATGGAATTGTAGTGGTTGAAAATGTGTTTCGATTAATGGAAGAAGAAGGAATGACCCGCATTGAAGCGGCTAAAAAAGGAATTGGCGAAATTGCTTTTCCTATTATAATTTCGACATTAACAACCGTAGCCGCCTTTGTTCCTTTAGGGATGTGGCCTGGAGTTATGGGGCAATTCATGATTTATTTCCCTGTTACACTTTCGGTCGTATTAGGTTCTTCTTTATTTGTGGCTATTTTTATTAATTCCATGTTGGTATCTGCTTTTATGGAAACTGGTGAACGCGAAATAAAGTTAAAAAACCTTATCATTTTAACCCTTATTTTAGTTTCCCTTGGTGCGCTTATGCTCATCATTGGAGGTCCTATTAGCGGATTAGGCAGCTTACTTATTTTTACCGCTGTTATGTTTTGGTTGTACAAATACATCATCAAAAAATTAGCAAATGGCTTTCAAAATGTAGTATTAGTTTGGTTAGAAAATTCTTATAAAAAGTTTGTCACCTTCGCGCTAAGCAAATGGTGGCCTATTGTATTTACTGTAGGTACTTTTGGATTGTTAATTTTTGCCTTTGGTGCTTTTGGAAATTCGATTGCAACCAAACGAACAAAAATTGAATTTTTTCCAGATAATACTCCAAATCAAATTTTTGTATACATCGAATATCCGCAAGGAACCGATATTGAAAAAACCAATCAAATCACTCGAAGTATTGAAAAACGTGTTTCTAACATTATCAATAATTCCGAATATATTTTAGATGGTGAAAATGTATTGGTGGAGTCTGTAGTTTCTCAAGTAGGACAAGGAGCAGGAAATCCACAAACCGATGGAGGTTCTGCTGCCGAAATGCCACATAAAGGGAAAATTACGGCGTCCATGCGCGAATACAAATTTAGAAACGGAAAAGATTCTGAAATACTACGCGCAAAAATTCAAGCTGCTTTAAAAGGCATATATCCAGGGGTTTCTATTTCTGTTGAAAAAGAAGCCGTTGGACCACCTGCAGGTCCGCCTATTAATATTGAAATTGCTGGTAGTGATTATAATCAATTAATTCAAACTGCCGAAAAAATGCGTCAGTTTATCAATACTAAAAATATTGCGGGTATTGAAGAATTAAAAATTGATGTAAACAAAGACAAGCCTGCCATGCAAGTTATTGTAGACCGTAAAAAAGCGGGCGAATTAGGTGTTAGCAATGGCTTAATTGGCACACAATTACGTAGGTCTATTTTTGGAGAAAAAGCGGGTGTGTATAAACTAGATGGTGAAAATTATGATATTAACGTCCGTTTTAATAAGGATAACCGCTATAGCACAAGTGCGTTATTTAATCAGAATATCACGTTTAGAGATCCGGCTACTGGACGCTTAAAAGAAATTCCTGTGGCTGCCTTTGCTACTCAAAAAAATGCCTCTTCCTACAGTGCTATTAAACATAAAAATGCACGACGTGTAGTTACTGTTTATTCTGGGTTAAAACCAGGCTTTACAGATGCTGGTGCTATTGTTAGTCAAATAGAAGATGAAATGAGAGATTTCCCTAAAGTTAAAGGAGTTACTTTTGATTTTACAGGGCAAATTGAAGAACAAAATAAACAACAAAGCTTTTTAATGGGCGCCTTTTTTGCTGGTTTAGGTTTGATATTTTTTATCCTGATTTTTCAGTTTAGTTCTATTTCCAAACCTACTATTATAATGATTGCTATATTTTTAAGTTTCATTGGTGTATTTGGAGGTTTAGTTATTACCGGAGCCCCTTTTGTTATTATGATGACTATGATGGGAATTATTTCCTTGGCAGGAATTGTAGTTAACAATGGTGTGGTACTCTTGGACTACACGCAATTGCTCATTGACCGAAAAACTGTAGCTAAAAATTTAGAATTAGGTACGCTTTTACCTAAAAATGATGTAAAAGAAGCTATTATTGAAGGTGGTCGTGCTCGTTTACGTCCCGTTATTTTAACCGCTATTACTACCGTACTTGGTTTAATTCCATTGGCTACTGGCTTTAATATTGATTTCTTTTCTCTTTTTGCCACAGGCGACCCTAAAATTTATTTTGGAGGAGACAACGTTATCTTTTGGGGACCGCTAGCCAAAACAGTGATCTATGGACTTATTATTGCTACTTTTTTAACCTTAGTTATTGTGCCTGTACTATTTTATTTGGTACACCGTTTTAAACTAAAATTAAAAAGTTGGTTTGGTAAAGACACTTTGATTGACAAAAATTTGATTGCAGCAAATACCGATACTTAATGCTAATTACCAACTATAATGCCCTCAAATAGCTTCCTAAAAAACAACCTATTTGAGGGCGTTATCTTAAAAAAAATGATTCTTAATAAATTTGACACCACTTAATCTAAAAAATGAATAAATTAGTTATGCATTCATTAAAATCAAGGGATAATTATGTTTAAACTAGAGTTATTCCATCTTATTTAAAAAAGTTACTATGAAAAACACTTATTGGATTACAACCATTTTAATTTCACTATTTCTGTTATGGAGTGCTTATACTTATTTATTTAGCAAACCAACTATCGAAGGAATTAAAGAACTTGGGTTTCCAGATCATTTTCGTATACAGCTTGGTGTTTTAAAAATATTAGCGGTTGTTGTTTTACTAATTCCTCAAATCCCTATTCAATATAAAGAATGGGCCTATAGTGGTGTTGTTTTATTTTTTATTACAGCAATTGTAGCACACACCGCACACAAAGACCCCGTAATCATTACATTTATTAATCTTTTTTTAATTGTAATTACAATTACTTCAAATTATTATTTACACAAAATAACTCATTAAAATGGAAAAAATAGAAATTAAAGGAACTGTAAAAAAAGGATTCGAAAATGTATTAGAAGCCTATGAATCTAATTTTTACAGAGATGATATTTACAAGGAACTGGGATCTGCTTTATGTGTTTACCACAAAGGAGAACAAGTAGTTAATCTATGGGCCGGTTATAAAGACAAAGATAAAAAGCAGGCTTGGGAAAAAGACACTAAAATAGCGCTCTATTCTGCTACAAAAGGAATTACAGGTTTATGTATGGCCATTTTGGTTGAAAAAGGCTTAGTCAATTACTCTGATCTAGTGTCAAAACATTGGCCAGAATTTGGTCAAAACGGCAAGGAAGAAACCACGGTTTCTCAAATAATGTCTCATCAATCTGGAAATCCTGGCCTACGCGAATTTACCTTATTAGATGAATTAATGAATTGGGATTTAATATGTGATCGCTTAGCACGCCAGGCTCCTTATTGGAAACCGGGTGAGTTTACCTCATACCATGGATGGACTGTTGGATTTCTGGCTGGCGAAATCATTAGACGTGTATCGGGTAAAACAATTGGACAATTTTTACAGGACGAACTTGCTGCTCCATTAAATGCTGAAATTTTTATTGGATTACCAAAAGAAAAACATGATGAAGTTGCTACTTTATACAAACCGATAACCCAACATGAATTACCTAATTTAATCACATTACCAGACTTTTTAGCTTCTGCTGTAGGAAATCCTATTTTAGATGCTGAAAGCCCTAACAGACCTGAGTGGAGAGAAGCCGAAATGCCTGCACTAAACGGTCATGGTTCTGCCGAAGGTATTGCTAAACTTTACCACCCACTTGCCCAAAGTGGCAAGTCTAACAGCTTAAATTACCTTTCAAGCGGAACTATCGATAAAATGACTACAGTGGCTAGCTCTCGTTTAGATGCTATGATTGGCATGCCTGTAGATTGGGCAAATGGAATGGTTATAAACACATTAGATCTTAAACTTTATGGCGAAAACAAAAAAGCTTTTGGTCATAGTGGTTGGGGTGGTAGTTTTGGATGTGCTGACAGAGAAAGTCAAGTTGCTATAGGTTATGTATGTAATCAAATGGGACCCGATACTGTTGGTGACGCCAGAACACCTCGATTGATTAAAGCTATTTTTGAGTCTATTTCTTAAAATAATTTCCGTAATGATAAACTAAATAGGCGCAATCTAACATCCGATAAATGTTGATCATTTATCGGATGTTGCATTTATAAACAATTTAATAATACCTAATTTACATTGTAAAATTAGTGCGTTTTAAACATAAAACCCCTAATAAACTAACTTTCAAAACAATAACTCTTATACCACATTAAAAATAAACTTAAGAGTACTTTTTCAACAATTTTATTTAATAACATACTGCTAATATTAACATTAACTTAGTAACCTCTAAAAATCGCTAAATTAAATTGCACAACTTAATAACTAACTAATGCAATTTATGATTTCAAAACAACACCTCTTACTAGTGTTTAGTTTTTCCCTTTTTACAGGAATAATGCAAGCACAAAACACCTCATCAAATTCAGCAGCTGTATTTTTAAATGAACTACAAATTAACACATCTGGCTTAGATTGGGAATTTATAGAACTTCAAGGCCCTCCAGGCACAGACTTATCCGAGTATACTATTATAAGTATTGAAAGTGATAACGAACCACAAGCCGGAAACATTGATCAAGTGATCAGCCTTAGCGGCCAACGCATTCCCGAAGATGGTTTTTGGGTAGCCATGAGTCCAGCTGCTATGGCAGAATATGGTACTACTGGCGATCTTACTATTCCTAATAATTCTTTTGAAAATAGCTCCACCTCCTTTTTACTAGTTACTGATTTTACAGGAAAACTTAATGATGATATAGATACCAACAATGATGGCACAATAGATCAAAACTTATGGAGTGCTATAATTGATGGTGTTGCTATAATTGATAACGGCGAAAATGACTTTGCCTATGCTGCAGATGTATTTGGACCAGCGGGTAACTTTTTACCTTCAGGAATTTTCAGAACTCCCGATGCACCTACAGGCATTTATAGTACTACTTTTTTAAATTTTGCTTTGTCCGATGGTACGCCAGGGACTAGTAATACTCCTGAAGATACTACAAACCCTACTCCTATAACTGATCCTATTCTTATTACAGCCATTCATGATATTCAAGGCAATGGAAATAGCAGCCCTATGGTCGATCAAACCCTAAGTATTGAAGGAATTGTAGTTGGAGATTTTCAAGATAATACCGTTAATGGATTTTTTGTACAAGAAGAAGATAGCGATGCTGATACAGACGAGAGTACTTCTGAAGGTATTTTTGTTTTCTCCAGAAATGGAACCGATGTATCTGTAGGTGACAAAGTAAAAGTAACGGGGCGTGTTGTTGAATTTTTTGAACAAACACAAATTTCAAACACCACAGCCATCGAAGTCATAAGCACTTCAAATAGCTTACCAATGATTACTGCTGTTGAACTGCCTGTAAGCGACGATACTTTTCTGGAACGTTATGAAGGTATGTATGTTAACTTTACTCAAAACTTATTTGTAACCGATACGTTTCTTTTGTCCCGTGGAAATGAGCTAAAACTTTCAAGTAATTCCATTTTACTACAACCTACTCAAATTGCTACACCAGGTACCGAAGCCATAGCCCAATTAGCCGCCAATAAGCTTAACCAAATTATTATTGACGATGCCAACCGAAGTAATAATCTAAGTCCTGTTATTTTTCCTGCTCCCGAACTTTCTTTTAACAATGAAATTAGAGCGGGCTACAAAACATCTCTTATAAAAGGAATTTTAACTTACAATGACTCTGGGTTTGCTGCAGGAGGAAGTTCAACCGCTGCTTACCGAGTGTATATTACCGAAATTCCAGAATTTAATGCTACTCCTAACCCGCGAACTGCAAAGCCCATAGACGTTGGAGGTTCATTAAAAATTGCCAGCTTTAATGTACTCAACTATTTTAACGGAGATGGTTTAGGTGGTGGATTCCCAACATCGCGCGGAGCAGATACTGCTGCAAATTTTAAAAGACAACGCGATAAAATTATTAGTGCTATAGTAGCCATTGATGCTGATATTGTAGGTTTAATTGAAATTGAAAATGATGGTTTTGGAAGTACAAGCGCTATTCAAGATTTGGTAAATGGGATAAATGAAAGCTTGGGTGCAACAGTTTACAGTATTGTTGATCCTGACGTAACACAAATAGGCAGTGATGAAATTACCAATGGTTTAATTTATAAAAACACTAGGGTGAGTTTACAAGGAGCTCCTGCAATATTGGATGCTAGTGTAAATCCCAATTTTAATGATCGTAGAAACAGGCCATCATTAGCCCAAACATTTAAAGAAATCGCTACCGATGGATTGGTAACTATTTCGGTAAATCATTTAAAATCTAAAGGCTCTAATTGCAATTCCGATGGAGATCCCGACACAGGCGATGGACAAGGTAATTGTAACCTTACACGAACGCTTGCAGCGCAAACTATTGCTAATTGGCTAGCTACTGACCCAACAAATAGTGGGAGTGACAATTTTGTAATCATTGGCGATTTAAACTCATATGCTAAAGAAGATCCCATCGTGGCTTTAGAAAATGCTGGATTTACTAATTTAGTAAGCAATGCCTTTGGAAACGAAAGACATGGCTATCAGTTTGGTTCACAATTTGGCACACTAGATTATGCTTTAGCCAGTAAAGCTTTGTTGCCTATGGTAACTGGTGCTGATTTTTGGAATATTAATGCCGATGAGCCAGCATCTTTTGATTATACAACACGTTTTAAATCCGAGGCTCAAATTACTTCATTTTACAGCGTTGCTCCTTTTCGTTCATCGGATCATGATCCCGTTGTTTTTGGTATTGACCTAAATGAAAATACGTTATCTATTGATGATACTATTCCAAATGAGGTATCAAATATTCAAGTTTTCCCTATACCTGTAACCCACGAATTGAATATAATTTCAGATTCTTTTTCTGGGACTACTGAAATAAGTATTTATAGCCTTTCGGGAGAAAAAATAATATCAAAAACTACAGAATTTGATCTAAATACAATGAATCAAATTAACACTTCAAAGTTAACTTCGGGTGCCTACTTACTATTAATTACAAATGATAAGCATTCGCACTATCAATTGATTACCAAGTAATAAAATCGAAGTGTTTTCCTTTTCTTAAACCTCGTTTGAGCTTTTGCTCAACGAGGTTTTATTTTTCAGGCCCATTCAGAATACTCAAAACCCTTGTAAATACTAGGTTTTTTTCGTAAATTAATGTAAATAAAAACCCCGAAA
>CANLCT010000060.1 GCA_947489195.1 uncultured Aquimarina sp. | reverse complement strand
CAAAACTTGAATTTATCAAATTTTGGATTTTTTATGTATAATTTTTGAGAATCAGGCTATTCTCTGAATACGCCTTAATACATCAATCAAGAATTTTACATATTTGCTAAATCAAATTACACGATTTAGCCTTTCTGAAATCACTCGTTTCAAATTTTGATATTCAATGACTTCCGACAAGTCCTCTTGAATACTAGAATTAGAATCGGGTGTTTTTTCTTTTATATTATTCATTAAATCTAAAATTTTTAGATCTACCAATTGCCTTCTCAAATTTAAAATAACATCATTTACATATTGAACAATGCTTGATTTTTTTTGCTTTACATAAATCTCATTACGCTCCCAATCATCCAAAGCATATTTTTCTTCTTCCATTAAAATATCTGTAATTTCAGAAGACAATTCTGGAGTTAACATTTGCAAAAATAAATCAATTCTAAACTGATCTTCAGAATTTAAAGATTCAATTAAAAGACCATAAACTTGCTGAAAACTCGAATGTGTAAATTCAATTTCATCCATTTGTAAGTCCAAAAAAATCTTTTCATACACTTTTTTGGTTTGCTCTACAGGAACAATTTCCAACTCTTCATCCGCATTACGTTGATACATTAACTCGGTAAACAATTCCTCCTCTTGACCATAAAGTAATAAAATTCCGATAATAGATCTTTCTAACCTAAATAACACATTCACCTTTGGTTCTGACTCAGAAGGCTCCATATTATTTAAATACACCTCCATTGGAGGTTCATTTGGATCCGCATTAGGATCTACCTTGGCAGGTCTCGAATTAAATTTAGCTTTATTTTTTGCTTTTTTATTCTGCTCTTTATCTGCCGATGCCAATAACTGCGCCAAACTTGTAAATAACACCTCTTCAGATATTTGCATAATAGAAGCACACTCCCGTATATACACTTCTCGCTTTATAACATCGGGTATTTTAGCAATACTGGCAACCATATTCCGAATCAGCTCCGCTTTTTTTATGGGGTCATTTGCCGCCTCTTTTTGAAGCAAACCAGCCTTAAAACGAATAAAATCTTGTTGATTTTCATCTAAATAAGCTTGTAAACTTTCTTTAGTATGCTTTTTTGCAAAACTATCAGGGTCTTCTCCATCTGGAAATGTACATACTCGCACATTCATACCTTGCTCTAAAATTAGATCAATTCCACGAATGGCAGCCCTTACTCCGGCAGCATCACCATCAAAAAGTACTGTTATATTTTTTGATAGTCGACTAATTAAACGTATTTGATCGGAAGTCAACGCTGTACCCGACGAAGATACTACGTTAGTTATACCCGTTTGATGAAACTGAATCACATCGGTATAACCTTCAACCAAATAACAATTATCCTCTTTTGCAATAGCTTGTTTCGCATAATAAATACCATAAAGCACTTTACTTTTATGGTAAATATCACTTTCGGGTGAATTTAAATATTTTGCAGCTTTAGCATTAGTGACTAATAAACGCCCTCCAAAACCAAGCACTCTACCAGACATAGAATGTATCGGAAACATTACCCGCCCTTTAAAACGATCAAATTGTTTCTGCTCTTTTACAATACTAAGTCCCGTACTTTCTAAATATTTTAACAGATAACCTTTACTAATTGCTGTTTTTGTAAAGGCATCCCAACTATCGGGCGAGTAACCCAATTGAAATTTTTGAATAGTATCAATGGTAAAACCGCGTTCTTTAAAATAAGTTAAAGCAATGGCCTTACCTGTTTCTGTTTTATGCAACTGTTCCTGAAAATAACTATTTGCATAATCACTAACCAGGTACATGCTTTCGCGTTCATTAGCTTGCTCCTTTTGTTCATCGGATTGTTCGGTCTCTTGAATTTCAATCCCATATCGCTTGGCTAAATGTTTAATAGCTTCAGGATAGCTATAATGCTCATGCTCCATTAAAAAAGCAATTACATTACCTCCTTTTCCACTACTAAAATCTTTCCAAATTTGCTTTACAGGAGATACCATAAAAGATGGCGACTTTTCATCCGAAAATGGACTAAGACCTTTAAAATTACTACCTGCCTTTTTTAACTGAACGTAATCTCCTATTACTTCCTCTAATCGGGCAGCTTCATAAACGGCATCTATAGTTTCTTTTCCAATCAAAATATCAACTATTTTTTACGATCAATAACATAATTTACCATTAATTCCAGTGCATCATTGTAGTCTGAACTTGGATATTGCTTAAGTATTTGCAAGGCTTCTTTTTTAAAGGATAGCATTTTCTTTTCGGCATATTCTAAACCTCCTAAATCTTTCACTTTTTGTATAACTTGCTTTACGCGAAGTTTATTTTTATTATAATTTTTGACCGAATTAATCATCCAACTCCTATCTTTATCTGTAGCATTATTTAATGCATAAATAAGTGGTAGCGTCATTTTTTGTTCCTTAATATCGATTCCAGTCGGTTTTCCTATAGCAGTTTCGCCATAATCAAACAAATCATCTTTTATTTGAAACGCCATACCTATCAGCTCTCCAAACTTTCTCATTTTATCTACATGCGCTGTACCTGGCTGTACAGAGGCTGCTCCCAAACTACAACAAGCTGCAATTAGTGTCGCCGTTTTTTGCCTAATAATATCATAATATATAGCTTCGGAGATATCTAATTTACGTGCTTTTTCAATTTGTAATAGCTCTCCTTCGCTCATTTCACGAACTGCTACTGATATAATTTTAAGCAAATCAAAATCTTCGTTATCAATGGATAACAACAAGCCTTTTGATAATAAATAATCCCCTACCAAAACAGCTATTTTATTTTTCCAAAGCGCATTTACTGAGAAAAAACCACGACGCATATTAGAATCATCAACCACATCATCATGAACCAGTGTCGCTGTATGAATCAACTCTATTACCGAAGCTCCTCTAAAGGTTCGTTCATTAACTCTATTATTTTCCGAAAGCATTTTTGCGACTAAAAACACAAACATAGGGCGCATTTGCTTTCCTTTTCGGTTAACTATATAGTGAGTGATTCGGTTAAGCAAGGCTACTTTAGAACTCATTGAATTGGAAAACTTTTGCTCAAAAGTTTCCATTTCATTTAAAATTGGGGCTTTTATTTGCTCAACTATCTTCATATTAAGACTGCTAAGATAGTTGTTTTAAACATTTTTATCAGCAAGATTAATTACATACTTCGGAGTAAAACTGCAACCAATTATTTTGCTTTTTATTCGTGTTAATAGCTAACGTTTTCTGATAATTATTTTCAATTGTGCTAAATGGTTTTTTATAAATTTATTTAAAATGAGAAAAATTTCCCTGCCATAATTTATGAAATTTTTGTGGCTCAAAATTCCTTAACAAATAGTTAAATATTTTTGCAGAATAACTACTATTATCCATATCAAAAGCATAAGACTCCTCTACTTTTCCATTATAAACTGGTGTTGACTTATTAAAATCTTTATCTGTTTTAAAATAATGAATTTGATTTACAGTGGTATTTATCAAAAAATAATCACCCAAACCACTGTCTTTTTTATTTTTAAGAAGCTCATATTCTAATAAAGAAAATAATTTTTCAAGCCTGTTGTCCCCTAACTTTTCTTGAGAACTCAACACCATATAAGTTGTAAAATAATGAGCCGTATCACCACTCTTACTTTTATAAAAATGATGATATGCTCTTTGGTTTTTTGTCAAATAACGTATTGATAAATTGTCAGAAAATTTGGATATTTCTATAAATTCAATTTGACTTGCCTTATTTTTAACTTGAGTTATCGTATCCATTACAAATACTTTAAATGGATCATTAGCTATTAAATTCTTTTTAATTCTGGTTACATGGTAATCTGAATTCACTTTAAATTCATTTGATTTCTGTTTGCATGAAAAAATGAATACACTTAGCAAAAAAAGAATCAAATAACCCAAATATTTCAGAAAGCTTATTGTTTATTTTTCATTAAAAACATGAATATCTCTTTGTGGAAAAGGAATTGAAATACCATTAGCTTCAAGTTGCACTTTAACCTCTTCCAACACATAAAAATTAAGCTTCCAATAATCTTCGTTTTTTGCCCAAAAGCGCAATGATAAATCAACCGAACTATCTCCTAAATTAGCTACAAAAACTTCGGGAGCAGGATCATTTAATGCGGTTTTTTGTTCATTAACAATAGCCAAAAGAATATCCTTAGCCTTTTTTATATCACTATCGTATGAAATTCCAATAGTCATCACATTTTTACGATTAGCCTCTGCACTATAATTTTTAATAGTATCATTCGATAATTTTCCATTAGGAATAATGGCTTGTTGATTTCCTCCTGTTAACAAGGTAGTCGTAAAAATTGAAATTGATTTTACGGTACCTGTCTGCCCTTGAGCTTCAATAAAATCACCCACTTTAAATGGCTTAAATAATAAGATCAACACTCCTCCAGCAAAATTTGAAAGTGAACCTTGTAACGCCAATCCTATAGCCAAACCAGCAGCACCTAAAATAGCCAACAGCGAGCTAGACTGCACTCCAAGCTGAGTGATTACCATAATGAACAACATTACTTTCAACCCCCAATTTACCAGATCTGCAATAAATTTTTCAAGTGTAATATCATAGTCTTTCTTAATAAAGAAGTTTCGTAAAACCCTATTTACCACTTTAATTAACCAAAGACCAATGATTAAAATAAGCACTGCCGCAATAATCTTTGGCAAATAACTCATTACTGAAACTACTAATTTATCAATAGTTTCTTTACTAATTTCATATCCAAAAACGGAAAAGCTTAACAGCGAAATAACATTCATCATAGTACTATTTTTATACCTCAAATGTATAACAGATACCTGATTTTAAATAGTTCAAAACTTAAAAAATTTGTACTATTTAAAATCATACTACCTCTACTTTAGCGACATCTTTGTAGCTATTTATCTTTCAGCAACTTAAAAGCAGTTTCTACCTCTGTTACAGGATATTTACAGGCATTATTTACACAAATAAAAATATGTGTGTCCTTATCACTAAACCTATTTTGCAGTAATGGTTGACTTGATGCTGTTGCGCTACCGGCTATAATTTTATTTGGATAATACTGTTTTTGAAGGGCCTTACGTTTTTCTTCGGCAGCAGCACCAACAACAACCACTTCATAAAAATCATCTGTAAAATTTAACATTAAATCCAACCAATTAGAATACCCACTTGGATACTCTTCAATATTTGCTTGTATGTTATGCAACATTTTTTGAGAACGTTCTAAATAATTTTTATCTGAAAAATAATGAGATAACTTATATAAGTTTTTTGCCATAATAGAATTTGATGCAGGTATAACATTATCTGACGATTCAATATTTCGGGTAACCAAAGCCGCATCTTTATCTGAAGTAAAGAAAAACAATCCACTTGCGTCATCATAAAAATGGTCATATACATAATCTGTCATTTTTTTAGACAAATCCAACCATTGTTGATCAAATGTAACTTGATACAGAGAAATATATGCCTCAATTGTAGCTGCATAATCTTCTAAATATGCATTAATTGTACTTTTCCCTTTCTTATAATTATGCATTAATTGACCACTATTTGCCAATTGTTTTTCCTTTATAAAGTTAGCATTTATTAATGCTGCTTTTAAAAATTCGACTTCACCAAAAACGCGATAAGCATCTGTATAGCCTTTTAACATTAATGCATTCCATGAGGTCAACGTTTTATCATCCAAACGTGGTCGCTCTCTTTTAGCGCGAACATTTAATAAGGTTTGCTTCCACTTTTTTTGCTTTTGCAAGAAGGTATTCTTATCAAGCTTATGCTTATCCATAAAATTAGCATCACTCTCTTTTCTAATCAATACATAATTATTATGCTCCCATAATCCATAGGCATTTACATTATAATAATCGGCAAAAAGTTGATAGTCTTCCACCCCTAAAGCCGTTTCTAATTCTGGCTTTTGCCACACATAAAATGCACCTTCTTCTAATTCTCCCGATGTTGTTAAACTATCCGCATCTAATGAAGAATAAAAAGTTCCTTCCTTGTTTGTGAGTTCACGTTTTACAAAATTCAAGGTTTCATACACCACTTGTTTGTACCATTCATTTTTAGTAACCAAATAAGCATCTGAATACAAACTTACCAATTGAGCATTATCATAAAGCATTTTTTCAAAATGAGGAACATGCCATTTTTCATCCGTTGAATACCTTGCAAAACCTCCACCGACATGATCATATACACCTCCGTATGAAATTTGATCAAGTGTTGTTATTACATAGTTTTTCAATTTTTTATTATTAGTTTGATGCGCATAGCGTAATAAAAAGTGGTAATTATTAGGCATCATAAATTTAGGTGCATAATCCAAGCCTCCTTTTTTGTAATCAAACTTTTTTGCCCAGGTTTCCACCGACCTTTCCATAGTGCTACTTTCAAATTTGACGGCATTTGGGTTTGGAGCTACTAAACTTACCGATTGAATACCTTCTGTTAATTTTGTAGCATATTCTTCCAATTTACTTGGATCATCTTCATAAACTTTTTGAATTTGCTGTAAAGCTCCCATCCATTCTGCTTTTGAAAAATAGGTGCCTCCCCATACTGGTCTACCATCGGGTAACGCAATGACATTTAATGGCCAGCCACCTCGACCGGTCATCAATTGCACGGCGCTCATGTATACCTGATCAATATCTGGTCGCTCTTCTCTATCAATTTTTATATTGATATAATTTTTATTCATTACAGCGGCAACTGTCGAATCTTCAAAACTTTCATGTTCCATTACATGACACCAATGACATGCTGCATAACCCACACTAATTAGCAGGAGTTTCTTTTTTTCTTTAGCTTCATTTAATGTTTCGGGGTGCCATGCTTTCCAATTTACGGGATTATGGGCATGTTGCAACAAATAAGGACTTGTTTCATGAATTAAATCATTGGTAAATTCATGTGTATCCATAGTAGTATCTTTTTGTGAATTACAACCAACAAATGCCACCATACACAATGCTGCCATAAAAATTCGAAATAACATAGATTTCTTTATTTAGTATAAGTTATAAAAATATAAAAGCGCACTGACATAATCAGCACGCTTTTATATTATTTATTATACATAGTAATTTATGTATATCCGTAAAAGAATAAATCCATTAAATTACTTTACCTCGAAAGTAATTTTTACGTTTACTCTAAACTCATCCACTTCTCCTTCATCGTCAACTGTAGCATTCTGCTCATTAACATACACTGAACGGATGTTTTTTACTGATTTTGAAGCATGTTTTACAGCTTTACGTGTAGCATCTTCCCAACTTTTATTTGAATTTGCTAATACCTCAATTACTTTTAATACTGCCATGATTTTTATGTTTTTTATAGAATTAATAATTAGTTGAATACTAAATATATAACAATATTAACGCTATAACAAATTCAAAATAAAAATATACAATACGCTATCAATTAATGCTATCCATTAATAGCCTCAACAGAAGCTATTTTACCTGGCAACATTTCTTTTAACATGTTTTCAATTCCGTTTTTTAATGTAAACGTTGATGATGGACAGCCACTACAAGCTCCTTGCAAAATAACCTCCACCTTTTGTGTATCTGAGTCATACTTTTGGAATTGGATATTTCCACCATCACTGGCAACAGCAGGCTTTACATATTCGTCAATAATAGTTATTATTTGCTTAGATACTTCATCTAAATTTTCATCAGTAACATTTATGGATGAATTGGTACTTGAATTTGAAGTTTTTGCAGATTGATTTTTAATAGCTTCATCATTAACAACCTCTTTCCCCTGTTCTAGATAATCACGTAAAAATTCGCGTATTTCATTAGAAACATCATTCCATTCTACTCTGTCATATTTGGTTACTGATACATAGTTATCATCTAAAAAAACTTCCTTAACAAAGGGAAAGTTAAATAATGCTGTTGGCAAAGGTGCATTTATAGCATCATCTATATTTTTAAACTCTAAAGTTTGAAGCGCTAACTTTTTATTTGCCACAAACTTTTGTACACTAGGATTTGGTGTACTTTCGGCATATACTGTTACAGGAACTTTTTTGGGTGTATTTTCAGATGCATCAATTACTGGATTCCCTTCATTTAAATAAGCTTCAATTTGTTCTGCTACTTCTCTTTGCACATCTGCCCACTGTACAATATCATATTTATTAATAGCTACAAAATTTTGAGCTATAAAAACTTGCTTAACAAATGGCAAATGAAATAATTGCTGAGCTAATGGAGAAATTTTAGCTTCTTCTATATTTTCAAACTCGTAACTTATATGCTGCGTTAAAAAGTAGTTTGCTTCAAACTTCATTATTCCTTCGTGCGATGTAGGCACTACTTTTATGGTATACTTTTTCATAGTTATTAAAACTTTATACAAAGTTAAGAAATAGACTTTTTAAAGCCTTATTGATACAGAACTGATTTAAAAAATTTTTGAAATCATTACTATTTGCTAAACAAAAAGACCGTCTATTACTATAGACGGTCTACAACTTACAAACAATTTTTAACTAAACTACGCTAACACTATTAGCTTTTTTATAAAGGGGGAATCTTTGTATAACCATTCAAATGCATAATATGAATTATAAGCAATTATATTTTCATTTGTCTTTTCACCTGTTATTTTTGTACTTAAAGGAATCTCTTTTGCTAGAATTGCACTATCCAACTCTAATGACAAATGATTCTTAATACCAGTATTTGATGCATATACAGACATTCCAAACACTAAAAAAATAACAAATAAAATTGACTTCATAATCGTAGGCTTTAAGTTGCTAAAATTCAATTACTTACTAATTGTTCTGCAATATAGCGAATATTTTGGTATTTAAACGAATAAAATTATGTTAAAATTTGTATTCGTAAGTAAAAGACTACTGTTTATAAGGTTTTTGAAAGGATATTTTTTTTTGATTTAAAGCGTTCATTTACAATTTTTTCAAGCGTATCAGCTTTACTATTAGTAAAAAACAGAATTTCGCCCAGTGCTGTAGATGTGTTTTTTATACAATTATTTTGAAGTATCTGATTTGTTTGACGCGCTACTGCTTCTCCAGAGTCAATGATTTTCACATTATTAGGCAATAATTCAGATAACAACGGAACTAAATAAGGATAATGACTACAACCCAACACTAAATAATCAATGTCTTTATCTAACATAGGTTGCACGTATTTTTTTAAAAGTATTTCTAATTTTGGATTTAATAGATCTCCAGCCTCAATAAATTCTACCAAGCCTTTTCCTATGACTTCTACAATTTCTGTATTTTCTGCATATAGGTCAGAAGTTTTTGAGAATAACTCGCTAGTTAAAGTCCCTTTAGTAGCCAAAACACCTATAGCTTTTGTTTTTGAACCTAATACCGCTGGTTTAATGGCTGGCTCAATACCCACAAAGGGAATTTTATATTGATTCCGAAGTTCTGAAATGGCATTTGTTGTTGCCGTATTACAAGCCACTACAATGAGTTTACATTTTTTTTCTAAAAGTAAGTCTACATTTTTTTTACAAAGCGCTACAATTTCTTCAACAGGTTTTTGACCATAAGGTGCGTTAGCACTATCGGCCACATAAATCATATTTTCATTTGGTAAAAGTTTGATCAATTCGTGTAATATAGAAGTTCCCCCAATACCTGAGTCAAATACACCTATAGGCTCTTTCATATGTTTTATGCTTTATAGCTAAGTTATATAATTTACAGACAAAAAATTTTACAAAGAGTACGTACTTTTTACCTATTACTAAAACAAAACTAATGAACTAAGTTCATTTAGATAAACGTAAATACTATTTATGCCATTTCCTAAATGAATTTACTGTATTAAAGTGCGTCTTAAAATGTCGAGTCTTCACCCCACTTTACCATTAGAGAATCTATTCCCTCTCTGGTCTATTGCAAATACTATCATAAACTTTATTTGCTGTATATCACAGCCTCATAACGAAGCGCTAATACATAAAATAGGTTTAATTACTACAAACAAAAACAGGCTGTCTTTTCAGACAGCCTGTTTTAATTAAATATTTTGGTGTTGTTATTGGATTCCTAATGCACTTTTTACATCATTCATTAAATCGTATCCATCTGCCATGATTACTCCTGTTCCAGTAGTAGAATCAAGCACATAGCTATATCCTTTATCACGAGCTACTTTTTGAACTGTTACTCTAGCTTTTTCAATTACTGGCTTTAACAATTCCACCTCTTTAGTTTGCAAATCTTTAAGTGCCTTTTGACGGTATTCAGTAACTGATTTTTCAATTCCCTGAACCTCTTGAGCTCTTTTTAAATTTTCTTCTTGTGTTTTTGTTTTTTCTTCTTGAGTATATAATTTTACTTTGTTTTGTAACTCAGTAGCCATAGTTTTAAATTCGGCGTCATAAGTTTTCTGTAATTTTTCTAACTCACTCATTGCAGCTTTATACTCTGGCATAATATTAACCAGTTCTTGAGATGCTATGTGTGCTACTTTAGATTGTGCATTTGCCACATTACTCATTCCAAAAATCAAAGCAACTGCTACTAAAAGTGTTTTTATTTGTTTCATTTTAATAATTTGAATTAATACTTGTTTTCTATTTTAAATTTAATTTTTCTTCCTTAAGGCTTGTAATGAATCGCGTTTTTTTTGTCTTTCGGCTAACAATTTATTTCTTCGCTCTTCGTATTCTTTAATCTTTTGTTGTCTTAACTTATCACGTTCCGCTTTCTTTTCTGCTATTAAACGTTCTCTTTCTTTTTGTTTTGCATCAAGCTCCTGTTGCCTTGCCTGCAATTCTTTGTCTTGAGCTATAGTGTTACCTTCATCATTCTCAATTTTCCTTTTTTCAGCTTTTGATTGCGCTTGAGTACGTTTAGCTGCTCTAGTTATATTACGCAATACCAAATCACTAATATCATACCTATCTGCAGAATACAACATTACAACATCTGCTGATTTATCAAAAATAAAATCATATTTTTTTGTTTTAGCAATGGTTTGCACTGCATTAAAAACTTGATCTTGTATTGGTTTTACCAAACGCTCTTTTTGTCTTACTAAATAACCTGTAGGTCCAAAATGTTGTTGTTGGTAATCAATTATTTCTTTTTCTTTATATCTAATATCTTCTTCTCGTTCTTCAATCAATTCTTTGGTCAATAATACTTTTTCGTTTACCAAAGCTACTTTCATATCTTCAACTTCACTCTGCCTTAGTTCAATTTCGGTTTTCCAATCTTGAACTTTTTTATCAAGTTGCCCTTGGGCTTCACCATACTCTGCTACATTGTCTAGAATGTAATCCATATCGATGTAACCTATTCTAACTCCTTTTTGTGCAAAAGCTGACACACTTAAAAAACATGCTACTATTGATAAAATTTTTATACGCATTAGTATCTCTTTTTTTTATTGAAATAATCGTGCCACAAATTAAAATTGTTGCCCTAAAATAAAATGTATTTCTTGTCCGTGTGGTCCAGTTTCGCCTGGCAATGAATCAAAACCATAAGCAAAATCAATACCTAACAGACCAAATGCTGGCATAAATATACGAATTCCAGCTCCAGCTGCACGGTTTAATTGAAACGGATTAAACTGTTTAAAATTGTCATACGCTGCTCCTCCTTCAATAAAAGTTAACGCATAAATTGTTGCAGCAGGCTTTAAACTTACAGGATACCTTAGTTCCAATGAATATTTATTAAAAATTGTTGATCCTCTTGAATCAACAGGAGCTACATTACTAATATCTGTAGTACGTGAAAACACTCTTCCATCTGGATAGCCTCGTAAGGCTACATTTTCTACAGATGCTAATCCACTATTCCCACCTAGTCCACTTCCTCCTAATTGGAATCGTTCAAAAGGAATATTACCTCGATCTTGATTATAGGCTCCTAAAAATCCAAATTGAAATGCTGAGCGTAACACTAACTTTTTAGGTAAACTAGTGTACCAATCCCCAGAAAATTTAATCTTATAATATTCTAACCATTTAAAACGCTCTTGATCAATCTCTTCAATACGATCATTAACCACTTGAGAATTTACCTGTGATTGTTGTAATTCAACCAAACGCTCTCTTTCTTCTCTTAAGCCTTTCCAATCAGTATCTTTAAAAAACGAATAAGGTATACTCGTTTTTGCTGTAAATGAAAATTTAGAACCTGCCGTTGGAAAAATTGGACTAATACTAGTATTATCTCTACTTAAACCAAATGTATAAGTAAGGTCATTTGAACTACCATTATTAAAACTAAACCCTGGTATACGGAAGTTACTTAAATTATAATGTCTAAATCCTACAGATTGTGATAATGTAAAATAATCATCTGGCCAACGCAAACGTTTAGCAATACCAATACTACCACCTGTAAGTAAAAAGCTTTGGCTTTCATCAACTTCACGAGTTTGAAAATTAAACTGAAACTGATTGGTATGAGAAAAAGATACCGATAATTGATAAGGTCTTTTCCCGCCTAACCAAGGCTCTACAAATGACAAGCTATAAGTTCTAAACGATTGACTTGCTTGAGCACGTAAAGCTAAACTTTGTCCATCACCAGAAGGTAAAGGCCTATATGATTCTTTATTAAAAATATTACCTATAGAAAAGTTATTAAATCGTAATCCTAAGGTACCTATAAACCCTGTACCACCAAATCCTCCTTGCAATTCAAATTGACTAGATCCTTTTTCTACCACAGAATATTCTACATCAACAGTACCTGAGTTTGGATCTGGATTTTTAATATTTGGTGTTAACTGCTCCGTATCAAAAAATGTAGTTTGCCCAAGCTCTCTTAGTGTACGAATAATTTTTTCTTTACTAAAAATTTCACCTGGTCTAGTACGCAAATTACGGTGAACTACGTGGTCATTGGTTTTATCATTTCCAATTACCGTTATATGATCAAAACGAGTTAATTTACCTTCGATAATACGCAATTCGAAATCAATGGTGTCATTTTTCACATTAACCTCCACTGGATTAATCCTCGAAAAGAAATACCCATTATTTTGATATAAATTAGTAATATCATCTGCATCTGGCTTAGTGTTATCGGCTATTCGCTTATCCAACAATACGCCATTATATACATCTCCTTTTTTTAATATAAGTTTTCTGGCTATTTGCTCGTCGGTAAACACACTATTACCAATAATACTAATGTCACCAAAATAGTAACGCCTACCTTCTTCCAAAGTTAATTTAAGATCAATAGTATTATCATCTCTTTTTATAATTGAATCAGAAATTATACGAGCATCTCTATAACCTTTTTCTTTATATTTTTCAATAACTTTTTTCTTATCCTCTTTATAATCTTCTGCGATGTATTTTGATCGTTTCCAAAAACGAAAAGGAAACTTCTTTTTTGTTTTTTTTAGGTACTTTTTAATTTTAGCGTCTGAAAGTTTTTCATTTCCTTCAATAATAACATCATTTATTTTTACACGCTCTCCTTTATCCACTCTCACCAACATATTAACTTCATTGGTATCTGTTGTATCTTTTACTTCGGTGGTGTTTACTAACACTTTTGCATTTAAAAACCCTTTTTCTTGGTATTTTTTACGAATGTAATTTTTAGTAGTAGTTGTTAAGTTATCTGTTACCTTAACTCCTTTAATAAGGTTATTATCCTTTATAAACTCTTGATTTTTTGATTTAGAAACCCCTTCTATTCGTGCTTCTTTTAGTACGGGTACTTGCTGAATGTTTAATTCAATATCGGCTACTCCATTTTCTACTTTAGTAATGTAAAAATTGATGTTTTTAAATAAACCTAACTCCCATAATTTTTTTATGGTTTTGCTTATTTTATCACCTGGCAAATAAATTTCCTGACCAGTTCTAAGGCCCGTGTAAGTAATAATGGTTTGTTCATTATAGGTGGTTGAACCGGTAACCTTAATTTCTCCTAACGTATAACGTTTACTCGTTTCAAAAGCAGCATCATCTTGACCATATACTTGACCTATGCTTATGAAAAAAAATAAGATTAAAATATACTGAATAGAGGTTGAGTTCAATACTGTTTTAGCTAAGCTGCTCACTCGTTTTTCCAAATCTTCGTTCTCTTTGTTGATAATTTAATAATGCTTCATACAGATCTTCTTCTTTAAAATCAGGCCATAATACTGGCGTAAAATACAATTCTGCATAAGCTATTTGCCATAATAAAAAATTACTTATACGCTGTTCACCACTCGTTCTAATTAATAAATCAACGTCTGGTATATCTTTAGTGTACAAATGCTCCTTAATAACGTCTTCTGTTATTAAATGTGGCGAAATTAAATTATTTTTTGCTTTTTCAGCTATTTCTTGGACAGTATTTACAAGTTCTTCTCTAGAACCATAGCTAAGTGCCAGTGTTAGCACTACTGTATCTAATTCTTTTGTTTTTTCCATTACAGAAAGTAACTCTTCTTTTACCTTTTTGGGTAAGGCATTAATATTACCTATTACGTTTAAACGGATCCCTCCTTCAATAAAATTAGACATCTCTCTTTTTAAAGATTTTACAAGCAAACGCATTAACGCATCTACTTCTAATTTTGGACGACTCCAGTTTTCGGTAGAAAAGGCATATAATGTTAAATAGCGTATACCTAAATCACGGCAAGCATCTACCACTCTATTCACTGTTTTAGTTCCACTTTCATGTCCTAGAGCACGTAAAAGACCTTTGTTTTTTGCCCAACGCCCATTACCATCCATTATTATGGCTACGTGTTTCGGGATATTTGTATTTAATTGTTCTTTTATACTCATCATACTATTAATTCCATCGAATTTATCTTCGATTGGATTATATACATTTTCATTTTAACAACTTATAAAAAGCTGGTACAAAAATAAGTTTCCTTAGAAAAAGCCTATAATTTTTGGTCAAATTTATTTAAAAAATCAAACAAGCGTTAACTTTTAGATAAAACATTGAACCAACTAAGCCACAAACTTAACTGATTTTATATTATTTTCACTTTTAAATGAGGGAAGATTAAGTGAAATAGCTAATTATTATTTAAAAATTACAATAACATGGTCGCCTACCAAAGGTATAAGTTAGCGTTAATGCATTAAAAAAATACCAATCATTATTATTTAAGTTTCCAAAATTAAGATTTGCTGTACCTAGAGGTAAATTCAGATTTTCGGGATTACTACCATCCAAATTGTCTGTAAATGAATATCGAGCTCCCAATTCAAAACCGACTACAAAATGCCTCGCAATATTAGTTTTTATACCCAAAACAATTGGAATAGCCATTGACCAAGTATCATCAAATGCTAAGAACTCACTTGCAGGCGCACCTGAAGCAGTTGGGACATCTCTACGTGCTAAATCGCCATGATTAATTACTGTTATACCGGTGTATAAATAAGGTACCATTTGCTTTTCACCTGTGTGCAAATCCCACTCCCAAAATGTATACTCAATTCCTAATGATATTTCTTTGACAGAGTTTTCAAAAGAATAAGCGCGTTGTTGCCTTAAAGGATCTGAAGAATCTGGATCACTAGCACTAATAGGTATATATGCGGCTGAAAACCGAAATGAATGGCGTCTGCTCCTGTTCCATCTAGCTAAAATACCAAAACCAGTATCTTGCGGACGAATAAATGTTGTATTTCCTACGTCACCTACATAATTTGACACACCGAGCATAGCGCCAACCTCATACGTTTGCGCTTGTATGAGTTGTACTACAAAAATTGTAAGGAGTGTTAAAAATGTCTTCCGCATAATCATCAAAGTTTGCAAATATAGCTATTTTGTTTACTTTATTCGAAAATAAACTCTTATTGTAAAAATGTAAAACAATTTTAGAACAATTTTATTGTAATTAATGCTACTTTATACATTAATATTTTATTGCTCTTTTTAAGATTTAGTTCCTCTTATCTTCGCCCCAAAGCATTTTTTCACGCAGTGTTTTCAAAAAGCTTTCTTCATTTAATTGAACCATATTAATTTTAAAATCGGCTTTTTTAATTCTAACCTCTGTATCATTGGGTAAAGTGTGGGTTCGTGAATCTAATGAAATCAAATGCTCATCTTCTCTTCCCGAAATTACTAATGAAAGCTCGTAATTATTAGGAATAACCAATGGACGCATATTTAGATTATGAGGTGCTATTGGTGTTACTAGAAAACTTGAGGTTTCGGGCATTACTATTGGCCCTCCACAACTTAGCGAATAGCCTGTAGAACCTGTTGGTGTAGAAACGATCATACCATCGGCCCAATATGATGTTAAAAATTCTTCATTTACTTTAGTATGTACTGTAATCATTGAAGTCGTATTTTTTCGACTTACGGTAATTTCATTTAGTGCAAAATTTACCCCATCAAAATCATAGCCTGTATCGGAAGTAATTTGTAATAAATTTCGAGACGATATACTGTATCTTCCTTCAAAAATTTGCTGAATAGATTCTTTTAATTCATCTTTACGAATAGTTGCTAAAAAACCTAAACGACCTGTGTTTATACCTGCAATAGGTATACCTAAATCGCGTACATATGTCACTGTTTTAAGTATGGTTCCATCTCCTCCAATACTAAAAAACAAATCGTATGAAGTATCTAATTCTTTAAACGTACTAAAATGCGAATAGTTTTTGCTTATACTCTCGTGCTGGTGAATTAATGCTAAAAAATTCTTTTCGATAACAACTTCAACAGAATTTACGTCTAATAATTCTAATAATTGTTGAATATACTTCCCTGAATCTTTGTGATAAAATTGCCCGTAAATACCTACTTTCATTTAATTGTTGGGTATTGGTTATTGATATTTAGTTATCGAAAACTTTTGCTTTCAATATTAGTTCTTAATTCAAAAGTCTACATATTTAAATACTTATCCAAATACCGCGAACGCTCTTGTAAATTTTTTAAAAAAACATCATCATAATGATCCGAAACAATCTCGTAGCCATATCTTCTAAAGGTTTGCAGCAAAACATTCATGTCACCATCACTGGTTTTCAATGTTGTTTCGACAACATCTTTTTCCATACTTGATACATATACCGCTAATACCTTAATGTTATTTGACTCTACTATTTGACAAATTTCACTAAACGAATGATCATTAACTCCTTTTTGAACTACAATTACATTACCGTATTCACTTAAAAATGACATATCGCCATATACTGAAATTACCTCTTGTAATTCTACATAACCTAAATACATGCCTTTTTCTTGGCTCAATACAGGCATCAAATTGGTTTGATATTTACTTAATGTTTCCAAAACCTCTAATTCATTCACCCCTTCTTTTACAAAAAAACTTTCAAAATCAAGCGAAAAATCTCCTACCAATTTATCCTCTTCAAAACTTCGCACATCATATTCAGATAGACATCCTAAATATAAATCTCCATCGACTACTGGCAAATGCGAAAATGTTAACTCATTAAACAATAATTGAGCAAAAGCTATTTTTGTATCGGGAGTTAAGGGAGGGATGTCATTTAATATTTCTAAATTCATAAACAAACAAGTTTAAAAGTTTTTTCAACACTAATATGGACTTTAAACTAATAGTGTTCACAAAATACAATTCATTAATTACAGCCGTTAGATTTATTTACCAACTACTCTATTTTGCAGCAAATTCAGACACAAATTAATAACTTAAAATAAAAAAAGTCCTTATAAGTTTAGATACAATGCACAAACTAGTTCGTATTTTTGAACAAAATTTAAAAGCAATGACTAAGCTTAGTGTAAATATAAACAAAATTGCCACGTTGCGTAATGCCCGTGGAGGCAATATGCCTAACCTAATTGAAACGGCAAAAGATATTGAGCGTTTTGGCGGACAAGGAATAACTATACATCCAAGACCCGATGAGCGTCACATTACTTATCAAGACGCCCACGATTTGACAAAAATAGTAACTACCGAATTCAATATTGAAGGAAATCCAATACCAAAATTTATAGACTTAGTACTTGCTACAAAACCTGATCAAGTTACTCTTGTTCCCGATGCCGTAACCAATATTACCAGTGATGCTGGCTGGGATACGCTAAAAAATAAAGCCTTTTTAACCGAAGTAATTAGCGAATTTAAACGTAACAATATCCGTACATCTATATTTGTTGACCCAGTAAGTTCTATGATTGAAGGTGCTAAAAAAACAGGTGCCGACCGTATTGAGTTATACACCGAGGCATACGCTAAAAATTACCTAACTAACAAAAAAGAGGCCATTAGCCCTTACATTTCTGCTGCACAAGTTGCTATAGCTAATAATTTAGGAATTAATGCTGGCCATGATTTATCACTAGATAACATTGAATATTTTAGTAAAAACATTCCAGAATTACTTGAAGTTTCTATAGGACATGCGCTTATTTGCGAGTCTTTGTATTTAGGTTTAGAAAATGTTGTTCAAATGTATTTAAGAAAGTTACAGTCATTATAAATAACTTTATGCTATTAAACCTATTTCATGCATTAGAAAATCTATTCCGTATCGAAATCTAAACAAAACCAAGTAGTTTCACTGTACTTTTTAATTTAACCATAGCAGTGTGCTATGCTACAATTAAAAAGTACTCGTATTTATTGCTTAATTCCGCTTTAACTTACTTGAATAATCAATTTGCTACTCGAGGTCTTTTGATGCAGATAAGTTTTTTCTCCCAAAGATGGCACTGAATTTTGATAATAATTACCTGTAATATTTATACTCCCGTCAACATCTAGTTTATACTGAGGTTCTATTATATCTATACCTACATTTCTATTTGAAGAAATTCTCATTTTTTTCAGATAATGCGTTATACGATTTACAGATATTATACGATAACGGAAATTATTAGAAATAAAGGTCGATCAAATCTTCGTTTTTCTTTAAATTGAAGAACAATTGTTCGTAGTAAAGCCAATAACAAATGACCCTTTACAAAAATGATAGCAAAAAACTAACGGAGCACTTTTTTCGTAATGAATATGGAAAATTAGTTGCTGTTATTACACAATATATTGGTTCCAAAAATGTAGAAACGGCTGAAGATATTGTTCAAGAAACCTTACTAAAAGCTGTAGATCATTGGCAGCATTCGGGAATTCCTAAAAACCCACAAGCCTGGCTTTATACTACTGCAAAAAATCTGACTTTAAATAGTATTAATCGAAAAAAACACGAATCCAATTACCTCCTTAATACTTTAAAAAAAGAGCACCAATTAAATCCCATTGAATTTTCAGAAAACCTAATTATGGATGGACAACTAAACATGATGTTTGCTTGCTGCCACCCTTCAATTTCTGAAAATTCTCAAATTGCACTCATTTTAAAAATTTTATGTGGTTTTAGCATTTCCGAAATTGCTAATTCCTTTTTCACCACTAATGAAACTATTAACAAAAGATTAGTTCGGGGACGAAAACAATTAAGAAAAAGTAATTTTGATATACGTATTATCCAAAATATTAATGACAATGTAAAAATTGTTCTTAAAACTATTTACTTGTTATTTAATGAAGGCTATTACCCAAGTAAAAAAACAACTCCTTTTCAATACGATTTGTGCCTGGAAGCAATTAGATTAACAAAACTTGTAATTAAAAGTGATCATATTAAATCTAAAGCTGAATGCCATGCTCTACTTGCTTTAATGTATTTAAATTGCTCTCGTTTTGAAGCCCGATTAGATACTGCTGACCAAACAACTATTGAACTCCCTAAACAGGATCGTTCACTATGGAATCAAGATTTAATTCAATTAGGAATTCAACAACTACAACTTGCCACCGATGAAAATAGTGTTTCTAAATACTTAATTCTTGCTACTATATCGGCGCAACATTGCATTGCAAAAACTTATGAAACAACAGACTGGAACAGTATCGTTTCATTATACGATCAACTGTTAAGTATAGAAAACTCTCCTATTATCCATTTAAATAAAAGCGTGGCTTTATCTAAAACCAAGGGAAATAAAGAAGCCATTACTCAATTGCTCCACTTAAAAACCAATTCAGATATAGAAAATCATTATCTATTCCACGCTACATTAGGAGAACTATTTAAAAATGAAAAGCAGTTTAAAAAAGCTAAAAGTGCCTACCTAAAAGCCATTAACTTAACCAAAAATTCCAGAAATATTATACTGCTTAATAAAAAAATAAATGACCTTGTCCCTATTTCCAAAACTCAATTGTTATAAGGGTATAGTATTAACTTAACATATCATTATTATGAAAGAATTTTTGTTATTAATTAGAAGTGAAGAAGCTCCGAAGGCAAACCTTTCCCCTGAACAATTACAGGCACACATTGAAAAAGTTGGTGGATTTATTAAGCGCTTAACCGAAGAAGGTAGAATGAAAAGTGCTCAACCCTTAGAAATGGACGGAAAAATACTTTCGTACAAAAATGGAAAAATCATTGATGGCCCATATAATGAAACTAAGGAAATTATATCGGGATATTACCATTTATTAGCAACAGATTTAGAAGAAGCCATCGAAATCACCAAACAAGATCCTCGATTTGAAGAAGGAATTTGGCGTATCGAAATTCGTCCTATTAAAAAGGTAAAGGGTATCAATTAATGCACTTCTTAAGAAATTGTAAGCAAATTTTCTTAAATTAAAAAGGAAATTTGTTTACAATTTACCTAAATTTTCAAATCCCCTTTTCGTGCAATCTGTAAATTTTATATTCCTTTAACAGTTGCTGCAAATATTGATTTGCTGCATTTTCAGCTTTATTCGAATTAGCTACTAAATAGGATGCGGCTTTATCAAAATTTGAAATTTCATAAATATGCATTGCCGCTATATCAAATTTAGAAAGCACTCTATATTTACGTGGATACTGACTTGTAAATAAATGATATGCTGCTGCACTTAAACTCCCTTTTTTTATATTGAAAAAAGACAACTTAAATTGAGTTTTCGCATTTCTAATATTAAAATCCTCTATAATGTATTCGGCTTCGGGTTTTGTTTTTGCTATTCCATAAATAAAATGCCCTTCTTTAGAAACTCCTTCCCATTTGTAACATGAAAAATTATCGGTTTGAGCAGAAACTTGTAAAAGCAATAAAATAAAAAATAAAAAAAATAGTTTTGTTTTCATTAGAATAATTAAGTAATCGAATTGAGTTTTAAATTTGTGTTTATTTTTTTAATACTAATTAACAAATTACATCAAGGATTAGTATTTGATTTTAGAAAAAAAATAAAGAAACTGGCTTTTTTGTCAGAAAAATCAATAAAAAACTAACACCACCTACAAAAAATGGTTCGATTGGTGTGCAAAATCAAAACCTATTCGTAACGAAAAATTTATATTCTAACAGTTTTGTACTAAAAAAATAACCTAAGCTTTTATTACTTAAACATTTGATCACTTATATATAATTCAGCTTTTACAATCAGTTAATATTGAGATAGTTTCTTTAATGAAATTATGCTTATCCGTATTAGTACCTAATTTCGTAAATTAGACCTAATTTAAGAGCGATAAAAATGCGAATATTAGAT
>CANLCT010000059.1 GCA_947489195.1 uncultured Aquimarina sp. | reverse complement strand
AAACTGAATTTGGATTAATAGCAATGGCACATAACCTTAAAAAGATGAGTTTAGCCCAATAAGCAAACTTTAGCTATCTGTTTTGTAGCAAAATTTTAATATTTGAAAAATAAAATCCCCTTATAAAAATAAAAAGACCGCCTAAATACTTTTTAGACGGCCTCTTTTTTTATCCTAATATTAAATACTATTATTGTTATTAAACTCTTCAATTTTTTTATCATCATCATCTCTATCTAAAAAATCGAGAATACCATTATTATCTTTATCAGATTTCAATAGATCAAGTCCTTCATTATCATTGTTAAAAATACCATCACAATCATAATCTATGTCAGGGTTGTCTAAAATTTCTATTTCAGCAATTGTCAATTTTTCATCACCATCGTCATTTCTATCTAAAAAATTAGCAAGACCATCATTATCTGTATCAAACTCTATAAATGTTTTGCTTGGATCTTTTGGGTCTACCAATTCTAATCTTGAAAGTACTCCATCTCCATCATGATCTCGATAGTCTACATTAAATAATGAAAATGTATATACTAAATTATTGTATTCTCTTCGACCTGTACCTGGAATTAAATTTCCATAAAAACCAAGTCCAGAAGGAATAAATAAAGCGCCAATACCAAAATCATTATTTCCTATTTCAGATTCTCCTGTAGATGAATCTGTTGTAAACACACGACAAGGTTCCATTTCATTAATTGGGCTAGCTGTTTTAAACTGGGATAAACCAACAGTTAAACCAGGAATATTTTGATTGTTATTATCTAAAAATAGAGGCACCCAATTTATTGATGTAACAGAGCCTTGAAATAAAGTACTATCTATTGAAGTAATATTTTGTTCGTTAATAATATTATTTCCTCTAAAACTCATTCTCACATCGTCAACTCTAGATACTACCCTTCCTTTTCCTTCTCTAATCTGTAATACATATAAAATTTGTTCTGTGCCACTTTCTTTTACAGGTATTCTCAAAAGTTTATTAGAATTTATTAAAGCTTGTTTAGACGATTTATTAGCATCAATAAGATCACTTTCAAGTTTATAGAAAATAATATCATTATTGGTTAAGGTATGATCTTCATTATCAAAATCAAGATCATTATAAGTGTGTGTCTTTAAAAAATCTTCCAAAATGGTATTATCCACTACTGCTTGAGGTCCTCTTTCTCTTAAAGGTTCAATAAAAGGGCCGTCGTCGTCATTATTACAAGAAAACATCGTTATCAAAAGCGATAATCCGATCAAATATTTGTTCATATAATCCTTATTTTGGTACGAAGATACAATTTTAAAAACTTTATTTTTTATGATCATTCAATGACTTAGTAACCTTTTATTTATTCAAATGTTGCATCTTTTTTTAAGTTGATTACCTATTATCTTCATAGTATTTTACATGGTTTTATTGTAATTTTGATAAGTATAAATAAAAGTATCTAACTTGGATTAAAACTATGCGAATTGATAAATATTTATGGTGTATTCGTTTTTATAAAACTAGAAGTATTGCTACCCAAGCATGTAAACAAGGGAAAATAAAAATTTCAGATACTATTGTAAAACCTTCACGCGAAGTGTATCCTACAGATATTATAAGTGCTCGTAAAAATCAAATTAATTACCTCATTGAAGTTTTAGATCATCCACCTAGTCGAGTTGGTGCAAAATTAGTAGATTTATATAGAATTGATAGAACACCAAAAGAAGCTTTTGAAAAATTAGATTTATTAAAATACTCAAAAGATTATTACCGAAAAAAAGGTGTAGGCAGACCTACAAAAAAAGATCGAAGAGATATTGATGATTGGTTTGAGGGAGATTCTAAACTTGAAGAAGAATAAATATATAGCAATGCAACAAGATATTATATTAAACCATGAGCAGATTCAACATAAAATTAAGCGAATTGCTTATCAGATATACGAAACTAACGTTAATGAAACAGAAATTATACTTGCTGGTATTGCCGATAAAGGATTTATTTTAGCTGAACGTTTACAACAAGAACTCCAAAGTATTTCTACCATTAATATACATTTATGCAAAATAGTAATGGATAAAAAACAGCCGTTAGGTACCGTAAAAACTAGCCTTGCCGAAGCTGAATATATTGATAAATCAATAGTGTTGGTTGATGATGTTTTGAATACAGGAACTTCACTAATGTATGGTGTTAATCATTTTTTAAGTGTTCCCGTTAAACGCTTTAAAACAGCTGTTCTTGTTAATAGAAATCATAAAAAATATCCTGTAAAAGCTGATTTTAAAGGAGTTTCCCTTTCTACTTCATTAAACGATCATATCGAAGTTAGTTTTGGAAAAATTGATAGTGTTAGCCTAACATAGATTATTCATAAATTAAATAATTTAGATTCTATAAAAGGGCGTAAAATTAGTTTGTTAAAAACAATCTAATTTTACGCCCTTTTATCTTTTTACTATGTAACTTTAGAATATTGCTTGGTTAATAAAATTTATAGCTATTTGTTTTTAGTTGTAAATTCTTTGTTTTTTAAATCATTACAACGTAGTTTAAAGGTGAATTTTATTAGATATTAACACCTTATACCGATATATGGATAAATTACTTGAAGCTATACGTTCAAAAAATTATGCAAATGTTAAAAATATATTAGATAATAGTCCCGAATTATTAAATGCAAAAGATGATAGAGGTACTACTCCACTATTGTTAGCTACTTATTATGGTGAAGAAGCTATTTGTAAGCTTATTTTAAATTATCATCCAGAAATTAATGCTCAAGATAAATCGGGTAACACGGCACTAATGGGAGTTTGCTTTAAAGGTTATATTAATATTGTTGAATTATTAATACAGTATGGAGCCGACATTAATATTACGAACCATTCTAATGCTACCGCATTAATTTATGCTGCTACTTTTGGAAAAAAAGATATAATCAAGTTATTATTAAATAATGGAGCCGACAAAAGCATTAAAGATGCTAATGGTAATACTGCAATAATACATGCCCAAAAACAAGGTTTGGATATTGATGAATTATTTGGTTCTTGAAATTATATTAGATAATACTTATGGAAACACAAAAACTTCAAAATTTAAAATCAGTAACAATTAAAGCTTCTGGCTTTAAAAGGAAATTATTATTAAAGCCTAATTTAGCAAAGCAATTTCTTCTTTTTTTACAAGGGGTAATCGGCAATGAAGTTGTTTTGATTAATACTAACATTGGTATTCAAGTATTTTACTATTCTAATAAAAATTATAGTCTATTTATAAAAGAAAGTATGCTATTGTACAGAATGAAAACGAACCAAACTAATCAACTCAATTTCACTAATCAAAATAATGGAATACAAGTTCGTAAACAATTTAAAAATGCTGTGTATACTTTTTCTCAATATCCTCGATTATTTTTAGCTTATTCAAAAAAATTTATTAAAATAAAAAAAGAAAATACTAAGAGTAAAATAGTGATGTCATTTTTAAGTATTTTTTTTGAAAAAACATTGACAGGAATTATTCAAAAGAAAGGAATGATTCCGTTTCAAAATAAATTGAACTTCAATATAATAAAATCTTTAAATTCTGAAATTACCGAAAAATTACTTCTTAATTTATTTAACGAGAATAGATTTCATTTAAACTGAAGTTTTTGTTAGTAAATCGTATTATAACGTCTTTCTAATAAATTTAAAAATAATAAAAGCCTATCATTTTATAATATGATAGGCTTTTTATAATAAAAATTAAAATATATTATGCAGAATTTCGACTTGCATTAATGTTCCCGAACAAAGATCGAGTAACCATTTTTTCATATATTTCAAAAGTTTCTTTATCAATTTCACCAGTACGTTGCATGTCTTGAATTTTTTTCAAGGCATACTGTTGTATAGTCAGTAAAGGCAGTACAATTGATTCTCTTATTTGTATTGAAGCCCTACCTACTTGTTCATTTTGCATAAGTTCGTCAAAACCAGATACTTTCAACAATAAACGTTTGGTAAGTAAATATTCGTTATGAATAATATCCCAAAAAGCTCCAAATTCAGGGTCTTTTTGCATGTAAGCAGTAAGTTCAAAGAAAGATTTTGTCAAACTCATCATACTATTGTCTAACAATGTTCTAAAGAAAATAGAATCTTTATACAATGTAAGTACTTTATCAAATTCACCTTTATCTTCAAAAGCTTTAATAGCTGTACCTACACCAAAAAATCCTGGCACATTTTGCTTTAGTTGGCTCCAACTTCCTACAAAAGGGATAGCCCTAAGATCACTAAACTTTAATTCACTACTAGAACCTCTTTTTGATGGTCGACTACCAATATTAGCTTTAGCATAAAATTTAAGCGTACTCATTCGCTCTAAATATGGCAAAAACTTTTCATGTGCTTTAAAATCAGAGTATGTTTTATAGCTAATATCAGCTAACTCTTGCATTGTAGCACGATTTTCTTCTTTTATAATTTTAGTAGGATTGGTAAATAATTCATTTGAAATACCGGCTCCTAATAATTGCTCTAAATTATATTGACACGAATCAATAGTTCCAAAATTAGAACTAATTGTTTGTCCTTGAACAGTCATTTGAATTTCTTCATCTTCTATTGTAGGACCTAGTGAAGCATAAAATTGATTTGTTTTACCACCTCCACGTGCTGGTGGACCTCCTCTTCCATCAAAAAACACAACTTTAACACCATGATTTCTGGACATTTCCGTTAAAGCTTCTTTTGCTTTAAAAATTCCCCAATTGGCCATTAAATAACCTCCATCTTTCGTACCATCAGAGAAACCTAACATAATGGTTTGTTTCATTCCACGTCTTTTTAAATGGGCTAAGTATTGTGGATTGGTATATAATTGTTCCATTACCTTGTCGGCAACTTCTAAATCAGGCACTGTTTCGAATAAAGGAATAACATCAAGTGTTGGATTTTCCCATCCACACATATTAATCATAGAAAAAGTTTCTAATACATTTTTAGCACTTCCATTATTACTAATAATATATCTGTTAGCTCCTCTTTCTCCATTATCTTCCTGAATTTTTTTCATGGCATATATTGAACCAATAGTAGCTCTAGCCATATCATCTTTTAAGTCATCTGGTTTAACAGAAGCTTTCACTTTTGAAAGAACCTTCATCTGCTCATCTTCAGAAAGTTCTTCATAATTGTCAGGAAAAATGCCCAAACCAGCTGCAGTAACTTCTTTTATAATTTCAGTAATTACATTATGATGCACACGCGAGTCTTGGCGGATATCTAAAGTTCCAAAATGGAATCCAAATAAATTTACTTTATTAATTAAACCATCAAGGTCTTTTAAGTATAAACTGTTATGCTCGTCAATTAAAGATACTCTAATTGAAGCCAATTCAGCTTCAAAAGAAGCTAAGGTAAATTTAGAATCTTTTGAAGGATAATAAATATTTTGATATAACTGATGCTCTATATCATTAATTTTCTCAGGCAATTCTCCAAAAGTTATTTTACGCTTTAACTTTCGAATATCTTTATAATAATTAGATAAAATAGATGTTTTTAATTTTTCTGCAACCTTTAATGTTGTTTCAGTAGTTACAAATGGATTTCCATCTCTATCTCCTCCTGGCCAAAAACCAAGATTAATAATATCATTATCTAGAGTTTCGCCTTCAAATACATTTTGTTGAATGTAATTATAAATTGAACTTACAGAATGATAAAATACATTTTCTAAATACCAAATTAAGCTAATCGCTTCGTCGTATGGTGTTGGCTTTTCTTTTTTAAAGAAGGCAGTTTTACCCAATTGAGCTAATAAACGCTTAATGGTTAATAAATCATCAACACGAATAGCTTTATCTAAATCGCGAATAATTCCCAAAACAGTACCTGGATAAAATTGAGTTGGGTGAGCAGTAAGTGTTGGACGTACTTTAAAAGTTTTTAAAAACTCTTTCATAGTACCCATTAAACCTTTTTCTGCAGCTTCTTCTTTCAAACTCCTTAGCGTACCTCTACCAACCATGTTGTTTACCTTAGTAAATGCAGCATCTTCAATAGCATCAAAAAGTACTACTTGTCTTTCGATGTATTGGATAAAACGAAACAATAATGTATTCTTTTCATCATCAGTTGGATTATGCTGGTACAACTCAAAAAAACTTTCTACAATTTGAGTTGGTGTTTGTTTTTCAGCGAAACCTTTATCACACACCTCTTTAAAAAGTGGTAATAAAACCCCAGTATTAGTTACCTTATCAAAAGGTAGGGTCATAAAAATACTATTATATATCTGGTATTTAGATAGAACATCTTGATTAAAACGTTCTATTTTTGGTTCTCTCGCCATTTGTTACTTTCTATTATTTATTTAAAATAATTATTTAATTCATTTCATTAAAAATCGAATGCATCAATCGTTTCTTATCGTTGATACTTTCTTCTAATGAAATCATTGTTTCAGTTCTGTAAACTCCTTCAATATCATCTAACATAAAGATAATCTCTTTAGCGTGATTTGTATCTTTAGCTCTAATTTTACAAAAAATATTAAACTTACCAGTAGTTACATGTGCTACAGTAACATAAGGAATATCATTGATACGTTGCAATACAAACTTAGTCTGTGAAGTATTTTGAAGAAAAATACCTACATAGGCAATAAATGAGTATCCTAATTTAGTGTAATTTAAAGTAAGTGAAGATCCCTGAATAATTCCAGCTTCTTCCATTTTTTTTACACGAACATGTACAGTACCCGCAGAGATAAGTAATTTTTTTGCAATATCAGTAAATGGTGTACGGGTATTTTCGATAAGCATATCTAAAATCTGATGATCTACTTCATCTAACTTAAACTTAGCCATAAGTATTTTTAATTTGTTTGATTGAAATGCAAAAATAGCAGTTTTATCCTGTACTAAAAGGATTTTATTTACTTTTTTATCGGAAATACTGAGAATTTTTCATTGTTAATACTTAAGTATTCTACTTCAGCCCCTATTTCCAGTTTTTCTAAAACGTTGTAAATAGTAACTTCCTCTACATCTGAGTCATACTCAATATGCCCATTTTCAGTAATTTGCGTTTCAATTTGAGTAATTATAGGTATAAAATTTAATTTCTCATTTATCAAGGTTTCTTTGTATTGTATTGAAACATCAATTTTATTATCATTTAACGGGTAATTTCTTACAATTATGTCTTTAAAAAGCTTTCCATTTTCTGGAATATTAAAATAAGCCTTATAATTATTTACAGTAATACCATTTAATGAAATAAATTTTAAAGCAGTGATTAATGATAAATACATCCATTTTCGAGTAATTTCCCTATCATAATCATTTGGATTATGTCCAGCTTCAAATAAAATAGTGGTATACCCATTAGATTCCATGGTATCTCCCGTACAATTAATATTAAAACCATCATCATACCTACCTACACAATTAGGTATCGCAATTTGTAGTGCCTTATTCATTTCTGCTATAATCCGCATCCCTTTTTTCCTGCTATCTGTTACTGTTCGCTCTTTATTACTCGCGGGCGATAAAAAGGATACAATAGCACTACTTGCAGCTTCTCCTGCACTAAAAATAGTACGCTGTCCATGTAAATTAAAAGCAACTAATGGTTTTACTTTTTCTACAACTGATTTAAAAATTTTACTCTCAACCTGCGATAAGTTTTGAGCATCTCTATTTAAATCTACTTGGTTATAATTTACCCTTGTATAGGCTAAAGCTCCATCTGGATTTAGCATTGGTATTATGTATAATGTACATTCTTCAATAATTTTTTTAGCTAAAGTATTCTCAACATCATTTAAAAAATTTAGTACGTCAAATAATGCTTTAGTTGTGGTGCTTTCATTTCCATGCATCTGAGACCAAAACAATAAACGTTTTACCCCCGAACCTATTTTTATTAAATGAATTGGTAATTTATTTTCAGAAACTCCTATTTGATCAATAACGTATGTACCCTTCCATTTGATTAATAAAGGTTGAATATTGTTTTGGGTAATATATCGACCTTTTAATGTAGCTTCTTTATACTTAGAAAAACTTTCAATTATTTCAACTGTTGTCATGTAAATTTTATTCGTTGCTTATGCAAAAATACAAAGACAATTTTAGATCTCAATAATTACAAGTTACAAATGTAAACAAATGATTACACACAAATGTAAACGGTTCCCAGCGAATTATTTCAATGTTTATTTCAAGCACTAACGCTTTTTATTTACAAACGTAAACTCAAGCAAGTATGTACATATCAATCTTCTATATAGATAATTAAAACAACATTAAATATCTTATTTTCAATTAGTTAAGATTTTTAATTAAAGCTTAACTTTAAACAAAAAGCTTATCTGTATAATGTTTTGTTTTAAAGCTAATAAACGTTTACATTTGTAATATCTAATATTAAAGCAACTTGTTTACAATGATAAACAATCAAGAGTTTACAATTCGTCTACAAAAAATATTTACCTATTATGGACTATCTGCTTCTGCTTTTGCAGAAAAAATGGGAGTTGGACGCTCTTCTATTTCGCATATAATTTCGGGCAGGAATAAACCCAGTCTAGAATTTGTATTACATATTCTTGAAAATTTTAAAGAAGTTACTTTTGAATGGTTAATGTATGGAAAAGGGAATTTCCCTAAATCAAATGAAACACCATCTAACCTATTTTCTGAAAAAACAATAAATACAGAAATAAGGAATATAGAAAATAAGCCTCTAAAAAATAATTCTAAAGATTTATTTTCAAATACGCCTGTAATTCCTGAGCAACAAAAACAACAAGAAAGTGTATCCAAGCCCTTAAATACGGATACAGATGTTGAACGTGTTATTATTTTTTACACAAATGGTCAATTCAAAGAATATAAAAACTAGAAACCACTAACTTTATTTAAGCAACTATAACCGGTTCTTGATAAGAATTCGGTACTTACGTTGCATCCTTTATTAATTTAAATTATTTTTATATTCTATTGATCATTTAATTTAGCTTTATGTCCCTATACAAAGGACTTATCTTAGGAATGCTTTTAGTATTATTTAATAATTGTACTAAAGCACCGGAACGAAATTGTAAGAAATTTAGAACAGGTACTTTCGAATTTAAAACACTTTTAAATGGAGAATTGGCCACTACTCGATTTGTTAGAAATGATTCTATTGAAATTGATTTTTTTCAAAATAAATCAGACACATCAAGTATCCGCTGGATCAACAATTGCGAGTGTGTTTTAAAAAATTTAAATCCTAAAAACAGAAAGGAACGTAAAGCCTTACATTTAAAAATATTAACTACTAATAAGGACACCTATACATTTGAATATGGAATGGTAGGTTCTTCAAAAAAGCAACAAGGAACCGCTAAAAAAATAAACTAATGTTTGAAATTTTTACTTCAGCCGATGCTTGGGTGGCATTATTAACCCTTACTTTTCTTGAAATTGTACTTGGTATTGATAATATTATTTTTATTTCCATAGCCTCCAGTAAATTACCTAATGATCAACAACAAAAAGCCACTAATATTGGTTTAGTTCTAGCTATGCTTATGCGTATTATATTGCTTTTTGGTATATCATATTTAGTAGCTATGGAAGCTCCGTTTTGGCATATTAATTTACCTTGGATTGAAGCTGGAATAAGTGGTCAAGCCTTAATTTTATTTGGTGGCGGTATTTTTCTTCTTTATAAAAGTGTACATGAAATTCATGAAAAAGTAGAAGAAAAAGGTGAAGAAGAAAAAGAACTTGAACAAAAAAGTGCTTCTAGTTTAAATAAAGCCATTGTGCAAATTACGCTTATTAATGTAGTTTTTTCTTTCGATTCTATATTAACAGCAGTTGGTATGACAAATGGATTAAGTAGTAATCCAAATGATGCCTTAATAATTATGGTTATTGCCGTAATAATTTCAGTGTTAATAATGATGCTTTTTGCTACTCCTGTAGGTCGATTTGTTAATAAACACCCATCGATACAAATTTTGGGATTATCTTTTTTAATATTAATTGGTTTTATGCTTATTGCAGAAGCTGCTCACTTAGCTCACTTAAAAATATTTGATGCAGGTGTTGGAACCATTCCTAAAGGTTATTTGTACTTTACTATTGCTTTTTCTCTATTTATAGAATTTTTGAATTTTAAACTCAGAAAAAAGAGCAAAACAGTTTCTTAATAAGAAGATTTTCATTAAAAAAAGACCACTAAAAGATCACAAATTGTAGTCTTTTAGTGGTCTTTTTTTATGGAACAAAATCACTCTAAATCCACTTCTAGAATATTGTGCAGTATTTTATTTTTAACGACAATTTAACAAGTTGTACCTAAGTGGTTTTCTTACAGTTTTTTAAAAAATATTGTCTTATTCAATGTTAAAAAACGCATAATTGCAAAATTTATAATATCAATATTATTTTAAAAAAAGGTGTTTAATTTTTTGCTATAAATTTTACCAATTAAACCATAAATACTTGTGATTTATACTAAAATAATAAATAGTGTTTTATGAGTAAAAAACCCTGTAATGATTAGCATGTGAGGAGTCTAATTAGTCAACATAAATAAATTAATCCTAAAAAAATTATGACTCTAACACACAAACAAAAAACTATTGGTAAAATTTCAACTTTAGCCGTAGCTAGTTTGTTTTCTTTACAAACTTCGGCTCAAATTTTAACTAGTGGTTTTTACCCTGATCAAGGTAAATTAACTGTCGCTACAAGTTATACCTACAAGCAATCTGACGATTTTTGGGCTGGAAGTGTAAAGCAGGCTGGAAATCCAGGTGGATTAGGAGAAATTACTTCAGACATCTTTAATTTGTATGCCGAGTATGGTATTACAGATAAAATATCCGTTGATGTAAATATTCCCTATATAAAAAATACAAGTGGAAGCGGTGCCAATGACCCCGTGTTAAATGATGATGAAATTTCTGGTATTCAGGATTTAAACATTTTTGCAAAATTTAAAATTTTTGAAAAAAGTGGTGATGGATTTGGTCGTTTCAATTTAGGTTTTGCTACTGGTATTGGTATACCATTAAGTGATTACGAAGGTGAAGGTGTATTATCAATTGGTAATGAAGCAACATCTTATAATTTTGATTTTATTGCGCAGTATGAATTACCTATGAATTTGTTTATAGAACTACAAGGTGGTTCTAGTGTTCGTGATAGTGATGAATTCAATATTCCTGCTACTCTTTCTTATGGTGCTAAAATTGGTTATTTCCATAAATATTTTTATGTACATGCTGAAATAGACTTTCAGGATTCTGTTGATGGCTTGGATATTGGTACTCCAGAATTTATGGCTGCTGGTGGTCCTGAAATTTTACCTGAAACTGAAGTAGACTTTACATCTTTGGGTTTTTCTGCATATGTTCCAATTTTTAGAGATCAATTAGGAGTTTCTGCTGGGTATACAACTACTTTAGATGGAAGAAATTTTAGTAACGAATCTTCTTTTTCTTTCGGAATAATTTATCAAAACTTATTCAAAAAGAAAACACAAGAAATTACTGAATAATTAAATTTTAGATTAGTAAGTGTTTTTTAAGTCCATGGTTTATTTATTTAAATCATGGACTTTTAATTTACATAACATTTAACTAAAACATATTTTTTTATCAAAATTGAAAAAGAGAACTCTCCTTTTTAAATAAACTAAAACCGTAAATTTGCTATCAAATATAATTACTTAGCGTACTATGAAATTGACTGATTTTTTAACTAAACTAAATCAAACACCTAATAAAATTGCTTTCGCAGAAACTATGGAAGTAATTGAATCGAATTATACCTTTATTGAAACTGCTTTTAAAAATGGAGAAACTTTTAATGAAGCTGGACAAAACTCGGGTTCATGTAAATTGTTTGCTTTTGCTCAAAAAAACGAACTTTCAAAAGAAGCTACATTAGCCTGTTTTGGAGATTATTACCGAAAAGATGTATTGGAAAATCCTACTGGCAATGACCATGCAAATATTCGTAATTTTATTAAATTTTCATGGGAAGGTATTGAATTTAAAGGACAAGCCTTAACTCAAAAATAATTTCAAGCTTTTATTATATGCTGTTAAAGTTTCATTACCGCAATAATGATGAAAAATAAACGCTCTTATAAAAAGCCACTATTTTTATGATTAAAATTTCTAAAAAAACACTGCAAGATCTAGAATTTGAAACGGTATTATCTCATATTTCAGATATTTGTACTACTGAAAAAGGCAAAATAGAAGCCTTAACCATTACTCCATTTACTACCGAAGAGGTTTTACTTTACGAATTAGAAAAGGTTAATGAGTACAAATCTTCATACATGCAAGATGCACGTATACCTAATCATGGCTATGATATAGTAGATAATGAGCTTAAATTATTAGGTATAGAAAATACATTTATTGAAGCTTTAGGTTTAAAAAAAATAGTTTCTTTGAATGTTACTGTTAATGATTTACTTCATTTTTTTAGAAAAAAACAAGAACTCTATCCTCAATTAGCCATTTTTGCTAATGAAATTACGTATACACTTGATTTAATTCAAAATATTGAAGCTGTAATTGATCGCTATGGGGAAGTTAAAAATACCGCTTCGCATGAATTAACTCGTATTAGAAAAGGAATTACAAATATTCAATCGCAATTAAACGGTAGTTTTGGTCGAGACCTGTCGCGTTATAATGCCCAAGGTTATTTAGATGAAATTAGAGAAACCGTGGTTGATAATCGCAGAGTTTTAGCTGTAAAAGCAATGCATCGTCGAAAAGTTAAAGGAGCTATTATGGGAAGCTCAAAAACAGGAAGCATTGTATATATTGAACCCGAAGCTACTCGAACCTTTAATAATGAATTAAGTAATTTACTTTATGAAGAGCGTGAAGAGGTTATTAGAATATTGAAAGAGTTAACAAATCATATTCGTCCTTACAGCGATATTATTGATTCGTTTCAAACTTATTTAAGTGCTATTGATATTATTTCGGCTAAAACAAAATATGCCGAATCAATGAATGCCATTTTACCTAAGATTAATACGGAGCGTGACTTGTACTTACGTGATGCCTATCACCCACTTTTGTATTTAAATAATGCTTCAAAAAACGAAAAAACATACCCTCAAACTATTGGCTTAACTCAAGATAGTCGAATAATTGTTATTTCTGGACCTAATGCTGGTGGTAAAAGTATTACCCTAAAAACTATTGGTCTATTACAAATTATGCTGCAAAGTGGAATGTTAATTCCTGTACATGAATATAGTCGTGTATGTTTATTTGATTCTATTTTAACAGATATTGGCGATAATCAATCGATAGAAAATCACTTAAGCACATATAGTTATCGATTAAAAAACATGAATTATTTCTTACGTAAGTGTACTAATAAAACATTGTTTTTAATTGATGAATTTGGAACAGGTTCAGATCCTGAACTAGGAGGAGCTTTAGCCGAAGCTTTTTTAGAAGTTTTTTATGAAAGAGAAGCCTTTGGCATTATAACAACTCATTATGCAAATTTAAAAATGTTAGCAAATGAATTACCTGCCATAACCAACGCCAATATGATGTTTGATGCGCATAGCTTAAAGCCTTTGTTTAAGTTAAATTTAGGCGAGGCAGGAAGCTCTTTTACCTTTGAAGTGGCTCAAAAAAACGGTATTCCATATAGCTTAATTAATAGAGCAAAAAAGAAGGTAGAAAAAGGCAAAATTAGATTTGATAAAAGTATTGCCGACTTACAAAAAGAACGATCAAAACTTGAAAAAACACGTACTAATTTAGCTAAACATGCTAATAAAGCTGAAGATGAAAGGGAACGTTTAGAAAAAATAAATGAACGTGTACAAAAAAAATTAGAAGGCTTTCAAGAGCTTTACGATAGTAATCAACGCTTAATTTACTTAGGAAATAAAGTAAAAGAACTTAGCGATACTTACTACAGGACAAAAAAGAAACGTCCAATGATGGATGAGTTTTTGAAAATTGTTGAAGTAGAAAATTCAAAAATCAAAAAACAAACTGCTAAGCAGCGTAAAGCCGAAGAGGCTAAAAAGAAACAAGTTGAAAATGAAGCTAAACAAAAAGTAGCTAAAATTAGAGTTGAAAAACAAAAAGAGAAAGAACAAGAAAAAGCCAAGCCAGAAAAACCTAAGCTACTCCCAAAATTAAATGATAAAGTGAGAATGCTTGATGGTAAAGCTGTTGGAACCATAGATTCTATAGAAAAAGGAAAAGCTATTGTTAATTATGGCTTGTTTACTACAAATGTAAGTTTAGATCAATTAGAACTAGTAGAGAGAGTTAAGAAATAGATTTTAGATTTTATTTTGAATTCTTCAAAAAAAATCTAACCAACAAACAACCAACAACAAAAAATGAAAATCATATTTGCAACTGGTAATCAAAATAAAGTAATAGAGGTTCAGGCCCTCCTACCTAATACCATACAACTATTAAGTTTAAAAGATATAGAATGCTTTGAAGATATTCCTGAAACCTCAGAAACAATTGAAGGTAATGCTATTCAAAAAGCTAAATATGTGTATGAAAAATATGGATATGCTTGTTTTGCCGATGATACAGGTTTAGAGGTCGAAGCTTTAAATGGCGAGCCTGGCATCTATTCAGCGCGCTATGCGGGTCCTGAAAAAAATGCTGAAAATAATATGACCAAATTATTAACTAATTTATCTACTAAAAACAACAGAAAAGCTCATTTCAAAACCGTTATTGCCTTAGTTGGACATAGCTATAAATTACTCACTTTTGAAGGTATATGCAAAGGGGAAATTACTATTGAAAAATTAGGTGATAAAGGTTTTGGGTATGATCCAATTTTTATGCCCAATGGTTATAAAACTACTTTTGCTCAAATGCCATTAAGCGAAAAAAATAAAATTGGGCATCGTGGTAAAGCTGTTAAAAAATTAATTGATTTTTTGTCTGAGAATATTAAAAATACATAATTTATAACAATCGCCTTAACTTAAACTTAAACTTTAATACTTCTCCTTTTCTATCAATAACAACGGTAGTTTTACGCCCATCTTTTGATGATAGTAAATCCGATATTTCCTCTATTTTTTTATGATTTAAACTCTTGTTATTTATTGATATTAATATATCTCCTTTTTGCAACCCCACTTCAAATGCTGGCGAGTTTTCTCTTACCTGAACTATTTCAAATACGGGTACTAATTCTAACTTATAGAATTCAGTAGCTGAAAATGTTGTTGTAGTTGAAACTCCCTTTTCATTTGTATCGGAAAAACCAATTTTAGGATTAAATTTTGATACAATTTTGCTACCAGTATGCTCTATTTCTATACCACTCATATTATATTCAAAAGGATCCTTAAAAAAATGATTCTTTTTAAAATATAATGCCCTTTTTTGAGTGTCTACTACTAAATTAAATCGCTTTAACAAATTGGCACAAATGCTTCCATTTCTTCCATGGTAATTTTTAACTATGGCTACGGTTGTTGAATCGGGAAATGATACTGTGGTATTATAAAATTCAAACTTTCCAAAAGTTAATTTACCTAATCTACTTCGTTTTCCAAAAATATCACCACCTATGCCTCTACCCATGTAATCTTCAAAGTTTTTTTCAGGAATATTTATATGTTTACTCACATCTTCTAGCAACCATGCTGTATCTCCTGCCCCTGTATCCAAAAGCATTTTTACAGGAATAGATTCATCATTTAAAACAATGGTATTATTCATAAATAATCGCTTTTTAAAAATCTGTAAAGCACTTTCTTCATATTTTTTAACTTTTTTTAATTTGAATATTTCAGGTTTATAAAATTTCAAGTATTTCCTACCATAATTTATATCTACAATAAAATTTGTAAATAAATCACATCCAATAATGCCATGAATAGGTATACCTAAACGTCCAGAAAAGTTTATGTCTTTATCTAAAATCAACTCTAATGATTGATTTGGGTTAATAAGTTCACCTATTTTAAATACATTATTTTGAGAATGAATAGTTTCAACAGGTTTAGAGGACCCAAGTCCTTTAATCTGTCGTTTATTAATATTTTTTAGACTTAATGAATCAATATTAGTAGTATTAAAAAGTAAAGTGGAACTTGCGCCTGTATCTAGTATAAATGTAAGTTCGGTGCCATTTAATTCAACAGGAATAACGATAATATTACTTATTAACTGAAATTTTACTTTACTTTTTTGAATTTCAGGATTAATAAAACGATACCCGGTTTGGGAATTCGCAAAAAAAGTAGTTAAAAACCCATAAATTACAAATACTATCACCCTTGTTTTCAAAACTTAACAATTTAGTAAAAGATACAATTTAAATTAATCATATACTTTCATTTTTGTAAGAAAAAATTGAATTGAACTCTTTTTGTAAAAGAAAAATTCATAGATTTATCCTACAAGAATACTATATGACAATAACACAATTAAAATATGTATTAGCAGTTGCGGAATATCAAAATTTCACTAAAGCTGCAAAAAATGTATTTGTAACGCAACCTACATTAAGTATGCAAATACAAAAATTAGAGGATGAATTAGATATACAAATTTTTGATCGCTCAAAAAAACCGATTCAACTTACTGAAGTAGGAAAAAAATTAGTTGTTCAAGCTCGAAATATTGTTAACGAAAGTAACAGAATGCAAGATGTTGTTGATCAACAGAAAGGATTTATTGGTGGCGAATTTACATTAGGCATTATCCCTACTGTAATGCCCACTTTGCTTCCTATGTTTTTAAATACTTACATCAAAAAATTTCCTAAAGTAAAACTTAAAATTGTTGAATTACCAACTGAAAGTATTATTCAAGATATTTTAGAAGGTCATTTAGATGCCGCTATTGCTGCTACTCCATTAAATAATGATAGCATAAAAGAGCGTGTCTTATATTATGAACCTTTTATGGGTTATGTTCCTCCAAACAACAAACTAGCCAACCATGAAAAGCTTTCACCTGCCGATTTAAATATTAATGAAATGTTACTTTTAGAAGATGGTCATTGTTTTAGAGATAGCGTTTTAAATATTTGTAAAACTCAAAAAACGTATGATGAAGAACATTTTAAATTAGCTAGCGGTAGCTTTGAAACAATGATAAAATTAGCTAATGAAGGTTTAGGCATGACCCTACTTCCTTACCTAAACAGTTTGGATATTAATGAAGTTGACAAAAAGAACCTTCGCGTTTTTGAAGATCCTAGTCCTGCTAGAGAGGTAAGTTTAATTTATCATAAAAGTGAATTAAAAATTCAAATTATCAATTCTTTAAAAGACACAATTGCATCAATTGTTAAAGGAGCTATTGCTTTTCAAAATGTTCAGATAATTAGCCCACTAAGCAAGTAATTTTTATAAAAAAAACTTTATTGTTTTGTGAAATTTTATAGTTGAGATGCTTATAAAATTTGCATAATTATGGGAGCTTAAAAAACAAGCCAGATTCCTTATGGAATAGGATCTGGCTCATTTTTTTTAAGCTTCAAAATAGTTATTAAGTAAGAATTATAAGGATGGATAAATATGCAAAATGAACGATTTTACTAGTTTAATTTAGCTTGAATAAAGAGTAAACTACCGATTTTCATTAACTAACAAGGATACCTGAGTAGTTTTATCATTTTCTATTTTTATATAATTCCCTTTAGCCACAACAAATACTCCAAGTATTAAAATAGAAAGACTAATAACTAAGGTTACTAAACTCTTTTTTGATGCTCCCTTCCATTCTTTTGTAAGAATTCCATTAACATTAGCAACTAATATTGCTCCAGTTTCTAAAATAGCAAATCCAACTGAAGTTCCTAGTTCTCCCAAATGATAAGCTGCTAAACCGTAAATTAATAATGCCGAATCATGGAAAATTGCCATAACTAAAATTAAACCAAGACCAATTAAGGTCCCTTTTCCTGTGTAATTTTTCCAAGTTTTTTTTGTTGTAAGCTGATATCCAAAAAATAACATGGTAGAAAGCGCTCCTCCCATAAAAATAGGAGCTAAAACTGCTAGTCGGGCAATCCAAGGCTCATTTCCATATTGTAGTTGAGCTATTTCTCCGATTTTACCAATATTATTTCCTACATGATAAGAAAGATTAAAGCCTGCGGCACAAATTGCTCCAAATACACACAGTAAAATACCTTGCCGCATTACTTTAGAATTCTTATTTTTTAGATTCGAATCTTTACCTCTATCTCTTAAAATACCTGCATAGCCATTTAAAGCAATACCAAATACAATTATAAAAATACCAGTGAGCATAATATTACCAACATTAGTCCCTATAACACTTTCTTGTCCTTCGGGAACTAATATTAAGGGCATAATGGTATCTATTGAAGTAATAACACCTAAAAAAATACTAAATGCCAAAGACATCCCAATAGATGAAATACTAAAACCCCACATCATATTTCCAATTCCCCAGCAAAAACTCATTCCAAACATGGCAAAAAATATCCAAGTAGGAACATGACTATATATTTCAGGAAGATGATCTACTAAAAGTATTGTGGTTATTAAAGGAATTATAATATTTGCAAAAAAGAAAAAGCCTCCCCAAGTATTTTCCCAAGCATAGTTTTTAGCATATTTTGAGGGTAATGCATACAAACCCAATAATAGTGCAGAGACAAATGCTAAAACAATTCCTGTTATCATGTATATAAATTTATATTAATAAAAAAACATTTAAATCTATAATAAAAATTTATATAACGAAGTGAAGACTTACAGTATTTTCAATAACATATGATTTTATTTGCGTATCTATTAGTTTTATTCACTTGCCTTTAATTCATGAGAGCGAAATATTCATTTCGGTTATTTTTTTACAAAAACTAACTATTCTTTTTGAAATTTAGTTCGTTTACTACCTGCATACATTTTATAATTTACTAATCTGGCTTCTAACTTAGCGTTAAACACTTTAATTTTTCTTGAAGGTCTAAGTCCTACATTTTTTAATGCCTGTAAATCTGAGGTAATAAACCAAGCTTCTGTTCCTGGATATTCTTTTTTAAGGGTATCCCCTATTTGTCCATAAAACGTTTCCATTTCAATAGGCAAACGTTCTCCATAAGGAGGATTAAATACCATATGCAATGATTTTTCAGGAGCAATTTCTTTAGTTGATTCAAAAAAATCAGCCTGCTTAATTGTAATAAAATCACTCATATTAGCATTTTCAATATTGTCTTGTGCTTTTCGTATTGCAGAAGGCGCCTTATCATAGCCAGAAATTTTAACAGCACAATCACGAATTTTTTTCAACACTGATTCTTCTATTTTTTCAAAAAGATCCATGTCCCAATCCAACCACTTTTCAAAGGCAAATTCTTTTCTATTTAAATTTGGCGGAATGTTACAGGCAATCATAGCTGCTTCAATAAGCATTGTTCCACTACCACACATTGGATCAAGAAAATCCGATTGTCCTTTCCAACCCGACAGCATTAATAAACCAGCGGCCAACACCTCATTTATTGGAGCTATATTAGTAGCTGTTCTATAGCCTCTATGATGTAAGGAATCGCCAGAACTATCTAAAGAGATTGTACACATATCATCGGAAATATGTATAGAAACCATTAAATCTGGATGTGTAGTATCCACATCGGGGCGTTCATTATATTTATCCCTAAACTGATCAACTATAGCATCTTTCGACTTTAATGCCACGTATTTTGAATGATTAAAAGTTATCGAGTTTACAGTGGTAGCATATACCGCAAATGTATCGTCTTTAAACATATAGTCTTCCCAGTTGATACTTTTAACAAAATCATATAAAGCATCATTATCTTTAACTTGTTTTTCAGCAATGGGCTTTAATATTTTTAAAGCCGATCGTAAACACAAATTAGCTTTATACATAAAACCGATATCGCCATAAAAACTAACCATTCGGTTTCCTAATGTTACTTTTTCTGCTCCTAAGCTTCGAAGCTCATTTGCCAATATTTCTTCAAAACCATAAAAAGTTTTGGCAATCATTTTAAACGATGTATTCACGCTATAAAATCTTAATAAAATTAATGCTCTTATTTGTATTAAATCTTTATTCTATTTAATTATAAATAGATCTACTGTAATTTATTGTATGAATAAAAGACTTAAACAATATTAACTATTGCAAAAATACATTAATTTTGTGCCCCTATGTCAAAAGATACAACAAAGTGGTATGCTGAATGGTTTAATACTCCATACTACCATTCATTATATAAAAACAGAGATGATTCCGAAGCTAAAAAATTTATGGATAAGCTTACGCAACATTTAAGTTTACAAAAAGAAGAAACCATAATGGACTTAGCCTGTGGCAAAGGGCGCCATAGTCGTTATTTAAATAGTTTAGGTTATCAAGTTACTGGAGTGGATCTTTCCCCGAATAGTATTGCCTTTGCAAAACAATTCGAAAATGATCGCTTGCATTTTGCAGTTCATGATATGACTCAAGTATACAATTGCAAATTTGATGTGATATTCAATCTTTTTACCAGTTTTGGTTATTTTGAAAATCAGGAAGATAATTTAAATACCATAAAAGCTATAAAATCAAATTTAAAGCCAAACGGTATTGGAGTCATTGATTTTATGAATGTCGATTATGTGATTGCAAATTTAGTAGCTTCAGAAGCTAAAAGCATTGATCATATTACGTATAATATAAATCGATTTGTTGAAAATGGTTTTATTACTAAAGAAATCAAATTCATTGACCAAGGTGAGCCCTATACATTTTTTGAACGTGTTAAGGCTATTGACTTAGATGAATTTAAAGCTTATTTTGATATTGCAGGCTTAACTTTGTTAGAAATTTATGGAGATTACAACTTAACTAAGTTTAGCAAAAATAGTTCACCCAGACTAATTATGATTTTTCAGTAATGATAAATTACCTTTTACCTATAGTAGCTGTATTGATTGGTTTTATTATTGTTTATTTTTTAAAACCCGAAAATCAAAGGAATATTAAAATATTATTGTCATTTAGTGGTGGCTTTTTACTTGCTATAACAATATTTAATTTAATCCCCGAAGTTTTTACACATATTGATGTCCAAAACTCAAAATATGTTGGTCTCTTTATTTTATTTGGTATATTATTTCAAATATTTTTAGAATACTTTTCAAAAGGTGCAGAACATGGACATGTACATGTACATGCTGATCAAAAAGAATTTCCTTGGTTATTATTTTTAAGCTTATCAATTCATGCTTTTTTAGAAGGTTTCCCCATACACAAAACACACGGATTACTTTTAGGTATTATTATACACAAAGTACCCGTAGCCATTATTTTAGCTACATTTTTAATACGTTCAGCTCTTTCAAAATCATATACACTTATTTTTATGCTTTTGTTTGCTTTAGCCACTCCTTTAGGAAGTTTTGTTGCAGAAAACTTTAGTGTTATAACTACATATTATACCGAAATTACTGCTGTAGTTGTTGGTATATTTTTGCATATATCAACAACAATTCTTTTTGAAAGCAGCGAAGGTCATCGTTTTAATTTAGCGAAATTAGCGGCAATTATTTCAGCAATTACCTTAGCTTATTTTATTTAAAATGTTTAGTAAAGAAGAAGCAAAACGAATACGACAAGAATTTTGGACAAGTTTTGGTCAAAATTATCCTCGCAAATGGTTGTTATATAATACAAAAATAAAAGAGCTTTCTTTAAAGTTTACTTTTACAACTAAAATGGCACAAGTATCGATAGATATTGATACTGATGATGCACTTATTAAAGAATATTATTATGAAAAAATATGGAGCTTAGAACAAATTCTTAAAACTGAATTTATTCCAAAAATAAAACTTGATCCAGCCTATGAAATTGATTATGGAAAATTTATAAGTAGAGCTTATATTCAACTTGATAATGTATCTATCCACAATAAAAAAACCTGGATCGAAGTTTATGAGTTTCTATATGAAAATATGAATCAATTAGAATTATTCTTTTATGAATATGAAGATTTTATAAGGCGTATTCAGAGAATAGCCTGATTCTCAAAAATTATACATAAAAAATCCAAAATTTGATAAATTCAAGTTTTGG
>CANLCT010000058.1 GCA_947489195.1 uncultured Aquimarina sp. | reverse complement strand
AATTTGCGTCTGGTCATAATGCGTAATTTATTAAAAAATCACTTAATAAATTATATCAACAAAACTAGACATTCCAGTATTAATTTTAACTAAAGAAGAGACACATCCTAAGGATGTTATAGGAAGTATTGAAAAAGTTTGTGAACTAAATAATTTCAGAATCGATGAAGAAAAAACTTCCAATAAGAATAATTTAGATTTATATATATCTAAAGATTACAAAAACCCTGATCAAGATAATGAAGATTATTTTTACTTAGGATTAGAAAGTGATCAAATAGAATTTAAAGAAAATGGTCAATTATATTATAGATTAGGTGTTACCGATCAAGCAGATTATGATCATCTAATTTACGACTTTTCCTTAGAGTATTTGAGATTAAATTCAGATCATATTATTTCTTTATATGGGGAAACTTTTTTTTCTTTACAAGATATGGAGAAGTATGAAGCTGGAGGAGGCTACTATAAAGATTGGTATTTTGGAGTTTCTCGACCGAATTAAGCAAAATGATCTGATTTATATTGGAGCAGCCAGCACTTAAAAAAATTAAAAAATATTAATAAATATGCTTTGTAAAATGAAGAGTAAAAAAATAATTTCATTTGCCTCATTATTGATAATAAAACAGTTCGTTTTTGCTCAAGTTAATTTTAAAGCCCAGGTCAAAAATAAAAATATAGCAATTGGCGATATTTTTGAAGTTTATTACGAAGCTGATCGAGATATTGATAATTTCAAAGTGTCTATCTTTAAAAATTTTGAAATTATTTCTGGACCAAGTCCAACTGTAAGTAAAGCTTGGAGAAATGGAGAAAGCAGTTATGTTGAAAAAAACACCTATAAATTAAAAGCAATAAAAGCAGGAGTTTTAGAGCTTCCAAAAGCTGTTTGTACTTATAAATCAAAGGAAATTTATTCAAATACAATTACGGTAGAAGTAGTTGATTTAAACAAAAAACTTGCATCACAATCTACTGCATCATGGAATTATAAAAGCAAAAAATTAACTCTTATAGATGAAAATGAATATTTTAATGAGTACAGTATAAAAAAGAGTATTGATTACAATAAACTTTTATTTTACAAAACAAATAACAGTGAAATTACTAAGATTGATACTTCCGTAGTTTTACCCCAAATTGGTGTTAGGGATGTACTTGATTTAAAGAGTTTTAAAAACGACGGCTATAACTTATTAGATTACATTGAATTTTTTAAGTTTTTTATTCAACAATTAAAGAAACCTAAAAATAACGGAGATTTAATTTTTGAAATTAGTTTTGATGAGAATACCTTTAAAACAGTTGATCAAAAAAACGCAATAAATATCCTTAAAAAGTATGCAAACAGTCAAGTAGTCTATGAATTTAAACAAGGTGTTTTTTCTTTGAAAAATAATTTATAGGCCGCTAGCGTAATTTTCTTAAATTTTAGCATTCATATATTACATAGACCCTAGATACACTATTTCAAACCAAAATAATCAGTAACCAATATTGGTTTGAATTTAGAAATAAGCAAGTTATATTTATTCAAAATCTAATAATATAAAAATCACAAATAAGAAGTCTTTTGGTTATTAACCTCTTCTTTTTTAAAGGAAAACAAAGCAACATAAAAAGTAAAAAATCACTTTCGTTAAATTTTTGAATCTTATATTTATGAAAAATTTAAGATTGTACACTATTTAAAAAAACAATATGCCTCTGCAGAAAAAATTACTCTTTCTATATTTATTAATTTCTCCATTTTTATTTTTTGCTCAAAATCAATTTGGTGTAAAAATACCCACTAGTAATGATGGGAATGTATGCCAACCTTGTAATCAAGCTATAAAATCTAAGCCAAGATCAGTAAGTTTTCGAGCTGATAGTGATGCCAATAATAATATCTTTTTTGAAGTTACTGATAAAAATTGGCTGAATACTTTTTTAAAAGGTTCAAAAGATGGCTTTATGATTGACATCGCATCAAAAGAGCGTTATGATTGTGCTTTAGAAACACTCCCAGCATCAAAATATGGTCTAATTGGCAGGACATTACCTCCTGTTTGGAAAGGAAAACTACTTCCTAAACTCAAAAAACATAAAAACGGACGCTATAGAGCAATTATCGGAAAAGTACCTTCTGATTTAATAGGGAAAGATTTAGAATTCAATATCTATTTTATTAGAAATAATTTTTTCTGCTTCTACTCAAGAGTGTATAATATTAGAGGTGCTAAATTAGGATTAATTGATAGTGGAATGTTTTTAGATACCATAACCTTTACCTCTGATATCAAAACAAAAACACTCAAGGAAGGTTTTAAAATGAAATATAAAACTTTGGATTTTGTTATTCCTTTTGAAAAAAACAAAGCCATATATTCCGAAGTAGATATAAAACCTTTATACGACTCTTTACGCCTTACTGATTTTGATATTAAAACAATTGACATTAAAGCTTACTCTTCCGTAGAAGGAAGTACTGAACGGAACTTAGAATTGCAAAACCAACGTGCCTCAAGTATAGCTAATGCACTACAAAGTTTTCAAAAACCAACTATTAAAACGAGTATTGAAACTACAGAAAATTGGGTGGAATTTTTTAATGACATTGAAGATACACCTTATGCTTCATTTACCGCTTTGTCCAAAAAACAGATAAAAAGTAAATTAATGGGTACTACAAACCAAAAGCTTGAACCTTATTTAAAAAATCATAGAAAAGCATTGGTGTCGCTAGAATTAGAAAAGAAAGACCCTTACAAAGAAATGACTTCTGAAGTATTGTACAATTTATTTGTAAATGCTGTACAAGAAAAATCATTGAACAAAGCTGAGTTGATCCAAAGTACTATTTTTGAACGCATCAAAGGAAATGAAATAGGCGTTAAGGACCTTGAGAAACTTAAAGTACCATCTTCAAAAGAATTTGCCAAACTTGCCAATAAAAATGTTTCATTTAGTTTTTTAATCAATAAAAGTTTTGGAATTATTGCCTTTGATAAACTTAAGGAAATAGAAAAGTTGTTGCCAAAAAATGGACATATCAAATATAACTTATGCGCCACACAGCTTATAATTTGGTATAACAATTGGAAAAAAATTGATATTAAAAAACTAAAAAATGATATTCATAATTTAAAAAATTATGGGATTCCTTCAACTTTAATAAATAGACTTTTAATCAATTATCATTTAACCAATGTTAGATTCTCAATACAATCAAACGATACCAAATTAAGAGAGAGCAGTTTAAAACAAGCCTATGGAATTTACAATAATGTAAACCTTAGTGATAGTGATTATCTTAACCTAGCCAATTATCTAGCAGCCTTTGGAGATAAAGAGAATGCTGTTAGTATGTTAAACCAACGCATCAATAAAATTGATGCCAGTGAAGATCTTTTATTTTATTATCTAAATTTAACGGTTACAAATAGTGCGAATACTGAATCAAATATTTACAGAGCAGCTATGCTAAATGCTTTTGATAAGAATAAAAAACGTTTCTGTAAATTATTTGATAGTTACAAAACAGAACACGGCATTACATTTCAATTGCTTGAGGATTTATACCTACGAAAAATGTATTGCGAAAATTGTAATAAATAAGATAATTTAAAATTACGATTCCCTATCACTCAGATACGATAGAGCGGAATTGCATACCGTTTGTAAACAGGGTATGAAACAATAGTTATATGAAAACCGAAGTTTAAAAAAGCTTCGGTTTTTTTATTTAGTAGTATGCTACTCCGAACACGTAAAAAAAGGGAGTTAATGGAGATAATGCTACAATTGTCTAACCTATTCTTTTGTAAAAAAGATTAAAGCTTAGTCTTTTAGGGGCTACTTAAAAAAAGTAAATAATTCTCCTTGTTAAAAACTCTTATTATAAGTAATTTATACACGGATTTTGAAATAATAATTAAAAAAACATGACACTAAAAAATACTACTCTAATCATATTACTTTTAATACAATTTAAATTTTATGCTCAGCATCAATTTCATGCTGAAATATTATATGAAAATAAAATAGACAATTTTTTTAAAAGTTTAGGTCTTGTTGATGTAATGAATAGTACTGATGAAGAACTGAATAAACCACTTAATATTAAGCAAAAAAAACAATTTGAACAAATGGGCTTTTATGGTGATTCTATGAAAAGTTTAAAAAGAAAAATTGTCACTCAATTTTCAGGTGACACAATAAAAATGAAAACGACGCCACAAAGTACAATTGTTTTTGATATTAAAAACATGAATAAAAAAATTGAGCGTAATGGTAATTCTGGTAATTGGTTTAATTACGAGATAGCAAAAAGTAAAATTAAAAATACAATTAGTTACCATAAAGAAGATACTAAAACTATTTTAGGTTATAAATGCTATAAAGTAATTATTACAGCAGAAGATAATACAACTGATGAAACTATTAGAGAAGTAACAGAAATGTATATCACTAATCAAATAAATGTACCAATTCATTATAATGTTGTAATGGATTTTAGTCAAAAATTAGAACTTAGTGGTTTATTATTGGAAGCAACATATTGGGTTGAGAGTGATCCAGAATCAAAATCTTATGTTAAAGCCATAAAAATTGATAAAAAGTAAATACTAGCAACTCCTATAGTTTGCATATGATAGAGCGGAATTACATTCTTTTCTTATACAGAAAAAATTGTATAAATAGAAGCTTTAATAGGCTTTAGTTTTTAAAGCAAATACACATAAAAAAATGACAAAATACAGTTTACTACTCTTCCTTTTTATTGGAACTATAGCACAAGGACAAAAAAATACAAATGCATCAGATTATATTCATGCTATATTAAAAATTAAGAAGCCGATTGAACATAAAATCATAGAGTATACACAAAATGTTGCCAATGGTATAGATATCAGCAAAACTAATAGTGAAAGAATAGCTATTGTAGAATTGTTTGAAAAAGGTAAAAAGGAAATAAATAAGTTGCCTGCTTTTAATAATAGTACAGCCCTAAAAGAAGAAGTACTCCGATACTTCGAAAATATTCAAACACTTTATAATAATGAATATCAAGAAATAGATATTCTTAGAAGCAATATTACTTCTGCAGAAGCCTATGGAAAATATATGGGCTTAGAACTAGAAATTTACAAAAAATCACGAGTCTATAATAAAGCTTATAAAGAGGCCGAAATAAATTTTGGGAAGAGAAACAATATAGTTCTTTTAAGTGATGGTTCAGACCAAACTCAAAAGGGGGAAAAAATCAATGAAGTACTCCTATATAAAAATAGACTACACACATTTTTTTATAATATGTATGTTCTAGATACAAAAATAATGAATGGCATACGTGAATATGAAAACCCCAATAAACTAGAAGAAAAGAATAAAAAACTAAAATTAGTAATTAAAAATGCAGAAAGTCAAGTATCTAAATTACCAGCCTTTGATGAAGATAATCTTTTAAAAGAAAAGATGACAGCTATTATAATTTTGTATAAAAAACAATCAGAAGAAAATTTTTCTAAAGTAATTACCTACCATAAGTCAATAGATGAATTAGATAAGTTGGGAAAAAAGTTGAAAAGCCTATCTCAAGAAGAACTTACTCAGGAAAAAATTAAAGAGTACAACAATCTAGGTGAGCAAATTATGGAAAATAAAGAAAACTATGGTAATTTGTTAAGTCAAATTCAAAAGATTAAGACCACATCAACGAAAGATTGGAGCTTAGCAGTAAAGCAATTTATAGTCAAACATGTTCCTGGAAATTAAAGGGAGTTTTACAAAAGAGATTTTATTTTTTGTTTTAAGGTGGTGATGCTAATCTGGTTTTGACATCTCTGGCACTTGTTGTTTCAGTGTTAATAATTGATCCAATCGATTATAAATATAGTGTGTTAAAAATTATGGAAATGACGACTATATTATTTGTGAAAATGAAAATTTAAATATTATTTTAGTTAGGTATTTAAAATCCAGTAGTGTAACTCACATTTAAGCAACATAATTAGTCCCCTTAATTATTAATAATAAAATATATTATTTCAGTATAGAAAACTACCGTCCTTGATGTGTTGCTCCTTTGGGGCTTATCTGAAAATCAAAGCCTTAGTTTTTAATGGAAGATGTTTACTTTGGTCTTCTATTTCTTATAAAATAATTCAGGATTTTTTTTGTACTTTTTAAGTTCTCTTCGGGTAAATTCTTGTCTAAGTAGTTCATCGTTAAAGTCTATAACATAAGGCTTTCCGTGCGATATTTTTTGTATACCTTCGTAGGTTAAAAAATTAGGGTTTATATAGGCGTAAAAATTTTCTCGATTCTCATAACTTTCCTGACTATTTTTTCTGGTCAATTCCTTTTTTACATAATAGACACTAAATCCAATAGGGTGATTTTTTTTATTGTACATAGCTGTACTTCCTAATTTGGTATGAGGATAAACAGTTTGTCCAAGTTTTACAGCAATTGATTCTTTGCTTAATCCTATATATCTTGCAAGTGTGCCATCATTATGTTCAATTAAAATTTCATTTTGTTTTGATGTGTAGTATTTGTCAATTGATGTTTTTTCAGAATTATACAAGTCTTTTATATCGACTACAATTCCTTTACGCATGGCATAGACTATTTCGGGCTGATCATTATAAATGAAAAAGGATTTCCAGTCTGAATTTTTTTTAGCATTGAAATATTTTTCTTCAATATTATAAGCTTCTAATATTGTAACTTCTTTATTTGGTTCTAAAGGAAGTGCATATGTAAAAGAATGATCTATTCTAGGATTTAAAATACCTCTAGAATAAAAAACTTTGGGCATAAAATTAATATGTTCGTTAGGGTTTGTTGGTTTTAACCGAATTAAAGTTCCTTGGTTATTGCAAATGGATCCATTGTAACCTGAAGAATTAGAATTAGAAATTTCACTAAATTCAAATCTTATATGATAGCAACCAGGAACACTTTTGGTGTAATTAATGTCCATACTTTTGTCATCATTTCTTTTGTATTCAAATTTAAAAACTTCGGATTGGCCCTTTGTGGAAAATGAAATGAAAAGGATAAAAAGTAAATGGACTATTTTTTTAGTTTTCAATTGTGGTATAAATTTTAGTGATGTGAAAATAAATAAAAAATCCCTAGATTTTTCTAAGGATTTTTATAATTAGTAATTATAAGATTGTGAATTCTATTCCCATAAAAAATTATCGATACGTGTGATTTTTCGTGTAATTAAATTTTCATTGTATGCAATACTAACTTTTGTTCGTTGAATTAGGTTTTGGTTTTCATCAAATTTATAATCGAATGTTTCTTCAGAATTTAATTTTGAAACCCCCGATTGAATAAGATATTTGGAAATTTTTGAAACGAAATAATTGCTATGTTCTGTAGATCTATCATAAAAATTTGCTGAAAAAAAGAAAGGAAGGATAAGATTTTCGAAGGAAGTATCAGGTATAATTTTTTTATCGGTATACTCATAAACCACTTTCCCTTTTAAGTTATCAGAATCATTGGTTAGAGAAGATATAAAGTTTCTGTCAAATTCTAAAAGATCTCCTTTGTCATTATAATTAAAATGATCGATGGTTCTGCCTACACTAGTATAACTATTATCTCTTTTTATTTGATGTAAGGATTTAACTAGTTTGCCGTTGTTAAGTTTATAAATTGATCTAAATTTTCTTTCTGATCCTTCGTTTAAAATAATTGTATCTTGTTTATGTTCGTAATTATACTCATATTCGGATTGATTGCCTCCTTCATTATTTACAAATTTTCTTTTTATTTCTTTTCCATTAGCGTTGTAAGTGTGAGTTATTGATTGAGATCGATCAAATAATTCATCTATTACAGTTGTTTCGGTTAAGTCTCCAAAAAACAATGTTGAAACAGGGGTAAAAGAGTTCTGTTGAATTAACTGGTCTCCTTTGTAAACCAGACTTAAAATATCAACATTTAAATCTCTATTTTTTAAATTAGATAAATAACCTTTATCGTTATAAGAATAATCAATTGTCATGGATTGATCTTCTTTACCATCTTCTATAACAAGGCTAGAGGTAGATTTGATTTTTAGCGATGTACTAGTGTTAGTTTCTGGGTCGGTTGTGTCATCTGAAGAGCAGCTGGCAGCTATTAAGATGCTGATTGATAATAGTGTAAATTTTTTCATTATCAAACTTATGAAAAAATGTTATACTATCATATGTCTTTTTTAAGAATAAATTCTATCAAAAAACAGGAGGTATTTGTACATACAAATACCTTCTTGTTTTTTACAAATACCCCTTAGCAGCATCTAAAGCTTGAGCAATACCCGCGGGGTTTTTACCACCTGCGGTAGCAAAAAATGGCTGTCCGCCGCCGCCGCCTTGGATGTGTTTTCCAAGTTCGCGAACCACTTGCCCAGCATTAAGTCCTTTATCGGCTACAAGCTCTTTTGAAATATAGCAGCTAAGCAGAGCTTTACCATTAACGGCACTTCCAAAAATAATAAAGGCATTGTTAAGGTTGTTGCCTAAATCGAAGCATAAATCTTTTGCGCCTTGGGCATCTAAATCAATTTCTTTAGCTAAAAATTGAATACCATTAATTTCGGTAAATTCATTGGCTAATTCGCCTTTTAAATTCCCTGCTTTTTCTTTGAGTAATTGCTCAATTTGCTTTTTTAAGTTACTATTTTCATCCTGTAAATTAGTAATCGCTTTTACAGGGTCTTTTGTATTTTTTAATACGGCTTTTACCTCGTCAAAAGCTTTTGCTTGTGTGGCAAAATAGGTTTTGGCAGCATCGCTGGTAATGGCTTCAATACGTCTAATACCCGAAGCTACGGCACTTTCGCCTGTAATTTTAAAATGCCAGATATCGGCTGTATTGGGTACATGAATACCGCCACATAATTCCATTGATTTTCCAAATCGAATCGAGCGCACTGTATCGCCGTATTTTTCGCCAAAAAGAGCAATGGCACCCTCGGCTATAGCCTTGTCATAAGTATTATTTCTATTTTCTTCTAACGGAAGTTTTTCGCGAATACGTGCATTTACAAAATTTTCAATTTCTTGCAATTCATCGGCAGATGCTTTTGAAAAATGTGAAAAATCAAAACGTAAGTTTCCGCTATGTACCATAGATCCTTTTTGCTCCACATGCGTACCTAAAACACTGCGTAAAGCTTGGTGTAATAAGTGTGTGGCAGAGTGGTTGGAAGCAGTACGAGTACGTTGCTTGGCATCAACCACAGCAGTAAACGTTCCCTTAATATTTTTAGGAAGGTTTTTTGCAATATGAATAATCAGATTGTTTTCCTTTTTGGTATCAATAATATACACCACATCGCCATTAGCGGCTTCTAAATAGCCTTTGTCACCTACTTGGCCTCCACCTTCGGGGTAAAAAGGGGTTTGGTTAAATACCAATTGGAATAATTCGCCGTCTTTTTTACTAATTACCTTTCGGTAACGTGTTAGGTTTACTTCCGCCATAAGGTGATCATAACCCACAAAGGCTTCGTTATTTTCAGTGCCTATTACTTCCCAGTCGCCAGCAGAAATTTTAGCAGCGGCACGCGATCGATCTTTTTGTTTTTGAAGTTCTGTTTTAAAACCAGTTTCGTCTAGTTTTAATCCTTTTTCGCTTAAAATAAGCGCAGTTAGGTCAATAGGAAAGCCAAAGGTATCGTATAATTCGAACGCTTTTTCACCCGAAATGGTGTCGCCATTGGTTTGTTCGATAATTTGATCTAATAATAACAAACCTTGATCTAATGTTTTAAGGAATGAATTTTCTTCTTCCTTAATTACATTTACAATAAGGTTTTTTTGAGTTTTTAATTCGGGGAATGCATCGCCTAATTGACTACTCAAGGTGTCAACCAGTTTGTAAATAAAAGGTTCTTTAGTATCTAAAAATGTAAATCCATAACGGATTGCTCGTCGTAAAATACGTCGAATTACATAACCTGCTCCATTGTTACTTGGCAATTGACCATCGGCAATTGAAAAGGCAACGGCACGTAAATGATCGGCAATAACACGTATGGCCACACTTACTTTTCCATCTTGGTTAGTTGGGATGGAATTTTTATCGTAAACGGAATTGGTTATGGTTTCAATTTCGCGAATAAGAGGCGTAAATACATCGGTATCATAATTGGATTTTACTCCTTGTAATACCATACATAAACGCTCAAATCCCATTCCGGTATCTACATGTTGCGCCGGTAATTTTTCGAGTGATCCATCTGCTTTACGGTTAAATTGCATGAAAACCAAGTTCCATATTTCAACCACCTGTGGGTGATCCATATTAACTAAATCGCGACCCGAAACTTTGGCTTTTTCTTCAGCAGAACGGATATCGACATGGATTTCAGAACAAGGTCCGCAAGGGCCTTGTTCTCCCATTTCCCAAAAATTATCTTTTTTGTTTCCCATGATAATTCGGTCTTCGGGCACAATGGCTTTCCATAAATCAAAAGCCTCTTGGTCTAGACCTAACCCATCATCTTCGGCACCTTCAAATACAGAAACATAAAGGATATCTTTATCAATTTTTAATACTTCGGTTAATAATTCCCAAGCCCACTGAATGGCTTCCTTTTTAAAATACTCGCCAAAAGACCAGTTTCCTAACATTTCAAACATGGTATGGTGGTAGGTGTCCATACCCACTTCTTCCAGGTCATTGTGTTTTCCACTTACGCGTAAACATTTTTGGGTATCGGTAATGCGATTGTTCTTTGGGGTTCCGTTACCTAAAAAGAATTCTTTAAACTGGTTCATCCCTGCATTGGTAAACATTAGCGTAGGGTCATTTTTAATAACCATAGGGGCAGATGGAACTATGCTGTGTTTTTTTGATTCAAAAAACGCCAAAAACTGTTTGCGGATCTCTTGTGATTTCATTTAAAAAGATGTTGTTTTATTGTCATTTTCATAGAAATAATAGTGGTTTTTAATGCTTCACTACAATTTTAGTATCTTTGAAAATTAAACTCTAATGGTTAGCCACTAAGGCACGTGCAAAAATAGTATATTTTAAATTATGTCAAAGGTTAAATACTACTACGACAGCGAAACATTATCATACCGAAAAATTGAGCCTAAAAAGGGACGTAAGTGGGGCATAGCCATACTAAGCGTTTTAGGTATGTTTTTGGCAGCATTTGTGTTGCTAATTACTTATTATAGTATTCCTAAAATAGAAACTCCAAAAGAGAAAAAATATCGAAGGGAGTTGGAAAACATGAAGTTGCAGTACAAAATGCTGAACAACAAAATGGACCGACAGGAAAAGGTGTTGAATGAAATAGCGGATCGTGATAACACTATATATCGTTTATATTTTGAGGCCGAACCCATAACAGAAGAACAGCGAAAAGCAGGTTTTGGAGGGGTGAACAGGTATAATAAATTTGATGGTTTCGAAAATTCTGAACTAATTAAGGAGACTAATCAGCGTGTAGATCAAATTGCAAAGCAAATTACGATTCAATCAAAATCATTAGATGAAGTAGCTACATTAGCCAAAGAAAAAGAAAAATTATTAGCAGCCATACCTGCTATACAGCCTGTTCAAAATAAGGATTTGAAACGTATGGCTTCGGGGTACGGAATGCGAAGTGATCCTTTTACTAAAGTACGTAAAATGCACCGGGGAATGGATTTTAGTGCTCCTAGAGGCACGCCAATTTTTGCTACAGGTGATGGTGTAGTGACTAGGGCCGATAACCGCTCTTCGGGTTACGGAAATCACATACGGATTGAACATGGTTATGGTTATAAAACATTGTATGGGCACCTTTACAAATACAATGTACGTAAAGGACAAAAGGTAAAGCGAGGGGATGTTATTGGTTTTGTAGGGAGTACCGGGCGCTCGCAAGCACCTCACTTACATTACGAAGTTTTTAAAGATGGAAAGAGAATTAATCCAATTAATTTTTATTACGGAAATCTATCTGCCCAAGAATTTGCTACCTTGTTAGAGAAATCACGTGAAGTAAACCAATCTTTAGATTAATATGCACATCGACCTTCCCGAAAAATTGTACTACAGTATTGGTGAGGTAGCAAAAGCTTTTAATGTAAATGCTTCCTTAATTCGTTTTTGGGAAAAAGAATTTTCAGTTATTAAGCCTAAAAAAAACGCAAATGGTGTTCGTTATTTTACCAAAGAAGATATTGAGCAAATAGAACTTATTTACCATTTGGTTAAAGAGCGTGGTTATAAATTAGAGGGGGCTAAAACTTACCTAAAATCGCACCAAAAGGAAACATTAGAAAATTTCGATATAATTCGTAAATTGAACTCAATAAAGGCATCGTTGTTAGAGTTAAAAGCGAGTCTGTAATTTTAAACACTTAACTATCATGAAATTAGTATTTCGTATCACTGGGCTTATTTTATTAGCACTTTCCTTAAATTCTTGCGATTATAATTCATTTGTATCATTAAATGAAAATACAGCAGAAGCTTGGGGAAATGTACAAACTGCATATCAACGTCGAAATGACCTTATTGGAAATTTAGTAAAAACAGTGCAAGGTGCAGCAGATTATGAAAAAGGAGCTTTGGTCGATGTAATTAATGCTAGAGCCAAAGCAACATCTATAAATATCGATCCTTCAAATATTACGCCCGAGCAGTTGGCACAATTTAATAAAGTACAAGGCGGATTGAGTGGGGCTTTAAAAAGCCTGTTGGTTACCGTGGAGCGTTATCCAGATTTAAAAGCAAATCAAAACTTTTTGAAATTGCAAGATGAAATTGCAAGTACAGAAAATCAAATTTTAACAGCGCGTACACGTTTTAATGCAGCTATTAAGCCTTATAATAATAAGGTAAAAAGTTTTCCGGGTTTAATTACAGCCAAAATATTTGGTTTTGATGCTAAACCATACTTTGATGCCGAAGCTGGTGCTGAAAAACCAGTAGATGTTAATTTCGATTTTAAATAATGGCGAGTAGTGTAGTCTCTTTTTTAACCGTTAGTCAAGAGCAGCAAGTTATTGATGCTATTAGAATTGCTGAAAAACAAACTTCGGGGGAGATAAGAGTGCATTTAGAAGAATATGATCAAGCCAATGTATATGAGCGTGCGCAAGAAGTGTTTCATTTGTTAAAAATGGACAATACAAAGCTTGAAAATGGAGTGATTTTATATGTAGCAGTTAACCTGAAACAGTTTGTGGTATACGGTGATGCTGGAATTGACCAATTGGTTGAAGCTGATTTTTGGAACAGTACCCGAGATGTTATTCAAGATCAATTTAAACAACAACATTTTGCTGAAGGATTGGTTAAAGGAATAGCCCAAATAGGAGAAGTACTTAAAAAACATTTTCCATGGGATGTTGATGATGCCAACGAACTTTCTGATGAAATATCAAAACTATAATGGGTAAAACAAGATGCGTTTTTGTAGTAATTGCAAGCTTTTTTATAGGGCTTAATACAATTTATGCTCAATTTACCATTCCGCCAAAACCAAGTAAAGCTACAGAACAAGTAGCGGTATACGATTATGCAAATATTTTAAGCGGAGCAGAAAAACGCGCCTTAGAGGTAAAGTTGATTCGTTATGCAGATACCACAAGTACACAAATTGTTATTGCTACAATTAATAGTTTAAAGGGGGAATCTATCGGGATTTTAACCCCAAAATGGGCACATCAATGGGGGGTTGGGCAGGCAGATAAGGATAATGGGGTGTTTATTTTACTTTCCAAAAACGACCGAAAAATACATATTTCTCCGGGTTATGGCGTAGAACAATACTTAACCGCAGGGCAATTAGGCGCCCTTACGCGAGAAGTGATTATTCCAGAATTTAAAGCAGGAAGTTATTACCGTGGTTTAGATAAAGGAACCACCGCTGTAATTCAAATGTTAAGTGGGACTTATAAAGGAACCCGTATTCGGAATCGAATTGAAGGTGGCGATGAAGGTTTTCCTTTTATGTTTGTGATTTTTTTAGTAGTCTTTTTACTCATTATTTGGTCCTCTAAAAAAAGAGGGAATGATGACGATGATGAGCATAATAGTGGTAGGCGCAAACGGTCAAGTTTGTTAGATGTTATTATTTTGAGTAACATGGGGCGTGGTGGTTACAGTGGCGGAAGCTTTGGTGGCGGAAGCCGATCATCGGGCGGAGGCTTTGGTGGTGGTTTCGGTGGAGGCTTCGGCGGTGGCGGTTTTAGCGGCGGCGGTGCTGGAGGAAGCTGGTAAAGTTTTTTCTGCTTCATTTATGACAAAAACACTTCGTAAAAATGATTATGTGGGCGAAATACTTAAAAAAATAAGCGGTATAGTATTTGTTAGTTTAGGATTACAACTTTTTTTAAAAACAGAGAAATGAGAATATTACTACTGTTTACACTTTTTTTTGTAAGCTATTTATCTGGTTTAGCGCAGCCCAATATGGAGCAATTAATGAAAAGTGAAAAGGTACGTTCATATATCGGCAAAAAATTACCAAGTATGAATCAATTTACATTGGATGGGGCTATTTTTAATGCCGCTAAATCTAATGGAAAACCAACACTAATAAATTTTTGGTTTATACATTGCAAACCTTGTGTGGACGAAATGCCGTATTTGAATAAATTAAAAGAAAAATATAACGGACGAGTTAATTTCATTTCCATGACTTTTGAAAATGAAATTAATTTAAGAAACTTTCTTAAAACACACGAATTTAATTTTACGCATATTTCTACAGATACCAATTATATTAATGAAGTTGGAGTAAGCTTTTTTCCAAAGAATGTATTGTTGGATAAAAATGCTATGGTAAAAGTAGTTACTCAAGGTATTCCAGATTTTAAAGATGCTCATGGCAACACCTTGATAAATTTAGGTGTCGAAAAATTTGAAACTTATTTAAATGAGTTGTTAGATTAAGGTGTCTTATTAATAATCAAATTTTTATTTCAATATAGTGTCGTGCTATAATTCTTATTTGCAGTTGTAGCTGTTTCTAGCATATTTTCTGCCTAAAGCTAGATTCTGAAATCATAATTAAACAAAATTTTAAATAGTAAAATTTATACTAAACTTTAAGTTTATTTAGATCTGTTTGTTTTTTATCGGATTTTTAAGTGTTTAGTCTGTTATAAGGAATATGTTGCAGTGTTAATTGATTTGTAGTATTTAATTGATTTACATTTAATTAAACAATATACATATAGTTACACAAGTACTTTTGATTATGCAGACTAACTACTCCTTTAGAAACTTTGTAAGTTTCATATTACTGTCAATTTCTTTACTACTAAATGTAAGTAATGTTTTTGCACAAAACTGTACAACAAATGCAGGTATTTTGAATGAGATCATTTGTGAAAATGATCAATTGGTATTAAGGGGTAATAACCCTTCGCCTGTTTTAAACGGTCCAATGTGGCAACAGCTGAGTGGGCCTACGGTTATTATAGAAAACCCTACTAATCCAATTACCAATGTTACAGGATATATTGGAGGCAATACCTATACATTTAGGTTTTCTGCGGTGTGTGGTGACGGAATAGCATCTTTTCAAGATAAAGTGGTAACAGTGTTGCCAATAACAGAGGCGGTAGTTTCTGAATCAGATATAGCATTTTGTCCAGATACTACAGGTAATGTATCTGTTACTGGAAATACTCCTTTAAATACGGGAGAAAATGGAAGATGGGAAATAATTACAGGGGATAACGAGGCTGGTGTTACAATAGATTTTCCAGATTCTGAAACAACAACATTAACAATGCCTAATACAAGTTGTGGAGTAACAACTATTGCTTGGGTTATTGATGGACCAGAGTTTGCTCCAGGTCAAAGGTGTAGTTCAATTGCCGAAATTAATATTACAAATTATGGGGGGGTAAGACCTGTAGATGCAGGTACAAATCAAGTTTTAGGGAATTGTTATACATCTACCCAATCAACTATATTAGATGCTACTTTTGGAGGTTGTGGTTTAGGAGGCCAACAAGGAACATGGAGTTTTGTTAGTGGTCCAGCTGTTCCTATTTTTGAAAATAGATTTAATAACCCTAATCCAGGTTTAGCAGCTATTAATAATCCAGAAAATAGAGTGTCGGGGTTAATAGAAGGTACTTATGTATTAAGATGGACTGTTGAAGGGCCGTGTTCTATGGATTCCTCAGAGGTGGAAATTAGAGTGCCGCCAGCTACGCAAGATGTTACGGCAGTTCCGCAAGATGAAGTGGAACTTTTTGTTTGTGAGGATGTTGATAGTATTACACTAGAGGGCATAACACCAAATTTTGCGGGAGAAGTAGTTTCTTGGGTTCAATTTGCACCAAGTACACCTTTGGCTATAATACAGTCGCCAAACGCAGCTACAACTTTGGTAACAGGTTTGTTATCGCCAGGTGATGGAGGGCCTCAGTTTTATAGATTTAGAAATAGAATTACCAATAATGATACAGGTTGTGATATTTTTCAAGATCATGTTGTTCGTTTTAGAGGCTCGTCTAGAACGGTAGATGCAGTAGATTTTACAACAGGAGAGGATAATATTTTTGGAAACTGTAATGTTAATAATTTTAGAATTCAATTAAATTCAACAGGTACTGGATTTAATCAATATAGTATTATTAGTGGTCCAGTGGGTTCAACTTTAGGACCATTTCCATCACCACTTGCTTTTGTGCCAGGTGTTTTGGGCATTACAACAGATTTGCCAGGAACTTATGTTGTTGAAATTTTTAGAACAGAAGGAGGTATTTTGCCTATAGGCTGTAGTGATGGTTTTGATACCATAAATATAGTGGCATCTGGGGCCTCTGTTTCAGCAAATGCCGGAACACCTACAAATTTGGCCTGTGATGCTATTGAAGCTGATTTATCTGGGAATGACCCAAGTACTACAAGCCTAACAAGCACATCCAGTTGGTCGCAAATAAGTGGGCCTAACGTAGCCACAATTGATGATCCTTTAGCATTTGAAACCAAGGCACGTGATTTGATTCCAGGAGAATATGTTTTTAGGTATGAAATTGTAAATGGAGTAGGCTGTCCTAAATTTTCTGATACGGTGAATATTTTTGTTAATTCACCATTTATAACACCTGCAGCAGCAGGGACTGGCGAAAGTATATGCTTTGGAGCACCTGTTGTTTTGGGAGGGAATCAACCAGGTGCTTTAGAAGAAGGGACTTGGACGCAAATTTCGGGGCCAGATACGATTACTTTTTCTGATGTAAATGATCCGAATGCAGTGGCAACAGGTTTTAATACAGCTTCATCTAGTTATGAATTGCAATGGTCAATAGCCTATACAAATGCAGGACCTAATTGTTCAGGAGCATCTACGGATACGGTTATTATACAAACTGGAGCGGTTGAAACACCAACAGTTGCAGATGCAGGTGCAGATGGTTGCCAGTCATCGGGTTTATCTTTTGTCTTAGGAGGAAATTCTGTTAATAATACAACTTCCGAAGCTGGAGTTTGGACAGCAACTCCAGCAGCAGGAGTGAGTTTTACAGATGTAAATGACCCTAATGCAACAGTAACAGTTCCTTCTTTTGGAACCTATGTATTTACTTGGACCATCGCAGATATAGCAAGTGTTTGTGATCCAACATTTGATAATGTTGAGGTGTCATTTTCGGGTACAGTAACAGCAGATGCAGGTTTAGATCCGGGCGAGTTGTGTGCCAATAGTGCATCAATGAATGCTTCTGCTTCTCCAGGTAGTGTTGGTACTTGGTTTTATGTTGATGGACCTGGTGGTTTTACTATCGTGGATATCAATGACCCTCAAACAAATATTAATTTTGCCAATAGTGGAACCTATGAATTTCAGTGGATGACAGTCGCAGGAGAGTGTGGTAATGCTTCGGATAATATAGTACTCGAAATAGGGATTCCTCCATCTCCAGCAGGAATTACAGCACAGCCAGATATATGTAATCAGACCTCGGTAGTTTTAACGGGGACTCCTTATAATGCGACAAGAGAGTTAGGTTCGTGGTCATTATTGGCTGGTGCACCTAATAATCCTGTAATTGTTTCGCCTACAAGTGAAACAACTATGATTAATAATTTAGTTACGGGTACTTATACTTTTAGATGGACAATAACGAGTACAGATAATACTTTTTGTCCCCCTAATTTTGCAGATGTAACTTTTGATGTTTTTGCACCAGCATTTGCTGGACCAGATCAAAGTTTTTGCGATACTACAACAGTGTCATTGACTGCAACCGAAGGTACTCAAGGTACTTGGACTTGTAATAATTGTCCATCGAGTACTACGATAACACCTACAAGTGGGCATCAAGCTAGTGTAACTTTAGATGCAAATGTTATTCCTTATATATTTCAATACCAAGTTGTCGATCCATCAGGAACTTGCCCTACTACAACAGATACGGTAAATATTACAATTAATGGTATTCCTCCAGATCCAGATGCAGGGGTGGATCAAGATTTGTGTATTACGGATGTTGGTGGTATAGCAACGCTTAATGGTTCTACTCCTCCAGCAACTGGGATAACAGAAGCTGTATGGGCGTTAACTTTTAGACCTCCTGGCTCTACTAATGTAGTTTCCTTTGCTAATGCTAATGATGAAAACACAACAGTATCTGGTTTAACAGAACCTGGTTTGTATGTGTTTGAATGGACTTATAGAAATGACAGTTGTGCAAGACTGGCTGACCCAATGCGAATTATAATGTATGAGGCACCTTCATTAGCAGATGCTGGTCTCGATGATTTAACGGCATGTCAATTAGACTATGAAACAAATGCAGTAAATCCAACCATTGGTTTAGGTACATGGACTTTTATTACCGACCCTTCCGGAGGAACTACAACTATTGATAGCCCTAACAATCCTATTACAACATTATCAAATACTGTAATAGGTACCTATGAACTGCAATGGACAGTAAATAACGGACCTTTTGTGAATCCTTCTTTATGTGAGCCACAAATAGATACTTTAATTGTACAATTCAATGAGGCTCCACCTTCAGAGGCGGATGCTGGTCCTGATCAAGAGTTATGTGGTGTTGATCAGGTAAATTTAGAGGCAATTGCCACAACAAGTGGTATTGGTATATGGACTCAAGCGGTGAGTAATCCTGCAGGAGCTTCTATTACATCTGCTACAAATCCCAATGCGTTGGTTATAGGTTTAACAACAGGAACTTATGAGTTTATTTGGACAACAACTACAACAAATAATGACGGATGTGAATTTACAGATAGTGTAGTCATTGATGTTATTGGGCAGCCAGTTTTAGCTAATGCTGGTGTAGATAAATGTGTTGCAGAGTTTTCTTCGCTAACATTGGATGCAAATGTTCCTACAAGTCCTGAGGTGGGTATTTGGACACAAATTTCTGGTCCAACTACAGCTTTATTTGTTGACCCAACGGATGCTAAAACTTCGGTGTCTGGGACTTCAGTTGGTGTTTATGAATTCGAATGGTCAGTTGATAATGGTGTTTGTGATACAGTTTCAGATACTGTGGAAGTAGAAATTAAAGGTAATGCAGATTTAGAATTAACAAAATCAGTAAATCCTGCTTCTGCAAATATTGGAGATACAGTAACATTCACTTTAGATATATTTAATAATAATGCTTTAGCAACAAACACCGATGCTACAGGAGTAGAGATTAAAGATGTGTTACCACCAGGGTTTACTTTTGTGCCCGCTTCGGTTACAATTTCACCATCTTCTGTTTTTAATGTTTCCTATGACTTAGGAACTAAAACATTAACAGCCGGAAATATAAATATCATTAATGGAGGGACAGTTCAATTAACATATCAAGCAATTGTTGAATCTACAGGGCCATATGTTAATAATGCTCAAATTTCAGCTTCGGATCAGTTTGATCCAGATAGTAGTCCGATACAAAATGAAAATGAAGATGATTTAACTGATGGGCAACCAGATGATGATGAAAGTACTGCAACACTTATTATAGAATCAGCAGATTTATCATTATCAAAAGTTGTTGCACCAGCTGCAGTAAGTATAGGGGATACCGTAAGCTTTACAATTAATATAGCAAATGCAGGGACTGATACCGCAACTAATGTACAAGTAGTTGATCAGTTACCAATAGGCTATACTTATGTTAGCGACAATAGCGGAGGGAATTACGATGCTTCAACTGGTTTGTGGAATGTCGGAGATGTGACAGTATCAGGAGTTTCGATAATTATTGAAGCAACGGTAAATGCCCCAACGGGTGCAACAAATGAATATTTGAATACTGCTGAAATTACAGCTTCGGATCAAGCAGATCCAAATACAACACCAAACAACGATGATGGTGATCAAAGTGAAGATGATGAAGATAATGCTTTCATTACTTTAGAAAATGCAGATTTGGAGTTAACCAAGTCAATTAATCCAATTTCAGGAACCGTTGGTCAGATCGTAACATTTACAGTAGCTGTAGAAAATATTGCTAGTGCCATATCAACAGGAAATGCAACCGGAGTTGCTATTGAAGATATTTTACCATCAGGTTATAGTATTGTTCCAGGAAGTATAACAAATGGAGGATCTTATGATGTTGGATCTGGTGTAATAAGTTGGAGTGGATTAAGTATAGCAAATGGAACAACAACAGGTAATTTATTAATGTATCAAGCTACAGTGAATGCTATTGGGAATTATGTGAATGTAGCTCAGGTTACGGCATCTGATTTGTCAGACCCTAATAGTACACCGAATAATAATATTTCAAGTGAAAATGATCAAGATGATGCTACCTTTAGAATAGAGTCAGCTGATGTGGCATTAGCAAAATCGGTATCACCGATTAATGCAAGTGTTGGAGAAACCGTTGTGTTTACTATTAGCTTGACCAATTCAGGAACAGATACGGCGACAAATGTAGAAGTAACAGATCAATTGCCAATAGGCTATTCTTATGTTAGTGATAATAGTGGAGGAAATTATGATCAAACCACAGGCATTTGGTTAGCAGGGAGTGTAACAACTTCAGCAGCCACAACTTTAGAAATTACAGCAATAGTGAATGCTCCTAAGGGTACTGCAAACGAATATGTAAATGAAGCTGAAATCACAGCAAGTGATCAAAATGATCCTACACCAGGGAATAATGAAGATAATGCTACCATAGGATTAGAGAGTGCAGATTTAGAGGTAGCTAAAACTATAAACCCTACCACAGGAAATATCGGAGATACGGTAACATTTACAGTAGCGGTTGAAAATATTTCGAGTGCTGTTAATCCTTTATCAACGGGTGATGTAACAGGGGTAGTTATAGAGGATATATTACCATCAGGGTATAGCTTAGTTCCAGGAAGTATTTCAAATGGTGGAAGCTTTAATGTTGGTTCAGGAGCAATTATTTGGAATGGATTAAGCATTACAAATGGAACCTCAACAGGTAGTCTATTAACGTATCAAGCCACCGTAAATGCTTTAGGAAACTATGTGAATATCGCACAAGTAAGTGCTTCGGATCTTCCAGACCCTAATAGTACTCCTGATAATGATGACCCTTCAGAAAATGATCAAGATGATGCAACATTTGTAATTTTAGCGAATATTCCTCCTATAGCAGTTAATGATGAGAGTTTAGGCAATACGGCTGGAGCTATAGTAACTCAAAATATTTTAGTAGGTGCTACTGGCGATTCTGATTCTGACGGAACTATTGATCCAATGAGCGTAAACTTAATGGTTCCTTCAGGAGTGATTACATCAAATCCAATAACAGATTTAAATGGAGACTTAATTGGATTTACAGTAGAAGGACAAGGAGTTTGGTTATATGATGAAATTACGGGAGAAGTTGCTTTTGATCCAATAGATGGCTTTACAGGCGATCCTACACCTATTTCTTATACAGTTGATGATGAAGATGGTGATATGTCTAATATAGCGACAATAACAGTTACATATTTAGATACTCCACCAGCTGTAGTCGCCGATGAGGACTTAAATAATGATTTAGGAAGTACAGTTGGGATTAATGTATTAGGTAATGATACCTTAAGTGATGGTACGACCCCAACGCCAGATGATGTCGTATTGACATTAGTGATTCCATCAGGAGTTACAGTGGTTGCAGGCAGTGAAGTGCTAGGAGCAGATGGTAACTTGATTGGTTTTGAAGTAGAGGACGAAGGAGTTTGGTTGTATAATGAGACTAGCGGAGTATTGGAATTCACCCCAGATGCAGGATTTGAAGGCGATCCAGCGGTAATCGAATACAACATTACAGATATAGATAGTGGAGCGGTAAGTGC
>CANLCT010000057.1 GCA_947489195.1 uncultured Aquimarina sp. | reverse complement strand
TTCGGGGTTTTTATTTACATTAATTTACGAAAAAAACCTAGTATTTACAAGGGTTTTGAGTATTCTGAATGGGCCTATTAAGTCGGCTAAATTATCGACTTTCAATTTTTTTAGTAATCTTGTTTTGTAAGTGCTTACTGTTTTTTCGTTGATGTCTAGTTTATTAGCAATCTCCTTGTTTCTTCTTCCAGCTGAAAGTAAATTGAGTACTTCTACCTCTCTGGTTGATAATTTTTTGAATGTATTGAATTGTGATCCTCTGTAACTTCTGTTATTTAATTGATCGCTAAGCTTTTCATTTAAATAAATACCACCTCTAGCTACTCTGTCAAAGGCAAACTTTAAAGTTTCAATCGAAGCAGTTTTGCACAAATAAGCCGAAGCCCCAGACTTTATTGTACTTAATGCATAGATTTCTTCAGGTTGGTGGCTAAAAACAAAAACTTTTACACCTTTGAATCTATTTTTGATTTCTTTGATGGTTTGTAGTCCATTAGAGTTTGGTAAATCCAATTCTAAAAAGACAATATTTGGCATTTCTTTTCTTATTACCTTAAATAAATTTTTACCATCTATAAGCGCAGGTAACAATCGAACATCATTACTATTATTAAATAATGCCTCTAAAATTCCTTTGCGCGTAATTGGGTGGTGATCCGCTACTAATACTTTCATAACAATATTAAATTGATGATTTAATTGATTTTGTGTACGGTAAAACTATAGAGAAAAGTGATTGAAAAAAGTTTTTACGCGCAAGTTTCGACAAAATGGTATTATTTTAGGTCAAAAGGTATTTTACAGACAGGAATTGGCTGCATTTTATGCTGGTTTACCGTATTTAGTCGGTGGTAAATTTTAAAAACCTCATGCTTTCTGCCAGAAAAATCGTCAAAATGTTTTCCTGCATCTTGTTGATTCATTGCCCATTCCAGTTCGTCATAACTGGCGCCTATTTGATCCTCGTCACTACGACTATCACCAAACAGTCCATCTGTAGGGGCAGCTTTTTGAATAGATTCGGGGACGTCTAAAGCTTTAGCAAGTTGGTAAACTTCACTTTTCATAAGGTCGGCTATTGGACTTAAGTCTACTCCACCATCACCGTATTTGGTGTAAAATCCAACACCAAAATCTTCAACTTTATTTCCTGTACCGGCAACTAAATAGCCATGTAATCCAGCAAAATAATATAAGGTGGTCATACGTAATCGAGCTCTGGTATTTGCTAATGAAAGGTCTAGTTTTGCGCTAGGAGCCACATTGGGGACTTGATTTTTTAAGCCTTCAAAAACGGGCGTAAGATCCACGCGCTCATCACTTACATTTGAAAACCTTTGCTTTAATTGAGCTATGTGTTCTTGCGCACGGGTAACTTGGCTTTTTGCTTGGTGAATTGGCATTTCAACACAAATAGTTTGTAATCCAGTTTTAGCACACAGTGTCGAGGTTAGTCCACTATCAATTCCGCCACTTACTCCAACAACAAATCCCTTTATATTCGCGTTTGTAGCATAATCTTTTAACCAGTTTACAATATGATCAATTACTTTATCGGTTTTCATGTATTTTAAATTTTTAAGGCTAATTTTTGGCTATGTTTAAAGCTGCTTTTTGTAATAAAAAAGACTATTTTATAAATGTAACGAAAAAGGAACATTTATTAAAGTGTAGAATTAATGTTTGTTTATTTTTGTGATATGTATAATACCGTATGTGCTAAAATTTTTAAATCTATTTGTGTAATAGGTTTTATGATAACTTTTGTTTCGTGTAACCAAGATTACAAAATGCCCGATGAAATTGCCTCAATTCCTGTCGAGATTAACATTGAGCGTTTTGATCAGAAATTTATAAATATAAGCCAAGCATCATTGCTTGAAATGAAAGAAAAATATTCGTTTTTATTTCCTACAAAATACAAAGACGAATTCTGGTTAAAAAAATCAAAAGACACTTTGCATCAAGAATTAGTTGATGAAGTAAATAAAGTATTTCCAAATTTAAATGAAGTAGCTCTAGAGCTGACTTCGTTTTATAAACATCTTATTTTTTATTACCCCAATGTAAAAGTGCCCAGAATAGTTACTTTGATATCTGATGTAGATTATAAAAGTAATGTGGTGTTGCGAAAAGAATTATTGCTCTTGTCTTTAGATACGTATTTGGGGAGTAAACATTATTTTTACGAAGATATATCAAAGTATATTAAAGATGATTTTGAGCCCAACCAGCTAGTACCTAATATAGCCATGGCGTATGCCAGAAAAATCATACCTCGTGCCGATGGAAGAGATTTATTGGCACAAATGATCTTGTTTGGAAAAAGGAGGTATTTATTAAGTAAATTACTACCTAAAAGTGAGCTGTTAGATATTTTTGGCTATTCAAAAAATGAGTTGGATTGGATGCTTTCTAATGAGTCATTTATCTGGCGTTATTTTATTGAAAAAGAGATGCTTTTTAGTACCAGTAAGGATTTGTTGCCAAGATTTATATATCCAGCACCATTTTCCAAGTTTTATTTGTCTATTGATCAGCAGTCTCCAGATAGAGTAGGGCAATATATAGGATATCAAATAGTACTTGCATTCATGGAAAAGAACAATGTATCTTTGCAGCAACTTATGGAAATGGATAGTAGGTCTATTTTTGAAACTTCAAATTACAAACCCCAAAAATAACCTCAAAATTTAATACACATTATAATGGCAGTTACGCATACTTCAGAAATTAAGATAAAAGTAGAACTTGATGAAAATAAAGTGCCTGAAGCACTTTCGTGGACTGCGGAAGATGGAGGAATAAGTAATGAAGAGGCTAAGGCTTTTTTGCTTTCGGTGTGGGATTCAAAAGCTAAAGAAAGTTTGCGAATAGACTTATGGACAAAAGATATGCCAGTTAATGAAATGAAACTCTTTTTTCATCAAACACTTGTCGCTATGACTGATACCTATCAACGTGCCACACAAGATGTTAAAATGGCTGAAACCATGAAAGATTTTACAGATTATTTTGCTGATAAATTAGATTTAAAAAAGAAATAATTGAGCATTTGGATAGTTTATTGTTTGTTTATAACACGTCATCTGGGTTTTGGAGTAAAAAAATTGATTTTGCACATAAAATTTTAAGTCCAGATACGTATGCGTGTAGTCTGTGTAGCTTAACGCATGGCAATTTTGTAGAAACCGATAGTTGGAAAACATTTAGGGAATCTCAAAAAACACCTATGGAGTTTATTTATAAAAATGAATTCGAAACCCAATATCCTCATATAAAAACAACATATCCAGTAGTGTTTTCTGTTACTTCTAACGGTAGTTTAAAGGTGGTGCTTTCTTCAAAGGAATTGAATAAAATGACTTCAGTAGAGATGTTAATCTCTGTTTTAAATAAATAAGAATAATTGAATTTTGTTAATCAGTTGTTGTCATTTTTTTTTAGATAAACTAAAAATTAGTGGGTGGGGTAAATTGATTAATAGACGTTTTATTAATGATTGACTGTGTAAGGTTATGGTAAAACAATTACACAATTGATTAATCAAGTTACAGGTAAAAAGTTTGTAATAAAGTTTTATTTTTTTTGTATCTGATCAGGGTAAAAAAAGATGTTCGCTAAAGTTTTAAAAATGAATAAGTGATCCCTTTTTAATTATCTACAAAAAAAATAGAGTGGATTATATCTGAAAGCTTTATTTGTAACTTAATTAGTTTAATTTTTTAATAGATTTAATTATTTATGATCAATTTAAGAAGAAATTTAAGAAGAAATTTATTAGGGATTATTATGGCTTCAGCCTTATTAACCTCTTGTCAGAAAGAAGATGCGGCGGATATTGAAGTGGTCAGCGTATAATTAGAGTTAAAGGTTTGTCTATGACACCAGCTCATGAAATAGCCATTAGACAAGCTATTGGTGATTATAATAATTTAGGGCTAAGAATTAGATTTGACTTGTCTTTTGGAGTCGAACCAGGTGATGAGGAAATCACATTGTTTAGAAGATACGGTATAGGTTTTAATGGAGAAGCAACAACTCCAGCAAATGGAAACCCTGGAAGATGGATTACTTTAAGAAGTGAAGCAGAGTTTGATTTATCGCCTGCTGTTTTAAAGGGGGCTGATAATTCATGAAATAGGTCATAGCTTGGGTTTACGTCATTCTGATTTTGGAGATGCAAATTCTTGTAGAGGATTAGCTTTTACAGGAGGAGCTAGCGACGAGGATATTGCTGCAGTTTTAGGGGAGCCTCTTTTTGTACCAGATGAAGGAACTAACTCTATTTTGATATCAGGAACAGATTCTAATTTCAATTCTCAAATACCTTCGATAATGACTATTTGTAGTTCGGTTAGTGGTGCTACAGATTTGACTGAAGAAGATGAAAGGGTATTACGAATTTTGTTTTAATAATGAAGATAAATAGCATTATAATCGAAAAAGTAAAAATGCGATTAAGGAGAAAACGTTTCTTAATTACATTTTTTTTTTTTTTTTTTTGGTTTAGTTATTTAATGTTTTTGTAAAACTCTTGATTTAACTGATCAATATGAGTTAATACTTCGTCGCAGCCTTGTTTTGAAGAGGAAGAAGTGATGAAATAAGGGGGCATTTCTTCCCAAAACTCTAACATTTTATTTTTGTAGTTTTCAATATGCTTAGGCAACGTGTTTGGGGTTAATTTATCAGCTTTGGTAAAAATGATAAAGAAAGGAACGCTGTTTGTAGCAAGCCATTCCATAAAGGCAAGGTCTATTTTTTGAGGTTCGTGCCTGCAATCAACCAAAACAAAGGCACTAACTAGTTGTGTGCGTTGTTTAAAATAATTTGTAATAAACTTTTGAAAAGTTTTTTTAGTACTTTTTGATGTACGCGCATAACCATAGCCAGGTAAATCAACTAAAAACCAATTTTTATTAATTAAAAAATGATTAATAAGCTGAGTTTTTCCAGGTCGACCAGAGGTTTTTGCAAGACTTTTGCGACTCATCAATGCATTGATCAATGAGGATTTCCCTACATTTGAGCGCCCGATAAAAGCATATTCCGGAAAAGGATTGTTAGGGCATTTGGCAACATCGCTATTGCTAATTATAAAGTCTGCGCTTGAAATTTTCACACTAAAGTGTTTTAAATATTTTCTTTAATAAGCCACTCGTGTAAGTACTTGTTAAAAGTTTCAGGGTGCTCCATCATGGCAGCATGCCCACATTCGTCAATCCAATAAAGTGTTGAGTTCGGAATAAGTCGATTAAAGTCTTCGGCAACATCAGGTGGGGTGACAATGTCATTTTTTCCCCATATGATACATGCTGGAACTTTAATTTTGGGTAAATCTTTTGCCATATTATGCCTAATGGCACTTTTTGCAATAGCTATTGTTCTTACCAATTTGTATCGGTCGTTTACGGTATTGTACACCTCGTCTACCATTTCTTTGGTGGCAGTTTCGGGTTTGTAGAAAACATCTTGAGCTTTTTGCTTAATGTAATCGTAATCACCTCGCTTGGGATAGCTTTCTCCCATACCACTTTCGTAAAGTCCAGAGCTTCCAGTAAGAACAATTCCTTTGACAAGTTCTGGATACATTTTTTGGAATACCAATGCAATATGTCCACCCAGTGAATTACCAACTAGGATTGCTTTAGAATAGTCTAAATAATCTAAAAATTCTTTTAAAAACTTGGCTAAATTACTAACACTGGTTTTTATTAATGGAAGTTCGTAAATAGGAAGTTCAGGAATAATTACACGGTATCCGTGTTTAGGAAAGTGAGAGAACATTCCTTCAAAATTACTTAAACCACCCATAAGTCCATGAAGTACAACAATAGGTGTTCCTTCTCCCGAACTAACGTATGTAAATTTCCCTTCTTTTGTTAAGTTTTCGTTCATTAATGCTTTGGCATGACTGAAACGCAAATATAATATTTTAACAAACAGGAACAGAATTTTTTTGAAGAACTCTTTTTCCTACTAATTTTTTCGTTTTCTGGTTGCTTTTTTTCGGTGATATAATCTCGGCTTTTTTTCAATAAAATAGGATTAAAGAAAAGTATTAAAAGTGAAATGTTTGAAATTTTAGAGTGGGAAACTTATTAACAATGTGGTATAATGTGGTAAAATGTGGTGATATTTTCAATATCTTTGACTAATTATAGATAAATCGTGGTAAACTTAGTAGGGACATATGAGTGTAAAGCCGATGCAAAAGGGCGATTAATGCTTCCAGCAGCTTTTAAAAAGCAATTAGCAGGAGTGTTGTCTGAGGGTTTTGTGCTTAAACGTTCTGTGTTTCAGCCATGTGTTGAGTTGTATCCAAGGAAAGAATGGGATGTGCTAATGCAAAAAATGAATAAGTTGAATCGATTTAAAAAGAAGAATAATGACTTTATTCGCCGTTTTACAGCAGGAGTAAAAGAGATAGAAGTAGATACGACTGGGCGAATTTTAATTCCTAAAGATTTAATAGCGTTTGCGGGGATTGAAAAAGAGTTAGTGTTGTCTTCGGCAATAAATATAATTGAAATTTGGGATAAAACACGTTATGAAGCGGCTATAGATAAAGCAACAGATGATTTTGCAGATTTAGCTGAAGAAGTAATGGGATTTGATGATATAGCAGATGGAGAATAAATACCACATACCAGTATTATTACATGAAACTGTTGAAGGTTTGGCAATTAAACCTGATGGGGTTTATGTGGATGTTACTTTTGGTGGCGGAGGGCATTCAAAAGAAATATTATCTCGTTTGGGACCCAATGGAAAATTATTTGGTTTTGATCAAGATCAAGATGCACATAAAAATGCCTTAGATGATGAACGATTTCAGTTAGTGCCTCATAACTTTAGGTTTATTAAGCGTTTTTTACGCTTTTATGGGGTAAAAAAAGTTGATGGTATTTTAGGTGATTTTGGAGTGTCATCACATCAGTTTGATGTAGCAGACAGGGGGTTTTCAACACGTTTTGAGGCAGAGTTAGATATGCGAATGGATCAGACGGCAGCACTTTCTGCAAATGATATCATTAATACTTATGAGGAGTCGGCAATACAACAAGTTTTATTTCAATATGGAGAATTACGTAGCGCCAAAAAAATGGCTCGTTTAATTGTAGAAGCACGAGAGGTAGCTCCAATAAAAACAAGTGATCAGTTAAAAGCAATTTTAGCGCCTTGTATGATTAAAAGGAAAGAACATAAAATTTTAGCACAAGTTTATCAAGCTATTCGAATAGAGGTGAATCAAGAAATAGCTGTTTTGAAAGAGTTTTTAGAACAAACCAAAGATTTATTAGTACCAGGAGGAAGGTTGAGTTTAATATCCTATCATTCTTTAGAAGATCGTTTAGTAAAACGATTTATTAGAAATGGTTTGTTTGAAGGGGAGCCTGAAAAAGATTTGTTTGGAAAAATGTCTGTGCCTTTTAAAAAAGTAGGCGGTCTAATTGTGCCCAATGCGAATGAAATAGGCATTAATAACAGAGCGCGAAGTGCTAAGTTGAGAATAGCAGAACGTATTGAAGATTAATGAAAGAAAAGTTATATGACATATTAAAAGGGAGGTTGTTATTGTCTGATGATTCGGCAAAAAACTGGGTCATGCTTTTGTTTTTGTCATTATTGGCTTTAGTAATGATTGCAAGTTCGCATAGTGCAGAGCGGAAAATTCATGAAATAGCAAAAAAAAATAGTGAAGTTAAGGAGTATCGGACTCGATTTGTAGACGGAAGATCTCGCTTAATGAAATTGAAAATGGAGTCGCAAATAAAAAAAAGACTTAAAGAGATTGGAATTGTCTTAAAAAAAGAACCACCCATAAAATTAGTAGTAAAAGAATAAGTGTAAAATAAATTTGGAAGCAACTATAAAAAACATATCAAACAGATCTTACTTAGTAGCAGGCTGCTTGTTGCTTTTTGCTGGTTTTGTGTTGTTTAATTTATTTAAAATTCAAGTTATTGATGGGGATAAGTACAGGGAAATAGCACGTAAACGTGTGTTTAAAGATTTTGTTATTCCGGCTAATAGAGGGAATCTGTATGATGCAAATTATAATTTGTTAGCCACATCAGTACCAAAATACAATATTCGCTTTGATGCGGTTACGGTTAAAAAAGAAATCTTTCAGAAAGAAATTCAAAATTTGGCAAAAGCGATGTCAAAGGAATTCGGAAAACCAGCTTCGTATTATTCTAAAATGTTTAACAAGGCACGGGCCAATAAAAATAGATACTTGCTTATTTGCCGTAATGTGGGTTATTCTCGATATATACGAGTTAAAAACTTTCCTATTTTAAAATTAGGCGCAAATAAAGGAGGATTAATTATTGAGCAACGTACGGTAAGAGAGCATCCTATAGGGAAAATTGCAGAGCGAACCGTTGGTTATGAACGTCAAGATGAAAAGGGGTATTATACTAGAGTAGGTCTTGAAGGAGCTTATGGCCCTTACTTACGAGGAAAAGCAGGAAAGCGATTAAAGCAAAAAATTTCAAAAGGGCAATGGAAGCCAGTTTCAGATAATAATGAGGTAGAACCGCAAGATGGTTATGATGTAGTGTCAACTATTGATGTTAATGTACAAGATATAGCTCATCATGCTTTATTGGGTCAGTTAGAAAAGTTTAAAGCACATCATGGTTGTGTGGTGGTTATGGAAACTAAAACTGGTGAAATTAAAGCAATTTCAAATTTAGCGCGCACTTCAAAAGGAAAATATTACGAGCGTTTAAATTATGCAGTTGGAGAATCGCATGAGCCGGGTTCAACATTTAAATTGATGTCAATGGTAGCATTGTTAGAAGATAAGGTTATTGATTCGAGTTACGTAGTGGATACCGAAAATGGACGCGTTAAGTTTTATGATCGAACAGTGTATGATTCTCATTGGGGCGGATATGGAAAAATTTCGGCAGCAAAGGCATTCGAAGTATCGTCCAATACAGCTTTTGCTAAAATAATAAATAAGCATTATAAAAGTAATCCTAAAAAATTGTTGAATCGCTTTTATAATATGGGGTTAAATAAACCTTTGGGCTTACCTATAAAAGGAGAAGGAGATCCTAAATTTCCATATCCTGGAGATAAAAACTGGTACGGTACCACATTGCCGTGGATGGCCTTTGGCTATGGGGTTTCATTAACACCTTTGCAAACGCTAACATTTTATAATGCGATTGCAAATAATGGCGAAATGGTAAAGCCGCAGTTTATAAAACAAGTTCGAGCTTGGGATGCGGTTGAAGAACAATTTGGTAAAGAAGTTATTAATCCGGCACTTTGCTCAAAACAAACCATTGGAGCAGTAAAAGCAATGATGGAAAAGGTGGTAGAACGAGGAACAGCTAAAAATATAAAATCTAAGCTGATGCCTTTTGCAGGAAAAACAGGGACTTGTCAAAAAAACTATGGTAAAGGGAAAAAGCATTTGCAATACATTTCATCTTTTGTAGGCTATTTTCCTGCCGATGCTCCAAAATATTCATGTATAGTTGTTGTGCATGAGCCTAAAAAAGAAATAGGTTTTTATGGAAATATAGTAGCCGCTCCTGTTTTTAAAACAATTGCCGAAAAAATTTACAGGGCTACACCAATAATAGATCAAGTGAATCTGACATCAATTGAAAAATCTGGTGCTGATTATACCAAATTTTTTATGCTTTCGCAGAAGTATAAAACTATAATGCCAAATGTAAAAGGAATGACTTTGATGGATGTGTTGCCATTATTAGAAAATTTAGGTTTGGATGTAAAAGTTTCGGGCGAAGGAAAAGTAAAAGAACAATCTATTCCGCAAGGAGAAAAAATAGGGAATCATAAACAAATAAGTATTATTTTATCTTGAGTAGTTTAACCAATATATTGTATAAAGTGCCTATTGAAGCGGTAATTGGGAGTACACAAATAAGTGTAAACTCATTACAATTCGATTCTCGTTTAGTAGCATTGAATGATGTTTTTGTAGCTGTAAAAGGGGTGCAGGTTGATGGACATCAGTTTATAAAAAAAGCGATCGATCAAGGGGCTTTAGTTGTTGTTTGCGAGGCTTTTCCTGAGCATACTATAAACGGAATTACTTATGTAAAAGTTTCTAATTCGCAAGAGGCTTTGGCGGTAATGGCAGGAAATTTTTATGAAAATCCTTCTAGTAAGCTTCAGTTAATTGGAGTAACGGGAACCAATGGAAAAACTACAGTAACAAGCTTATTATTTCAATTGTTTAAAAGTGCAGGTTATAAAGTAGGTTTACTTTCAACGGTAAAAGTATGTATTCATAATAAAGAAATTCCGGCAACACACACAACCCCCGATGCTTTACAGATACAAAAGCATTTAGCGGATATGGTTGCTGCAGGTGTAAGCTATTGTTTTATGGAAGTGAGTTCGCACGGAATTCATCAAAAAAGAACATTAGGTTTGGAATTTTCGGGTGGAATATTTACTAATCTTTCACATGATCATTTGGATTATCATAAGACATTTAAAGAATATCGAGATGTTAAAAAATCCTTTTTTGATACGCTTTCCAAAAATGCTTTTGCACTTACAAATTCCGATGACAAAAATGGATCAATAATGCTGCAAAATACAAAGGCTAAAAAAGTAACTTATGCTTTAAAGTCTTTTGCAGATTATAGGGGTAATGTGTTGGAAAGTAGCTTTCAGGGCTTGTTGTTAAAAATTAATGATAAAGAATTTTGGAGCAAATTAATAGGAAATTTTAATGCCTATAATTTAGTATCGGTTTATGCTTGCGCAGAAATGCTTGGTTTGGAGTCGTTAGAAATTTTACAATTGTTAAGTAATCTTGAAAGTGTAAATGGAAGATTTGAATATACCATTTCTGATAATAAAATTACGGCAATTGTTGATTTTGCTCATACACCAGATGCCCTTAAAAATGTATTGAATACGGTAAACTCAATACGAACACGTAATGAAACTTTAATAACAGTTGTAGGTTGTGGTGGTGATAGAGATGCTTTGAAAAGACCAGTTATGGGTTCAATAGCGGCACAATTAAGTGATAAAGTCATTTTTACTAATGATAATCCACGTTTCGAAGAGCCTCAAGCTATTTTGGATGCTGTAGAGTCGGGAGTACAACCTCAAGATTTTAAAAAGACCCTTACTATTCAAAATCGGAAGCAAGCGATAAAAACAGCGGTTAGTATGGCAAACCCTAATGACATTATTTTAATTGCAGGAAAAGGGCATGAAAAATATCAAGATATAAAAGGAAAGAAAACGCCTTTCAGTGATATGGAAGTGGTGCAACATTATTTAAAATTAATGGACTAATGGTATACTATTTATTTGATTATTTAGAGCAAAACTTTCAGTTTCCAGGAGCAAGTTTGTTTGGGTTTTTAAGTTTTAGAGCAGCTTTAGCAATATTACTTTCATTATTGATTTCTGTGATCTATGGAAAGCGAATCATTAGCTTTTTACAAAAAAAGCAAATGGGCGAAAGTATACGAGATCTGGGTTTAGAGGGGCAAACAGAAAAAGCAGGTACACCTACAATGGGAGGAATAATTATTATTCTGGCAACATTAATTCCGGTACTTCTTTTTGCAAAACTCGAAAATATATACATTATATTATTATTAGTAACCACACTTTGGATGGGAGCGATCGGTTTTACTGATGACTACTTGAAAATAAAAAAGAAGAATAAAGATGGACTGGCGGGTAAGTTTAAAATTATAGGCCAAGTAGGCTTAGGTGTTTTTGTTGGATTGGTGATGTATTTTCATAAGGATATTACTATTAAAGAAGAAAAAGCACCAGAAGTAATAGCACAGATAAGAGCTGAAGGAAGTGATATTTCTGAATTTGAACCTGAAACAAAATCGACCAAAACGACCATTCCTTTTCTCAAAAATAATGAGTTTGAATATGCTCAAGTATTAGCATGGATTAGTCCTGAATTAAAAAAATATGCATGGTTGTTTTTTATTCCTGTGGTAATTATAATAGTTACAGCAGTGTCAAATGGAGCCAATTTAACCGATGGAATTGATGGCTTGGCGGCGGGTTCTTCGGCAATTATTGTAGTCGTTTTAGGGGCATTTGCATGGATCTCTGGAAATATTATTTTTTCAGATTATCTAAACGTAATGTATATCCCGCATACAGGTGAAATGACCATTTTTATTGCAGCATTTACTGGGGCCTTGGTTGGGTTTTTATGGTATAACACCTATCCAGCTCAGGTGTTTATGGGAGATACAGGAAGCTTAACTATTGGAGGAATCATAGCGGTTATAGCTATTGCTGTTCGTAAAGAATTGCTAATTCCTCTATTATGTGGTGTTTTCTTTGTAGAAACTCTTTCAGTAATTATTCAAGTTTCTTATTTCAAATACACTAAAAAGAAGTTTGGAGAAGGTAGACGTGTGTTTTTGATGTCTCCTTTACATCATCATTATCAAAAGAAAGGCATTCACGAAAGTAAAATTGTAGCACGTTTTTGGATTGTTGGAATTTTATTAGCCATACTAACTATTGTAACACTTAAGCTTCGATAATTTAATGAATAACCAAAAAAACATACAAAGACTTGTAGTACTTGGTGCTGGCGAAAGTGGAGTGGGTACGGCACTTTTGGCTAAAGCAAAAGGTTATGAGGTGTTTGTGTCAGATTTTGGAAAAATAACAACGAAGTATGCTTCAGTTTTAACTGATGCAGGATTAACTTTTGAAGCAGAACAACATACAGAGGCATTGATTTTAAATGCCGATGTAGTAATGAAAAGTCCTGGGATTCCAGATACAGCACCAATAGTAAAAAAATTGATAGCTAAAGGTGTTCCAGTAATTTCTGAAATAGAATTTGCAGCAAAATTCACTAATGCCAATATAATTGGAATAACGGGTAGTAATGGAAAAACCACAACTACCATGCTTATAGAGCATGTGCTTTCGTCTGGTATTAGCGGAGTAACAATGGCTGGAAATATAGGAGATAGTTTTGCTAAAGCGGTGCTGGATAGTGGTACAGATACATTTGTGTTAGAGCTGAGTAGTTTTCAGTTAGATGGTATTAAGGAGTTTTGTCCAAAAATAGCAGTGCTTACCAATTTGTCACCAGATCATTTAGATCGTTACGAGTATAGTTATGAAAAATATATCGCATCAAAATTTAGATTGATAAAAAATCAGACCGAGTATGATTATTTCATTTATGATGCAGATGATAAAGACATTAAAAATTATTTAAAAAAATATAAACCTAAAGCGCAGTGCTTCCCTTTTTCATTGGAAAATGAACTAAAGCAAGGAGCATTTATAAAAAACAACCATATCGTAATAAATATGAACAACGAACAAGATATTATCGTATCAGAAAGTAGTCTTTCTTTAAAAGGAAAACACAATACCAAAAATGCAATGGCAGCCTCAATGGCAGCCAGATTAGTTGGTATTCGGAAGCAAACAATTCGCGAAAGTTTAACAAATTTTCAAGGGGTTGAACACCGATTAGAAATGGTGTTAAAAATCAATAATGTACAATACATTAATGACTCAAAAGCAACAAATGTAAACGCGGCATATTTTGCTTTGGAAGCTGTAAAAACACCTGTGGTGTGGATAGTTGGTGGTGTAGATAAAGGGAATGACTATAGTGAGTTGTATAAGCTAGTCAATGAAAAAGTGAAAGCTATTATTTGTTTAGGAGTTGATAATAGTCGTATCGTAGCTTCATTTGAAAATTGTGTAGAAACAATTATAGAAACACAATCTATGCAAGAGGCTGTTAAAATAAGTTATGCTTTGGGTGAGCGAAATGATACGGTGTTATTGTCACCTTGTTGTGCAAGTTTTGACTTGTTCGAAAATTATGAAGATCGTGGAAATCAATTCAAAGCAGCTGTACATAAATTATAAGTAAATGAAACAGGCTATATTAAATATACAAGGAGATAGGGTGCTTTGGGCTATTGCAGGTCTATTGGCACTATTCTCGTTCATGCCTGTGTATAGTGCTAGTAGTAATTTGGCTTATTTATATGGGGATGGAAATACCTTTAAATATTTGGTTAAACACGCAGTGCATTTAGGTTTAGGTTTTTTAATTGTATATGGAGTACATAAAATTCCGTATAATTATTTTAAGGGACTTTCAATGATTATGTTGCCTATAGCAATAGTTTTGTTGGTTGTTACTATTGCGCAAGGAACAACAATTGGAGGAGCAAATGCGAGTCGTTGGATTCGTATTCCTGTAGTGGGTGTTACGTTTCAAACTTCGACATTAGCATCGGTGGTATTGCTAAGTTTTGTTGCACGTTATTTGGCAAAAATAGCGTCAAAAACATATACATTTAAAGAAACTTTAGTGCCTTTATGGTTACCAGTAATGACGGTAGTGGCTTGTATTTTGCCCGCTAATTTTTCAACAGCAGCAATTATTTTTTCAATGGTGATTATGTTGGTGTTTATAGGGGGGTATCCTTTAAAATATTTAGTGATAATTTTTGCCACGGGTTTATTGTTTTTAAGCATTTTTATTTTGGCTGCAAAAGCATTTCCTGGAGCCTTTTCAAACAGAGTAGATACATGGACTAGTCGTATTGAAAACTTTTTGGATGATAGTGAAAACCAAAAAGATAATTATCAAATTGAACGTGCTAAAATTGCAATTGCAACAGGAGGGGTAATTGGACTAGGGCCAGGTAAGAGTGTTCAAAAAAACTTTTTACCTCAGTCTTCATCAGATTTTATTTATGCTATTGTGGTAGAAGAATTTGGTTTGCTAGGTGCTGTGGGAATTATGTTTGCTTATTTATTGGTTTTAGCTCGATTAATTATTATTTCACATAAATGCGAAGACATTTTTGGAAAATTATTAGCCTTAGGAGTAGGCTTACCCATTGTTTTTCAGGCACTAATTAATATGGCTGTAGCAGTGGAGTTATTCCCGGTAACGGGGCAAACCTTGCCTTTGGTAAGTAGTGGAGGAACATCTATTTGGATGACCTGTTTGGCATTAGGTATTGTAATTAGTGTAAGTGTAAAAGCGACTCCAAAAGAAAAAGAAGATAGTGAAGCGAATCCGTTGGACATTTTAAGTGAAACTATATGAAACAGTTGTCATTTGTAATATCAGGCGGAGGAACAGGAGGTCATATTTATCCTGCAATAGCGATTGCTGATGCTTTAAAGGAAAAGTACCCTGAAGCAAGGTTTTTATTTGTGGGAGCAAGCGATCGTATGGAAATGCAAAAAATTCCTAAAGCAGGTTACAAAATAGAAGGACTTTGGATTAGTGGAATACAACGAAAATTATCACTTAAAAATTTATTACTACCATTTAAGTTGGTAAGCAGTTTGTATAAATCGTTTCGAATTATAAAAAAACAAAAGCCAACTATAGCTATTGGTACGGGTGGCTATGCAAGTGCTGCTTTATTAAAAATGGCAGGTTGGATGCAGGTCCCTACGTTAATTCAGGAGCAAAATTCGTTTCCAGGAATTACCAATAAATGGTTGGCAGGCAATGCGAAAAAAATATGTGTAGCCTACCCCGATCTAGAGCGTTTTTTTCCTGCAGAAAAATTAGTACAAACAGGAAACCCAGTTCGAAAAGATATTTTAAATGAAGGTGTTTCTTCTGCGGAAGCATTTACACATTTTGAATTAGATAAAGGGATAAAAACGATTTTAGTACTTGGAGGAAGTTTGGGGGCAAAGGCTATTAATGAGTTAGTAGCTTCAAGAATAGATTTTTTTAAAGAAAATAAAGTACAAGTATTGTGGCAATGTGGGCAGTTGTATTACGAAAGGTTTAAGCATTTAGGTACGGATACAGTAAAAATTGTTGCTTATATAGATCGTATGGATTTAGCCTATGCTATGGCAAATTGTATTATTTCAAGAGCAGGAGCAAGCTCGGTTTCAGAATTAGCTATAGTAGGAAAACCAGTCTTGTTTATTCCGTCGCCTTATGTAGCAGAGGATCACCAAACCAAAAATGCCGAAGCAATAGTTGAGGCAAAGGCGGCATGTATGATTAAACAATCGGAATTAGATATAAAATTTGATACTCAAATAGAAGCATTGTTAAACGATGAATTGCTTATTAAAAACTTGAGTTCGAATTTAAAAAAGTTAGCCAAGCCAAAAGCTACGGCTGATATTGTAAATGAAATTGAAAAATTAATTAAGTATAAAGGAGATTAGTTGAGGGGATTAGAATACATAAAGAATGTTTATTTTATAGGTATTGGAGGTATCGGTATGAGTGCCATAGCTCGCTATTTTGTAAGCACAGGAAAGCAGGTGGCAGGTTATGATAAAACACCAACGACTATTACTAATGCCTTAGTTGATTTAGGGGTGCATATTACTTTTGATGATGCTGTTGCAAAAATTCCTCAAAATTTTTTGAATGCCAAAAATACATTGGTAGTATATACGCCTGCAATACCTGCGGCAAACCAGCAATTGGTGTATTTTCAAATACAAAATTTTGAGGTTCACAAGCGCGCTAAGGTCTTAGGTTTTATTACAAAAGATACTTTTACGTTAGCTGTGGCAGGAACGCACGGAAAAACAACAACATCAAGTATTTTAGCACATTTATTATATGCTTCGGGCGAAAAGGTAACGGCTTTTTTGGGAGGAATAAGTGAAAATTACCACTCTAATTATATAAGTAGTGGTAATGAAGTTGTGGTGGTTGAGGCAGATGAATTTGATCGTTCGTTTTTACAGTTATTTCCAAATATTTCTGCAATTACCTCAATGGATGCCGATCACCTAGATATTTATGGAGCGCATGAGGCATTAACGGATTCTTTTAATGCTTTTGCAGCTTTAACGAAAAATGAATTATTCGTGGTAAAAGGACTGCCTATGGAAGGAGTAACTATAGGTATAGATACGGATGCCGATTATGCAGCACAAAATATAAAAATTGATAATGGAAGCTATGTGTTTGATTTAAAAACACCAGAACAGCTTATAAAAAATTTGCATGTAAGCCTACCGGGTTTTCATAACCTGATGAATGCAATTACAGCCTTTGCTATGGCTTTAAAATACGGTACCCCAGCCGAAAAGCTAGCAAAGGCTTTGTTATCATTTAAAGGTGTACAGCGTCGTTTTAGTTATCAAATAAAAACACCTGATTTAGTGTATATTGATGATTATGCGCATCATCCAACGGAAATAGAAGCATTACATCAGGCGGTAAGGCAAATGCACCCAAATAAAAAAGTATTGGCCGTTTTTCAACCTCATTTGTTTAGTAGAACAAAGGATTTTGCTGCCGAATTTGGGCAGAGTTTGAGTTTGTTTGATGAGTTGCTGTTGTTGGATATTTATCCAGCTAGAGAATTGCCAATAGAAGGGGTTACTTCGGAATGGTTATTGTCATTTGTTTCAAATAAAAACAAACAATTAGTTTCGAAAAAAGCATTAATTAATTTAGTAAAACAGAACAATGCAGAGGTAATTGTTACTATAGGTGCTGGTGATATTGGAGCCGAAGTTTCAAAAATAAAAGAAGCATTATTGGTATGAAAAATATAAAATACAACATAGGAATTGTATTTGCATTAGGTATTTTGATGCTGTTGTTCATGTTTTCTAAAAAAAGGAATCATCAAAGAGAAGTAATACAAGATAAAGTGGAATTTATTGGCGATCAGCGACTTTTTTTGTCTGAAGATTTCGTTAATAAACTGTTGATACAAAAAGTAAAAAATGATAGCATTCCTACAAAAGAAACTTTAGTTTTGAATGAAAAGGAACATTTAATAGAAAATGAAGTTTATGTTGATAATGCCGAGGTTTATATGTCTGTAAATGGACATGTTAGTGCTCAGGTTAAGCAACGAGTGCCTGTGGCTAGAATTTATGGTTCTCAACCAAAATATATTGACGTTAGCGGTAAATTGTTACCGTTGTCCAAGAATAATTCGGTAAGAGTGCCATTGGTGTATTATTTTTTGCCACAGCATAAGACAAATTTATTAATGCTCCTTGAAAAAATAAAAGAGGATTATTTTTTAGAAAAATTAGTAGTAGGAATTAATTGTTTGCCGAATAATAATTATGGTTTGCGTATGAGAAATCATGATTTTTTAGTGCATGTAGGAAATGTATCGCAACTTGATCTAAAATTTAAAAACCTTAAAGCATTTTATGCAAAGGCTCAAAAAGACAATTTATTTGATACATATGCCCATGTTAATTTGAGTGTTGTTAATCAAGTGATTTGTACAAAAAAAGGATAATGGAACAGCAGAATATTGCAGTAGGCTTAGACATTGGAACCACCAAAATAGTAGCTATGGTTGGTCGTTACAATGAGTATGGTAAAATGGAGGTTTTGGGTATTGGCAAATCCAAAAGTTTGGGAGTGCATCGTGGTGTGGTAAATAATATTACGCAAACTATTCAGTCTATTCAACAAGCTATTCAAGAGGCTGAGAGTGTTGCAGGAATTAAAATTGAAGATGTAACAGTAGGAATTGCAGGGCAGCATATTCGCAGTTTGCAACATAGTGATTATATAGTTCGTAACGATTCGGAAGAGGTTATAGATGGTACAGATATTGAAAACTTATGTAATCAAGTGCACAAACTAGTAATGCTACCTGGCGAAGAAATTTTACATGTGCTTCCGCAAGAATATAAGGTGGACGGGCAAGCCGAAATTAATGAGCCAATTGGAATGTATGGAGGCCGCTTAGAGGCTAATTTTCATGTGGTAGTAGGGCAAATTACTTCAATTCGAAATATTGGACGTTGCGTTAAAAGTTCGGGTTTGCAACTATCCGGAATTACACTAGAACCTTTGGCTTCAGCTAATGCAGTATTGAGTCAAGAAGAAAAAGAAGCAGGTGTTGCTTTAATTGATATAGGAGGTGGAACTACAGATTTAGCCATTTTTAAAGATGGCATTATTCGCCATACAGCAGTAATTCCTTTTGGAGGAAATGTGGTTACCGAAGATATTAAAGAAGGTTGTTCAATTATTGAAAAGCAAGCAGAATTATTAAAAGTAAAATTTGGATCGGCATGGCCTGGTGAAAATAAGGATAATGAAATAGTGAGTATTCCTGGTTTGCGTGGACGCGAGCCTAAGGAGATTTCATTAAAAAACTTATCAAAAATAATTCATGCTAGGGTAGTTGAAATTATTGAATTGGTATTTCAAGAAGTAAAAAATTATGGACATGAAAGTACTAAAAAACAACTCATAGCTGGTATTGTATTAACAGGTGGAGGAGCACAATTAAAGCATTTAAAGCAGTTAGTAGAATATATAACAGGTATGGATACGCGAATTGGGTATCCAAATGAACATTTGGCAGGCGATAGTGATCCAGAAACAACAAGCCCTTTGTATGCTACAGCTGTTGGTTTAGTGATGGATAATTTAGAAGCTAAAAAACGTTTGGAAGAGGAAGCACAGCCTATCCATACAATAACAGAAGAGCTTAAAAAAGAAGGAGCGATCCAACCTGAAGCGTTGGTAGAAAAACAAGAAGAAGAGGAAACTCAAACACAACACAAACCAATTTCGGCACCTAAAAAAGGAATGTTAGAACGTTGGGCCGATAAATTTAAAGAGTTTTTGGACAATGCAGAATAAATATTGTTGTTCCAATACGATGATCTATAAAAGATCAAAACAGTAAAAGAGAATAAAGGGGATATATAACTGTCTGATTTGAAATTTTCAATGAAGATAACAACACAAAAAAGAAAAATATGAGTACTCAAGATGGGTTAGCAAACATTTCTTTTGACATGCCAAAAAACCAATCCAATGTAATAAAGGTGATTGGTGTTGGAGGTGGTGGTAGTAATGCCATTAACCACATGTTTCAGCAAGGAATTAAAGGGGTAGACTTTGTCATTTGTAATACAGATTCTCAAGCATTAGAGAATAGCAGTATTCCAAATAAAATTCAGTTAGGGGTTTCCTTAACCGAAGGTTTGGGTGCAGGAGCTAATCCTGAAATTGGTGAACAAGCAGCCTTAGAAAGTTATGAAGATATTGTAAGCATGCTAGGGGTAAACACTAAAATGGTATTTATAACTGCTGGTATGGGTGGTGGTACTGGAACAGGTGCCGCACCAATTATTGCAAAAATGGCACGCGAGCTAAATATATTAACGGTTGGTATTGTAACTGTCCCTTTTCAGTTCGAAGGCCGAATGCGTAATCAACAAGCACAAGCAGGTGTTGAAAAATTACGTAGTGAAGTAGATTCTCTTATTGTTATTAATAATAACAAACTTCGCGAAGTATATGGAAATTTAGGATTTAAAGCAGGATTCTCTAAAGCTGATGAGGTGTTGGCAACAGCTTCAAGAGGAATTGCAGAAGTGATTACACATCACTATACTCAAAATATTGACTTGCGCGATGCCAAAACGGTATTGAGTAATAGTGGTACTGCAATTATGGGATCGGCAAATGCCTCGGGTGCGCAACGTGCACACGATGCCATTGTAAAAGCGTTAGATTCTCCTTTGTTAAATGATAATAAAATTACAGGGGCAAAAAATGTATTGCTTTTAATAGTTTCTGGTAAAGAAGAAATCACTATTGATGAAATAGGAGAGATCAATGACCATATCCAAAGTGAAGCTGGATATGGAGCCAATATAATCATGGGAGTTGGCGATGATGAAACCTTGGATGATTCTATTTCGGTAACTGTAATAGCAACAGGTTTTGATGCAGAACAGCAAGATGATATTGTAAATACAGAAACTAGAAAAATTATCCATTCGCTTAGCGAAGATCAAAAGGCAGAACAACAATTATCATCAGTAAATACAAGTGCGGCCGAATTGCCATCGCAAAAAATAATTCCAGAGGCCGTTAAACCAACACCAACGCCTAGGGTGATTGAACCACCTAAAGTAATTGAAGAAAAGAAGCCGGAAATAATTGTTCATGATCTTTTTGAAGAAATTGAAGAAACGCCAATAAAAGAAAGTCTGTTAATGCCAACTACTGAGTTTGTAAAAAACTTAGAAGTAAAGGATTATGAAGAAGTAGGTGCATTTACCGAAAAAGCAATGAATGATGATTTTGTGATTATTAATACACAAGAAATCATTAATGAAATAGAGGTAAAAGATATTGAAGTAGTTGAGCCTGTTTTTGAAGAAGAAAATGAGCAAATGACATTCACTTTCGATTTAATGACACCAGAATCAACTAAATCTATTGAGGTTAATGAAGAAATTGAAATAAAACCATTAGCAACTGAAATTAAAGAAGAGGTTGAAGCTGCACCTTCTGCTATAGTTGCTGAGATGAGTACCGAATCGCCAGTAGTACGTTACCAATTAGAAGAAGAACCAGAAGAGGTTGTTGTAGTTAAAGAGGAAGAAAATGAAATTGCTTTTGAAAAAAAGACGCTAACTCCTACTTTACCAGAAACAGGCGCTGTTGAAACAGGTGATCCTTTAGATCAACCAATTTCGGAAGTATTGAGGTCAAGAGCTTCAGAACGCAGAGCACACATGAAAGATTTTAATTATAAATTTAGATCAAGTGCTTCAAATATTGATGATATTGAGAAACAACCAGCATATAAACGAGCAGGTTTAGATCTGGATCAAAATAGAGATGCTGGAGTAGTTTCAAGAACAACACTGAGTACCGATAGTAATGATGATTTACAATTAAGAAGGAATAATTCATTTCTTCATGACAATGTAGATTAAGTCTCCTTCATTGAGGATTTTTTTGTTACCTATAGTTTAATTAATAAAGAGATAAAGTCTGAGTGCTTTGTACGGACTATTTAATACTTAAAAGAATATGAGTTTATCAAAAAATATTATGACTGCCATGAAAGAGGCAATGAAAGCAAAAGATCAAAATGCTTTAGCTTCATTACGAGCAGTAAAATCTGCGATTTTGTTAGCCCAAACAGAAACCGGATCTAAGGAGGAATTAACCGAAGATCAAGAACTAAAAATTTTACAGAAGTTAGTAAAACAACGTAAGGATAGTGCTGTTATTTTTGCGGAACAAGGTAGGAATGATTTAGCGGAACCAGAGTTGGCTCAAGCCGAAGTAATTGCAAAGTTTTTACCAGCACAATTAAGTGAAGATGAGGTAGCAAAAGTGGTAGAAGAAGTAATCGCAGCTACTGGTGCCGAGGGTATGAAAGATATGGGTAAAGTAATGGGGCAGGTTTCTGGTAAATTGGCAGGTAAGGCCGATGGAAAAACCATTTCTACTATAGTAAAAGCAAAATTATCATCGTAGTTAGTTTATCAGTTTTGAGTTGTCAGTATTCAGTTGTGAGTTATCGGTTTTAATTAATGTTGTTGATTTGTTTGCTAAAGAAGAAAAGATAGGTTAATGGGCAATAAGGTAGTCAAGAGTTTGTTGTCATCTAACATCTAACATCTAACATCTAACATCTAACATCTAACATCTAACATCTAACATCTAACATCTAACATCTAA
>CANLCT010000056.1 GCA_947489195.1 uncultured Aquimarina sp. | reverse complement strand
TATTCAGAAAAAATTTAGTTCCTATAAGACCTGATAGAACTAATCCAAGAAACGAACGACGCAGAACTACAACCAAACTAAAAGTAACTAAAAATCAAAGGGATGCAATATAGAAAAAGCTTAACTTATTAATGACATTGAGCTAAGGCTATGCATTAATTTTTTGCCTTAGACTAACGAAAAATAAATCAACCTATTAATACGAAGTTATTATCAGTAAATCGTATAATTTCGCTTTTATCCATTTCTTATTCATACCATTGATTTGTTAGCATAAGTTGCTTTTTCAAAATTTCTAATATTGATAGAAATATACTTGGCTTTGCCAGTCTAATTATTTAAAGTATATTGGTTTAAATAGTTTTACTTTAATTCAATATCTCTTATACCTTTCTTGTAATCTTTACCTCTGATTGCTTCAAAAGCTATGATCATTTCTTGAAGTTTTTCTTTGTTTTGAAAAGCTAAATTGTGTAGTTGAGCTTTATCTTTTTCAATATCGTATAATTGATATATGGTGTCGTTACCTAATTCAATGTTCACTTCGGTATTGATTCGTGGTTTGTTATATGGCGGAATCATAACCCAATCTCCTTGTCTAAAAGCAGTTCTCGAAGTAGCTTCAATAATTAGGTTTTTTCTTCCTAAATTGCTTTTTCCCATAAAAACGTCTAGTAATTGCTGACTATCGGTTGCTTTTTCATCACTATCAATCAGTTTTGCGATTGAGGCAAATAAATCTAATTGGCACACTAGTGCATCGGATATTTTAGGCTGAATTTTTCCTTTCCAATAGGTGAAAAAAGGAACTCTGGTTCCAGCTTCAAATAAGCTATACTTTCCTCCTCTTAAGCCTCCATTTTGGTCGTGATTTCCTATTTTTTCTACGGCATCATCCAAATAACCATCATTTAATACGGGGCCGTTATCACTCGTAAAAACAATAAGTGTATTATTCAAAACACCTTCTTTTTCCAATGTTTGTATTAATTGACCAACACACCAATCTGCTTCCATTAAAACATCACCTCTAGGACCTAAACCAGATTTCCCTACAAATTGATGATGAGGTGTTCTTGGTACATGTGGTTGTTGCATTGGGTAATAAAGGAAAAATGCTTGGTTTTTATGTTTTTTAATAAAATTTTGAGCTCCTTGTAAAAAATGACCAGCCATATCTTCGTCGACCCATTTAGCAGACTCTCCTCCTTTCATGTAACCAATTCTTGGGATACCGTTTATAATACTACTATTATGTCCATGATGCCATTTTAGTTTTAATAATTCGGGATTATTCTTTCCAGTAGGTTGCCCATCAAAATTTTTATCGTAATTAATTTCAATAGGATCATTGGAATCCAGATTTACAACATCTCCATTTTCTATATATACAGTTGGTACCCTGTCTTGGGTAGCAGCCATAATGTATGAATAATCAAAACCAACATCGTTCGGATTAGGTTTAATAGTTTTATTCCAATTTACATTTCCGTTTCCTAAACCTAAATGCCATTTACCAACAATACCTGTGTAATACCCCTTGGTTTGTAACATTTTGGGAATGGTCATTTGATTTGTGTTAATAAGTAAAGGGGCTGTACCTGGTAAAATTTTAGCTTTTTTATTCCTCCAAGGGTATTTGCCTGTTAGTAGAGCATAACGACTGGGTGTACATGTTGCCGAAGTTGCATATCCGTTGGTAAATGTTACTCCATTAGAGGCTAGCTTATCAATATTTGGTGTTTCTATTCCTTTAGCTCCATTGTAACCAACATCTCCATAGCCAAGATCGTCCATGTAAATAAAAACTATATTTGGTTTAATAGTAAGGTCATTATCAACTGTCGAGTTTTTTTGTTTGTTTTTGCAAGAAAAAAATGTCGATAATATTATGAATATTAAGATCTTTTTAATTCTATTTTCCATGGTGCTTACTATTTTATATTCCATTTTATAAATGAAATCACATTATTAATTCATGTGTTTTTGGATCAAAATTTGGCGAAACAAGCTTTAGCTTGATTAATTGCAGAAGGTTAAATAATTAAAATGCTCTAATAGTCAGTTCCTTCAAAAACAAACTTAACGAAAACTATTCTTTTTCTATTCAATTGTTTTTTTAATATTTTAAAGGTTTGTCTGTTTACATAATTCAGCTCGACTAGCTATATGAACATTTTAGTAATAGGCACTTTTTTGAACTAAAGTTTACTTTATTTCCATATGATATATTGCCTCAAGGAATATTTTAGCAGCTTGGGTGTCATTTTTGTCAGATTTTAATTCTTTTAAAACCCCAGCAACCTTAATTTTTTTCTCTGGTAACTTTTCTGTTTTTTTAGCGTGAGCGATTAAAAAGTTTTTATCCGATTTTTCATCTCTTAATTCATATACATCATACATATCTATCAATGGCATCATAACAAATGTGGTTACATTTCCAGATATAACAGGAGTCATAATGAATCCATTAAAATCATTTTTAGATTGAATCAATTGAGGAATTCCAGTAATAATTGCGTTTGAGGCTATTATTCCTTTAGTATTTGCCTCCGAAGGGAGTAATTCGATTGCTTTGTACTTGAAATAAAGCTTTTGTAAATTTTCTTCTAATTTAGAAATGATAGAATTTCTATTTTCTTGATCAAGTTTCGAAATTGACAACTCGAAAAACAACATCATTTTTTGTTTGTCACTAAAAACTCCACCAACTTTTCCTAATTCAGATTTAGAAATTATTCCGTCATCTGCCTTAGTTAATATATTATAAAACCGTCCTCCATTGTCTAGATTTGACATTGCATCAGTTACATTTTTGTAGGGCATTATTTTAGTCATAAATTTCTTTCTTATTTTAGCGTTTAATGTGTTGTATATGAAAGTTAGCAAATAAAAAGATACCACATTTTGGAATTAATATAGATCCCATTTTTTATTTAGTAACATGTTAAATTGTTTTTTACATTATCTAGCTTATTCCAAATTGGATGTTGTGTTTTTTGTGGCGATAAATAAAACCAAACGAGGTATTTGTTTTTTAGTGCACAATTTTCAATTTTGATTTTAGTATTTAATGTGATGATTTCTTTTGAAAAAAACTCATCATAGACCTCAATAGCACCTTTAAAGCTACTTTTGTCTGTTTGTTGAAAAGAAGACTTAGTTTCTGGGATTTTTTTGAAAAAATTAAAATTAATTACGGCTCCAGTATTCATTAGTCCATCAAAATAAATATTCATTGCATTTTCCAATTCTAAAGTGTTTAGCTTTGGATCATTCTCTAAAATCCATAAAAAAACATACGAAAAATAGTCTTCACTATTTTTTTTGCCCCATCCAGGAGCAAATCGAATATGTTCTTCTCCTTCATATTCCAAATCACTAGCAAATATCAAAGGAAATTCCAAGACTTCACTACGCCAATTATTATTTGCGATAAGAACATTCTCAATATTGTTGTTCAATCGAAAATATAAGTATACTGCCCCAATTGAAATAACAATAAATAATACCAGTAATACTTTTAATATTTTTTTTAGCATCTATTCAATTTTAATTCGTTGCAACGTCTGTACTATTGTTTGGAAATACATCTGTTTTATAGAAGTCATTAACTAAAATTTTGTATTCTAGTTCTTCTAAAATAATAAATTAATGATTTGATTGTGTTTTAGATAAGTTAAAAAAAACACGAAATTGTTATAGTGGTAAATAAAGGAAAAGGGAGGCTAGCCGCTTCTTTAAAAACAAAAGTTTTTTATCTAAACTTTTTTAAGAATAGAACAACAAGGGAAATTTATAATAAAGAATATAGCACCATGAAAAGATACATGACGGGTTAATGTTTTGATCAAATTAAGGGCAGTTAGCGGTGTAAAAATCTAGTTGTTACACGCAATGTTTTTTATCTGTTTTGCAATGTTTTTAACAGTTTCAGCATGTTCCTTTTCTACCTTGTTCTTGTCTAGTGTTCCTCCTAATATGATCATCTCCTTTTTATGGAATCGTTGCCCTAGTCTGTCATCAATCATTACATTTCGCATGCTTTCTGCAATGCCAATTTCGGACAAAAAATTATTTGGATGGCCGGCGGTACATAAAGAAATTCCGTATTTAATGGTTTTCATTGGTTTAATTTTAGTTTCTTTTTTTTCACATCCATAAGCATATCCAACGGAGTAAACCCGATCAAACCAGCCTTTTAATTTTGCGGGGCAATCACTCCACCAAACGGGATATAAGAAAATGATACAGTCTGCATTTTCGATTTTTTTGTGTTCTTTTTGTACATCTGCCGAAATGGGTAAATCAAAATTTAAAAGTCCTTCTCGCAGATATTCTTGTTCAGACATTTCTGTTTGAAAGTTCATTTCGTATAAATCCGAAATTTGAAAATTTATGTTTTCAATTTTTAGAGCCTCTTTTAATTGTTCTAAAATTTGATAAGTATAAGACGCTTTGCTGGGGTGGCAGTATATAATTAGAACGTTCATTTTAGATTTCGATTAATGTTGATTTGCCAGAACTATGGTTTTTACATGTCCATTGCCAGATTTCTTTTATTCTGATTTTTCCATCTTTTGTGTGTTCAGGATATGATTTGCATTTTCCGGTCATTAGTTCATTGTCTTTATTTATATGTTGATAAACAAATTCTAAATGATTTTCAATAATTTTTCCGATAATGCTACCTTTTAAAATTTGTCCACCACTGTATTCTGCCCAAATGATGTTGTTTTTTTGATGGTAATAAAAAAGGGTTTGATCAGAAACTTCTCCGTTTTCTGAATTGAATTCAGATTTGAATTTTTTATTATTAAGGTTGAAGCTCATTTTACTTTTTTAAAACAGCAAAAAGCGCCGTAAAAACATGACCACTTGATAATTTACTTAAAAATAGGTATCATAAGTTTATAAACAAGTTTTTAGGTCTTCTGAATTTTACAAGTTTAATCTTATTGCATAAGATAATACCTTTTAAATCATTTACTTTGAAGCTTGTTTTTTTATTATAGATTTGTGTAACGATTTGTAAAAGCGGTATTTATATTCTTAATTCTCCTTTAAATACTATTTGAGCTTCGCTTTTTAAGGTCAAATTTTTATCATTAATTAGTTCGACTTCCATAAATCCAGTTCTTTCAGAACATTGAAATGAATTCATTTTCTTTTTATTCAAGCGTGTACTCCAATATTTAGCGAGGAAGGTATGGGTTCCTCCAGTTACGGGGTCTTCATTTGTTCCACTCCAAGGCCAAAAGTATCTTGATTCAAAGTCGTAATTATCTCTTTGTGATATTGCTGTAATTAATACTCCGTTTATTGAGTTATGTGAACGTTTTAGTTTTTCAAAATCTGGAGATAAGTTTTTTAATAATTCACAACTATCTATTTCCAGAAGTAAGATGTTTGTTTCTTTATTATACTCACTATTAACGATTGTTTCAATTCCAAGAGCATGTAATAATTCGTTGGGAGCATTTTGAGGAGTTGTGTCATAAATAGGGAATTCCATTTCAATTTTGTCTCCGTATTTCCTAATCATTAAATCTAGATCCTGAATATTTTTGAAATGAATAGCATCTATTTTTGGATCAATCTCGAATAGTACTTTGGAAGAAGCAAGAGTTGCGTGTCCACAAAGTGGAATTTCCATTACTGGAGAAAAATACCTTATTGAATATTTATCTTGATTATCAATTTTACTGATAAATGCCGTTTCTGAAAGACCTAACTCTTTGGCAATAGATTGCATTTGTTTTTCAGTCAGTTTTTGATTGAGAATACAAACACCTGCTGGATTTCCTTTGAAAGGCTTATCTGTAAAAGAGTCAACGATATAAGTGTCTATTTTGGTGGCCATTTTTATATAGATGCTTATGCCAAATATATTAATTAATTGTAGTAATACAAGTAAGCCTAAACCAATCGATTTATCTGTGTCTTTTTACTTCTAATCGAATGTATTAAATTGTTTATAGCTTTGATGGTGAATTTTGTAGGGGTAGCGCTAAATCCACGTTTATAACTAAGCCAAATAGCAACAATATAAAAGCAGTATCAATAGTTGCCTAGGCAAAAGAGAATTGAGTTGTTTTATCTAATCATCTTCTGCCTCTTGTTATCATGGTTTTTTTATTCTCATTTCTTTAAAATTCATTTATTGTTTACCCAGTAATCCATAACAAAAACATCCGCTATTATCGCACCTATTTCTTTAATCATACCTAAATGTGCTTCGTGAAATAGGTACACTTCTCTAGCGTGTTCGTTATTAAAAGTAATAATAAAAGTGTGAGTAAAACCTTTGCTAACACCTTCTTTACTGTCATTTATTCCCCATTCAATAGTTGCTATTTCTGAGATTTTATTTTTAAGATTCACAAATGCTTTAACGGCTTTATCAATTTGTGTTTGGGTAGCATCTTTCGTGTATTTTAGGTTAACAATATGCTTTAACGATTTTCCTGTTCTGTCTATTTTGGGTGAGATTTTGTAACTAACCACCTTATTCATATCAAACCTGTTTGATCCAGCAATCAAAAAATTATCTTCACCAATTTTATGGGATTTTAAACCATAATAGATAGAATATCCGGTTTCTAAATAATGGATAGGAGTAAGTATCCCATTTATATCTAGTTTGCATAATTGAATACTTGCATCATCTCTTGTTCCAACTGCTAATATGGCTTCGTTATTATTTACAGAAATAATTTCAATTCTTGTTTGTCCTTGTAATTTAGTTTTTTCATCATCTTTTAAAATAGAGTGTGGAAGCAAGGCGCCTTTTTTATTTACTTTAAACACGCTAACCGCATCACCGTGATAAACAAAATTTGGTCTTTTGATAAAACCATCTCTTTTGTAATACTTGTGGTGTCTGTGGCCTACAATAATGTAATTGTTATCGCCTAAAGTAACTCCCGTTACAGGGTAGGCTCCTGTTAAATAAGTAGATGTGGTGTCATCATCAATGTTGTTGATGTTTTTAAATGTACCGTTTTCATAAATTCTAAAGCTACTAACTCCATTATCTTGAAATCCACTTGTGTATAAAAATGTTTTTCCTTTTATTTTGTGAGTAAACATTCCAATAATTCCATCTGTATGAATGGTCTCATCGTCTTTCATAGATTGTACGTGAGTTAAAGCTCCATTATTCTCAATTTTAAAGGAACTTAATCCAGGTGTATCTTCCAATCCTCCAATAAGTAGATAGGATGTATTTTTCATATGGACAACTTGCAATGTAATGGCAGTTCCCAAATGAGTTTCTTCGGTATCTTCAACTAAATGTACATGCTCCAGCGATCCATTGTTTAAAATTTTAAACGTTTCAATTACATTTCCGTGTTTATTGGCAACAAACAAAAAGTCTGTACCATTAATATTATCAGCAACCATTCCTCTAGCGGGTCCTTCTTTTTTATACAGTTCATGATTGCTAATTGGTGAAAGAATCCCTTCTTGATCTAAACTATAGGCATCAATATTTCCAACTCCTCCTGTAAATACTAAGTGTAGTCCGTCTTTTTCGTAACTCGTTACAGAAACAGTATTGTTCCCAGATATGTTTTTAAAATCTTGCCTGTAAAGCATTAAGTTAATAGTGCTTTGTGCCAAACAAATTTGAGATAAAAATAATATCCCAAAAAGAATGCGGTTTTTTATTTTATTCATTTCTATTTTAATTGAATGCAAAACTATAGATGAAAAAAGAATAAAAAGTTGAACTTGTTCAACTCAACTTTATTCAGATTTTTTAATCTTACTTAAAAACTCATGACTGATTCCAAGATAGCCTGCTATACTTTTGTCAGTTAATTTATTAGCAATATCGGGATAGGTATTTATAAAATGAAAATAACGTTCTTTTGCTGTAAAAGAATGATTACGAATTAATCGTCTTTGCCAAGAAACTAGTGCTTTTTGCGACATAATTCGAAACAATTTTTCTACCCTAGGAATTGTTTTGTATAGCTTTGTTTTATCTTCTCTGTTAACTATAAGCACTTTACTATCCTCTATAGCTTGCATATATAAATCTGAAGGAGTTTGGTTCATAAAACTATCTATATCCATAAGCCACCAATCTTTGGTTGCAAAATATAAAGTATGTTCGTTTCCGTTTTCATCCACATTATATATTCTGAAGCAACCATCAACAACAAATCCTTCAAATTTACAAACTTTACCTTGTTTCAATAGAAACTCTTTCTTTTTGATGGTTTTAGGGTGAAAATGTTTACAAAACTCATGAAGGTCTATGCTGGATAATTCGTAATTTTTATTGAGGTTTTCTTTTAATAAATCGTAAATCATAAAATATTTTCTCATTTATTAGTGGTATACCAAATTATATCAAAAGTAAAATTAAGTTCTAAGGTTTTGTTTGAAAAGATCTGGCAATTCCGAGTGAATTCGGACGTAGTCGAATCTGCCGTAATTGGAGTTATCAACAATGTAAAAGTAGTACTCTAAGTTATATAATAAAAACATTAAAGCTAGTATATAGAATAGGTTTTAGATGATGAATTGTAAGTGTACTTGATTTTAATTTTATCAATAAAAACGTTAAGTATTTAATGTTTTACGACTTATTTAGTGTTATTACTTACGTAATGTATTGTAAAAATGCTTAATAGTTTAATATATGAAATGTTATGAAATCATCTGCTTTTTTAAATTTAGTGACCAAAAATATACCTATTAATTTTCAAGATGCTTTTTTGAAAAATTATATCTCAGATAAAGAGTTAACATTCAGTAAAGAACTATTAAATAAAGGTTTACTATTAACACCACATCTAAAGAAAAATTTCGGAAATATTTATGTATGCGAAATAGGTCTTAAGCATATAGAGTCTGAAGACCTTTATATTAGAGAATCTGTAATTAAACAAAAAGATACGGATTATAAGATTTTAGATGCCAATCTTCGAATAGAAAAGAAAAACGTACCTGTTGAGTTAATCAATGACTTACGAACTACCAAGATATTGTTTGGGAGTTTGTTAAAAAAATATGGTATTGAAGTTACTATTGAAAATCAGGAAATTATAGTTGTAAAAAATATTGACGATAGTGATTCAACACGTATGGGAAGAAGTCGAACAATGACAAAAAAAGATACAGGAGATGTAATTTGCCATGTACATGAGTTATTAAATTTAGAACAATATCTTTTTGCAGCTAAAGCCCACGTAAATGTTTAAGTGATTTGTAAATTTAAAAGAAATTAAATGAAAACACAGGTTGGAATAATTGGAGCAGGTCCAGCAGGACTTTTGTTGTCTAGATTACTACATAATAAAGGAATTAATAACATTGTTATAGAAAAAGAATCTGAAAATTATGTAAGAAATAGAAGTAGAGCAGGGATATTAGAGCAAACTAGTGTCGACCTTATTTTGTCGTCAGGTGTAGGTGATAATCTTGAAAAAAAAGGGATAATTCACGAAGGCATATCTTTTCACTACAACCAAAAAAAGCATTTTATAAATTTTATAGAATCAAATAACAAAAAAACTGTAGTAGCCTACACTCAAAAGCAACTTGTGAGAGATTTTATAGATAAAGCTCAAGAAGATAATTTAGAAATCATATTTGAAGCTAAAGCAAAAAAAATAGAAGGTTTAGAAACAACTGAACCAATTTTATTTTATGAGAAAAATAATATAGAAGAATCAGTTGAATGTGATTTTATTATTGGTTGTGATGGTTTTCATGGTATTAGTAGGGTTTCAATACCTGGACATGAAGAAGAAACTATAACGAAAATTTTCCCTTATTCTTTGTACGGTGTTTTGTCTGATTCTCCACCTATTTCTGAAAATATTATTTGTGGTTATCACCCTAATGGATGTTCTATTCAAAGTATGAGAGGAGCTCATTTAACAAAATTTTATTTTCAGTGTCCAAATGGAACAACAACAAATAGTTGGTCAGATAATGAAATATGGGATGAATTAGATCTTAGACTTGGGGTTAAAAATACAAGAGGCGATATTTTAGATAAAACAGTTATTCCTTTAAGAAGTATGGTGTGTAATAAAATGCAATATAATCGATTATTTATTGCTGGAGACGCTGCACATATTGTGCCTCCTACAGGAGCAAAAGGCATGAATTGTGCTATTGCAGATATTAGTGTGTTATCTAAAGGCTTAATTAACTATTATATAAATAATAATTTTGAGTTACTCGATAATTATACCACCATTGCCCTGAAAAGAATTTGGAAAGTGGTACGTTTTTCATGGTGGATGACTACGACTCTTTTTATAGAACCTAAACAAAGTTTTTTTGATTCTGAAATGCAATTAGCAACATTGGATTATTTATTTAGTTCCAAAGCCGCTATTAAATCATTTTCAGAAAATTATGCAGGATTACCCATAGAAAGTAATTTTTCATATTAGGGCTGCATGCCATACGAAAAGCTAGTTGTTTAGTTTTATTTAAACGAATCCACTAATCAATGAATTAAAATGTGAAGCAAATTATCTGTATTATTCTTTTGTGTTGAAATTTTTATAGGAATCCATCTATTTTTAATTTTTTTGCTAACAGCCATTTTTCTTTATATTTTTCAATATTTTCATTCAATTTATTTTCTTTGCAAGATGAGAAAACAATTATATTCTCTACTTTTAACCAGCCTTTGTTTGGTTTAGATATTGCGAATTTATACCAACAGTGAGTTTCTGTTAAAACTTTTAATTTTGAGATAACTTTACCGTTTTGATTATCGTAAATATTAATTGGAATAGTTTCTTTATTAGAATAGAAACACTCAACATAATCTTTGAAGAATATTTTAGTCCTTTTTTGAGATGCTACATTCAAAGAAGTAAAAAACAATATTATGGCAAGAAGTTTTCTAATAATTAAGTTAAAACTAATTTCTATTATTTTGAACAGTTCGGTTTAGGTGTTAGTTTACATTGCTATGGCGACATTTTTATTATTTTTTTGCTTAATTGTACAGCAAATTTGGGTTCAGAATACACTAGGTGTTTTTTATTTGGTAAAATTTCGTATTCCAATTTCATATTATCAAACCATTCATTTTTAGGTTTAAACTCATCTTTTTCTCCAAAGTAAAGTTGTAACCTTCCGTTTGGTCTTTGGGTTTCTTTTCTTAACCTAGTTGATGATACGCATGTAAGAGTTTTGATTTTTTTATGCTTGATTCCAAATTTCCAAGCAATAGTTCCTCCGATACTGAATGCTAAAATGTTTATAGGGTGCTTTTCAAGTTCCAAAAGTTTGTCTACAGCTGTTTTAATCCCACCATTAATAAATTGTTTATGTAAATGGTCTTGATTGTATACTGATTTGTCAATTTTTCCAAGCTCACAGCTATCGTAAAACTTAATTTCAAATTTGGCCTTTAAAATTTGAGTATAATTAATTACCCATTCAGACTTTTCAGTTCCCCATAAATCTGAAATAATAATTAATTTTTCTTTCATAAGAGGCACTGTTTAAAAATCAATTAATCACGTGAGTTCAACATAACTTTATTCAACTGAAAAATTAACATCTTTTTTTTATTTCAAACTTATTTTAATAAGAATTCTTAAAAGAGCAAGTCAATCCTCTTTTTTTTTGTAATCAGTATTTATCCAATCATTATGGCTCCAATAATTCCATTTTACAGTAGCTAAGTCTACATTAGGATTAATGAGCTGCACTTTAGGTTTGTTGTTTACCCTAGTGTAATTGGTAACAAACACTTTAATGGGAATATCCTTTTTGGCATATTCTTTTTTTAAATGTTGAGCAAACTGCCAAATCATATCTGGTTTTCCGCCCATGGAGCGGATTTGTTTTGAGGTAAGGTAGTCTGATAATTTTACACGTTCTTTTGGTGCTTTTTCTTCTTTTTGAATGTAAAAAATATTGCGAGCCGATTTACTACGCAACATCATACGCCAACTCATGCGATGCCCTTCTTCGGTATACAATACATCGCCTTTAAATAACCAATGGCGTAAGGGTAAAGCTATTTGTATACAAATCCAAATACTTAGGGCAATGAGTATCCATTTATTTGGTGTGTATGGTGTTTTTTTAATTGTTATAAATTTTTTGTTTTTTGAGTAAAACCATTGTCTAATTTTTTCAGCAGGAAAAAAGAATAAGCAAAAGCTTAATGCCAAGTAAGGAAAAATACCTATTTGAAAAACTATTGAATTATACAAATGGAAAAAGATAGCGGTAAAAAAAGCAATTTTTCGAGTAGGCTTAAATAAAAGCGCAGGGATGACTAAAAGATCAAAAAAGATCCCCACATAAGTGATTACATAATGCGTCCATTTTTGTTGAAGCAGTGCGCCAATAATTGGATAGTTTGCTTTTCCGGCCATTAAGTTTGCTGCCACTGTGGTGTCCATCCAATCGGGATATAGTTTGGCAACAGCGGCATAGGTATAAACAATAGCTAATTGAGCAATAATTAAAAACTTAGACCAGTAAGGCATAGTGTTTTTTTGCTTTGTAAAACCTAAGCGGGTGTCTAGTGATAAGTCTTTATTAGCAGGTAAAAAACACATTAAAAAACTTAAAATCCATAACAAGTAGTAGTGGTTGTTATATGAGCTTTTTTGCATTAAATAAGTGCCTCCCCATAACAAGCAAAATAAAGCAGAAGCTAAGGTGTAACGATAACCTAATAAAACACCAAGTCCAACAACCCCCATAATAATGTAGTACACATACATGCCATTACCCGGTAAGGGTTGTAAAAAATCCAGGTGAATAAAATTGAACGTAAATTGGGGTTTAATCAAGGTTTTTGATACCCAGCCTGTTGCAATTGCACCCCATGATTCTAAACAAATAAGTATTCCAAATATGATTCTGAAAATAATAAGAGGACTATTATCAATGGATGAAAAAAGGCGTGCACGCATTTTTATTTTTTTATCAAATATATTCATAAATGGGATATTATTTAAAAAAACAATCAATGAGCAACTAGTTTACAAAACCCAATGAGTAAGTCGCCTTTAGTCGTTTTTCCTAATAATTTACCTGCAAAATTAGTTGAAGTAATACCATTTCCTTTACCAGTAAATTCGAGAATGAGGTCTTTTCCTTTATTTTGAGTTGTGATGACTTGACATCCTCTGCCAAAATTTACTTCTTCTGAAGCGCCAAAACGTAACGAAGAAATATCAATATCCTTTTTGAGCATCAAATCCATTTTCGGATAGAATAAGTAATTTGATTGTTTTGGTGTGGGGATCTATTTTTTCTTTGTTAAGAAGTTTGATACGTTTATGTACAGTAAGTGGAAAAATTATATTTTTAGAATTATGATTGTCATTAGCCATGTCATTTTTTTTAGCCACATCTAATGCGGCTAAAGAAAGATGCGTGGCTCTACCAAATTGATCTTGCAATACATGCGGGCGTTCTAATTTATGCCAATGTGTGCTGGTGCCATTTTGATAGGATGTAATAGAGGTATCGTAAGCAATTCCAGGGTCAAATTTCCAATGGATGCCATCTGGCGAACGTAAATAAATGGCACGTTTGTCAATAAAAGCATTAATTAAACAGTGAAATTGAACTTCGTCACGCCACATAGTAGGGTCTTCGTAATTTGATTTGCGATAACGCTCTGGAATGGTTTCATTTTTTTGAATCACATCTGTAAGTACTTTGTATGGACCCAATAAACCATTGTTACTTTTAATCATACGACCAAATTTGGTAATAAGCAGCATGCTGCCATCTTGCAATTGCACGCCAGATAAATTCCGTTGTACTTGATATTCATTAATGTAATTTAGGGCTTTGTTTATCAGTAGGCGTTCTTGTTTTCCAAAAACGAGGCTTAGACTTATTGATCCCTTACAATTGTATTCTAAATCAGCGCCAAAATTCCAATGAAGTTTGTCACCCATTTTAGGGTGTTGATATGTGGTGTTGTTTAACAATTTAGAGGAGGCTATTCCTATAGTATTACTGGAAAAAAGTGTACCATAATGCAAAAACCCATTGGGGCATCTCCTTTTATAATTTGGGTAGTCCAAAAAGGAGACTGGCTGGCGTTTCGCCAATAATCCCAAATACTACTAAAATCCCCATCATTTAATGTTTTCAAAAGGAGGGTTTCCTCCCATTAAAATAATTTGAGCTGTGCTAGGTAAGCAAGTGAGTAATAAAAATGCGAAACAATGATATAATCTTCCAAATTGTAGTAAGGCAATAATAATACATTATTTTTTAAACAATAAACAGCAAAGTGCAAGAAACCTCAATGGTTCTCAGAATAAAAGTAATTAATTTGCAGCTATGCTGTTAATTTTATATGATTTTATTTTATAATTCCAGCACACTATTTTCACTTCCCGCAAAATCATTCCACACGTAATTATCAGCATTATCATCATTTACCCACGAATTATCAACTAGATATTTAAATTGAAAAGAATTTTGAACAGGCAAATTAATGGATCCTTTAAAAGTACCGTTTTTCAGCTTTTTTAAAGGAAGTTGTGTAGTTTCCCAGTTATTAAAATCACCAGCTACTGTAACTGATTCAGCTTCTTTTGCATTCCAAACGAAAGTAACTTTACACTCAGGTTTAGATTTTAAAAATTGTTTTGTTATAGACATACTTTTAATATTAAAATAATAAAATGTGTAACTAAATTTACGGAAAATTTAGGTTACTGCATATTTGTATATACTTAACTTGTAATTAATTAACAATAAAATAACAATAAAGATTTTATTTGAGATATAAATAATTTTAAGTAGGTTTTAATAATAAAAACTTAATGAAGCTATGAATTTGTATTCGTACTTCCATATAAACAGACAAAAAAATAACTATTGAATTCAACATTATATTTAGTTGAATTCAATAGTTAAAATAAGATTTAGTGTTATTACTATTAGTTAACAATTATTTTTTTTGTTTCTAAAATAATAGCGTCTTTTTGAAATAATAAATAATAAATACCAGGGGTGTATTTGCTGATATTAATGTTTGTTGTTGTTTTATCAAAAAGGAATTTATCAATTTTTTTACCAATAGCATTACATAACACAATTTTATTCACTGTGGTTTGTTTATTGGTGTTTTGTAGTGTTAAAATTTGATCGGCAGGTACAGGATGAATTTTAAAATCATTTGTAGTAAAAGCTATATCATTAACATTAAGAGTCGTTGTTTTTTCAATTAAATTAGGATTTAATGAGCCAATACCACGAGTAGCTTCCCAAAAATTAAATAATTCTGAACCATCATCTCCTTTTTGAGTTAATATCTGAATGTTATTCTCAAATGTAGCCCATTGCTCTTCGGTTAGTTTGGTATTTGTAACCACAACAGTAAGTATATTAAACTCTTTTTGGGAATTTTTATACGAAGGTATTCTTGGTCCAAAATCATTCAAAATCCTTTCTGGTGTATATCTATTATTAGTGTCAGCTTTAAATGTAAATGTATTTACTTCATTATTTTCGGTAAATTTAAAATCAGTTATATCTGTAAATGTGTCAAAAGGAGTTACTTCTTCTAAAGGAATCATTCCCATTAAATATAACTCATATTCGTTATAAGGAACACTATCACCTTCATTAGCAATGGGGCCAAAATCATTAACAGTATAACTTCCATCTTCATTAATGATTAATGTATTTTGGTCAAATCCGCCTAACTGTCCAGGAGTACTACCCCCAGTAAAACCAAAATGACCTGGTGCCATGCCAAATAAAAATGGCCCATCTTGAACTTCTTGATAAACTTCTTCAGATTCAATAGCATAATTTCCCCAGTTATGCATTATTTCATGTAAAAAAGGACCATTTAACAAATTATCAACTGTGGTAAAGTGCATTAATGAACGCAAACGACCATCAGATCCGTAAATACTGGAGTCGTCAAAAGTGGGAGGGTTTAGTAGATTATTACCCGAGATTCCACTAATATTTGTATTAACTAGATTATTGATTCCTAAATCAAAAATAGTTTCGGGTTGCTCCGTTTCATTAAGTACAAAAATGATAAAATCGTATTGGTCTTCAAACTTTGTGTATAAATCTTTAGTAATACTAGAAACAACATTTCTATTAGTCAAAAAGTCATTGTTTTGAATCCAGCTGTTATATTCTTCAGTTGGTAATAAAATAGAAGCTACAGTTTTGTTAGGGCTAATTTCGATTTCACGATCTTGTGAATAAATCAAGGTGCTAACAAAAAGAGGTATTAGATAAATCAATAATTTAAGATTGTTATAATAGGTTTTCATATTGTTTTTTTAGGTATAAACTTTTTTGTGAAAAACATATTATTATTAGGTAAGAAACTTCTTTTTTAGAATGTTGTTTTTTTTGAGTAGTTAATTTGTAGGAAGCAAAAAAAAGCGCCTAATTTTAGAAGCTATTTTTAACCCGCTTTATGCATTATAAAATTTATTCGATTTGTGGTCTACTGTAAATACTATCGTAAACTGTGTTTTATTGTGTGTCACAGCTTCATAACAATATTCTAATATATAAAGCAGGTTTAATTAACGGGTTGTTTTTTAGTATTTTACCACTTTTTTAGTGGCTATAATTTTATTGTTATTTTTTAATAGTAAATAATAAAGTCCATTTGAAAAAGCAGAAAGCGAAATATCAATTTTAGAATTGTCATTCAAATTATTAAACGTTTTTAGTTCTAGTCCAATACTATTGCAAATAGTAATTTCGCTAATTTTTTTATTAGTTTCAATATGCAAGTCAGTACCTACAAGAGTCGGATAAACAATAATTTCTGATTTTTTATTTTCAAAATCAGTTACACTTAATGCATCATTTGAAATTTCTGGATTTATAGTTCCCATTCCCCGAGTAGCTTCCCAAAAATTAAATAATGAAGGATTATTGTCATCACCTTTTCTGGTAAAAGATTCGATATCATTATCAAATTTTGTCCATTCGGCATCGGTTAAAGGGGTGGTAGTTATAACCACAGTAAGCATTTTAAATTCTTTTTGAGCATTTAAATGTGTAGGCTTTCTTTCTCCAAGTTTATTAATAATAACCTCTGGAGTATAGGTTATTCTTGTGTTAGCTTTAAAATCATAAGTTCCAGCTTTTGTTCCGCGAGTGTATGAAGTAATATCTTGAAACAAATCAAATGGTTCAACATCTTCTGCAGGGACCATTCCCATTAGATAAAGCTCTAATTGAGTATATGGAACAGAATTTCCGCCATTAGCAAAATCACCAAAGGCATCTACAGTGTATGAGTTTCCTCCATTATCTATCAATGTGCTTTGGGTAAAACCTCCTAATTGACCAGGAGTATTACCGCCAGTAAATCCCCAATGTCCAAAAAATGAGCCAAAGTCATTAGGGTTTTCTGAAAAACCACGCCTGGGACCTACGGTATCAAAACCATAACTAGCCCAATTATGCATTAACTCATGTAAAAATGGGCCAAATAATATATTGTTTTTTTGAGTTAATTGTATAATTGATTTTAGCCGACCTTTGGATCCATATGCGTTAGTGTTGTCAAATGTTCTAACTCCAATACCTTCAATAGCATTTGAAATACTGGAAAGTCTACCTGCGTAAGTTATGCCAGCAGGAGTTTGATCAGTATTTAATAATAATGTTATAAAATCAAAATCTTCATTAATATTGTTAAGAATATCTTTAACTAACAGTTGTGCCTTTGTGCGATCGGCAAATTCATCGTTTCCAGTCCACTGGTTAAATTTTGTGTTGTCCATTAAAAGAGAAACTACTCTATTGTTTTTGTGTACTTTATAGGTGAAAGGTTGAGAAAAGGCTATTGTAACACAAAATAAAATAGAAGTTGTTAAGCTATTCTTTAAGTAAGATTTAAAATTAGTTTTCATGAGTTTTAAAATTAGTGTTTGTGTATTTTTTATAACTCATTTCTATTAAAAAAAATATACTTTGTATTATTAATACTACTAAAAAAGTTAAAACAATTTGTAAATTGCAGTGGCTATTAAATGGAATAAATAAACTCCATAATGTGTTGGTGTTTGCAAAATATATCAATTAAAATATACTATGTTTTCAAATTTTAAGAAGAAAAATAAAGCAATTGATTTAGAGCAAAAAGAGCTTTTTGAGCACGCGCAGGCTAGAATCAAAGAAAAAAGAGGCTTGTATAGACATTTTATAGTGTTTTTAGTTGGCTGTATCTTTATGATTGTACTAAATCTAGGACTTAACTTTGGTGTAGAATATAAACTATTGGAGTTAGATTGGTTTGTTTTTGCAGTTTTAGGTTGGTCATTTTTCTTTTTAATACATTTTTTTAGGGTTATCTTTTTTAGCAAGTTCATGGGAAAGGAATGGAAGGATAAACAATTGGAGCGTTTAGTAGCAAAGCAAAAGGCCAAAATTGCTAAAATGGAACAAAAATTGAATTTAGAAATCCCAAAGGATATTGTATCTGAAAAAAGCATACTCCTTGATAACACAGATTCAAATGATACAGAAATACTACAATAAATTATGGTAATACTTATTGCGGCTGCAGCCGAAAATAATGCACTGGGGAAGGATAATGATTTATTGTGGCATTTACCTAATGATTTTAAACGTTTTAAAAAAATAACTTCGGGTTATCCCATTATAATGGGACGAAAAACTTTTGAGTCGTTACCGGGAATATTGCCTAAGCGAACTCATATAATCATTACTAGACAGAATAACTATTTTAAAGAAGGTTGCTTAATAGCAAACTCTTTAAAAGAAGCCATTGCATTGGCAAATAATAGTGCTAAAATTTTTGTTATTGGAGGAGGTGAAATTTATAAACAATCCATGGAAATAGCAGATTGCATAGAGTTAACCAGAATACATGCAGATTTTGAGGCAGATACTTTTTTTCCTGAGATTGACGAAACACAGTGGGAGCTCGTAGACAAACAATTCCAAGAAAAAGATGAAAGGCATAGTTATTCATTTTCTTTTTTAACATACAAAAAAAGAAATAGGTCATAGAGTAATACGACTATAGTATTTTATTTAAACATTGATTATGAAAAAGTATAGCCTATATTTTTTGCTGCTTAATTTAGTTGTATTTATCTCATGTGGTAAACAGAAAACCATAAATAAAGAAAGTGAGGAAATAGAAAAGTCTACAGAACAGATAGTTCCCTACACAGGTAATAAAAAAAATGAAACACCTAAAACTACTAATACTGCCAATGATGTATTGGATGAATCTGTAGTTAACGATAAAGAAATAAATCAGGATGTAAACACGAAGTTAGAAAACACTACAGAAGAGGCTGTTGAAAAAATAAATAAGGCTGATGTTAAAACTATAAAAGAAAAAGCTGAAGTAATTCATAAAAAAGAGCAAGAAGTTGTTGAGGAGCGTGTAGAAGAACAAGTAACAGAGACAGCACTTGTAATTAAAAAGGATGCAAAGGATCTTTACGATAAAAAAACGAATACAATTACAGAAGAAAAAGAAGAACTGGTTGGTAAAGAAAAGGAAATTGAAGTCTTAGATCATAAACTATTTGATGCTTTTTTACATAAATATGTTTCTTTAACGGGTGATGTAAATTATAAAATGATGAAATCCCATCAGATAGAATTAGAAAGTTATATTAATTTATTGCAAAATAATCCCTTAAAAAATAACTGGACACGAAATCAAAAATTAGCTTACTGGATTAATACCTACAATGCATTTACGCTTAAACTTATTTTGGATAATTATCCAGTATCTAGTATCACGGACATAGCAGGAGGTAAACCTTGGGATAAAAAGTGGATTCCCCTTGGCGGGAAGGTATATTCGTTAAATCAAATTGAAAATGATATTATTCGACCTCAATTTAAAGAACCACGTATACATTTTGCAGTAAACTGTGCAGCAAAATCATGCCCTAAATTAGGAAACTTTGCTTACACAGCAGGAAATCTAAATGCTAAATTAACTAGCCAGACCAAAGCTTTTGTGAACAGTTCTGAAAATGAGATGAGTTCAAATAATATAAAAATTTCAAAAATATTTGAATGGTATAAAAGTGACTTTGGAGTACTGAATACTTTTTTAAATAAGTATTCAACTACTAAAATCAATACAGACGCTACTGTTGAGTATAATGAATACGACTGGAGTTTGAATGGAATGTAAAAGTTTAGTTAGCTACAGATTTAAGCATACTATCTTGTTTTAAGAATCAAATGCTAATAACTACATTTGTGTTTCAAAATTTATAAAAATGAAAGCATACGTTTTTCCAGGTCAAGGTGCCCAATTTGTAGGTATGGGAAAAGACCTTTATGATAACGCTCCAATTGCAAAAGAACTTTTTGATAGAGCCAATGAAATTTTAGGCTTTTCAATAACAGATATCATGTTTGAAGGAACACCCGAGCAACTAAAAGAAACCAAAGTAACACAACCAGCTATATTTTTACATTCAGTAATTTTAAGTAAAGTTTTGGGTAATGATTTTAAGCCAGATATGGTTGCAGGGCATTCTTTAGGCGAGTTTTCGGCCTTGGTAGCCAATGGAGTGTTAGCCTTTGAAGATGGTTTAAATTTAGTATCGCAACGAGCTATAGCAATGCAAAAGGCATGTGAACTTTCAGCTTCAACTATGGCAGCTGTATTGGGATTAGATGATGCCGTTGTAGAAGCCGTTTGTAATGAAATTGGAGCCGAAGTAGTGCCTGCTAATTACAACTGCCCCGGACAATTAGTTATTTCGGGGGGTGTAGACGCCATTACTAAAGCTTGTGAAATATTGACAGAGAAGGGAGCGCGTAGGGCCTTAGTGTTACCAGTTGGTGGAGGTTTCCATTCTCCATATATGGAGCCAGCAAAAACGGAATTAGCAGCAGCTATTAAGGCAACTACTTTTAATGAGCCTACTTGCCCAATATATCAAAATGTAACTACAACTGCGGTTACTTCAGCAGCAGAAATAAAGGAAAATTTAATAGCTCAATTGACAGCTCCAGTAAAATGGACACAAAGTGTAAAGCAAATGATTACAGATGGTGCCACATCTTTTACTGAAGTTGGACCAGGTAAAGTGTTGCAAGGCTTAGTGAAAAAGATAGATAGAAGTGCCGTAACTTTTGGTGCAACTTTATAATATATTTACTGGTAAAGTATTTATGGTATAGACCGTTTTTTTAATAGTATAATATTTAGATAGAAAAGAATAGCTTATGGCTGTTCTTTTTTTGTTATAAATGAAGTCATAACCCTATTGTGTTCATTTCATAAAGGAAAAAAATAATTTAAATTTTTGCCATATAATTCTTTTTTGAACTTAGATTTATTTCGTATGCAAGAGGGTGATTTAATGGTGTTTTAGGTATTTTACTTGTTTTATAGCAGCTATTTAACAAAATATGCATTAATTTATAAGTTCAAATTAACATTTGTTGATGTAATATTAGTTAAATTGTTTCCATGAATAATCGTTCACAAGCATATACTGGTTTTGTTTTTAAAAAATACGAAGCACCTAAGCAAAGTACATTTGATGTACTGTTAGATATTTTTAAAGAATTGATTACACATACTTCGGGCGATGTGGATGAAGCTTTAGATTGGTTAGCGGAGTTAGATTCAGAGTATGGAATAACTACACCCGAATATACGTTGAAGGATTTTGAGGAAGACCTTAAAAAGAAAGGTTTCATAAGAGAAGAAATAAAGCCTAATGGTCAAGGAGGAATGGAAATTACTGCCAAAACCGAGCGTGCTATTAGACAACGTGCTTTAAATCAAATTTTCGGAAAACTTCGAAAATCTGGAGCAGGAAACCATAAAATAAATAAAATAGGTATAGGAGATGAGGCTACAGGAGAGTTTAGAAACTATATTTTTGGTGATAGTATAGAAAGGGTTTCGATAACCGAAAGTTTGCGCAATGCACAAATCAATCATGGAATAGAAAACGGATTTCGGTTAACCGAAGAAGATTTGGTAGTACACGAAACTAATCATAAAGCCCAAATGAGTACAGTGCTTATGATTGATATTAGTCATAGTATGATACTGTATGGAGAAGATCGTATTACTCCAGCAAAAAAAGTAGCCATGGCCTTGGCAGAATTAATAACAACTAGATATCCTAAAGATACTTTAGAGATTATAGTTTTTGGTAATGATTCATGGCGAATTTCGATCCAAGATTTACCTTACTTACAAGTCGGTCCATACCACACTAATACTGTTGCTGGTATGGAATTAGCGCTTGATCTACTTAGACGAAAACGAAATACAAACAAACAAATATTTATGATAACTGATGGTAAGCCAAGTTGTTTGCGTTTACCCGATGGACGTTATTATAAAAACAGTAATGGTTTAGATGAATATATTGTAAGTAGGTGCTATACAATGGCACAACAAGCTCGAAAATTGCATATACCAATCACAACTTTTATGATTGCACAAGATCCTTACTTAATGAAATTTGTTGAGGCTTTTACAAAGGCAAACCAAGGCAAAGCTTTTTACACTGGGTTAAAAGGATTGGGTGAAATGATTTTTGAAGATTACGAACAGAACAGAAAAAAAAGAATTAAAGGGTAAAAAAACACATATGGAATATACTCAACTAAAAACATTAGGAGATTTAAAGTCCTCAGGATATCAATATAAAAGTATAAAAGACGAGTTGAGAGATAATTTGTCATATAAAATTAAAAATAATGAAACTGTTTTTGGAGGAGTTCATGGATATGAACATACAGTGATTCCAGAATTACAAAGAGCCATTTTATCAAAGCATAACATTAATTTACTAGGATTACGAGGTCAAGCTAAAACTAGATTAGCACGACAAATGATTTATTTGCTGGATGAGTATGTACCTGTAGTTTTTGGTTCAGAAATTAATGATGATCCACAGAAGCCAATTTCGCGTTACGCAAAGGAGTTAATAGCAGCTAAGGGTAACGATACGCCAATTACGTGGTTGCACAGAAGTGAACGTTTTTCTGAAAAATTAGCTACTCCCGATGTTACTGTAGCAGATATAATAGGTGATGTAGATCCTATTAAAGCAGCCAATTTAAAGCTGTCATATGCCGATGATCGAGTGATTCATTACGGAATGATTCCCAGAGCTAATCGATGTATTTTTGTAATTAACGAATTACCCGATTTACAAGCGCGAATTCAAGTTGCGTTATTTAATATTTTACAGGAAGGTGATGTACAGATAAGAGGGTTTAAATTACGATTTAATTTAGACATGCAGTTTGTTTTTACAGCAAACCCTGAAGATTATACCAACAGAGGGAGTATTATTACCCCTTTAAAAGATCGTATAGGTTCTCAGATTTTAACACATTATCCAGATTCAATTGAAATAGCAAAAAAAATAACGAAGCAAGAGGCGCAATCAAGCTCGCATTTAAAAGAAACTATCCATGTTCCTGAATTGGCTTTTGAACTTTTAGAGCAAATTGGTTTTGAAGCAAGAAAAAGTGAGTATGTTGACGCCAAAAGTGGAGTGAGTGCTCGAATGAGTATTACTGCTTATGAAAATTTGTTAAGTACAGCTGAATTAAGAATGTTAGTTTCTGGCGAAAGCCAAACTAGTGTGCGTTTGGGTGATTTTATGGGGATTATACCTGCCATAAATGGTAAAATTGAATTAGTCTATGAAGGAGAGCAAGAAGGCGTAGCCTCTGTAGCGAAACTGTTAATTCAAAATGCAGTACAAACTTTGTTTTCAAGCTATTTTCCGAAAATAGAAAAGTTAGAACATAAGGATAAGGAAACCCCTTATGATGAATTAATGGACTGGTTTTATGATGGTACAGGTTTTGAATTACCTAATGATTTGCTAACTTCAGAATATGAACAACAATTAGATATAGTACCTCCGCTTGAAGCTTTAGTAACTAAATATCAACCAGAATTGTCAAAAAAAGACAGCTACTTTTTTAAAGAATTTTTACTTTGGGGATTAGTTGAATTTAAAAAATTAAGCAAGCTTCAGTTAGATAAAGGTTTTGAATTTAAAGATGTCTTTGGAAGTTACATTAACGGCATATAAAAGTATTTTTAAGAACATGAGGCCGTCTAAAAAGTATTTAGGCGGTCTTTTTATTTTTATAAGGGGATTTTATTTTTCACATATTAAAATTTT
>CANLCT010000055.1 GCA_947489195.1 uncultured Aquimarina sp. | reverse complement strand
AAAAAGAATTAGAAATTAAAATTAATAACTATATAAAAGTCGCTTAGTAATTTATACCAAATTTACTAGGTAGTCCACTTTGCCGTATCAAGGAAAAAAGATAAATCATTATGAGCTGTTAGTAGTCACAATTTTGATATACACTCAAAAGCCAATTAAATCCCCAATCAAAGAAAGGTTGAATTTTAGCACAAATGTAGCAAGTGCTTAGAAATTTCTTTAGGATGGCGCGTTTTGGAAATTTTAAGCTCTTGCGGTAAACTCACGAGAATGCCGTAGAAAAAAATTAAACCTACATTTCCTTGAATACGCGAATTATGTGCACAACTAAAAGTTAGCTTTTTTTGCTCGCTTTATAGGACTAATCTGTAAAACGAGATATTTCTTATAAATCGCGTGATTGTACGGAATATGCGTTTTATAAGAGTTATTAAAAAAGATATATAAATCGTGTATTTGAAAAATTATGGAACCCAGTACGAAATATTCGATTTATGATGATTGAGACAAACATATGAATTATGAATCCGTAATTCGTTTTTACATAATTGCTGACGATATAAAACACCTGACGGTGTCATTATATCTGCAACTATGTAAAATAGCGCCGAAAAGGCGCTATACACGGATTACTACTTAAATATACATTTGTCCCATAATTTATATTATGTAAAATAGAATATTATAATAAATACAGCACTACTTTATAAATCATTAAATCCTTCTTCTAAAGCTTCAATAGTTCCATCATAAGATATTCGATTTAAATGTGATGAATTTACTGATATACTTGCTCTTTGATTTATGGATACGATAATTGTTATGTTGTGGTTTTCAATATTATCATTGGCATTAAATTTTATGCTAAGTGTTTTCTTTTTTTCATTTTTGGTTACTGTATAATTTTGAACCGAATCATCTAAATGAATTCCGCCATCGTTTTTTCCATAATTACCACCACCAATTTGTCTTTCGCCAAAAAAAGCAAGATTTGCTTTTACTTTATCATCAGAAATTTTAATATAATTTCCATTTCCGCGAACATCAATTCTAGCTGCAGAATTACCTGTCGGAAATAATACCGCATTTAATACCTGTGTAGTTGCTGCTGTATTAAAAGGATAAATGGCATTAATGTCAATTTGATACGATTTACTTTCAATTAATGCCTCCAATTTGGCAAATTGTTCCGCATTCTTAAGGTTGGTGACTTGATTACTTGATTTGCATGATGTAAATCCTATAATGGAACAAAGAATCAAAAATTTAAATACGTAATTCATGACTTTTTTTTACAAGATACTATTCAAAATAAGAATTTTAAATCATATTAACATTTTTATGAGCTTTTCTCTAAAAAAACAGGTGTTATATTGACGGCTACTTTTTTAGAATTGAAATAATATTTTTTCTTCTTTGAGCTATTATATATTCAAATTTTAATTACTTTTTTTAAGCCAATTACTTGATTGTTAGTGTTATTAAAAGTAATTATATAAATATTGGGAGGTAAATCATTTAAATAAAGCGTTTTTCCTGTTGTAAAAGGAATGGTTTTTATAATTTTTCCCTGTAAATTATATATTCTGACTTTAGTAATTGATTTTATACTTGTACTAATGATTAGTTTATTTTTTATAAGGTTGTTCATTGATAAAAGCACATCTAATTCATTGTGAGCTGTTTTTAAAGTAGTGTCCATTATTTCAATATCTTGAAAAGAATCAAAAAATGGGCAATTATTTATATGGTAAGTAACTCTGTAGTTTCCTATGTCTGAGTTTTCTAAATCTATTTCACCTGTTGCGGCATTAATAGATAACCCTGCAGTACTAGAAAATTCTCCCCCAACTATTCCTCCAATAATGGGTATAGGATTAGTATCGGAAGTTGTATACTCATTGTCATTATAATTAAAATCAGTAAAATCATTATAATGTGTATCAACATAATCTAGGCATACCGTGGCAAAGTCCTTTGCAAAGGGAACTAAGGTTTGTGGTCTGCTATCAAAAAAGCGACCATTGTAAGTCCCTAAATCCCTTACTCTTCGATTCACTTCTATCATAATTCCATCAATAGTTCCAGAGCCACCTGTGGTTGCTCCATTGCCATCATCAACTGTTATATTTGCTGATCCATGTCTTAAGTTATTATAAAAATCACCATCAAAATAAGCACTACTAAAGGGTTTAGTGTCATTACAACTCGTATTTGTTCCAAAAATATAATTGCTAGGAATAGCTCTGTAACCTATACTTGAACCACAATTAGCATTTACATTATTATTATAAAAACTTGCTGTAATATTTTTAAGTTTCGCACCAAAACTATTACTTCCTCTAATTAATTCTTCATGAGATATATTGGTTAAATTAGAAGTAACTAAATTTTTAATTGATGAATTATTTATAATTGAATTACTGTTTAAATTGGAATTGTTCAGTTCATTACTTGAAATATTATACCCCAACTCCACTCTAGGTATAAAATGACTTTGTCCGTGTAAATCAATGTACAAACCTTTACCCCAATTGGCTTCAACTGCGATGCTAGCTGTATCAATAAAATCATGAAAGGCATCCCAATAAAATTTAGCATCTAAATCATTACAAGTAGCTTCGACTGCTTCACGATTAGGATCTAATTTTGATCGGTGTAAACGATTTATAATGACATGAGCATAACAGCCTGTTTGAGTAAAAATCTCTTTCTGAATTTCTCTCACTAAAATTTCTGTATTATCATCTCTTTCATTTATACCACAAGTTCTATCGGGTAAATCGGCATCATTATCTGAATAAAAAATTTCTCCTATAGTTTGCCCCGATAATAAAACACCTCCATGCGGAGCTGATATTATTATGGGTAAATTTCCAGGTATATATTCTATATAATTATTTCCGCTAGTATCATAAACAGGAATTCCTGGGGGCATAGCATATAAATTAAAAGCAATAAAGGGTAACACTATGAGGGTAAATGAACGGAGATCATACTTAAAAAATAAAAGCATAGTTATTTGGTTTTAATTTTAACTATCTCAAATATAGCTTATTAACTTTTTTAAGGCTCTTTAATTTGTGTTAATTTGTTGATTTATAGGTGGTTAAATTATGTAAGTAGAAATAGAAAAACCACTTAAAAATTAATTCAAGTGGTTTTTCTATTTAATATATTCGTTAGATTAAGAATTTATCTTACAAACTGTATCTCGGTGGTATTTCCTTCTCGAATACTATCGAAAAAGCCTTGTTTATTCATCCAATCATCACTAAAAACTTTACTTAGGTACCTTGATCCATGATCTGGTAAAATTATTACCACATTACTATTGGCATCAAACTCTCCTTGCTCGGCAAATTGTTTTACACCTTGAATGGCTGCGCCACTAGTGTAGCCTAAAAACATACCTTCAGTTAAAGCTAATTCTCTAGCTGTATGTGCGCTATCTTCGTCCGTTACTTTTTCAAATTTATCAATAATATCAAAATCAGTAGCTGTTGGAATCAGGTTTTTACCTAAACCTTCAATTCGGTAAGGATAAATCTCTTTATCATCAAACTCTCGAGTTTCGTGATATTTTTTTAAAACCGATCCAAATGCATCAACACCCAGTACTTTTATTTTAGGATTTTGCTCTTTTAAATAACGTGCCGTTCCAGAAATCGTACCTCCAGTACCACTACAGGCAACAAAATGAGTTATTTTCCCATTGGTTTGCTTCCATATTTCGGGTCCAGTAGATTTGTAATGAGCATCCATATTTAACTCATTAAAATACTGATTTATATAAACAGATCCTTTAATTTCTGAATGTAGTCTACGTGCTACTTGATAGTATGAGCGTGGATCATCGGCACTTACATTTGCTGGACAAACGTACACCTTGGCACCCATATTCTTTAGAGTATCAATTTTATCTTTTGATGATTTTGAACTTACTGCTAAAACGCACTCATAACCTTTAATAATACTTACCATAGCTAAACTGAAACCTGTGTTACCACTGGTAGTTTCAATAATGGTATCCCCTGGTTTAAGAATACCTTTCTTTTCAGCCTCTTCTATTATGTAAAGTGCAATTCTGTCTTTTGTTGAATGTCCTGGATTAAAGGCTTCCACTTTAGCATAAAAATTACCAGGTATTTCCTTGATAATTTTATTTAATTTTACTAGTGGTGTATTACCTATTAAATCAAGTACACTATTAAAAGCCTGTATATCGTCTTTCATAAAATTGTTTTGTTACCTAAAGATAGAATAAAATGTTTAAATATCCATTTTCTTTGCAGGCGATGCAAATCTACGGATTTTTTAATTATTACTTTGTAATTCCTTCTAAATCGAATAAAAAGGCATATTCTTCTGCAAGTTCTTTTAATGCTTCAAAACGTCCTGAAGCACCACCATGCCCCGTTTCCATATTCGTATGTAAAAGTAATTTATTATTATCTTGTTTTAATTCTCGTAATTTTGCTACCCATTTTGCAGGTTCCCAATATTGTACTTGAGAATCGTGTAAACCTGTTGTTACTAATACATTTGGGTAGTTTTGTTTGATCACATTATCATATGGCGAATAGGCTTTCATATATTCATAAAACGCTTCTTCATTTGGATTTCCCCATTCATCATATTCTCCTGTTGTTAAAGGAATTGAATCATCAAGCATTGTAGTAACCACATCGACAAAAGGTACTGAGGCAATTACTCCATGATATAATTCTGGTTTCATATTCATAACTGCACCAACCAACAGGCCACCCGCCGAACCACCCATAGCATATAAATGTTGGGCACTGGTATAGCCTTGTTCAATTAAAAACTCTGAACAATTAACAAAATCAGTAAAGGTATTTTTCTTTTTTAAAAGTTTTCCGTTATCATACCAAGGCCTACCTAAATATTCACTTCCACGCACGTGAGCTATAGCATATATAAAGCCACGATCTAATAAACTTAAACGTGTTGTTGAAAAATAAGGATCAATGGTATGTCCATAAGATCCATATCCATATTGTAATAAGGGTTGGGAACCATCCATTTTAATCCCCTTACGGTAAATTAAAGATATCGGAATTTTAGTTCCATCATTTGCAATAGCCCAAACACGTTCAGAATTATAATTATTTTTGTCAAACTCCCCTCCTAATACTTCTTGTTCTTTAAGAATTTTAAATGCTTGTGTACGCATATTAAATTCAATAACCGATGTTGGTGTGGTTAATGAATTATAGCCATATCGAAACCATTCTGTATCGAAATCAATATTTATACTTGAGTATGCTGTATAGGTTTCATTATCAAAAGGCAAGTAATAATCGGCAGTAGTATCCCAACGCATAATACGAATTTGATTTAATCCATTGGTACGCTCACTAACTACTAAATAGTCTTTAAATACATCAATATCTTCGAGTAATGTGTCTTCTCTATGTGGTATAAGTGTTTCCCAGTATTTTTTTTCGGTAGCCCCTTCCCTAGCTTTCATTAGCTTAAAGTTGGTTGAATTATTGGCATTAGTTAAAATATAAAAGTGCCCATCATAATGTGCCATTCCATATTCTAATCCTCTAATTCGTTCCTGAAAAATAATAAAATCTTCTAAAGGCGTATTAGCATCTACATAACGATATTCAGAAGTTAACGTAGCACTTGACCCAATACATATGTAGCGTTTCGATTTTGTTTTATAAACAAATACATCAAAGGTATCATCATCTTCCTCATAAACTGCCACATCATCAGCTACAGCTGTGCCTAAAGCATGTCTGCAAATTTTATACGATCGTAAAGTTTCTGGATCTTTTAAGGTATAAAACAATGTTTTGTTATCATTTGCCCAAGTAACACTACCGGTGGTATTTTCAATAGTTTCTTCAAAAAACGCTCCTGTTATTAAGTTTTTAATCTTAATGATATATTGTCTTCTACTAACGGTATCAACACCAAAAGCCATCATAGTATTATCGGGACTTATAGATAAGCCTCTAGCTTTATAATAATCATGTGGTTCAGCTTCAACATTACAGTCTAATAAAATTTCTTCTTTAGCATCTAAAGTTTCTTTTTTACGTGTGTAAATAGGATAATCTTTTCCTGTTTCATACCTGGTAATGTACCAATAACCATTATGCTTATAGGGTACCGAACTTTCATCTTCTTTTATTCGTGCCTTCATTTCTTCAAATAAAGACTTCTGAAAATCTTCAGTATGACGCATATTTTCCTCAAAATAAGCGTTTTCAGCCTCCAAATAGTCTAACACTTCTTGATCTTCTCTTTGATTTAACCAAAAATAAGAATCGATTCGAGTATCATTATGTATACAAAGCTCTTTTTTTACAATTTTTGCCTTTGGCTGACTTACTGTAGTTTTCAATAGAAAGGGTGTGTTTTTTAATAACTCACAATTTATTTAAACTCTAAAAATCTGACTACAAAAAATGAATTTATATTTCAACATTTTTTTACTTTTGATCGTTGATAAGTTTCTGTCATTAGTTTATTACGTTTTATAATTAAAGCTTTACAATTGATGCTTTTAAGAATTTTTATCATTAAAATTGAATGAAAAATAACAAATACACCTTAAAAGGTTTAGATTTTACAAATTTTAAATAGAAGATTATGTTTGGAGATATGATGGGTATGATGAATAAATTAAAAGAATCGCAAGAAAAAGTTGCCCAAACAAGAGAGCGATTGAATACAGTATTGATTGATGAACAAAGTTCAGATGGTTTATTAAAAATAACATTAACTGCAAATAGAACAATAAAGTCTATTGAAGTTGCCGATGAATTAATGGAGGATAAAGAACAATTGGAAGATTATTTAATTTTAACGTTAAATAAAGCTATAGCTAAGGCAACTAGTATTAATGAAGCCGAATTAGCTGCAGCTGCAAAAGATGGCCTGCCCAATATTCCAGGAATGGATAAATTTATGTAGTTTTTTAGGTTAAAGGTTGAGGGGTAGATTGAAGTATTTAATACAACCAAATTCTCTGCAACCTTTAACCTAAATTCAGTATATTTAAACAATACATTTAACAAAGTAAGTAATGAATAAAATTATACGTGCCCTTATTGCAGCCTATGGATCTAAAAAGCTTGGAGGTGGATGCTTTTCTACGGTAGTAATTTTTATTATTATCTATTGGTTATTAGGAAAATTAGGCTAATAAATTCATTTCCAAATTTCAGAAACTAACCATCATATCAAAAATCTTTTTGAAGGCTATTGTAATATGCCCTTATTATGGGTCGCTCATTTTGAAAGTCTTAGCCAATTTAGGCCTACTTTAATTCATCAATTTCCCGAACATTTAACAACAACACCTAACAATAAACGCTTAGGTAAATTAGCAGAATGTCTTTTTAATGATTGGGTGAACTGTAGTTTGGATTTAAAAATATGTATTGAAAATCATCAAATAATTGAAGGCAAACGTACCATTGGTGAGCTAGATGTAATTCTACAAAATATATTATCGGGTGAATATTTTCATATAGAATTGGTTACCAAATTTTATTTATACAATCCGCAGTTTGATGTTGATTCTATAGATGCTTGGATCGGTCCCAATAGAAACGATTCTTTAAAAAACAAAATAGAAAAATTACAGCAAAAGCAATTACCACTACTCTATCACCCAATTACTACTAAGTATTTAAAAACCTTAAGGCTTTCGCCAGAAAAAATACAGCAGCGTGTTTGTTTTAAAGCATGGTTATTTGTTCCTTTAAATTTTAATGCAACATTGAAGCTATTTAATAATGAATGCATTGCAGGTTATTATTTGAGTTTTAATAAATTTATGAGCTTACATACTCCAAAAACAACTTACTTTTGCCCTCAAAAACAAGACTGGCTTCGTTTTCCTGAAACACAAAAAGAGTGGTTTTCATTAGATGAAAACATTCCTAAAATTCAAGAATTTATGAATGCCCAGCAAGCAATTATGGTATGGACTCAATATGAAGGGCAACACACACGTTACATTATTGTTCCTTATCAACAATTTTAGGAATACGATAAATTTATGAGTCAACAAACGCTTAAAAAGCGCATATACAAGTTTTTATTCAAACTATTTATAGCGAGTATAGCTGCTTTATTGCTTCTTTTCGGAAGTATTTATTTAGGCTTTTGGGGTGTAATTCCTTCGCAAAAACAATTAACCGAAATACAGCAGAGTAAAGCAACCGAAGTAATTAGTAGTGATCATAAATTATTAGGTAAATTTTACACAACCGACAGACAGCCTATCACTTTTAAGCAAATTCCTAAACATGTTATTAATGCTTTAGTTGCTACAGAAGATGTTCGTTTTTTTGAGCATCAAGGAGTTGATAATTTAAGTTTATTTCGTGTATTAATTAAGTCGATTTTATTGCAAAACAAATCAGCTGGCGGTGGTAGTACACTTTCGCAACAGTTAGCCAAAAACATGTTCCCGCGTAAAAATTTAGGGAAATTTGGCATTGTAATTCATAAAATTAGAGAAATCATTATTTCTAATAGACTAGAAAAAGTATACACTAAAGAAGAATTGCTTACACATTACCTTAATACGGTACCTTTTAGTGATAATACTTTTGGAATTGAAAGTGCTGCTAAAAAATTCTTTAACAAATCAACCCATCAATTGAGTATTGATCAAGGAGCCGTTTTAATAGGCATGTTAAAAACTAACTATTATTACAATCCAAGGCTGTTTCCTAAAAAAAGTAAAAAACGAAGAAATGTGGTACTTAATCAGATGAAAAAGTACCTGTATTTACCGGATAATGTTTGTAAAAAATTACAACAGCTTCCTTTAGAATTGGATTACCAAAGCTTTAGTCATAATACTGGTTTAGCACCTTATTTTAGAGAACAGCTTAAAAAAGAACTTAAAAAATGGATCAAAGAATATAATGCAGAACACAAAACGCATTTTAATTTATATAACAGTGGTTTAAAAATACATACTACCATTGATGCAGGTATGCAACAATTGGCTGAAGAGTCTATGCAGTCTCATTTATCAAAATTACAAGTTGATTTTGAACGATCGCATGGTAAAAATGCTCCATGGATAAAGAAAAACAAATTAATTAGTAAAGAGTTAATTAAACTTGACGCCTATAAAAAATTAAAAGCTGAAGGTTTATCTGCAAAACAGATTATAAAAAAAATGAGTGAACCGCATGATATTGAATGGTTCACCTGGAAAGGAAAAGAAGTGGTTACTGCCTCTACCCTAGACAGTATTAGGCATTATTATAAATTTTTGAATACCGGATTCGTTTCATTAGAACCCACCACTGGAGCCGTTAAAACATGGATTGGAGGTATTAATTTTGAGCATTTCAAATATGATCATGTTAGCCAAAGTAAACGACAAGTAGGCTCAACATTTAAACCTATTGTTTATGCCGCTGCACTTGAACAGGGCTATTCTCCGTGTAGTTATATATCTAATGCACCAATTACTTATGAGGATTTAGATGATTGGACACCTAAAAACGCTTCTTCAGCTACCGACAGTTCAAAAGAATATGCAATTTGGTCAGCATTAAGCAATTCACTAAACGTAATTAGTGTAAAACTATTGAATTATGTTGGTATCGATGTAGCTATTGATTTGGCTTATAAAATGGGAATTGAGTCAGAACTTCCCAAAGTTCCTTCGTTGGCTTTAGGTACTGCAGAACTAAATGTTTTAGAACTGGCAAAAGCCTATACTACCTTATCTAATAATGGTAGTGCTGTGACGCCCTATTATATTTCTAAAATAGAAGATGCGTCGGGAAATATATTAGAAACATTTAAGCCCTCCGAGAAAGCAGAAAAAGCCTTTTCTGAAAATACACGACAACAACTTGTGGCTATGATGCAACGAGTAACTGATAGTGGAACTGCTAAACGTTTACGAACTACTTATAAATTACCGAATGATATTGCAGCAAAAACAGGAACAACACAAGATAATAAAGATGGCTGGTTTGTTGGCGTTACCCCAAAATTAGTTTCGGTTTGTTGGGTTGGTGCAGATCATCATAGCGTAGGTTTTACTAATACTCGTATTGGTCAAGGAGCCAATTCGGCCTTGCCTATTTTTGCAAAATGGTTTCAGAAATTAAATAAAGATTCTAAATACAGAAAATACACAAGTTCTAGATTTCGTATAGCTCAAAAAAATAAAAATGCATTGGATTGTCCTGCCTATAAGGATCCTAATTTATTGAAAAAAATATTTTCTAAAAAAGACAGACTAAAGCGTAAAAGATTTGATCGACAACAGAAAAAGAAAGGCTTTTTAAATCGTCTTTTTGGTAAAAAGAAATAGTTTTTTAAGCTGCTCCAGGAAATGCTAACATTTCCCCTAAACCTAAAGTAAATATTAAATTCCCATACAAGGCATGTTCTAAACTTACCCAAGTAATACTTTGTTCTTTTTCGTAGCTATAAGCAAAAAAACAACCTCCAATAAAAGTTATAATCAGTACTGGGATACTTTTTAAAAACAAATGACATAACGCAAAACAACTTACATTTAATAGAAAAAATATTTTTTTGTTCGTAAATAATTGCTGATACCTTTCATAGAAAAACTTTCGATAAATAACCTCCTGCGGAAATACAGATAAAAAAGTATAAATAAATAGAATAGTAACCCATAGCCCAGGCTTTTGTTTTACAACTTGAAATAGTAAGCTTTTATCATAAAGTTTTATTAAAATTATTCCGGAAACTAATAGTAATACACTAATTAATAATACTCTTGATTTAAATTTTTTGGAAGGTTTTTTAGGCCGTTTTAACCTCAATTTATAAATGTTAAACACAAGAAAACCAACATATATTAACGCAGCTCCTACAGTAATTAATTTAATCCATTTGATAATTGGAAGAGCCAATAAAACGGGTAAAACAAAAAAGAGAAGGATTAATTCAAAAAATCTAAGGGATTTGGTTGTTATCATAGTTTTCAACTAAAATGTTACATTTACATTATACCGTGTATTATACTCGTATTAGGTCGGTATACACACCTTCTAATTTCAACAATTATATTGATATATGCCAATGAATACTTCAATTAGACCCAATTTACCTTTATGGAAAGCCTTACTTCCAATGGTTTTACTTATTGCGCTTCTTTTTTTTAATGTAGTATATGTTTTTGGTGATGATGCACTAAGTGGTAGTAACCAGTTCATATTACTTTTTACGGCAGCAATAACTGCGCTTATAGGGATTTCAGAAAAGGTTTCTTATGCTACTATTATTGAGCATATAAAAAAGCAAATCAGTATTACATCCGAGGCATTATTAATTTTACTTATGGTTGGTGCACTTACCGGCACTTGGTTATCTAGTGGAGTAATTCCTGCCATGGTATATTATGGATTAGGATTACTTAATGCAAAAATATTTTTAGTAGCCTGTGTGCTTATTTCAATTATAGTTTCATTAGCTACAGGAAGCTCATGGACCACAAGTGCTACTATTGGTGTGGCGCTTATTGGAATCTCAAAAACATTAGGTATTCCTATAGGAATGACTGCAGGAGCCATTTTATCAGGGGCTTATTTTGGTGATAAATTATCTCCTTTATCAGATACTACTAATTTAGCAGCTTCGATAGCAGGAACAGACTTATATACACATATTAAGTATATGTTATGGACTACTATTCCATCTATTGGTATTAGTTTATTATTCTTTATTATTTTAGGTTTTACCTTGGAAACACCCGAAAGTATAGCTTCAAATAGCTTTGAAATAGATATAAAAAATGCATTTAATATATCTGGATGGTTATTGTTAGTTCCTTTGGCTGTTTTTATTTTAATTATAAAAAAAGTACCCGCTGTAGTAAGTTTATTATTTGGTGCGTTACTAGGCGGAATAGTTACTTGCATAGCGCAACCTAAAGTAATACTTCAGGTAACAGAAGCTAGTGTTTTTAATGCTGTTTCAGCATACAAAGGTGTATTAATGGCATTGACCAATGATATAAGTATACCCACGACTAACCCATTGTTACAAGATCTTTTTAGTGCAGGTGGTATGCAAGGAATGTTAGGGACTATTTGGTTAATTATTTGCGCCATGGTTTTAGGAGGTACCTTACAAGCTATTGGAGCTTTAAACACATTAAGTAATGCTATTTTAAAAATAGCAAAAGGAACAGCAGGTTTAATTGCAAGCACAACAGGAATTACTATTTTAACAAACGTAACCGCTAGTGATCAATACTTATCTATTGTAGTGCCAGGAAAAATGTTTAAAAACGCCTATCAAGATCAAAAATTAGCTCCCGAAAATTTAAGCCGTACGCTAGAAGATTCTGGTACTGTAACCTCTGCTTTAATTCCTTGGAATACCTGCGGAGCTTTTCATGCTAAAACACTTGGTGTTGATGTGGTTGACTATGCTATTTTTGCAATTTTTAATTGGGTTAGTCCATTTATGACGTTAATTTTTGCTGTTTTTAAGATTAAAATTAGAGCGTTAACCCAAAAAAACAGCTAATTACTTTTTCTAAAAATTAATCCAATAGCGATCTAAAGCCTGTTGTGGGCCAAATAAAGGAAAATCACCCCCATGAACTTCTGCTATATATAATAGGTAATACTTGATCGCTTTTTTTTCATTAGCATCTAATAAATTCACACGATCATTAAACAAATTTAAAATTTCATCATCTGCTCCCATTAATGCAACCGACGAATCCTCATAAATATCTAATTCATAGGATAAATCATCTAAAAGTTCATTAAATTGATCTGCATCAGTTTGATCTGGAGGAGTTAAATTATTTAATATGCTTGTAGTTAAAATCCCTGTTTGGGAATACATTGCTACCGATTGAATTAAGTATGCAGGGAGTAAGTATGTAAAAGCCGCTAATGTCGTGTAATTAAGCGCCTCTGGATTACTGTAAATTAATTGGTGCGGAAAATTTAGCCAAGAAGTTGTTTGAGCAGTAGTAACTATTTTTTTTGTGTCAATTTCAGAAGAAAAAGAAAAAAAAACAGGATCATCTGCTGGTAAATACCTTTCTGCAAAAGCAGTAGCAATATCTTGAATTACTTTTTTTGAGGATAATGTCATAATTTAAGGTATAGGGACAAGATTTCTTGGAGGAAAAAGTCTACTTCCTTCGGATATGATTAAGTATACTATCAAAGCTGCTCCAGTTAGCCCTGTTATTTGCGACATACGCTCCATAAAATCGGGACTTGTTTCAGGGATAGGAACAGGCACCCTAGGTGGTTCTCTTCGTTCACATTTAGCTCTATAAATAGCCATACATGTACCTTGCGCACGTCTAGCATCTCGTTCGGCAATTCGATGTCCTAAATCACCACCATCATAACAACGAACATTGATAATATTTCTAGCTAAAGCACACATTTGATTTCTTCGTATTTTTTGCTGAAGCCTACTACATGAATCGGCAGCAGTACATGCCCTACCAGATGGATGATCACACCAAGCTTTAACACTACGTTGATAACCATCATGTATACCACGTAAACAATTCCCAGGAGGCTCTAAATCACGTTGAATACTTGGTTTTGCTATGTTGGTATTATTGTTTTCACTTATTGATGGATTTTGTTGTACTATATGGGTCAACTCATGTGCTATAAGTTTTTTTCCTTCTTTAGATGTTGGATTATATTTATTTTTATTAAAAAAAATAGCATTTTTATAAGTAAAAGCTTTAGCACCAACCTGATTATTCATATCAATAGCTTTAGTATCTGTATGAATTTTAACCGTGTCAAAATTGGCATTAAAAGCCAATTGCATTTCTGCTTTAGTTGTCTCAGGCAAAGGACTACCACCTAATTGTGCCTTATTAATTTTATTTTCAATTGTATTTGACTGTACCGAAGTATAATTGTTAGCAATATCATTAGTAATTGAAGAATCATTTACTGAACTTTTTTCCTCTTTTTGAAGTTTCTCTTCATTTTCACAATGAGTACATTTTTTTTGTATTGTAGGTGCTAATTTTGAATTATTTTTTTTAACAAAAAAATGATCATGCCGCTCAATATTGTGATGGTTTTGTGTAATATCCTTATTAAAAAAAGGGGTTTCTTTTTTTGAATGCCATTAATATTTGATATGCCTATGTTAAAAAAAGGTGATAGATTATGTGAATATGAATCTGATTTATTTTTTAATAAAACTGACTTCATAAGAAATAAATTAATTGATTATCAAATACCTATTAAATTTAATCAATATAATTTTAATACTCGGTTTTGTATTTGTTTTTTATGAATCAATCATTTTTTAAGCAGGTACAGATATACAGAAGACTACTTATAATTAATAGCCCTAGATGGTCATATTACTTTAATTATACTTTATATTTGCAAAAAAATAAGCATGGATATTATTGAAAGCCTTGAATGGCGTTACGCAACGAAAAAATTTGATGATTCAATTTTAATTGATGAAAAAAAGATAAAGCGTATATGTAAGGCTTTTAACTTAACTGCAACTTCTTATGGTTTGCAACCTATAAAATTAGTTGTTGTAAAAAATAAGAAACTTCAAGAAAAAATGAAATTAGCCTCCTTTAATCAGGAGCAAGTGTCTACAGCATCGCATGTACTGGTTTTATGTATTGAAAATAATATAAATACTGATTTTATTAAAGCCTATGCCAACAATTCAAAGCAACTAAGGCCCGATGGACATAATGAAATAGATGCCTATGGAAAAGTATTAATTGATCGTTTTGAATCTAAATCTAAAGATGAAACCAAACTTTGGGCTACAAAACAAGCCTACTTAGCCTTAGGTAATTTATTAACGGTTTGTGCTATTGAAAAAGTAGACTCCTGCCCTATGGAAGGTTTTTTACCAAAAGAAATAAACAACATACTCGAATTCGATAAAGATCATTTATCGGCAGTTTTATTATTACCTATTGGAATTAGAGCAAAAAATGATGTTTCTGCAAAAATAAATAAGGTACGTAGACCGTTAAATGATATTGTAAAAACAATTTTTTAAAGATTTTTTTTATATTGGCAAGAATTTTGCTGAATATTGTAAATACCTAGTATCAATATAAACGTTTTATACCATGAAGAAGCTTCTTTTTAGTCTTTTCATATTAATTTCAATAGCTGGTTTTTCTCAAGATTTGAAATGGGAGACTGATATTACAATAGCTAAAGACTTAGCTAAAGAACAAAATAAAAACATTCTTGTTTACTTTACAGGAAGTGATTGGTGTGCACCATGCAAACAATTAAAAGCAGATTTTTTTGAATCTGATAAATTTATTGAAAAAGCAGAAAAAGTAGTCTTATTAATGGTTGATTTGCCATTTAGACAAGACATTATTACTCCAGAACAACGTAAAAAAAATGAAAAGCTTATTAAACAATACAATCCAGAAAAATCATTTCCTACTATTGTTGGCTTATCTGGTTCTGGTAAAGTAATTAATAGTATTTCTGCATACAGTTCATTAAGAGATACTACAGGTCACTTTCGTTTTTTAGAAAGCATTTTGAAATAATAGAATAAAAATATAACAAAAAGCCCTTAGTATTATTTACTAAGGGCTTTTTATTACAATTAAAATGCTAAAAAATTATCAAGTTTTAAAGAAAATATTGAGTTATTTGATCAATTAATTTTCCGCCATCTGGGTCTGATGCAACTTTATATTTGGTCATTTGTTCAGCCCAGTCCGAAGTTCTAATTCTTAAAGGAGGATGGTCACTTTTAATAACCTCAAAAACAACATCAGCTACTTCTTTAGCCGTTTGATATGGAGATGCTTCACCACTACTAGCTCTATTTTTAGCACCCTCTAAATACTTTTGGAAAATAGGAGCATATTCGCCAGTAACCATTTCTCCTTGTGTATCAACAGTTTTTGTAATAGCATTTGTCATAAATTCAGTGGCAATACCACCAGGTTCAACTATCGAAAAATGGATATTAAATGCTTTAGAAACATAAGTAGCTAAAGCTTCAGTAAAGCCTTCAACAGCAAATTTAGCACCACAATACAATTCATTAAACGGCTGCCCTACCAAACCTCCAATAGAGGTTATGTTTATTATATGCCCCGATTTTTGCTTACGCATAAAAGGTAGTACAGCCTTTGTAGTTCGTACTACACCTTTATAATTTACATCAGTTACCCAATCAATTTGATCTAATGATGTTTGTTCTAAGGTTTTTGCAAAACCAGCTCCCGCGTTGTTTAAAAGAATATCGATTTTTCCATCATTATCAATAATGGTTTGCACCGCTTTTGTTATAGAATCATTTATAGTAACATCTAACTCTAAAATTTCTATATCAAGACTTTCTTTTTGTATTATTTCTTTTAATTTTTCAGCTTTTTGCAAATTTCTCATAGTTGCATATACCTTAAAATTATTCTTGGCTAATAAAATAGAAGCTTCAAAGCCAACTCCTGTTGAAGTTCCTGTTATTAAAACATTTTTTTTCATAACTCAATTTTAAAAATCTGTATTCCTTCTTTTATTTTAAATTAGTTTTTCAACTAAATATTGTTCAAAGCCTAATTTAAAGTTTTGGGAAATAATATGAACTAAAATTAACTTTCTTTTCTATCAATTTAGACCTTTTAATCCAAACTAAAAATCAAGTTTATGTAAATAAAAAAGCCCTTAATTTTAAAAATCAAGGGCTTTTGTTTAAATATTTTAATTTGATTAATCAATTAATTGATTGATACGTAAACGTAACTTTCGTTTATAATCTTCTTCAAGCCAGCTACGGTAATTTTTTGTACTATTACTAATACAGTATGAATACATGCGAATACGATATTCTATTTCTTCATCTAATAATTTAGCTAAAATACGAGCGTCAAAAACATCTTCACTATTTTCTACACAAATTTTTGCATGTTGTTCAATGGAACGTTCTAAAACCATTTTTGATTTTTCGCCATTATTTACCACACTATCGTATTCTTGTTTTACATCAAACGAAATATCTTCAGATTTAGCAAATTCTGCGCGTACTTCTGGTGGCATCACATATTTAAACTGGCGTTCAATTTCATCATCACTAACTAGGTTTTCTAAATAGTAATCAGGTAATCTAAATATTTTTTGCCAATCAACATCCGAATTCCATAGCCCCAAACGAGCTGCATTATTTCCTAAATCAATAACATTAAACTCTTTTTTTCCTGGTAAGGAGCGCGATCCACGACCAATCATTTGAAAATATAAGGTTAATGATTTTGTAGCTCGATTTAATATAATTACTTCAATAGTGGGTTCATCAAACCCAGTAGTTAAAATACCTACCGAACTTAAAATAGCATCGGGAGTTTCTTTAAACCATCGTAATATTTCTCTACGTTCTTGTTTACTATGAGTGTTATCTAAATGTCGAACATCTAAACCTGCCATTCTAAAAGTTTCATATACTTGAACAGAGGTATTGATACCATTATTAAAAATTAAGGTTTTCTTGCCTTTTGCCTTTTGATGGTAAGCATATAATAGCTTTTCTTGCATAAAGGCATTAGAATACAAATCTTCAGAAGATTTAACGGTATAATCCCCATTAATACCTACTTTTAAAGTACTTAAACCTACGTCAAATGAGTAAGTAACTGCATTTGCTAAAAAGCCTTGTTCTATTAAGTTTGAAATTGGCTGACCACAAATTAGTTCGCGGTAGCTATCTTTCATAGGCATCTTTATGTTAGAACTTAACGGTGTAGCCGTAACCCCTAAAATAAAGCAATTTTCAAAGTGTCTAAATAATTTTCTGAATGAGTTGTAATGCGCCTCATCAATAATTACCATTCCAAGGTTCTTAAACTCTACTTTTTCTTCGTTTAAGCGATTATTTAAGGTTTCAACCATGGCAACAAAGCACATATAATCCTCTTCATTAGGGATTTCTTTAACCTTACTGTTTATCACCTTACTTGTAACTCCAAAACCTTCTAACATTTTAGAAGTCTGGTTACATAATTCAATACGATGTGTAAGTATTAATACTTTTTTTTGTTGTTCTTCAATGTACCTACGAACGATTTCAGAAAAAACTACAGTTTTACCTCCACCAGTGGGTAATTGGTAGCACAAATTATAACCATTGGGCTTACTGTTTATTCGTTCAAAAATTTTATTAATATCATCCTTTTGATAAGGATATAATTCTTTAACACCAGATGTTTTTTGTATTGCTTGCAAGTAACCAAGTTTAAAAATTGGGAATACAAAAGTACCACTTTATTTTAGTTACCTATGCCAAAAAAATCAAACATTTAAAATAAAAACTCATAATTACATGATTAAAAGTATTTTGCTGATAATGATAAATAATTTTATTATATAATTAGTAAGACTATTAAATATCCGTTAATTTCAATAAAAAATATATCAGAATTCGTAAATTTCAAACAATATAAAACACTAAAAATGGCAGCAACCGAATCGCAAATGGTTTCGCTGGGGACACAAGCTCCAGATTTTAATTTATTAAATACTGTAACTAATTCAATGATAGATCTTAATACACTTAGGTCAGATAAAGCTACCGTAGTTTTGTTTATATGTAATCATTGTCCATTTGTAATTCATATTAATAAAGCATTAGTTTCATTAGCCAATAAATATCAAGCTCAAGGCGTTAGCCTTATAGCAATTAGCAGTAATGATATCGAAAAATACCCTGCAGATGCACCCGACTTAATGACAGCTTTTGCTTTAAAAAATAATTATAATTTTCCATATTTATATGATAAAGATCAAAGTGTTGCCAAAGCTTATGGAGCTGAATGTACACCAGATATTTTTGTCTATGATAAGGATCTTAAATTAGCTTACCGTGGGCGATTTGATGAAACAAGACCTAATATGGGAATAGCTACAGGAAAAGATTTAGCTTTGGCTTTAGATAGCATAATAACAACGAATACCTACTCTGGCAATCAATTACCAAGTATAGGCTGCGGCATTAAATGGAAATAAAACACCTTTTACAGGAAGAAATTGTTTATGAAAAAAAGAATACTTATCGGACTATTAATAAGTCTGAGCTTTCAAAGCTACTCGCAAAAAAAACAAACCACTAGTGTTGAAATTTATCAAAAACTTCAAAAACTAGCTTTTTTAGGAAAAGTGATGTATGTAGCTGCGCATCCAGATGATGAAAATACTAATGTAATTTCACATTTTGCAAACCATGTACATGCGACCACAGCATATCTATCTTTAACACGTGGTGATGGTGGTCAAAATTTAATTGGTCCTCAATTACGTGAAGCCTTAGGGGTAATTCGAACTCAAGAATTGCTTGCAGCTCGTGCTGTTGATGGTGGCGAACAATGGTTTACTCGAGCTAATGATTTTGGTTATTCTAAAAATCCAAAAGAAACATTTACCTTTTGGGAAAAAGATAAATTGTTACACGATGTTGTTTGGGCATTCCGAAAGTTTAAACCCGATATTATTATTAATCGTTTTGACCATCGTACTCCCGGAACCACTCACGGTCATCACACTACATCGGCTATGATTAGTGTTAACGCTTTTGATATCGTAGCTGATGTTACAAAATTTCCTGAACAATTAAAATATACAAGTATACATCAACCAAAATCAATATATTTAAATAAATCGTCGTGGTTTTTTAAAAACAAGAAAGATTTTGAAGCTTCAGTAACTCAAGATATTTCAATTGATATAGGAAATTATTACCCTAGTCTTGGACAATCCAACACCGAAATTGCCGCATTGAGCAGGAGTCAACATAAATCTCAAGGCTTTGGAACACTTTCTTCTCGAGGAGAGCGAAAAGAATATTTTGAGCTTATAAAAGGAAAAAAATCAACTACAGACTTTTTTGAAGGTATTGATACTACTTGGAAACGTACTAAAGGTGGTGCTATTGTAGCAGAAATGCTAAGTGAATTATTAGCCGATTTTAATTTTACAAATTCAAGCGCGAATGTTACTGAATTACTTAAAATCCATAAAAAAATAACACAGCTTGAGGATTCGTATTGGAAAAATGAAAAACTACCTCTTTTAGAAACAATTATTACCGATTGCTTAGGCCTTTACCTAAATGCCTATACAAATACCGCTAAAATAACTCCTGTAGATTCATTAAAAATAAATATCGAAGCCGTAAATAGAAGTACTTATCCAGTTACATTAAATGGAGCTTACTTTAATTCGAAGCAATTAGGAGACACTAAAAGATTAACTAATAATAATGTATATACTCATCAAGCAATAGTAACTTTTCCAAACAAAAAGTATACTACTCCTTATTACTTAATAAAAGAATATTCAACAGGGATGTACTCTGTTACAAATAAAACAAATATTGGTTTACCCGAAACACCCACTCCATTTAGCGTAACTTTTGAACTGAATGTAGATGGCTATATTATTAAACAAAAAAAACCAATACAATATAAATACAGAGATCGTGTCGCTGGCGAAGTGTATGAACCTCTTTTTAATGTTCCTGAAATTAATGTAAGACCAGAAAAAGATTTGGTATTATTTCCTAAACAAAATGAAAAGGAAATTAACGTTTTCTTATTAGCTGAAAATAAAGATCAAAATGGAACTTTAAGTATAGATGTCCCAGATAACTGGATAATACAACCCGAAAAAATTGATTTTAGTATTACTAAAGGTAACGAGCAGTCCTTTTCATTTAAAGTAATTCCTCCTTTAGATAATGCAAATGCTATAGCTAAAATAACAGCTATAACTACTAATGGAAATAGCCATAGTAATTTTGCAGAGCATATAAATTATAATCACATACCTAAACAACAGATTATTCATAAATCTGAGGTACGATTAATTAATTTTTCTGTAAGTACTGGTAATAAAAAAATTGCTTACATTCAAGGTGCTGGTGATAGTGTAGACACTAATTTAAGCCAATTAGGCCTTGAAATTACTACAATTAATGCAGCAGATTTTTATACCACAGATTTATCTGGTTTTGATGTAATCATATTAGGTATACGTGCATTAAATAAGTTTCCTCAATTACTATCAAACAAAGATAAATTTCATGATTTTGCAGATGCCGGAGGTACAGTAATTGTTCAATACACTACAAAGCCATATCGTGGTAATGTAGCACCTACGAATAATTTTTTTCCTTACACTTTTACGCTTTCGCGAAAGCGAGTTACAGATGAAAATGCAAATGTAACTTTTTTAGCACCTAAACATCAGGTGTTAAATTCTCCTAATAAAATAACTTCTGATGATTTTGATCATTGGGTGCAAGAGCGCGGATTGTATTTTCCTGACCAATGGGGTAAAGAATTTACGCCAATTTTAGGAATGCATGATATCGATGAGCCAGAAACTAAAGGAAGTTTATTGGTTAGTAATTATGGAAAAGGACATTTTGTATATACAGGAATTAGCTTTTTTAGAGAATTACCAAAAGGTGTCACTGGTGCCTATAAACTACTAGTAAATATAATCAACTTATAAAATGAAGTCTAATTTTAAATGGAAACAATGGTATACCTGGGTATTGGTAGCCAATCTAATTTATATTGTTTTCTTTTATTGGTTATCAAAATAATCAAAGTTTTATGAGCGGAATCGATTGGTCAATTCTTTTACTTACTCTAGGGTTTATTGTAGGTTATGGAGTATGGAAAACAAGAACAGTTACTACAGCACATGAGTATATAAAAGGTGATGAAAAAACGCCATGGTGGGCTATTGGTCTTTCTGTAATGGCTACACAAGCAAGTGCCATTACATTTTTATCAACTCCAGGACAAGCCTATTTTTCAGGAATGGGTTTTGTACAATTTTATTTTGGTCTTCCCTTAGCAATAGTAATCATTTGTTTAGTTTTTATTCCACTTTACAAAAAACTAAAAGTATATACGGCGTACGAGTTTTTAGAATCTCGTTTTGATAGAAAAACACGTGTACTCACAGCTATTTTATTTTTAATTCAACGCGGTTTAGCTACTGGAATTACCATTTATGCTCCTTCCATTGTACTTTCTGTAGTGTTAGGATGGCCTTTAATTTGGTTGAATATTTGTGTAGGTGTATTAGTTATAATTTACACTGTTAGTGGAGGCACCAAAGCGGTTACAGTAACTCAAAAACAACAAATGGCTGTTATTTTTGCAGGAATGTTGGCTGCTTTTTTTATTATCTATACCTCATTGCCCAATGAGATCACATTAAGTAAAGCTTTTAATTTGGCAAAATTAAATGATAAAATTAATTTAATTAATACCTCTTTTGATTTTAAAAATCGATATACTATTTGGACGGGCTTAATTGGTGGTACGTTTTTAATGCTTTCTTATTTTGGAACTGATCAAAGCCAGGTACAACGTTATTTGTCGAGTAAATCAGTACAAGAAAGTCAATTAGGCTTGCTATTTAATGCTTTATTAAAAGTGCCAATGCAATTTTTTATACTGTTTGTTGGTGTAATGGTTTTCATTTTTTATCAGTTTAATGAAGCTCCTCTTAGTTTTAATCCCGAGGCAGAAAAGGCAATGATGAACTCCACCGAATCTTCTACTTATTTAACTTTAAAAAAAGAGAAAAGAGATTTAGAGTTATCAAAACAGACTATCTACGCTACTTTTAGCGAAACAGATATTGATAAAAATGTTACCGATTTTAAAGATCAGATTTATTCCATTAATTCTAAACTAAAAGCGAATAGAGAATTGTCTATTGCACTAATTGACAAAGTAGCTCCAAATGTAGAGTCAAATGATAAAGATTATGTTTTTATTCATTTTATATTGCATCATTTACCTAAAGGTTTGATAGGTTTATTATTGGCAGTAATATTATCTGCGGCAATGTCTTCTACAGCATCAGAATTAAATGCATTAGCCACCACAACTATTATTGACTTGTATCAACCTAATGTAACTAAACCTAAGCAAGGTGTTGAACTTATCAATTTGTCTAAATTAGCTACATTAATTTGGGGGATAATTGCCATTATTATTGCCTGTATAGCTCCTCTTTTTGATAACTTAATACAGTTAGTAAATATTATAGGATCAATTTTTTATGGAAATATTTTAGGCATTTTTCTATTAGCCTTTTTCTTTAAAAAAGTAACCTCAAATGCCGTTTTTATAGCAGCATTAATTACGCAAGCTGTTATTGTAGGTATTTATTTTGGAGATTATTTACCCTTTTTATGGTTAAATGCTATAGGTTGTATTTTAGTAATATTATTAGCCGTAATCTTAAACTTTTTTAAAACTTCTAAAATTGAAAAAACATAAACAAATACGATGGGGTATCATCGGATTAGGAAATATTGCAAATACTTTTGCAAATGATTTGCAATTTGTACCTAATGCTTTGTTACAAGGAGTTGCCAGTCGAAATTTAGAAAAAGCAGAAGCCTTTAAATCAAAAAATGGAGCAATACAAGCTTTTGATAGTTATGAGGCTTTGGCTAATAACCCTGATATTGATATTGTTTATATAGCTACTCCTCATGTATTTCATTTTGAAAATGCTAAATTATGCATTGAAAATGCTAAAGCTGTTTTATGTGAAAAACCAATGGGCATGAATGCCAAACAAGTAATAGAACTATGTGATTTAGCAACCAAAAATAAAGTGCTTTTAATGGAAGCCATGTGGACTACTTTTTTACCTAATTTTAATAAACTTAAAAATTTAGTTTTTACTAAAAAACTAGGAGAAGTAACCTCTTTTAAAGCCGATTTTGGATTTAAAGCAGATTTCAAACCCACAAGTCGTTTATTTAATAAAAGTTTAGGTGGTGGTAGTATATTAGATATTGGCATCTACCCTATTTTTGCTTGCCTAAGCTTACTTGGAAAACCAATAAGTATTAACACAAATGCCGTAATTGGTAAAACAGGAGTTGATGAAAGCTGTAAACTTGACTTTAATTACCCAAATATGCTTAAGGCTCAATTAAAATCTACTCTTTTAGAAAATAGGACTACAGAAATTCAGATTCTGTTTGAAAATGGAAGTGCTGTTTTAGGACCAAATTTTTACGGCCCTTCTGATTTAAAAATAATTGACAATGATGGTAATGAAATCATTTACCCTAAAAACACTCAAGGATCTGGGTATCAATTTGAGGCTATTCATATTCAAGAACTGTTTATTCAAAATAATTTAGAAAGCCCAATAATGTCTCATTCCAAAAGTATTGAATTAGCCACATATTTAGATAAAGTGCTTCATGAAATTGGAATTAATTATTAATACTTTAAACCCTTTTTCTTAATTATAATTCTAGTTCTGTCAATTTATCTTGTAGTTGTTTTCTGTAACTTGTTTTATTTATCCACAGATTTATAAAATCTATTTACTTATTTTGTTCTAAATAATGGTAAATAAATCATAGTATTTTAATTTAATATCCTAAATTAAACTATTTAACATGAGTTCGATGTTAAACAAAGTTATTTGAACAATTTACAACACCTAATGAATTAAAATTCTCTTTTAATAATTAACGTGAGTTCGATTTAACTTATACCGATATTAGGTAAAAAATCTTGAATTTTAATACCAGGCTTTTTGTC
>CANLCT010000054.1 GCA_947489195.1 uncultured Aquimarina sp. | reverse complement strand
TTGACAAAAAGCCTGGTATTAAAATTCAAGATTTTTTACCTAATATCGGTATAAGTTAAATCGAACTCACGTTAATTTAATAAATATTTTTAATACTAATGATGATTGCTTCGTTTTTGAATACCCTGCAACTTTTGATGTTAATAACGGTCAAGAAACCATTGAAGTTACCAACGACAACGAATTTGCTAGTTTACTATTTGGAGCTACTATTACAAATATTAAAACCTACGAACAACGATTCCCTAAAAAAATCATTACAAGTAAAGGAGAAAAAAAGACATTAGCCACTCAAGAAGAGCTAGATAGCTTAATTAAAAATTGTCAATCCTCAGAAAACACAAACAACTGTACTGATTGTATAAAAAATTGTTTTACAATTATATTTCCGATAAATGTTACTACTTCGAACGGATTAAACGAAGTAATAAATAATAATGATGAAGGTGTTGCTTTAATTGACAAATTGAAAAAAGACGATGCTTATTTTATGCCTAGCTTCCCAATGAATATAATTTCAAAAGACAAGCCTGTTGTTGTTAATGATAGTAGAGAGTTTATACGATTATTTAACGAATGTAACAATTAGTGTGATTTACTATAATCTCTATTCAATCATAAAAAAGGCTATCAAAAATTAATGATAGCCTTTTTTTATATTTATTACTTTTCAATAAATTCCATTTCGGTAGGTTCAAATTCGCTTACTGAGGCATCACAAACAGAGCAACAGTAATTATTTGGTAAATCTTCAAAAAATGTTCCTGGTACAACACCAGCTTCTTCATCCCCTACTGACGGATCATAAATAGTAAAACAATTACTACATTGATACACTTCTAAAACAATTTTTTCTTCTTCTAAATTTAAAGACCCTGGTTTTAATACCTCTTGTTTTTCACTATCTAAATTCTTAAAATAAATTTTAGTCAATTCCATTAATAAATTGGGTAAATCCATTTTATCAATATCTTGAGCATACACTACATAACTACGTGTATTAGGGTTGAAATTTTTTGCATACACTACATTAAATGTCGGACGAACTATAAATTCAGAATTATTAATTTCTGGTAAAGGATTTGTTTCAATAATAATTGAGGTAAAATACCTATTCCTATCTTGATTTGAAGTTATAGCAAAGGTTAATCCATAGGTACTAATATCATTTTGATCAAAATTTAAAACTAAATTCTTTTTTAGATCAAGTGCTGATTTATCATCAACTGGTAAATGCCAATTTAATTCCAAGGCAGAATGCCTAACGTTTATACCATATTGACCAAGTAATTTTTCTAGTCTAAGTTTAAAATCAGCTTGAATTCCTTTAACTATAAATGATTTCCAAGGAGTCAAACATATTTTACCTATACGATATTCAACACAAAAAGCACACAATGCCTTTAAAAAAGACATACTATAACGATTATCTCTCCAATATAAACCTAACCAATATTGATTAGTATACATTTTATTCATCCCTTCGTAATAAGGAAATGGTGTAAAATCTACTTTTAATCGTTTTTTTATTATTTTGCTATTCAGCGAAGTCGTTTTATTTAATGATTCAAATAACTCTTGAACCGAATTTACATTTTGATAAGTATCTTCAATTAACTCGGTTATATGTGCTATATCCCAAGTATATACTAAAACTGGATAATATTCTTGATCTAAACCAGGTAGTTTAGTATATAAAAACCAATAGTCTTCATACTCAGATGCAATAAAATTAAGCTCACCTGAAAATAATGGTACCATTTGTTGTTTAGGATCAACAATATTAATTTTTAAATTAGGTGCTCGTCTAAATTCTTCTAAAATGTATAAATATGTAGTTCCTCTTAGCCAAACTGTAGAAGGAAAAATATCAATACACACATAAGAGCTCATTATATTTTGTTCATGTTGTTTTGAAAAAAAAGATAAATCAAAATTTTCGTGGTCAGCAGTAATTTCTTTTTGATTATTTGCATCAGGAAATAAAATATCCTGTCTAGATCCAAAATGCAATGCATCCAATCCAATTGATTCTGCCATTGAAATTACTTTTTGTAATTCTCCTGGTGAAATTATTCCCCCTTTAACCTGTATTCTTTGTAAGTACTTATTCATAATTATGCAGGTTGTAATGTATTTTCCATTATTTGTTTTACTTCGCTCTTGCAGCTTCCACAACCTAAACCAGCTCCTGTTTGTTCACAAAGCTTTGCAAAATCTGTACATCCATTTTTAATAGCCGCTTCTAAATTCCCTTCTCCTACTTGGCTACATGAGCATACTAATTTACCAATAATAGGTTCATCTACTTTGCTAGAACGCAGCAACTCCTCACGTTTTTCAGAAAGCTCTATTTTCTCTTCAATCAAGCGTTTAAATTCGGCAAATTCACTTTTATCACCCATTAATATAGCTCCGATTAACCAATCATTATACACTATACATTTTTTATAGAAACGTTTGGAAACATCCATTAATATAATTTCTTGATAAGCAGGATCATTTTGCGGAAAATCTAAAGTACCAATACTACATAAATCTAAGTCTTCAAACTTTAAAATATTCATAAAAACAGATCCTTTGTAAATAGCTGAGTAATCTCCTAATAAAAATTTAGCTACAATATCTGCCTGTTGTTCTGCCGCAGCAGTAATACCGTATAAACTTCCATTAAAGTCAGCAATTTCTCCTACAGCAAAAATTGAAGGATCTGAGGTTTGTAAATAATGATTTACGACAATACCACGTTTACATGTTAAACCTACATTACGAGCTAATTCGATATTAGGAATTGTACCTATAGAATATACTACGGCATTACAATTTAATTCTTTTCCTGTTTTTAAGGTAACACTTAACTGATAATCAGATTCATTAAAAACGGTATCCACTTCATTATCAAAATAAATTTGTATGCCTTTATCTTTAACATCTTCTGCCAATAATCGACTGGCAACTACATCCAACTGACGTTCCATTAATCGGTTACCACGTTGAATAATAGTTATAGCTACATTCTTTTTACGTAAAGCAGCAGCCAATTCTAAACCTAACAATCCACCTCCAACAATAACTACATGCTGGTTTTCAACTGGTAAACCAGAATCATCTAAATAATCTTTTAATTTATCGGCATCTCCTCGATCTCTCATAGTAAAACGCCCTGGCAAGTGGATTGGCACTTCTTTTGGTACAAAAGCGCGACTCCCTGTTGCCATTAATACTATATCGTAATTATGTTTTACTCCTTTACTATCTAATATATATTGTTCATCTCTATTAATTTCTTCGGCAGGATTACTCATTTCTAACTGAATGTTGAAACGTTCTAATTCACCTTCTCGAAGTTTTTGTAATTGGCTCCATGTTAATTCCTCTGAAACATATTCTGGTAACAATACACGATTATAAAAAGGGTAAGGTTCTTTACAAAAAACCACAATCTCATCTTCTTGATTATGTTCTCTGTATGTTTGAATAAATCGGAATGCGGCTGTTCCTGCACCAATGATACATATTTTTTGTTTTTCTTTTTTAAATTTGGTCACCTGTACTGCTGAAAATTTAAAATCAGGTTCTTTTGAAATGGGATCAACAATACTTGTGGTTAAATTATTCACACGTGCATAATCATTTCCAAATACTTTACCCCAATGAATTGGCATAAATACGACTCCCTTACCGATATTATCTGATATTTGAACTTTAACTTGAGTATTGCCTCTTTTACTAGTAACATTAACAATATCTCCTTCTTTAAGTCCCCTAATAAATGCATCTACTTGATTCATTTCTACATAAGGGTCTTGGATATGAGTAAGTAATCTATTTACTTTTCCTGTTTTAGTTCGTGTATGCCACTGATCTCTAATTCGACCAGAGGTTAATACCAAAGGAAAATCTTCTGTTGTATTTTCAGAAGTTGGCATAATAAATTTAGGTAGCATAAATTTAGCTCTACCATTATCTGTATAAAATTTATTATCTGTAAATAAACGTGGCGTACCAGGATGTCCTGCAGCAGGAACAGGCCATTGAAATGTACCCTCTTCTTGCAAACGTTCATAACTTAAGCCTGAAATATCAATTGAGGTACCCTCTGTCATTCTTACATACTCAGCATACACCTCAGAAGCATTAGAATAGTTAAAACTTTCATAACCCATTTTTTGGGCAAATCGCCAAATAATTTCCACATCTGGTAATGCATTTCCTGGGGCATCAACAACTTTACTTAAGTGAGAAATTCTTCGCTCACTATTAGTCATGGTTCCTTCTTTTTCTGCCCAAGCAGCTGCAGGTAAAATTAAATCTGCATATTCTAAAGTTTCTGCATTACTTGAAATTTCTTGTACAACAACAAATTTTGCTTTTTTTAGCGCTTTTTCAATTTTATTTGAGTTTGGCAAACTTACTAAAGGGTTTGTACAGGCAATCCATATCGCCTTTAATTCTCCACTTTCTAAGGCATCAAACATTTGGGTTGCCGTATAACCTGGCTTCCCTGAGATTTCTTTGCCTCCCCAAAAATTAGCGACTTCGTTACGGTGTTGTTCATTACCTAAATCTTTATGTACCGCTAATAAGTTAGCCATTCCTCCTACTTCACGTCCGCCCATTGCATTTGGCTGACCTGTTAGTGAGAAGGGTCCAGAACCTGGTTTACCTATATGGCCTGTCATTAAAGACAGGTTTATCAATGCATTATTTTTATTTACACCTATTGAACTTTGATTTAACCCCATAGCCCAAAGTGTCATAAAACCTTTTGCATCAGAAATCATATCTGCTGCTTTCTTTATATCATCAACAGATACACCGCAAATTTTTGAAGCTTCTTTTAAACTATTTTGTTTTACAAACTCTTTTATAAGTTCAAAATTATCTGTATGATTTTCAATAAATGATTTATCAATTTTTTTACGATCAATCAATCTATGTGCAATGGCATTATATAATACCACATCAGTTCCTGGTAAAAGCTGTAAATGTAAATCTGCTAAATCACAAGTTTGTGTTTTACGAGGATCTACAACTATAATTTTAACATTAGGGTTTGCTTCTTTATGTGCTTCTACTCTTCGCCAAAGTATTGGATGACACCAAGCAGGATTAGCTCCTGCAACCATAAACAAATCAGCCTCTTCAATATCTGCATAGGCAATTGGCACACTGTCTTCACCTAAAGCTTGTTTGTAACCAACAACTGCCGAACTCATGCATAAACGTGAGTTTGTATCAATATTATTGGTTCCTATAAATCCTTTTGTTAATTTATTAAATAGGTAATATTCTTCGGTTAAACATTGTCCTGAAACATAGAAACCAACACTATTAGGCCCATATTTTTTTATAATTGATCCAAAAACAGCGGCAGCTCTATCTAAAGCAGTATCCCATGTAACATCTTGCAGATCATGGTTACGACTCCAACGCATTTGAGGCTCAAGTAATCGATCTGATTTATCTTGTACTACATGATGTAAATTCATTCCTTTAGAACAAAGTTTACCTTTATTTACAGGATGATCTTTATCTCCTTCAACGCTTATCGCACCATTTGCATCTTTACTTGCAATAATACCACAACCGACACCACAATATGAACATGTTGTTTTATGAGAAGTTATTAATGACATAGGGAATATTTATTTTTCCAAAACTACGTATTAATACTTAAATAAACTTCTTTTTATAATTTCTTTTTCCTTAAAAATTATATATAAATAATGGTTTCATTACCACTTTAACAAAAAATTATATCATTTTTAGCAATTATTCAAACTACGTATTAATAACTAATAAATCATAATTTATTTAATTACAAATTGGAGAATTCACATAGTTTTTTAATAAAATACGTCATACTTCCAAAACAAAAACCTTAGCAGAGGTCTGTTTTATTTATTTTTTAAATAGCTATTATACATATTACTATAATAATCCAATAATTTTAATCTTTAAATCCTACAATAATAATTTGTTAGTAATAAATATCAATAATTTTATAAAAATATATACTATGTTTAACCACGCAACGTTATTGTAAGAAAATTCGTTTAGAATTAAATTTTGTAGGAAAATATTGTTAATTTTATTAAAAATTGTTAATTTTCCTCTAAATACATAGTATTTAATCGATCAATTACATTTTTTTAAGATTAAATACCGTTATTGCAACACAAATTAAAATACTCAACCAAAACAAACCTAAAATGAAACACACATTTTATTACCTACTCGTACTTTTTTCTCTTACTTATTTAGCCTCTTGTAGTACAGATAGTATTGAAGAATTAGATTTATTAAAAGACGTTCCTGAAAATGTTGATGGAACTAAAGACGAACCTGAAAAAGATCCGGAAGAAAAACCTAAAGATGAACCGGATACAAAACCTGTAAATGCACCTAACGAACCTCCTAAAAAGGATCCTTTAGCATCTTGTGATGATTTTGATTGGACAAATATCGTTGATAATAAAATTACTATTGATTGTATTGTTGATCTTAATGGCCAAACTATTGACATTCCTAATAATACCACAGTGGTTCATGAAGGAGGTGATGTTAAAAATGGAACTCTAAATTTTGCTGGTAATGGTGAAATTGATGGTGAATTACTTAGCTCAACCCTAAACCTAAATGGTAATGTTCAACTTACCAAAGATGAATTTGAATTTATTCCTAGCCGATGGGAAATTGTTGAAGGTAGAGTCAATAATCAAGTAGCTAGAAATAATAGAGATCTTTTTGAAGAAAACATGTTATTTATAAAAAATTTAGGTGCTAAAAAATATTTAATTAATAAAATGGATGCCTTTTTCAATGTAGACGAACCTCAGGCAAATATTTTACCATCAGATGCTGCTATTAATGTACCAGGTGACTTTACATTAAAAATGACAAATGATACCCATTTAAGAATGCAACCCAATGGATCTAAAAGACCTACTCTATTAGCTACCTTTAGAGTTAATAATGTTACTATAGATGGAGGTGTACTACATGGGGATAGAGATGAACACGATTATTCTGATGGCGGAACACATGAATGGGGACATACTTTACGTATTACAGCTTCAAAAAATATTATAGTTCAAAATATGACTTTTATGGATGCCACTGGAGATGGTATAGATATTCATGCACATGGGCATACTTGGGATCCTCATTATACAAGATCTAAGGATGTTTTTATACAATTTAATAAATTTTATAGAAGCAGAAGAAATCAAATATCAATTACTGATGGACATGATATTTTTATAGATAATAACGAATTTATTGATGCTAGTATTCATACAAGTAATTCTAGAGGAGTAGCTCCAGGTTTTGGAATTGATGTTGAAGCCGTACGAGGGTCAGACCCTAGAGGGCCTTCGGAAGTTGCTGAAGATATTTATGTAAGAAATAACACTGAACGAGGTGGTCGTTTAGGTGCTATAACTGTTCATACTGGTGATAAAGTTACTATAGAAAATAATAAATTTGAAAACAGCATATCTTATTCAACTTCTATTGGAACTATTATTAGAAATAATGAAATAACTGGTATTATAGAAAAACAGACGGAAAAAGGGATTGCTATTGTTGCAGGTAGAAGTGACCGTTATGATCGAAATTTTGGCAATAGAGTTTATGGGAATACTGTAAGAGGATATGCCATAGGTGTAGTAATGAATAATAAAGATTTAGAAGTTTACGGAAATAACTTTATCAACTGTAAAACTGGAATTTCAGTTGGATCTACAAGAGACTCTAAAGCTTATGATAATGTTATAAAAAGTGATAGAAGCGATAGTGACGGAATCGTTTCTCATGCCACCGTTGAATATATGGATAATGTAATAATAGGTGCTGATTCAAAAAATAATCAAAATCGCATTGAAGTTACACGAACTCCTATAAAATTTACAAATGTTAATAATAAACCAGGTCAAGAGTCATACAAACTTGTTATTCAGAATTATACTATTAATTCAAAAAACACATCTACTATAAATAAATGCCATGGTTTTGAATTTATTGGTAATAACATTACGCAAGGAGGTATTAGATTAGTAGAGTCGGAAAACGGTACTTTAAAAAACAATACAATTACCTCTACTGTATCACATGGTATTAGACTTGATAAGGGATGTAAAAATTTAAGCCTTGCCAATCATAATATATCAGTTACCGATCGTTTCAAGTGTATTACCGAAACCACTACAGATGGGATTAACATTAATATCACTAATCTAAATTGTAATTAATAGATTATTATTTAGCACTAATAACTTATTTAGGGTTAGATAAACTTTTGTAAAGCTCAATATAAGATGTTACCATTAGGTTAATGTCAAAATATTGAGCTTTTTTTATGCATTTAATAACAATTTTATCATATAAATCAGCATCACTCAATAAATTTGAAATGATAGCGGCAAGCTCCTTATAATTATTATCTTCAAAAACAATTCCTGAGCCATCTACAACATCTCCTAACCCAGGCGTGTTTGAGGCCACAAATGGTTTTCCTGAAGCCATCCCTTCAATACAAGAAAGAGATAAGCCTTCATAATGTGATGATAACACCACTACATCTACAGACTTTAATATACGTGGAACATCATCTCTGATCTCCAAAAAAAACACTCGATCTTCTATTTTTTTAGACTTTACAAAACTTTTATATTCCTCAATTAAAGGACCGCTTCCTACTAATAGTAATTTTATAGTTTTAGGTAGTAATTGAATAGCTTTTATAAGTGTTTTTTGATCCTTTTGAGGTGTAAAACTAGCTACTTGCAATACTAATTTGTCGGAATCTTCAAAACCTAGTTCTGCTTTGGTATAAGCTATAGCTTGTTGAATTTTTTTAAGGTCAATTCCATTATTAATTTTTGTTATACGATTTGTCTTTTCACTAATTCCTAAATGCTTCTTTAAATTTACATCAACCGCTCTAGAAATTGTTACCGTTTTTTTGAACTGTTTGTATATAATACGATCAATCATTTTGAAGATAAAAATTGATCGTCTTCTATTGGTCGTATTATGTTCTGTAAATAAAATAGGTTTCTTTTTAAAACTAAACAGATTTGCAAATGCTACCCAGTAGGAAGTAGGAAATAAATGTGCGTGAATAATATCATAGTTTTTAAAAAAAGATTTTATTTTAAAAATATTCAATGGATTATATATACTTCCTAACAGACTATAAACCTGAATAGTAGTATTATTAGTAGCTAAACTATCAAACAGTGGTGTTTTTTCTCCATTCAAAAGTAAAATATCAATTTCAATGTCTTTATTTACATATAGTAAAGAAGTTTCTACTACAAGTTTTTCTGCTCCACCTGCTCCTAATGAGTTTATTACCTGTAATACTTTCATTTTTTAATTTTATTTACATATAATACGTAACCATACAATACTATCCCAAAAGGAATTGCTAAAATGGTTAAAAATGGTTTTGATGTTTTGATTAAAAATTTAAAATCACGTAACTGAATACTATGAGATACATAATGAACGGCGTTTTTAAATTTCACTTTAAAATAATTAGAATGTTTAAGTGTGATTAATCTGGCATATTGAAATCCTTTTGGGTGCCTAAAATATTGTTTAACAATATTTCTGGAGGATCCGTCTTCCATATATTCCACTATACATAAAACTTTATTTAAACAAAGAAATTTATACTCTTTGCCTATTAACAGGTAAAGTATGCCTAATGGGACAAAACGTTCACCTTCAAAAATTGGATAGGGATCATATTCTTTAACAATATTTGAAACCAATACCATTTTTTTATCGCCAGAAATGTTATGCTTATAATAAATATCCTCCAGCGTAGTTTCCCTTAGTTCTTCAGGGAATTCCTTCCCAATTATTTCTCCATTTTTATAAGCATCGAGTCCAATAAAACCTGCTATCCCTTTTTTTTCCTCTACTGATTTCCAAAAAGAAATAATATGATCCACTGCATCATCTGGCATAAAGTCATCCGAATCAATACAAACATTTAACTCCGTTTTAATTAATCTGTAAGCAGCATTATGACCTCCATGCATACCTAAATTTTCTTGATAATGATAATGAATAGTAATCGCATCTTCTTTTATCCACGAATAGACTAGACTTTTAGTATCATCCGTTGAACCATCATCAATAATCAACCAAATAAAATCTTGGTTATTTTGTCTTTTTAGGCTTTCATAGCATTGCCCCAAACAATATGATCTATTATATGTAGGTGTAAAAATAGTAAGTGTTTTCATTTTAAAACTTTATTAGCCGTAATAAACTAGCCACATTAAATAGGTAAACGAAAAATAGGCTATTACAACTTTTGCAATAACCACTTCTTGAAATTCAAAAAAATGCTTTTTTAAAAAAGGGTATATAATAATAATTGCCATTAAAAACCAAGATAAATATGCAAATCGATTTGAAAAATTAGCTCGAATAACTAAAATCCAAAAACTGTTGCAAATTAGATATACTCCATAAATTTGATTGTAAAACTTATCTTCAAATTTATTTTTTATTATAAAATACCAGCCTGTAAATACTGCAAATGAGCTATAAAAAATAAAATCCCAACGAAAACCTGTTTTTCCAACGTTTTCTACTTTTGTATTTTCACTTAAATAGGCTGCTAATCTATCATCCCCAAAACCTAAAACAGTAAAAACACTTATTAAAGCCCCTCCAATAACAAATGATAATGGTATAGAAAACAACCAGGCTTTTATATATGTCATAGGTTTATTATAAAACAGGGTGACCACGTACGCCATTATTGGTAACAAAAGTGTTTTATGGAATAACGCCGCTAAAACAAAAAATAATCCCATTAATACTTTTTTATGATGATAGCATAATCCCCATAGAAACATAGAAGTAGCTACTCCATTTCTAATCCCATTTACACCATATGTATAAAAAGAAAATGATACTAAAAACATAAAAAAAGCATAAAACCAATACTCTTCAAAATGTACTTTTGAAATTAAATACATCGGAAAAATATACAAGAATTCTGTAATCAAAAAGAAACCATATACACTAGTAAAATTAGAAACAAATTTCATATAATAATGAAATGCAAAATCCTTATCAACATTAACGGATTCCCCATTTGTGTAGGCTTCAAAATACCTCGAATAGGTTCCCATATCACCAAAATAACGACCACTTATTGGACGCAACCCTAAATAAGCTATAGAGATAAAAAGCAATACAAAACCTACTGTTTTTAAAAACAAAATATTTTTAGAATCATCAATATCCAAAGTATATGCATGTATTAAGTTTGCCAATACTAAAAAAAGACATACATGTACATATATAGAATAATAATGCTCTAAAGGGATTAAAGTTATCATTGAAGCTCCTTTTTTAATTCGCCCACTAACTTTTTTGACCTTACAATAACTCCATCTCCAGTCAAATGATACGAGGTATCATAAAAAACTTCATCAGCATATACATGGTCTTGTGGAGTATCTAATATTTTAAAATTACCGTATTTCTTTAATTTATTTTCTATCTCTATAATTGTTTTCTTATTCTTTTCGTAAGTGGACTTACATAAACTCGGATACGATATAATAAGCCTGGCTCCTTTGTTTTCTATTTGATCATTGATAGCATTTAAAAATTCTATTACTTCAACATTAACTTCTCCATTAAAATTGTAAAATTTTAAATCAACACCTTTATCATCCCAGTGCGTGTAATGATCACCGAATTTATTAATAGAAAACTCGGTGTAATTTTTTCCAGAGTTGATATTTTGTTTTGAATTTTTGACATTATTATAAATAAAAGACTTTATCCTATCAAAAGAAAATTGAGGTATAAATTCTGAAATACTGGCAAACTGTTTCAACGATATTAATTTTAAATTACTCGGTTTTACAGTTAACGAAAACAATAATGGTTCTTTTCCATAAAAATTATTATCAATAAAATGTGAATATTCTGGAGATAAAATAATGACATCACCTTTATTAACATATTGTAAAAGGTCTTCTACAATATATTTCAAACCATAACCTGCATGTATCGCATGATTAACCACTGGATAATTTAAATTATCTTGTAGAATTCGACTATTAAATCCAAAAATAACATTTGAGCCTCCAGTTAAAACTATTTTCGGTTGTTTAATTTGTTTCAATAAATTATGCTTAGCTACTAAACTGTAATCTACAGTACGTACTGGATTATTGTTCGGAAGTATTAAACCTATAAAAACAAGAAGAAATACACCTATAGCAAAGACAACACTATGTTTAATAAAATGTTTCATCATTAAAATTGAAAATAAATAAACTCTTGTTTTTCAGCTCCAAACCAAAATATGAATATGATCAAAATATAATAAATTAACCAACGACTAAATTTATTCATTTTTAATTCATTAATATACAAACCATGTTTATAATTACGTTGAAACCATTCTACTATAACCAAAATAATTATAAATACTAAAGGCTTTAAGCTTACTTCAGGCATAGATACTATAGATGTAGAAATCATTTTTCCTATATAACTAAATGCAGAATTTACATTGGGTGCTCTAAAAAATACCCAAGCAATAAGTGTTATAAAAAAAGTAACTATTATTTGAAAAAATTCCTTTGGTCTTACAAAAATGTTATTAGATGCTACAGAATTTGTATTTACTCTATTTTTATTTAGTAATAAAAGTGGTAAAAAATACAATGCATTTAATAATCCCCAAATTATAAACGTCCAATTCGCTCCATGCCAAAATCCGCTGACTATAAAAATTATGAATGTATTTCTAACCTTCATTCCTACACCTCCTCTACTACCTCCCAAAGGGATATAAACATAATCTCTAAACCATGTTGTTAAAGAGATATGCCATTTTCGCCAAAATTCAGCTATATCTCGAGAAAAATATGGGAAAGCAAAATTTTGCATTAAATTAAATCCAAATAAGCGTGCCGTTCCTATAGCAATATCAGAATATCCTGAAAAATCTCCATATATCTGAAATGCAAAAAATAAGGCTCCTATAAAGAGTGTACTCCCATTATAATCAGTATAATTATCAAATATCTGATTTACAATTACAGCACAATTATCGGCTATGACAATTTTTTTAAATAGTCCCCATAATATCTGCCTTAATCCATCTTTTGCTTTTTCAAGATCAAACTTTCTTTGGACATAAAATTGGGGTAGTAAATTTGTAGCTCGTTCAATTGGTCCAGCTACTAATTGAGGAAAAAAACTGACAAATGAAAAAAAGGCTACAGGATCTTTAGTTGGCTTTAGCTGTTCGCGATATACGTCAATAGTATAGCTCATTGTTTGAAAAGTATAAAAACTTATTCCTACAGGTAATACAATATCCAATGTAAGTGCGTCTATTTGGTAACCTAATGAAAGTAGTCCTTCTTCTAATGAATTGGAAAAAAAATTAAAATATTTAAACACCCCTAAAAAACCCAGATTTATAAGCATACTTAGAGTTAACCATCTTTTTTTATCTTTTTTCTGAATTGCTTTATCTATAAAAATTCCACAATAAAAATCGATGATAGAACTAAAAATTATAAGAGATAAAAACCTCCAATCCCACCAGCCGTAAAAAATATAGCTAACTATTAAGAGTAAAAAATTTTGAAGTCTAATGGTTTTACTAAAAACAAACCAATACAGTAAAAACACTGTTGGTAAAAAAATTAAATATTGAATAGAATTAAAAATCATCTTCTTCTTGTTACAATCTAATTACTTAGCCTTTTTATATTATTTTGTATTGAATCACAAATTGATTTTGTAAAATCTACGCCGTCATATTTATTTATATGATGACCATCATAAGTTTTATATTTTCTTGAATTATTAACAGTATAATTAATATAATTTATATCGTTTGATAATGCAACTTCATTTATAAATAAGTCAAAATCTTTAAAAAAGCTATTTTCCAATGCTAACATTTCTTTATCGATCGGGGTTCTAATCATAAAAACTTTTCCGTGTTTTTTTAATGATTTTACTAAAGTGTCTAAACTTTTTTTTCTGTACGAAGAAACATTATAGTTTTTTATAAACCCTTTAAAAATATGCAGTTGATTTTTTTTCCAATTGTAAAAAGTAGTCGTGTCATTTGGTAAGTTTTTTTCTTCTAACCATCCATTTTTATGCAATTTTGAACTTTGTCGAAATATCCCTTTAAAATGAAAAAAGTTCAAATTTTTAATAAAATACTCAAAATTTGGATTCATTGAAACATTTTCCATATTATGGGGTGGTTGACCGACTTCTTTAAACTCTCCTTTATAATTATCATTTTCTTTTTTTGACCCTAACATCCAAGGATTTACAGCTAATATAAATAAGCCATTTTTTGTGTTTTTATTTAATTTTTTTAAAATACTTTTGGAATATAACGGCCCTATATGACTCTGTGCAATCGTAAAACTATAATTTAATACAGGTAAATCAAAATCCGAATTTACCAGATTTCCATCTATAATATGTGGCTGAATTCCTTGTAATGCACGACTATCCCCTATAATCATCGAAGATGCTTTAGGTGTTGTAAATTTTTCATAAAAATAATCAACATAACCGCCATATTTCAATAGAATAATAGACACTATTGCTATAACTATAAAAAAGAATATAAAAGATTTGAATATAAATTTTTTCATATCACAGTTGTTTTAGATAAGAATTACACACATACTCTAAGTCAAATTTATTTAATAATGCTAATCTGTTTTTTTGCAAATTAGTCTTAAAATTATTATTTAAAATTACTTCTTTTAAGGCTTCACAAAGTCTTTTCTCTTCATAGATAAAATCATTTGAATTAGGAATACCTAATGCTCCTTTAAATAAATTAGGTGTTACAATTCCAGATTCTACAATAATATTATCTGCCGTTTCATTATAATCATTCAAAGTCATCAATTCTATGATTCCTTTAGTACAAAATGATGATACCACGGGTGTACCAATAGCAATTGATTCCACTATAACATTAGGTGTACCTTCGTAATGAGAACTTAAAACTAGAGCGTCTGCTGCTTTTAAATATTTATAAGGATTTGATTTTCTTCCTAATAAAAATACAGAATCATTTAATTCAAATTCTTTTATCAATTCTTTTACATGAGATACAACAGTCGCATCACCATCACCTATTATTACTAGATTTGTATTGGGTTCCTCTTTTAAAAGCAATTTAAACGCTTTAATAAAATGCCAAGGAGATTTTTGTACTGATAGTCTTCCTAAAAAAACAATTGTTTTTTTTGAAAAAAGTTGCTTTTCATCTTCATTTGTTATGGATTCATTCCCTAATTCAACCAGTTTACTAATATTATGAGGATTATAAATTATTTCCATATTAGAAAATTTATAACCACAATTAGAAAGCATATCCTCTTTTATTGCCTTACTAATACATACTAATTTATCTAAATTTTTATAAGTCGATTTGTAACCTAACTTAGTCACTTTATGAAATGAAGTTGTATGCTTAAACTCTATACTTTTTAAAGCATGGATACTTCCAATTTTATATTCATTACTAAATGAGACTGAACTAAATAAATTTGCCATATCTCCAAAGGCTATGGAGTGTGTAACTTTATATTGCTTAACAATTTTCTTTATTAAAGCTGGTGCTTTGAAATAAAAAGAAAACCTTTCCAACCTTGACATAGATGAAAAATCATATCCTTTTAAGAAAAGTTCGTCTTCACCAAAATGAATAATATCATTATCTAACTTAATAAACTTCAATGCCTTGACTGTATATCCTTTAGATTTATAAAATGCATAAAAGCTTAAAGCCAAACGTTCCATACCACCAACACTGCCATATGGCATAATAAGTAATATTGATTTCTGATTTGTTGTATTCATACGGAAACTATAAATTATTTTTTTAAATATTTATTTATTGAATCACATACAGCTACAGTGAACGGTGCTCCTATAAATTTATCTAAATGTATACCATCATAAGTATTAAATCTATGCTTTGAAATATTAAAATTAATATATGGTGCTTTATATTTATTACTTAACACTTTCATTTCATCATTAAAATTACTCCAATAGCTATTTTCTATATCCATCATCTCATCAGAAATTGGTAACCTCAAAAGAAATACATTTCCATGATTATTGAGAAAACTAATTAAATCATCCAAATACATTAATCGTTCTTCTGATCTAACCCATTCTTTAGAATACCGAGTATACAATTTTATCTGTCCTTGTTTCCATTGATTTAATAAAGTAGAATCGCTTGGCAAATTTTTTTCTTCCAACCAACCATTTTTATGTGTTTTAGATGATTTTCTAAAAATACCTCTGAAATGAAAATATTTAAAGTTTTTAAAAAAATATTCAAAATTAGGACTAGAAGTTACATTATACATATTGTGGGGAGGCATATCCGCTTCAAAAAAAATTCCTTTAGCTTCCTCTTTATTACCTCCGCTTCTATTTGAAAGCATAAATGGATGTACTGTAACTATAAACAAACCATTTGTTTGAGTTTGATCTATTTTTTTTAATATACTTTTATTATAAGGTTCTCCATATGCAATTTGATTTAATGTAAAACTATAATTTAAAATAGGTAAATTAAAATTTGAATTTTTAAAATACGAATCTATTTCATTTGGTTGTACCCCCTGAAAACTTCTAGAATCTCCCATAATAAGAGAGTTAACTTTAGGGGTCGTAAATTTGTTGTAAAAATAATCAACATACCCTCCATAATAAGATAAAGTTATCCAAACAATTAACAATACTACAATAAAAAAACAAAATGATTTAATTAGCAATTTTTTCATTTTAGTTTAAAATTGAAAATATATGAATGATTCAGATTTTGCTCCAAAAAAGAATATCAAACAAAAAATAAAAGTATAAACTAACCATCTCAATGGCATAGATTTTAATGTAGCTAACTCCAAACCATGCTGTTTATTACGTTGAAACCATTCAATTATTACTAAAATTCCTATATATAATAAAGGCTTGATATCGATTGATGGTAAACTAAATAATGATAAACTAAACATTCTTTTTATATAACTAAAAGCTTCAATTATAGTAGTGGCCCTAAAAAATATCCAAGCTAAAACAGTTAATAAAAATGTGCTACTCAATTGTAAAAACTCTTTAAAACTAATGATCAATTTATCTTCGGCAACCACATTAGTATGGGTTCTATTTCTATTCAACAACAATAATGGTAAAAAATAAAGTGCATTTAAAAAACCCCAAATTACAAAAGTCCAATTAGCTCCATGCCAAAACCCACTTACAATAAAAATTATAAATGTATTTCTAATTTTCATAGATATCCCTCCTCTACTACCGCCTAAAGGAATATAAACATAATCTCTAAACCATGTGGACAAGGAAATATGCCAACGTCTCCAAAATTCAGCTATATCTCTTGAAAAATAAGGGAAAGCAAAATTTTGCATTAGATTAAAACCAAACAATCTAGATGTTCCAATGGCTATATCCGAATAGCCAGAAAAATCTCCATAAATCTGAAATGCAAAAAATATTGCTCCCAACAAAAGGGAACTTGCACTTAAATCCATATAATTATCAAAAACCTGATTAACTACTTGAGCACAGTTATCAGCTATTACAATTTTTTTAAAAAGCCCCCATAAAATTTGCCTCAAACCATCAGCAGCTTTTTCGTAACTAAATTTTCTTTTTTTATAGAACTGGGGCAATAAATTTGTAGCTCTTTCAATAGGTCCTGCTACTAATTGAGGGAAAAAGCTTACAAATGCAAAAAAAGCAATAATATCTTTACTTGGTGCTAGCTTTTTTCTATAAATATCAATAGTATAACTCATGGTTTGAAAGGTGTAAAAACTAATACCAACCGGAAGAATAATATCTAATGTTAATGTATCTAGCTCATACCCGAGTGAACTAAAGCTTTCTGATAAGGACTTAGAAAAGAAATTAAAATACTTAAATACTCCTAAAAAACCTAAATTGACAAGCATGCTGATAGTTAACCACCTTTTACGAATATTACTTGATGATGTTTTATCTATAGCCAAACCACAATAATAGTCTACAAAAGAGCTAAAAATTATTAATGCCAAAAATCGATAATCCCACCAACCATAAAAAAGATAACTTACAGATAATAATAATGCATTTTGTATTCTCAAATTTTTGTTGAGTACAAACCAATAAAGTACAAATACCGTTGGTAAAAAAATTAAATATTCGAAAGAGTTAAATAACATTTTATTTTTTTAGTTTTTTTAATCCTAAAATTTTAATCAATCCATTAATAGTGTTGACACCAAAAATTGACATTAATTTTCTTTTCAAATTTGGTAAAAATGTACGCTTTTTTGGAAGCCATGACATCGCAAAATGATGAACCGAATACGTATTTGCTGTTTTTTCAATTACCCCTGTCCCATGGTTTTTTGCGCAAAAATAATCTTTAGGAAACATATAAATCATATCATTATCGATATGTTGTTGCTTTGAATTGATATCATTTGGCCCTACTTCTTTAAATGTTTTGATTTGACTAATTTGAGACATCATTATTCTTGGTAATGTTAATGTATCAAATGTTCCGTCATCTTTTATAAATTCTTTACCCTCATAATAATCCAAACATTTTTTCAACCAATCAGCATTTTTTTCTGCACCGAAAACGCCTGCTTCAATAATACCTTCACCTTCTGCTCCTACAAAATAAGGCCGTTCTAATAAATCATTAAAACTTTTAACAATTTCAATATCAGTATCTAAATAAATACCTCCATAGTTATAAACAGCATACAAACGAATAAAATCAGCCGCAAAAGCATATTTTTTTGTTTCAAATGCTTGTTTTACCCATATATTATCTTCTAACTTAAACCTATTAGTATCCCAATGGATAAACTCATAATCAGGTAATTTCTCTTTCCAAGTATCGATACACTTTTGTATGAGTGGTGGGTATTCATCGTTACTCAACCAGCAGAAATGTATAATTTTAGGTATCATAATTTACTTGTTTTTATAATTTAATATAAAATTAGGCATCAGTGTTTTAATTGCTATTTTGGTTACGTTAAAATCTCCGGTATAATATTTAAGTGACTTTAAAATATTTAAAAAACCTTCGATTTTTTGCCATAAATTTCCTTGACAAAGTGTATATGCTTTTTTATAATACCACCTATGCAAAATATAGTTCCACTCTTTTTTAGAAAAAAGAGATTTATGTTTTCTTTCGAAAAAATGTAATTCATTTAAAGCTTCAGTAATTTTATTGCTTGCAGATAATGATATTCTAAAATCATTATGTTCTACTAAAGTCAAGAGTTGTTTATCTAATACATCTATTTTATAGCCCTGCTCTAAAAATTTATAATGAAAATACTTATCTTGAAATCTTGGTATTTCTGAAAAACCATTTAGTTTAATAAATACATCTTTTTTTATTAAAAGCATTGAAGTAAACAAATTCCCATCTAAAATGGCTTCACTCAATGTTACTCCTCTTGCCTTATTTTCTCTAGAAATAATTTGTTTACTATGTTCATCAATTCTAAACATGGAACACATACAAGCATCTAGTGATTCATTCTGATTTAAAAAATTTAATTGTTCTTCAATTTTATTTGGTTCATAAAAATCATCGTCATCTAAAAAAGCAATTACTTTTCCATTTGCTTGAAAAACGCCTGTATTTCTTGCCGCGCAACCACCTTGATTAAACTTATGTGCTACATACCTGATTAGTTGTTTATCAATATATGATTGCAACATATGTTTTGTATCCTTCCTAAACTCATCATCATTATTATCATCGACTACAATAATTTCAATCGACTTGTATGTTTGCTTAAGTACACTATCAATTGCAATAGGTAATCGTAAACTTCTTTTATAAGTAGGAATAATTACTGATACCAACATATACTATAAATTAGGGTGCTTTTTAGAAAAATAGGCATCGCTAGAAATCATTTTTTTTAAACTCTCTATATCTCTTTCTGCTAAAGTACGTTGTCCTTTTCCAACTACTATTTCACCTATACCTACATCTTTAGAAACTGTAGTGCCCATTCCTATTATTGCTCCATCAGCAATAGAAACTCCTGGTAGGATATTTACATTTTGACCAATCCAAACTGCCTTACCTATAGTCGTTTTTCTTTTATCGTAAGTAGCATCATAAGGCACTAAATCACCAGATTTATAACTATGATTTCCCGAATGTATACATACATTTCGACTAATTACCGTTCCATCTCCTATTTTTACTCCGCCAATAGCCATAATAAAACAATTATCACCTACACGAACATGATTTCCAATTTCTAATTTTTCAGGATGATAAATAGTTCCTCCAGCTTTGAATACTACATTTTTCCCTAAAAATTTAAAATGAGGCTTTTGAGAGTTTATAACAAAATCATCAATCTCTTTTTTTAAATAGCCCCAATACAAAGCTGCAATTTTTTTTGATATATATGTAAGTACCTTTCTTTTCATATTATCTTTTAAATTTTAAAAAAAGTTTTTTTTCATACTCGTTTAGCACAAAAAAATATGTCATTCCCAAATATACTGTAGCGAATAATGACGCTTTCAACATAAAATAACCCCAACTAGATGCGAACAAATTATTTATGAAATACCCTATACCTAAAGAAATTAATAAAACAAAAATCAGTTTACCAAAAGTTTCTTTAAAAAAACTTTTCATATCTAAATTTAATTCTTTATCAAAATACCAATTCATTATTATTTGAGATATCACCCAAAAAACAGAATAACTCCAAGTAATTGCCCAATAACCATAATAAGGAGATAACACTCCCCCTAACAGAATTCCTAATGAGATAGTAATAAAATATACTTTTGCTTTGAACTTAAATTTACCTGTAGCTTCAATTAATGAATTTGCAAAGTTTTGAACTAGTGGTAAAATATAAGCAGTCATTATTACTACGGATATTAAATAAGAATCTTTATATTCTATTCCAACCCATAATTCAATAAAATCCTGACCAAAAAGGATAAATTCTGCCCAAATAAAAATTAATAGAAAAGTTAGAATTCTTCCCACTTTAATAAACATATCTGTTAATTCTTTTCTAGAGCTTTTTTCCTCTATCATAAAAGTAGCTTTTGGTAAAAAGACACTATTAATTGCCCCTGCAAAAGCTCCAAAATATCCACTTAAAACAATTCCAATTGCAAATATGGCAACGGCCTCAGTACTTATAGTTACACCTAAAATCATTTGTCCTGATTTCCAAAACAACTGTCCTATCATTGCAAAAACAAAAATCCAAACAGAATAACTAAAAATAGTGTGAATCAGTTCCTTATCGAAAGTAATCCACTTTATTTTAACCTTCATAACTTTTAAAACATAATACATGTTTACAAAAATTATCAATATATTTAATGAAGTATCTATAGCCACTATTGAAATAGATTTACCTCCATATAATAATATTGCAACTACTAATATTGATCGAATTACATATCTAATTATATTCACCAATCTTGGAAAAACAAATTTTTCATAACCACTACAAATTCCTGTAAATGCCTGACCTGGCAAAGTTATAGTCATATTTAACACTAATAAAAGCATTAAAATCTTTGCTTTTTCAAGTTCTTCGGGTGTTAGCGAGCTTCCGAAAATAGCTTCTACATTAAAATAGGCTAAAGAACCTAATATCAATACAAAAAATGATATTACAATGTAAATTAAAAAAACAGTGGCTAAAAAATTCTTTTCGCCATCCTCATCTTTATTCGCTCGATATTTGGCTACAAATCTAACTATGGTATTGCTTAGTCCAAAATCTAATAATGATATATATCCTACAAATGACCCTAATAGTATATATAAACCATATTCTGATTGACCTAAACTTTTTATAATAAAAGGAGTAAGTAGCAAGCCAACAATATTTGTTAAAAATATAGTGACATAGGACAAAATAGCTCCTTTTTTTAATTGACTCAAATCTTGATTATTTTAATTAGTATTGAATGTAATTTTACTAAGTATTAAGCAAATAATTACAACCTTCCATCAACTTTTCCCTTTAAAATTCCCTTAACATCGTATAAAACTCCATTGGGTATTAATAATGATTTTAAGTCTAATTCTAAATACTCTTTATGTGCTACAGTTAATACTATTGCATCAAATTTTTGATTTGGCAAACTATTTACAGTACTTAAACCGTATTCATGTTTTACCTCATCAGTACTTGCCCATGGATCGTATATAGTAACATTTGTTCCGTAATCTTGTAAATGATTAATCACATCTACAGCTCTAGTATTTCTAACATCTGGGCAATTTTCTTTAAATGTAATTCCTAGTACTAAAATGTTAGCTCCTTTAATTCGAATATCATGACTTAACATCAGTTTAATAACTTCCGATGACACATATTGTCCCATACTATCATTTAATCGACGACCTGCTAAAATAATTTCTGGATGGTAACCAAATTCTTGTGCTCTTTGTGCCAAGTAATAAGGATCTACTCCAATACAATGCCCTCCAACTAAGCCTGGTTTAAATGGTAAGAAGTTCCATTTTGTACCCGCTGCTTCTAATACAGCATGGGTATCAATATCCATCAAATTAAAAATCTTGGCTAACTCATTTACAAAAGCGATATTAATATCTCGTTGAGAATTTTCAATTACTTTTGCTGCTTCCGCCACTTTAATTGTTGGTGCTAAGTGTGTTCCTGCTGTAATTACTGATTTATAAAGTGCATCAACTTTTTTTCCAATTTCTGGAGTAGAACCAGCAGTCACTTTAAGTATTTTATCAACAGTATGTAACTTATCTCCTGGGTTAATTCGCTCGGGAGAATAGCCTGCAAAAAAATCTTGATTAAATTTCAAGCCACTTATTTTTTCTAAAACTGGAATGCATTCCTCCTCGGTAACTCCTGGATACACAGTCGATTCATATATAACAATATCTCCTTTTTTTAGTACTTGTGCTACAGTTTCACTTGATTTATATAAAGGAGTTAAATCTGGTCGATTATTTTTATCGACAGGAGTTGGAACTGTAACCACATAATAGTTACAATTTTTAATATCTTCTAAATTATTAGAACAATATAAACCCTGATGATCATTCGCAGAGTTTTTTAATACTGCTTTCAGAACATCATCTGTTACTTCTAAGGTCACATCTGTTCCAGATTGTAATTCTTTAACTCTAGATTCATTAATATCAAAACCAACTACTGAGTATTTAGTAGCAAAAAGTCTTGCCAGTGGTAAACCTACGTATCCTAAACCGATCACTGCTATACTTATGTCTGCCATAATCTATTTTTATTTTAAATTTTTCCAATACCAATCAACAGCTTCTTTTAAACCTGCTTTTATATCAAACTTAGGATTGTAATTTAATAATGATTTAGCTTTATCTACTGATGCTAATGAATGTGGAACGTCTCCTTTTCTCTCTTCTCCAAATTTTATTTCGACTTCAGCAATTTTCGGATCATATACCGATAAGTTTTCTTTTAAAAGTGAAGTCAGTTCATTTAAAGTCGTTCGCTCACCAAAAGCCGTATTATACACATTATTTAATGATTCTGAATTATCAGAAACCATAGCTAACATATTCATTTGAATCACATTATCTATATAAGTAAAATCTCTAGAAAAAGAGCCGTCACCATTTATTACAGGTGATTCATGTTTCATTAATTGCATTACAAATTTTGGTATAACCGCAGCATAAGCTCCGTTAGGGTCTTGCTTACGTCCAAATACATTAAAATAACGTAAACCAATTGTGTCTAAATCATACGTTTTCTTAAAGTTAGTAGCATATAACTCATTAACATATTTAGTAATTGCATATGGAGATAATGGATTTCCTATTTTATCTTCAACTTTTGGCATGGAAACTGAATCTCCATATGTTGAAGAACTTGCTGCATAGATAAAACGCTTAACATTATTGTCTCGAGCAGCAACTAACATATTTAAAAAGCCTCCTACATTTACATCATTTGTAGTAATAGGATCATTAATTGACCTAGGTACAGATCCTAGTGCTGCTTGATGTAAAATATAATCTACACCTTTAGATGCCTTTTGACAATCATCTAAATTTCTAATATCTCCTTTAATAAAGGTAAAATTCGAGTTTACTTCTAATGGAGTTATATTTTTTTTATGCCCAGTAGCAAAATTATCAAAAGCGACAACAGTACTACCTATCTTTAGTAAAGCTTCGCATAAATTTGATCCAATAAAACCTGCCGCTCCCGTAACAAGTATTTTAGAAGATTTTAATAAGGCTAATTGTTCATTAGTCATAAATAGAATGTCTTACAGTTTTTAAAATAACCATTTTTGGTGGCGCTAAAGTATGCTTAAATATGTAAGAAAACAACTCAAAAAAAATTAATAAAACTTTAATAATCTTGTCATTATACTTATTGTAAAAAATAACAATTACACTTTATAATAATTTATAAAATTAAGACATACTATCTAAAACACTTAAAAAGTTAATATGCTTATCCTTAATCACACCTAAAGTTCATTCCATCGATGATTGACACCAGCAATGATAAGCCTTTCCATGGTT
>CANLCT010000053.1 GCA_947489195.1 uncultured Aquimarina sp. | reverse complement strand
CCAAAACTTGAATTTATCAAATTTTGGATTTTTTATGTATAATTTTTGAGAATCAGGCTATTCTCTGAATACGCCTCTCAAGGATAAAAATACTTCATACAAAAGCAAAACTCCTCAGGTATAAAAAACTGAATGCATATTATAAACCAGAGTTCGACATAATTTTATTCAATTACCAAAATTATAAATGCAACTGATTTTCGATAGAAAACTGTATCGAAAAGGAGGATTCTCGATATAAAATTCTTGTTGAATTTTACTAAAACTGACCTCTTTTTTTATTTCCAACTCACGTTATAATTCAAAATACAGCCTATTAAGCCTTAAAATTATAAATTTTTCAAAAAAATACTTTTTTATTGCAACAGTGTTGCAATAAAAAAGTATTTTCGAATAGTAAAAATAGACAGTTAATTAATTTGCTGTAAAAACAAAATTATTTTTTTAACATTGTGTGTGTGCTTGCAGTATTATGTACTTCAAGCAAAAGCGACGACCCGGTAGTTCCTAATCAAGAAGTAGGTAATGACTTTCATCAACTTTACCTTAACTTCTTTAAAAGGAACTCTGGTAGTCCTTTAATTTAAAAAAAAATATACCCCGCAATCCAAAGTTACTCCCAAAATTATCAATACGAATCATTCTCAATATAAAATTCTTGCTGAATTTCACTCGAATTAATCTCTTTTTTTCACATCGAATTCACCCTATTTGATTTTTACTTTTACAGGTATTCAACTTCACAAAACTAGGCTTCGAATAACGAGTCAAAAAAACCACATATTAAACACAACCGATATCCATTATTTAAACAGATTCTGCTATTTTGCCGATAATTTAGGCATAAACACAAGTATTGGAATACAATTAACTTTTTAAAATGGATACGCACTTAAATTTTGTAAAAAAACTACTAAGCAATCGTAATTTAAAAGCAACTGCTACACGAGTGGAATTACTTCAAATTATCAAAAATTTTGAGAGTGCTATTCCGTATGCAAAAATACAAGAACAGTTAAAAAATACTGACCGTGTTACCTTATACCGCACCATTCAAACATTATTGGACAGAGGAATAATACATAAAGCACTTACAAATAAAGATGAAACCTATTACGCTTTATGCGGAAGCAATTGTACCGTAGACACTCATGCCCATGACCATGTTCACTTTAAATGTTCCATTTGTCAAAATGTTACCTGTCAACATTTAAATGAAGAAATAACCATAACACTTCCTGATTTTACTATTGATAAAATGCAAATACTACTTTCTGGTATTTGCAATAAATGTAACTCCAATTAAAAATATTCAAAAAATTATTTTAGGGTGAATCATTTTATAGTTGTCTTATAATCGATAACTATAAAAACAAAAATGAAAAATTTAAACTTGCAGTAATAGCTACATCTGGATACCAATGAATTATAAAAAATGGAATAACTTTAGGCAAAGGCTAGACTACCAACTAATTACTATTGATCAATCATATGACAAATTAGACAGTACTTTATTTATAAAATTCAAGATAGGATATTCCTGGTAAGCATATTAAAAAAAATTTAACTTGAATTATAAAACATTCGAGTAAATAACACAAAACACTAAATTATATGGCTGAAGGTAACGTCAGTATATGCGAAGAAAAAATATATGAACAATTATATAAATCATATGCAGATAAAATTTACAAGCATTTGTTTTATAAATATGGCGATATGGAAAAAGCTAAAGATATGGTGCAAGATAGTTTTGCCCAATTGTGGATTAATTGTGCCTCAGTTAATTTTACCAGCGCAAAAAGTTTTTTGTACAAAGTAGCAAACAACTTTAGCTTAAATGATGTAAAGCATAAAAAAGTAGTTTTAAATTACGAAAAGTCAAGCAACAATAGTGATCGCACCTATGAGTCGCCCCATTACCAAATGGAAGAAAAGGAATTTATGATGCGATTAGAAAAAGCTATTAACAATTTGAAAGAAGGCCAGCGCGAAGTTTTTTTACTAAGTCGAGTTGAGAAAAAAAAATACAAAGAAATTGCAGAGTTACTTGACATAACAGTAAAAGCTGTAGAAAAAAGAATGCAACAAGCATTGATAAATATAAAAAAAACGATCCCTAATATTTAAAAGTTAAATAGGATGAATCTAATAACAAATTATACTGAAAACGAATTTTTAACAAAGTGGATTTACAGGCAACTAACTTTTGAAGAAGAGTCTTCTTTTATAAACTCTGAAAAATATAAAAATTTAGTAGCATCAAGTAGTAAACCTTATTTTAAATAATAAAAATCATGTCAAACGATAATAACCTAAATAATCTTTTAGCGCGTTGGCTAGAGGGCGATTTGACAAGCAAAGAAAAAAAACGTATCGAAAATTCAGAAGACTTTGCTGCCTATACCGAAATTTTAAAGGGTGCCGAAAAATTTAAAGCTACTTCATTTGACGTAGATCAAGAATTTTTAAAGCAAAAAGAATTTAACAAAACCTATACAAAGCAAAAGCCAAAAGTTATAAAATTTCGCCCATGGGTATACCTTGCGGCAGCTTGTGCGGCAATTTTAATGCTTTTTACTATTGGTGGCAATCTATTTTCATCTTCGGAAATACATATAAGTACAGCAATGGCCGAAAATAAGGAACACGTACTTCCCGACCATTCCGTGATTACATTAAATGCAGAAAGTTCTATTAGTTACAATAAAGATTCTTTTAATAAAACAAGAAAACTATCACTAACTGGACAAGCCTTTTTTAAAGTAGCTAAAGGCTCAAAATTTTCTGTGAATACCAATAATGGAACCATAAGCGTTTTAGGAACCCAATTTGATGTTTTTTCACGAAATAACAAATTAAATGTTCGCTGTTTTGAAGGAAAAGTGCAAGTACAAAACAATACAAAATCGGTTATTTTAACTAAAGGGAAAGCAGTAAAAAATAATAGAGACAATCAGCTCCTTCCTTTTACTATAACTGCCAAAACACCCGAATGGACTCAAGGTAATAGTGCTTTTACTGAAGCTTCCCTGAAAGACGTGATAAGCGAATTGGAACGTCAATACAATATTAAAATTAACAGTAAAAACATTAATACCAAAAGAACATTTACTGGTTTTTTTACACATAAACACTTAAAAAATGCCTTAAAAACATGTTTTACTCCTTTAAATATAAACTATACCTTTGTAAATGCTAATGAAATTGTATTAAAGGAGTAGTGAATCGTTTTAAAATACTTATAATTTTAATATGTAGTTGCTTTTGGGGCTATTCACAAAAGGAAAATACTGTTACCCAAATAAGTTTAGAAAGCGCCATCCAGCATTTTCAGAATAAGCAATCACTTAAATTTTCATATGACCCTCAAGTCATAAAAAATTTATCGCTTCGTATTGATACCATTATTGATGAAATTTCTATAATTCGTTTTACAGCGCTAATAAACGAACAAACGGATTATGAACTTCAAAAAATTGACCCTTTAAATTATATATTAGTATTAAATACTAACACTTATACTGTTTGCGGTAAATTAGTAGATCAATTATCCAATTTTGAACTTTCACAAGCTACTATTTTAAAAAATAATAAAGCTATTACGCTATCAGATGCTAATGGCTTTTTTTATGTTGATGCAAAACAACAAGATAGCATTAGCATAAGCTATCTAGGCTATAAAAGCAAAACAATAATTGCTAAAAAACTTATCGCTACAAAGTGTGCTACTATATACTTAAACCCTAAAGTTGAAGCCTTAAACGATGTTATTATTGAAGAATACTTAACTAAAGGAATATTCAAAAAAGAAGACGCCTCCATATATGTATCCACTAAAGACTTACGTATTTTACCTGGCTTAGTAGAGCCCGATGTATTACAAAGTGCCCAATTATTACCTGGTGTGAGTAGCCCTACTGAAGACCCAGCAAGTTTATACATTAGAGGGGGTTCACCAGATCAAAATCTAATACTTTGGGATGGTATTAAAATTTACAATACGGGTCACTTTTTTAATCAAATATCAACATTTAACCCATATATAACTAATAGTGTTGAAGTATATAGAGGGGGCACAAGTGTGCAATACGGCGATCGTATTTCTGGTGTAGTTAATATAACTTCGGATAATGATTTAACTGAAGGCTTTAAAATTGGAGGCGGTTTTAATCTTACTCATGCCGATATATATACTAAAATTCCGCTATCAAAAAAAGCTGGATTACTAATTGCTGGACGCCGATCATCCACAGACATTTACAATAATATAGTATCTAGAAATTTGAATGAAAAAGTATTCCAAAACACTAGAGCCACCCTACCCGAAAACGGTAATGAAAATAGTGACCGTGATGATTTGCTAAATTTTTCGGACACTAATCTAAAATTTTTATGGAATCCAAACACTAAAAATAATATTACCTTTAGCTCCATTCTTATTCGAAATACACTAGATAATTTTAGAAACAATCAAAATGACAATATTAGCCAATTCAACACTAGAGATAAATTAAAAACTCAAAATTTTGGAGCTAGTCTTAGTTGGACAAAAAAATACAATGCTTTTATTTCTCATAAACTTAGTTTAAACACCTCATTATACGAGTTTGATTACAATTTGTTGTTTCAAAGAAATTCCAGAAATTTTGAATTTATTCATAAGCTCAAAAACACCCTTAATGATTCTGGTGGTGAATTTTCTTTGGATATGAAATTTAAAAACAAGCATCTTCTAAAATTTGGCTATCAATTTATTTACAACCAGACCGAAAACTTTATGTTTACTACATTTACTGATGCATTTGAAGATGACGAATTTAATGACACCATAACAGCAATAAGCACTAATCATACCTTTTACAATGAATATATTTATGATTCAAAAAAAGCTTACCTACGCTTAGGCCTACGAAATTCATTGTTAAACAACAGTAGTAATCGTTTGTTTATTGAACCTCGGATTTTTGCCTCCATAGAATTTTTAAAAAACCTAAGGCTAACTACCTCTTTTGAACTTAAAAACCAACAAATAACTCAATTAGACACCTTTAATAGTGAAACGAATGATCTTGATGGTATTGCTAGCTTACCTAATGGTGATCAATTATGGATTATAGCAGAAGGAAAAGGAGATCCGGATTTAAGAGAATTACAAATTACCAAAAGTCAACAATTTACGCTAGGCTTATTGTATGACAAAAAAGGCTGGAATATTGATTTAGAAGGGTACTACAAAAATTTAAATGACACTTCATTTACCTCTAATTTTTTATTGCTAGCTGCAGATATCACAGATGATTTTTTTATCAATTCAACCGAAAAACGCTGGGGTATTGATTTTTTACTTAAAAAAAGAATTCAAAATTACCGTTTTTGGTTAAGCTATTCATGGAACACTTCAGCGGCCTCTATACCAATTTTTCAAGAAAACACTTTTCCTAATAGCTTTAATCAAACGCATGTTTTTAATATATCTCAAACACTAAAAGTTAAAAAATTTGATTTTTCATTGGGCTGGAATTATGCTACAGCCCTACCATTTACTGAATTTACTAATAATACAGTCTTTGATAATGCCCTTATAACTATTAGCCCCGATGGTTTAAATTCGGAACGTTTTACAAAAAACTATCACCGTCTTGATGCCTCTGCCACGTATCGCTTCTCTTTAGGAAACTCAAAAAAAACAACAGGGCTACTGGGTGTAGCTTTGCGTAATATTTACAATCGAAAAAATGAAATAGGTCAAGAATTTAGAGTGGTCGTTAATGAGAATGATAATAATATCATTAGTAGGATAAAACCTAATAATATTACCTCCTTACGCTTTACTCCTGACTTTGTATTTCGCTTAAATTTTTAAATTAATTACTATTCAAGTATTAAGTTTGCTGGCTTAAATACACTATTGGGATCAGCTAATTTTAGTTGATCTATCGTATTTTTATTTTTAATAAATTTAGTCCCCAACACATAAGCCTTAGCATTATTTACAGCATCAACAGCTAACAATTCATCATCTTTAAAATACCAAATAGAAAATTTATTGGCTGCTCCCTCTTCAATTCGTTTTACCAATTTATTATAACCAGTAGACAAGCCAACCATTTGTAATTTAACATCATATTGATCCGACCAAAACCAAGGTATGGTATTATAAACTGGTTTTTTATCACATATAGCGGCTGCGGCTATTTTAGCCTGATCTACTGCATTTTGAACGGACTCTAACCTAATAAAACGATCATAATGCGGATTATAATGATACGTACAATCGCCAATAGCATATATATCTGTAGCTGCTTTAGCCTCTTGATCAACTTTAATTCCGTTTTCTATTTCTAATCCAGCTTCTTTGGCTAATTCCAAATTCACATGAATCCCAACTCCTACAATAATTATATCAGCTTCGTAACTTGTGCTATCGGCACATTCTATTCGATTTAAGGCTCCATCCTTTGTTATCGCTACTACATTTTTATTGGTCAATACAGCTACATCGTTTGCAGCATGTAGTTTTTCAAAAAAGTCAGACATTTCGGGAGCCGTAACACGTGCCAAAATACGTTCTTCGCGTTCAAGCACAGTAACATTTGCGCCTAATTTTTTTAATGAAGCGGCAGTTTCTAATCCAATGTATCCACCTCCAATAACTACTACATTTTTTTGTGAGCCTTCGGCATTCATTGCCTTACGTATTTGTTCAACATCGTTTGCTGTACGTAAAGCAAACACATTAGAGGCTTCTTTTAACCCATCAATTGGCGGAATAATTGGTCGTGCTCCCGTAGCTAATACTAAGGTATCATAAGCTTGAACATCGCCATTGTCTAATGTGATATTTTTTTCAGATCGATTAACCATACTTACGCTATGTCCCAACTTTAATTCAATCCTAGATTTTTGATAACTTTCAGCTGATTTCAATGCATTTTTTTCAATAGCATCGGCACTAGTCAAATAGGCTTTAGAAAGTGGCGGACGGTGGTATGGCAATACGGGGTCTTTATCAAAAAGAAGGATTCGACCCTCCCAACCTTCTTTACGCAAAGAAAAGGCAAAATTAACTCCTCCGTGACTGGCTCCAATGACTACACAAGTTTTGTTTTCTGAAAAATTTTGGGACATAACTTTTATACTATTTTATCAATCTCTTTCTGCTACTTGAAGCTCTACACCATCAAGGACATCACTAATTTCTAACTGGCAACATAAACGACTATATTCATTTACATTATCATCCAGTTCTAGCATATCGTTTTCTATTTCGCTTGCCATTCCTGTTTTTTCCATATGTTCAGGTTTAACATGTACATGACATGTTGCGCATGAACATACACCTCCACAATCACCATCGATCCCTGGAATATCATTATCTACTGCTAATTGCATTACCGAACCACTTGTTCCTTCTAAAGTAATGGATTCATTATCGGTTGTTATAAAAGTTATTTTTGCCATAATTATTTTATTTTAAACGGTATAAAAGCCTTTATTTTATTAAAGAGAATTAAATTTTACATGTATGCTATCATAGCCTACTTTACGCTCAAATTGGTCTAAATCTTCAATATTTTCTTTAAAATCTATAATATCTATTGATTTTACCTTGTTGGCCAAAGTCTCTAATAAGATTTTCATGATTTGACGTGCATGTGTTGCTCCTAAACAATTATGTGTTCCGAAACCAAAACTTACATGTGGATTTAATTTTCGATCTAATACAATTTCATTTGGGTTTTCAAAAACTGAAGCATCTCTGTTTGCCGAAGCCCAACATAATGAAATACGAGCATCTGCTTTTACGGCATGTTCACATACTTGAGTATCCTTAGTTACTACACGCCCCATATGAGTTAACGGAGCAAAATATCGAATTAATTCTTCAACAGCTTTACCTGTAATTTCGGGTTCATTTTTTATCCTTTCTAATGATTCTGGATGTTCAGCAAAATAAGCTATCGAGTTGGTTACCGCATTAATTACCGTGTCACGCCCCCCTGCAAAAGTGAGTATCATTACTCCTTTTATTTCTTCTTTAGTTAATTTTTTACCATTAACTTCAGATGCTATTAATTTTGAATATAGATCGTTACCCGGATTATCAATAGCTTTATCAATTTGAGCATCTATATAATCATATAAAATATTTGCTTTATCTCCATCTAAGGCTTCACCTTCACTGCGAAAAACATGAGTTCCCCAGCTTATCCAGGTTTCGGCTTCTTCGTATGATGTATTCAATAATAAAGTAAGCGCTCTAGATTGTAATCGTAATGAAAAACCTGAAACTACCTCTACAGTATCCTTGCTTAACATTTCGTCAACAATTTCACTAATTTGAGCAGTTAGCTTTTCTTTATAGGCATCTTCTAATGGACGTTTAAACCATGGCTCGACTAAATCTCGGTAACTTTTATGTTCAGGTGGATCTACCTCAAAAGGTATTTGACGTACATCACGAATATTTACTTCTGATGGCACAACTATACGGCCAGGCTCTGCTCCAGATTGAAATGCTTTCCAATTATGGGCTCCTTTACGTACATCTTTTAGCCTTAAAAGCATAGTTACCGGATCGTTTTGATCATTCATTTCACCAAAACCTTTTTCAAGTCTTGCTTTTTCAAACGGATCGCTAAGTTTACTTTTTTCCATTTATTTATTTTTATAGCTCAATCAACTTCAAATACCTCTAATTAAGCATGCTTTTCAAAAAATAGTTTATTTCCAAATCAATCTTACAAGTTATTTTTTTATAAAAAAACACCTCATTTTGCAAAGTACGTGAGATTAACTCTTTAAAAAACACCTTTTATTATCCAAAAATTAAACTATATTACCTTTTTCTTTATTAAAAGAATCGAATCAAAAAATTGTATCGTTTCTTTTATGTGAGTCTCCCAGTAAATCCATTCGTGTTTACCCGAATTTTCTTTATAAGTATGTTCAATACCTAAACTTACTAATTCTTTATGCAAGGTTCTGTTTCCTTCAATTAGTAAATCTTCATTACCACAATCAAAACGAAATGGTGGTAAATTTTTTCTATACTTTTTTATAGTTTCTATTATTGAATTATTCTCTGCATCTTCCTGCTTATATAAAGATAAATCTTCTTCAACAAATAATTTCATCTCATCTAAAACGGTAATGGAAGATAATCCAGAAACTCCTGAAAATTTTTCATGGTATTTAATACCAATTCGCAAAGCACCAAACCCTCCCATAGAAAGTCCTGCAATAAATAACTTTGATTGTTCACTTGCTTGAGGAATCAATTCAATAGTCGCATCAATGACATCATTGGCAATCCATTTTTCGTAATTTGAATTTAAATGTGGTAAATAAGCACTACCATCACCAAATAATCCATCAGATGGCATAGCAAGAATCATGGGCTGGATTTCGCCATTTTCAATCCAAGATTGCATTTTTAAGTGTATGCCTGTTTTTTGCGACCATATCCAATGACTTCCATACACACCATGCATTAATACAACTATAGGCAAATTTTCGTGATCTCCTAAAGGCACATACACCGTAATATCTCCTCTGTTTTTAAGCTCCTTACTTTTTACAGTAATATGCCTTAAGTTATTTGACTCAAAACGAGGATCTGAAATTTCGGTAGTTTTAAATTTGGACATTTTTTTTGGTTTGGTTGTTGGTTACAACAATCTATTTTAATTTAATAACTGTAATTATTTTGAAGTTATAATTCAAAATTTATCTGCAAAAAATTAAGAATTAAAAACAACAACTCCTTTCGCATTTTTTCCCGCAAGCATATCTGAAAAAGCCTGTTCTAAGTTTTCGAACTTGTATATAGTGGTCACCATTTCATCCAATAACAGGTCTCCTTTTTCGTATAAACTTAAAAGGATTGGAAAGTCAATTTGTGGTCGACACTTACCATAAAGGGGATTAATATAAATTTTGTCCCACTCGAATAATTGCATATCTATAGTTACCTCTTCTTCTATTCCACTTACCTGTACCGCTGTTCCTGCATTGCGAACCATACCTAATGGAGCTGCACCTAATGCTGGTATTGCTGTACATTCAAAAGCAAAATCTGCACCTCCTTTACCTACTAATTCTTTTACTTGTTCAGTAGCTTTTTTTAATCCTTTATCATTTCTGTCTGCCAAAATAGTATGTGTGGCACCAAATTGTTTAGCCATTTCCAATCGTTTTGGATTGGTATCAATAGCAACAATTATGGCCGCGCCAGATATTCGAGCTCCTTGAATTACATTTAAACCTACTCCGCCATTACCAATAACAGCCACTGTTGAACCAGGCGTTACTTTTGCTGTATTTACTGCCGATCCATAACCTGTCATTACACCACAACCTATAATTGAGGCAGAACTAAATGAAATATCAGTTCCATACTTTACTACTGCTTGCTCTTTAACTACCGTATGCGTTGACAGCGTACCTATATTAAAAGAGCGTTCTATTCCTTTCCCATTATATGTTGATCTTTCTAAGGCTGCATGCCCTGTTGATACTTCGCCATCGGGTAATGCATCACCCGCTACTACTGGCGAATTGTTTTCGCATATATGTTGATTTTGCTCTTGGCATTGGAAACAAGTACCACACGGAATAGCCCAATTTAAAATCACTTTATCTCCTGGTTTTACACTTTTAACGGCCTCTCCCACTGCCTCAACTACTCCTGCTCCTTCATGTCCTAATATTACAGGTCTGCCCCAATGTAGCGAATCATGATCCGTATGACATAGACCTGCTGCTTGTATTTTAACTAACACCTCATCACCTTGCGGCATACTTACCTCAATATCTTGTATGCTAAATGTTCCTTTTCCGTCTGTTATAGCTGCCTTTGCAATCATGAATTTATTTTTTTCTAATATTACGCAAGTTAGCACTAGCTTAAGTTTAATTATTTAACCCTATTGATTTTTTATTATACTATATTATCTTTTGGATTATTTTAGTTAAATTTAAATAATTGATATCATTAGTTTTATAAACAAAAATAAAATACTAAAAACCAATATTTTAAAGTTAGAAAAAGAAAAACAATTAATTTTAGTTAGACAACGATATATTTTTACATAATTGAGAATCAAAACTTTTTAGATCATGAGATTAAATGCTGGCATATTAACACATAAACTAATAGAAACCAAAGCGTTTTACACAAAACTATTAGATTTTAAAGTTAAATTTGAAAATGAATTTTACATACTACTACAAACTCCCAACGGAAAAGATAGCCTAAGCTTTTTATTACCTAACCACCCTACACAACAACCTATTTTTCATCCAGAATTTGAAGGTAAAGGCATGTATTTGACTATTGAAGTGGATAATGTGGACAAAGTTTATGCTGATTTACAGCAGAAAAACGCTGAAATTAAAGTTTCAATTAGGGACGAAGACTGGGGCGAACGTCATTTTGCTATTCAGGACCCAAATGGGATAGGGATAGATTTTGTTACTTACACTTCTCCAAATTAGTTGATCTTATTCTTATAATTACTTGTAATTAAACACTTGCATGGAAACACTACTAATATGACCGCCAGAATCAGGAAATGTAATGCTAACTTTATTTTCATTTTTCAACAAAAACTGTGGAATTGAAACTTCTAATAACCCGAAAAATTGATCGCGCAAATATTGGTCATCACCCCTATAATTAGCAGTAGCTTTAAGTACTACTCCATTAATTTTTATGATAGGATTTAATGATTTACCATGATCTCTACCTACTCCTATTCTAAGTGAAGCCTCTTTTTTAGTTGTTAATTTTACTTTTTCTAAAACAAATTCAATTGGCTTTTCTGCCGTTATTTCTTTTAGATAGGTAGTGGCATAATACTTTGTCTCTTCCATCAATTGATCCATTTTTATAGGTAATAAAAATGAATATTCAATTATAGCAGTAGCTTCGGCACCCAAAACAAATAAAAAATCTTTTTGAGCATTAAACTTATTTTTTTCTAAAATTGGACCATCCACATCTCCGTACAAATGTTTTGCTGTTATTGATTTTAATTTATTCCCTTTATTTCCTAATATGTTTACATCAACTTTTTCATCTTGATCATTCAAATTACTTAAAATTACGAAGGCCTTATTTCCTTCCACGTAAGTGTCTACTAATATATTTGGATTTGAAGCTTTGGTCTTTGTTCTAACTCCATTGACACTAGCCCATAATTCGTAAAACTTGACTAACTCTGTAAACACCCATTTTTGGCCTTTTTTCCCTTTAGTATGCCCATCTTCATTTGCTTGACGAAGCAAACGCCATGCATAAGGTACTTTTTTCCTTCCCCATTCTGCCTTATTAACTATAAAAGGAATGCTTTTTAAAATAATATTTGGTCGCTGCATAAATGACATCATTAATGGGCTTACTGATTTTACAAATTCCCAATCACGAATTGCTGACCAAGGTTTCCACTCCAAGGAGTGATCTCTCCCTCCATATTCTGATATTATAAATGGTTTTACATATCCAAATTTTAATTGACTGTAATGCTCCATCATATCCAATGTAGCTTCAACTCTGCTTCCTTTATGATTTATGGGGCCATGAAAAGCTTTTCCATTATTATAGTGATGTTTATTGAAGTCATACAAATGCACCGAAATAAAATCCATATAATCACCACTAACATCATAAAACAACTTCATTCGATTATGCCAGCGTTTAAAATTATTTTCTTCAAAAATTGGAAATGCGGCCGTATATCCACCTATCATAACTTCTTTAAAATGGGCTCGTATCCCTTTTGCTGCGGCATTATGAAATTTAAAAATCTCTAATGGCGAATGATCTCCAGTAGTTACCAGTTCATACAATGGCTCATTAAGTATTTCAATATATTTTGGTCTAGGTTGCCCTTGACCTACTGATTCATTTTCATTGCGATAATAATGCTTTAAAAAAAGCCCCATAAAATCACCAGATGCTTTTGCTCCATTAATTTCCCAACCTAAGTGCCCTTGATAAGGTTTTGTCCTTTCACCTATCCAAAAGGGATGCTTTTGCCCTCCTATTACCAAATCTAAATGACTATCGTATTGATGTCGGTCAATCATTTGCGCTCCGTATCTTTTTTCTCTGTCATACTTCCCCTTAGTAATCATGTAATCAGGATCAACAAACCCTAAGCGCTTCTTATCTTGAATAGCTTGGTTCATAGCCCACCCCATACTCCCATTATCTCTTCCTAAATACACGTCTAAATCTTTTAACATATACGCTAATTTATCTTCTTCTCCTTTCCAATCTTGCTCTGTAAGCGTAGCATGAAGATTAATAAATTTTTTTCGATTAAAGTTCGAAATATCTCCTACTTGATGCTTCACACTCAAATCAACATCAACAGCTATTTTTTGAGAAAGGCACATATTTACTAAAAACAAAACACCAACAAACAAAAAACTCTTTTTATTAAATAATTCCATTTTTATTTATTTTAGCAAGAATCTAATACTATTTTTATAGTTTTCATCAAAAAAATCATAAAAAACACTACAATAATATAATTAAATTATAACTATTAAGTATTATTCTCTATTTTGTAAAACTTTGCTATTGGGCTTTTTAAATCAAATCGGTAGCTAAAAAATATATTATTAAATTTATATCTATTGAAAAAAAATACTTGCTTTTATCTATTTTTCATGCTATGCATTATAGTGGCTATTGCACAGGAAAATACAAAACATCAATTTAAACGAATAGGACAAAATTATGGGCTATCGAGCAATTGGGTATATAGTATTTTTCAAGATGATATAGGATTTATTTGGATAGGCACTGGAGATGGGTTAAACAGATTTGATGGATACCAATGCAAAACATACCGTCCTAAAAACGAATATAACAACACTTTAGGGAATATTGCTTTTAATAGCATTGCTCAAAAGCAAAAAAACGAACTTTGGACAGCTACATCAAGCGGATTATATATTTTTAAAAACAACCAATTAACCTTACACAAAGCTAGTCCAAAACTTAACTATAGAGATGTATTTACCGAAAGTGAAAGTACTACTTGGCTTACCAGTCAATCTGGCTTAATTAAATTAAACACTATTGATAGTACATCTGTAAACTTTAGTAAAAACCCTAGACATAAAGCTTACAAAAAGCCTTTTTATAAGATATTTAAAGATTCAAAAAACAATATTTGGTTTACCTCCACTGGATGTATTTTCAAGTACACCCCAAGCAATCAAAAATTTGAAAAGTTTGACAATTTTGAAAATTTAAATCCACAAACCAAACATGATATTTTAGCAATAACTGAAGATAAATCGGGTACTATTTGGGTTGGTTTTGGTCAAGATGGATTGTTTTATTACAATCAAAAAGAAAAAACAAAGCTATTTAAAAAATACAGCGATGGGACTATTTTAGATTTACATGCTGACAAAAACAATCAACTTTGGGTAGGAAGAGCCTCTAACAAAGGACTAGAAAAAATAGATCTAACTAACAACTATAAATCCACAACCTTTAAGTACCGCATAGCCGATCCAAAAAGTATTAGCGATAATTCGATTTTTAGCATACTTGAAGACACCTCTGGAGATATTTGGGTAGGCACCTTTGGTGGAGGCGTAAATTACACAAGCATACGAGAGAAAAAAATACATACTATTGACCGTAACTCACTCCACACCCCCATTGAAAACAATTTAGTTAACGAAATCGTTGAAGAAGAAGCATTCCTTTGGATAGGTACCGAAGCTGGGGTATCCAAACTTGACAAAAAAAACAACAGCATCCAACATTACACTTACCAAGCCGATGACAAAAATAGTTTAAGTAGGGATCCTGTTCATAAAATTTATAAAGATAGCAGGGGCAATTTATGGATTGGCACCTGGGATGGGTGTTTAAATTTATATAATTATGAAAAAGATAACTTTATACGCTATCTCGCTTCTCCTAAAAAAGGGGCTATACATAGCGAACATATACTTGCCATAACTGAAGACAAAAAAAATAGATTATGGATTGGTACTGCTGGAGGTGGCTTATATCAATATAACTATGAAAAAGACAACTTTAAAGATTATCAGCATATTTTAAAATATGACAATGGATCACCTATAAGAGATATTCCTAATATACAAGAAACAAAAAACGGTGAGCTGCTATTAAACACTTATCACTCCTTAATTTTTTTCGATCCAGAAAAAAATACTTTTCAAGAGTTTCCCTTTAATACCCATCAAAGTATTGAACCAATTTTATTTATGTGTTCGCTCGTAGACACTACCAATAAAATTTGGGTTGGAACAAATATTGGCATCTTCCAATTTAATAAAAAAACCAAAAAATACAACTCTTATGATAAATATAAAGAGCTTACTGATTTATCAATAAAAGCACTTATTCAAGATACAAATGGTATCCTATGGGCAACTACCAATAATGGTATTTTCAAAATTAATGAAAAAGAAGATCGTATTACCAAATACACTAAACAAGATGGCTTTGCCACCAATGAATTTAAAAAAGAAGCTGCTTATATAAATGAAGAAGGAACTTTATACTTTGGAACTTCGAATGGACTTAATTATTTTAATCCCAAAGAACTAAAAACAAATCAAAAAACACCTTCATTGGCTATTACTTCATTTGCTATTTTACATTCAAAACCAAATGAAAATAAAAAATATCAATCTATTTTAGAAAACCCCAACACTGAAAAAAAAATACAACTCACACACAATCAATCTAGCTTTGTAATCTCATATACAGGACTTAATTACCTACACCCAGAAAAAAATAATTATCGTTATAAGCTAGAGGGTTATGACAAAGTATGGGTTGATGCTGAAAATTCACTTGCTGCTACCTATACCAATATTAAACCTGGGAATTATCAATTCAAAGTACTGGGATCTAACAATGACGGTAAATGGTCAACTATACCCAAAACACTTATCATTAATATTAGTGCGCCTTGGTATAAAACTGATTTATTTAAAACAGCTCTAGCTATTTTCTTATTAACACTGCCGCTTATATTCTATTTTATGCGTCTTTCATTTTATAAAAAACAAGAAAGATTACTTAAAAAACAAGTCGCTATTCGAACAAATGAAATCAAAAAACAGAACAAAGAACTTTCTGAACATAGAAATCACTTAGAAAAACTTGTCGAAGGCAGAACCAAACAACTAAACAAAGCAAAACTGAAGGCTGAAGAATCTGACCGATTAAAATCAGCTTTTATTGCCAATATGAGTCACGAAATTAGAACACCTATGAATGCTATTTATGGATTTTCTAACTTGTTAAACGAAGAAGATTTATCAAAAGAAGAGCGCTCAGAATACATTGAAATTATTAACAGCAGTTGCGATAGTCTATTAGTACTTATTGATGATATTCTAGATATTTCTATACTAGATGCACAAGGCATTGATTTACAATTATCAGAAATCAACATATATGATTTTTTAAGTGAAATTGAAACCATTTACAAACAACATGAAACCTCAAAACTTAAACTAAAATTTGAATATACTGAAACACAAAAAACAACTGTTATAAACACAGATCCAGTAAGACTGAAACAGATACTTACTAACCTGCTTAATAATGCTTTTAAATTTACCGAAACAGGAACAATATTATACGGCTTTAAACACTTGCCCAACACTAAAAAAATAACATTTTATGTTCAAGATACAGGAATTGGTATTGCTGAAAAAGACTTAAAAATAATTTTTAATCCTTTTTTAAAAGCGGGTAATAATATTGAAAAAGTATACCGAGGTACTGGAATTGGGCTATCTATTTCGCAAAAGTTAGCTACCACTTTTAAAGGAACTATACATGTTGAATCAAAAATTGGAGTAGGAACTACTTTTTTTGTCGAAATACCTACAAATACATAAGCCAACAAGAGCTACTAGTTATAAAAACCACTTTAACGTTTGAGTTTTGTTGTTTTTTAACTATTTTTAGATTCTACAATGCCCCCTAAACATTATGTTAAAAAAAGTAAATATCTTGATATCCGAAGATGAAAGGTTGAATTTCATTTTATTAAAAAAATTATTGGAGCGAATTATAAAATCGCCTCTTAATATCCAGCATGCCCTTAATGGCAGACAAGCTATTGAATTATGTAGTCAACAAACAGATTTAATTTTAATGGATATTGAAATGCCGATAATGAATGGTTTTGATGCTTCAAAAGTTTTGAAAGAAAAATATCCAAATATTCCTATAATTATCCAAACCGCCCACTGCTCCAAAGATCACAGGCTTAAAGCTAAACAATTAGGCTGTAATGCTTTTTTGGCAAAACCAATTATTCGAAAAGATTTTGAAACCTTAGTATCCGAATTTATTCCTGTTGCTTGTTAATTCAAATTCTTTAAAACTTAAACTCCAATTGCACATTTATTTTTTTAAGTAATTTTTCTGGTTTTTTAGTATTATTTAAATTATGCATAGACAAGCCTAATAGCCTTACAGAGTTTTCCATTTTTTCTTGATATAAAAGCGTTTTAGCAGCTTCAAAAAGCAAACTGGCATCACTTATATAATAGGCTAAAGTTTTTGACCGAGTATGTACACTAAAATCACTATACTTAATTTTTAACGTAATTGTTTTTCCTGCTATGTTACTTTTGGTTAATCTACGTTCCAACTCATTAGACAACTCTTGCAAACGCTCTTCCATATAAATTTCTGAGGCTAAATTTACATTAAACGTCCGCTCTGCTCCAATAGATTTACGAGTACGGTGGGGCTTTACGGCACTGGTATGAATACCTCGAACAATTTTATAATAATGAGCTCCCGATTTTCCGAAGTTTTCGGTTAAAAAAACTTCCGATTTCGTTTTTAAATCAGCTCCTGTATAAATACCTAAAGCATACATTTTTTTTTGAGTTACCTTTCCTACTCCATAAAACTTTTTTATGTCTAATTTTTCTAAAAAATCAAGCACCTCTGCTGGACGAATTGTTTTTTGCCCATTGGGTTTATTATAATCACTAGCTACTTTTGCTAAAAACTTATTAACTGAAATTCCTGCCGAAGCCGTTAAGCCTGTTTTTTTTAAAATTTTTTCTCGAATTTCTTTTGCTAATAAACTAGCACTTGGATTCCCTTTTTTATTTTCGGTAACATCCAAATAAGCTTCATCTAATGATAAAGGTTCTACCAAATCAGTATATTCAAAAAAAATAGCCCGTATTTGTTCCGATACCTCTTTATACCGTTCAAAATGATGTTTTACAAAAATAAGTTCTGGACATAATTTACGTGCTACGGCACTACTCATGGCACTACGAACTCCAAATTTGCGCGCTTCATAACTAGCCGCACTAATAACACCTCGATCGCTACTTCCACCTACAGCAATGGCTTTACCTTTTAAACTTGGATCATCTAATTGCTCCACCGAAGCATAAAAAGCATCCATATCCACATGTATTATTTTGCGCGAAATATCGAAGTCCATATTACAAAGATAAATGGATTTTGTTAGTGCATTAGTTCATTAAGTCCCCTTTATGACTTAGAAAACCTATTCCGTCTGTGATCTACTGCAAATACTATCATAAACTGTTTTTTTAATTTAACCATAACTATGCTAAGCTTTAATCAAAAAAACATTAGTATTTATTCTATATCACAGCCGCTTAACAAAGCTCTAATACATAAAGCAGGTTTAATTGAAAAAACAAAACGTTTTTGTTCTTCATAAAAACATATAGTTAATGAAGTTCTTTTTACTTTTGCAGCATGATTGAAGATAAAACACCTCAGCGTACTCGCCTTTCTGAACTTGGTGAGTTTGGTTTAATTGAACATTTGACAAAAAACTTTGATGTTACTCATACAAGTACCCTGAAAAGTATTGGCGATGATGCCGCAGTTATTGACTTTAATGATAACAAATGCGTAATAAGCACAGATTTATTAGTTGAAGGGATTCATTTTGACTTGGCCTATGTACCATTAAAACATTTAGGCTACAAAGCTGTTATGGTGAATTTATCGGACATTTATGCTATGAACGCCATCCCCAAACAAATTACGGTATCTATAGCTGCGAGTAATCGTTTTCCTTTAGAAGCCCTTGAAGATTTATATGCTGGCATAGAAACTGCAGCAAAAATATACAATATTGATGTTATTGGTGGTGACACTACCTCATCAAACAAAGGACTTTTAATAAGCATTACCGCCTTAGGTCATGCTTATGAAAAAGATATTGTTTACCGCAGCGGAGCTAAGGATAATGATTTAATTGTTGTATCGGGTGACTTAGGCGCTGCCTACATGGGGCTTCAAATACTTGAGCGCGAAAACGAAGTGTTTAAAGTGAATCCGCAGTCGCAACCTGACCTATCAATGTATAGTTATTTACTTGAACGCCAATTAAAACCTGAAGCACGAAAAGACATTCCTGAATTATTAAAAGCACTTGAAGTTAAACCAACAAGTATGATTGATATTAGCGATGGACTATCTTCAGAAATTTTACACTTATGTAAAGCATCTAAACTTAGTGCTACTTTATACGAAGATAAAATCCCATTAGACCCTACAGTAATAAATTCGTGTGAAGAATTTAATTTAGATAGCACCACTATTGCACTAAGTGGAGGCGAAGATTACGAATTATTATTTACGGTAAAACAAGAAGATTTTCATAAAATAAAAGCGAATCCAAATTTTTCAATAATTGGACATATGACTCCACAGAATGAAGGAGTATATTTAGTAACCAGAGGAAATACGAAAGTTGAAATCACCGCCCAAGGATGGAATAGTTTAAAGGAATAAAATTTTAAGCTACTACTTTCATTTTCGAACGCTTACACCTACGACGTTTTACTACAACCTGTTCTAAACCTAAGTGAATAAACTTTAATTTTGGAGTTAATGGAACAAGTTGCCCATTAGCGTCAGTTGTAACCTCTTTTCCACAACAAGAACAAGTATATTCTTTGATGTGATTAGTTACTTTTTTAGTCATTTGATACTGGTGTCCTACGACGGAACAGTATAATTTTGGTATAAATAATTTGTTTGATACATACATGGCATTTGGGGTATAATGCATTAATATGATACTAAATAAGTTAAAAAAAACATATAAACCAAATTACACAAAATCAAAAGTTTATATTTTTGAAGGTTAAATCCTACAAATTTACTCTTTTTACTTACTGAAAAACACCTAAAACACTGAAAACAAGTAGTTTAAATACCATGTGTTAAAATTTGCTTTTTATCGTGTTTTTTTGATTTTAATCGAAAATGATGTGTTAAATTTAGTGGCGTTAACAATATTTTAACATATTACATTAAGCGCACTTTCGAGCAATTTAAAATCAACTCTGCTCGTTTCCTCCTGTTTAACCTCTCCATCTAACTGATATTCAAAAGGTAAACCCTTTTCGTTTTTTACTATAACTTTTTTAGCAGCAAAAAAACGCACTTCTTTTAAATTTTCATGTTTTTTAAACAACATTAAAAAACCAAAAACTAAAATTTTAAATTTACTTATTTTAGAAACTACCATAACATCAAAAACACCATCATTTAATGATGCTTTAGGCGTAAGGCTTAAATTATACCCCAACTCATTCGAATTTGAAACAAAAATCATAAATGGTTGACATTTTATCTCTTTATCATCAATACAGACATAATAACTTTCATTAGACCTATATTCTTTTAAAGCTTTAATGCTTGATTTAATATAACTGGTAATTGTTCTTTCATTTGAATTTTCGTAATTTTTAATAACCTGAGCATCAAAACCGATACCCGAATTACTAAAAAAATAATTCTCATTTACTCTTCCTACATCAATTTTTATATGATCTCCTTTTTTTATCAATGCTAAGGCCTGTGATGTATCTAGAGGTATATTCAAATTTGAAGCCAAACCATTACCCGAACCTGCGGGCACAACCCCTAAAGCTATAGTAGTCCCAACTAAACATGAAGCAACTTCGTTTATTGTTCCATCTCCTCCACTAGCCACTATAATAGAAGGGTTCCTTTTTATACTATTTTTAACCAACTCAGTGGCATGATTTTTATATTGAGTATAAAAAACACAAATCTTAAATGCTGATTTAGGAAAATATTCAAGTATCAATGCTTCCGAAATACTATTTTTACCAGAACCTGATATTGGATTAATTATAAAATGTATCTCTTTCATTAGCAATAAATCCTTATTTTGATAAATGCAACTTAAATTACTTTTAAAAAAGCTACAAACTACAATTTAATTTTTAGTTTCTTTTGAAAGAATGCATCTTTACTTTAAAATAAAATTACATGAAGTGGTATCATTATCCTTTTTATATATTTTTTCGAATTTGGTTTTATTTAATGATGGGCCTACCGCTTATTATATTTTCACCTATTCTTATTATTTTAACTCTAAAGCAGTCTTGGTATCCTACTTTTTTTAAAGTAGCACGCATTTGGGCCTCTTTTGTGTTATATGCTTCTGGCTTTATTCCTTTACGGAAGGATGGCATTTTTAATAAGCCTAAAAAAAGTTTTATGATCATTGCCAACCACACTTCTATGCTTGACATTATGCTTATGCTACACAGTGTAAAAAACCCTTTTGTTTTTGTTGGCAAACAAGAATTAACCAAAATCCCTGTATTTGGATATTTTTACAAAAGAACATGCATATTGGTTGACCGTAATAATTCAAAAAGTCGAAGAAAAGTTTTTGAACAGGCTAAAGCTAAAATTGACTCAGGCTTAAGTGTCTGTATCTTCCCCGAAGGGGGCGTACCCGATGATGAATCTATTATACTTGACAATTTTAAAGATGGTGCTTTTAGACTCGCTATTGAACATAAATTACCTATTCTGCCTTTAGTGTTTCCCGATAATAAAAAGCGGTTTTCATACAGTTTTTTTAGTGGCAGTTATGGCAAAACACGCTCTTATATTTTAAATCAAATTACAACTTCTGATTACTCCTTAAATGATAAAGGAGTTTTGAGGCAAGAAGCTCATCACCATATTTTTGAAAAACTAAACCAAACCATTACTCAATAACATGGAGCAACAATTAAATCAACATATTAATTGGAATGATTTTGCTAAAATTGAAATGAGAATTGGCACTATTATTTCTGCCGAAATATTTAAAGAAGCAAAAAAGCCTGCTTATAAACTTACTATTGATTTTGGCATATTGGGCAACCGAAAAACCTCAGCCCAAATTACAGAATTATACCAACCTAAAGATTTAATTGGCAAACAAGTAGTTGCTGTGGTTAATTTCCCTCCAAAACAAATTGCAAATATAATGAGTGAATGCTTGTTATTGGGTGGTATTGGCAATAATAACAAAGTTACCATTATTCAACCTGAACAAGCGGTTGAAAACGGAACTCGAATTGCGTAATTACTAAATTTAATATTATGATTATCTATCGAATAGTTAAATAATACATTCTTTAATTCATAATTGGTATGACAAACAAGTCCTATTTATTTCTTTTAATTTCAATTTTACTTCCAGTTTCAGCCGCTTTATAAATGGCGTCAATAACTACCATATCCTTATAGCCTTCTTCTCCTGTTATATGATCTGGTAAAGATGTATTAGCCAGTATGTGCTTTGCTATTTCATCTAATTGGACTTGTTGCTGATTTATCACTGGAAAATTGAATTTCCCTTGACTTGATCTTCCTTCAAAAGGACCATAACTTAAGGCTGGCTCTAGTTCAAAAAAGCCATTATCTGCCGATGCATATAGTCTATCTACATCATAACTATATGAGCTTGCCGATGTAGTTACTGCTCCACTCGGAAATTCGAGTTGCCAGGTAATCGACTCTTCCACCTCCTTAAAATATTCTGGCCTTTGTACTGGGCCAAATTGTGCCGTTACAAAACTAGGCTCTTCTCCTAAAATATACCTATTACTTTGCACACAGTATATCCCAATATTAGTTAAAGGACCGCCTCCAGACATGCTTTTTTTCAAATGCCAAGCATCAGGATTCCATCCACGTATTCGATAACCTAAAGACGCATCAATGTATCTAATTTGTCCGAACACCTTTTGTTGACCAAGTCTTTTAATTTCTAAATGATGCGGCTCAAAGTGCAGTCTATAACCTACGGCTAATTGAACGTTGTTGTTTTTACAGGCATCTATCATTTCCAAACAATCCATAGCATTTAATGCCATTGGTTTTTCAACAATAACATGTTTACCGGCTTTTGCTGCTCGTATTGTAAATTCTTTATGCATGGAGTTAGGCAACACCACATAAACCAAATCGATATCTTTGTTGTCTTTAATTTTATCAAAATTGTCGTAGTTATAAATATTTTTTTGGGGAATATTATATTTTTCTCCCCAAGTAACTTCCTTTTCAGGAGTTCCTGTAATTAATCCCGACAAGTTGCAATGTTTAGCTTGCTCTAATCCTTTTGCTAAAATTTTAGCATACCTCCCTAATCCACATAATGCTATATTTAGTTTCCTTTCATTATTTCTTTTTTTTAATGTCTTATCAAATGATAATAATGTAGGCATAACAATTGCCGCACTACTTAATAGAGATATTTTTTTTAAAAATTCGCGTCTGTGGTCAAAATCCATTTTTAAGTGATTTAGCTTTAAATTTCGTTAAAAAAACTAACATCCGACTATGATTAAAACTAAGTAGATAATTATAGGTTATTAGTTAAGCACTAAACCAAAGTTTCTGTTTGGTATTTACATTTTCTAAATTACTAAAATTAATATTTTATGGAAAGACTAAACAGATAAAAAGCTTTCGTTTCTTTAGTAGCATTTTGCTTATCCAGCAAATTATAATTGATCTCAGTCATTAAAGTTATTTATATAGCGTACTTTTATACTCTGATTAGATATCTTATATATCAAACATTCACTATCTATTTTGTTGACAAGCTATTTAAAATAGTTTGTTCATTCCTTAACAGACTTCATACTTAATAGTTGAATTATAAGTAACCTCTCTTAACACCAAATCAACAAGCTTTTAAATAGTTTGTTAACACCTAAGGATCTATTGATCATTTCAATCTCATTAATATATGAAGGTTAATTCAAAAAATATGCAAAGTAATAATCGCATCACTACAGTACTATTACTAGCTGCAGGAACAGGAAGTAGGCTTTTTCCACTTACAAATCAAGCTCCTAAGTGTTTAACACTCGTCAATGAGGTATCTATATTAGAAAGGCTTGTTGAAAATTTGGTAATACAAGGAATAAAAAAATTAGTAGTAGTTACAGGTCACTTAAGTGCTTCAATAGAAAAGTTTCTTGGTCACTCATACAAAAGTATTAGTGTAGAGTATATACATAGCCCACTTTATAAAACAACCAATAACATATATTCTTTGTGGATGGCAAGAGAGATCATGAAAACACCTTTTATTCTTATAGAAAGTGATCTTGTTTTTGATGCTTCACTCTTAAATGAAATGGTATACCCCGATAGAATGGCTGTGGCCAGAATTAAAAATTGGATGAACGGAACTACCGTAACAATTAATAAGGACAAAAAGGTATTAGGTTTTAAAAAAGACACTACTTTTTGTAAAGATTTTACAAAATACAAAACCGTTAACATATATAGTTTTTCTTTAGCTACATGGGAAATTATTTCATTAAGGTTAGATGAACATATTCAGGCAAAAAAGGTAAATGGATACTATGAAACTGTTTTTTCTGAATTGATAGATGAGAGCCTTTTTTCATTAAAAGCTGTTTCCTTTGATGAAAAAGCATGGTATGAAATAGATACTTTAAAAGACTTGACTGAAGCAACGAAATTATTCCCATTAATAAAATTAATTGGATAAATGAATACTAATACTCCAATAACAAAAAAAGCTTACGATTTGAAGGAAACCACCCCAACAAGTCAATTAAATATGCTTCACTTTATTTTCGATTTGCCAAACATTTGCACTTTATTAGGCTTATTAAGCGCCTTATTGGGTATTTATGCCACCATTAAAGGAGAGTTTTACTTGGCTGCCGTTTTTGGTGCTTGGTCTGTCGTTTTTGACTGGACAGATGGTTTGGTTGCCGGTAAAATGAAAAACAGAACTGACACTCATAGAGCATTTGGAGGTCAATTAGATTCTTTGATTGATATGGTTAGCTTTGGTGTTTTGCCTGCTATTATTTTATTGAGCTACTCTAATTACAATCCTTGGTTTATACCTGGTGCATTTGCTATTGTTGCGGGTTGTGCTATTCGACTAAGTTATTTCAATATTTATGGACTTACTAAAGGAAAAACCTATACAGGCCTAGCAGTTGATTACAATGGTCTTATCGTGTCGTTATTCTTTTTAATTGAAAAATTATTGAATTTAGCTGTTTTTCCTAAAACACTATATATTCTTATGATGGGTATTGTTTTTTTAAATCTATCATCTATTCAAATTCCGAAATTTTCAAAAATTATTTTAATCGGAATTGTTATATATGTAATTACCTTAACTATTTTATTAATTAAAGTCTAGGCAGGTATTACCATAGAGCTAAAAAAGTAATTAGAGAACATAACACTTATATTTTCTTTTAAACCTATGGACTACCTAGTAAATTTGGTATAAATTACTAAGCGACTTTTATATAGTTATTAATTTTAATTTCTAATTCTTTT
>CANLCT010000052.1 GCA_947489195.1 uncultured Aquimarina sp. | reverse complement strand
AATACTTTAATTTACTAAATATTCTGCTTTTTTTGTCTATGTTTTTACTCTTTCTTAAGTCGAACTCACGTTAAATAAATTTTCTATCCTTACCCTTATTAATAAACCTGAGTACGCTGAAAAACTTGGTCAAACACAACTTCAAACCCAAGTAATGCTATATCTTGAAAATTATAATAATGGTGTTCACCTTTCTTTAATATTTTGGGGGCTTTGGCTTTTCCCTTTTGGTTATTTAGTTTATAAATCTGGTTTTCTTCCAAAAATTTTAGGCCTTTTTTTAATGGCAGGTTGCTTTGGCTATTTAATTTCATTTTTTGGAAATTTCTTATATTCAGATTTCAACAAAACAATTATTTCTGATATTATAGGATATCCAGCATCAATTGGTGAAATTGGAATTTGTTTGTGGCTTTTAATAGTGGGAACAAATAAATTGAACTTCAGAAAAAAATCACTATAAATGATTTATAATCATTTTTATGAAATAAAATCAATAAAAGCCAGTTACCTACTGCCAATATAAATCAAATACAATTAGTTTATTAACCGAAGTAAAGGCATATTGGAAAGTCTACCAGATTTAAAAATTAGCTCATGCTTAACCAAAAAATAATCACTAATTTGTAATATAATAGCCATATTCAAACCATTATAAGAAATTAAAATTGACAAGTGAGATATGTTTTATTCTTTTTAATGGCTACTCTTTTTAGTTGTTCGAACAAAAAAATTAAGAGTAAAACTGTAATCAACATATATAACTGGTGCTATAATCGATGTTGCTGGAGGAAAATAAAAAGCATATACAAATGTGCACAAATAAGGAATTATAGCTTAAGCTTTAAACTCAAAAACGAACAAATATGTTAGAAATTCGACCAAATTGTGAAAACTGTAATAAAGCTTTACCTCCAAATAGTACAAAAGCAATGATTTGTTCTTTTGAATGTACTTGGTGTGCTAAATGTAATGAAAATCTATTAAAAAATGTTTGTCCAAATTGCGGAGGTGATTTACAACCTAGACCAATTAGACCAGCTCAAAAATTAACTAAATATCCTAAATCAAAAAAAGAAGTTTATAAACCTGTTGATTTAGAAAAGTTTATACCATATAGAAATAACATAATGAACAAACTACCTGAAAACAGATAAAATGACAACTGTCGGAATTTTATTATTTAATGAAGTAGAAGTACTTGATTTTGCCGGACCTTATGAAGTTTTTTCAATTGCAAGAAAAGATGATTCAAAACTATTTAATGTTGTAACTATTGGAGAAAGTAATAAACTTCTAAATGCCAGAAATGGATTAAAAATAATTCCAGATTATCAATTTAGCAATCATCCTAAACTAGATATACTTATAATTCCTGGAGGCTATGGAGCCGAAGAAATTGAGATAAAAAATGTTAAACTTCTTAATTGGATAAAAAAACAAAGTAATCAGGTTAAAATTTTAGCATCAGTTTGTACAGGTGCTTTATTGCTAGCCGAGAGTGGATTGTTAAATAATAAGGAAGCTACAACGCATTGGATGGATTTAGATAGGCTAGAAAAAGAATACCCTAAAGTCAAAGTTATAAGAGGCGTTAAATATGTGGATCAAAATGAAATCATTACTTCTGGTGGAATTTCAGCTGGAATAAATATGTCTTTTTATATCATCAAAAAATTAACAGATATTAAAATTGTTATTGATACCGCTAAAAGAATGGAATACCATATTGAATTATCAAGCATATAAAATACCTGTTACTAAATAGAGGTAAAAATATAAGGCTTTTGTACTAAACCAAAATTTCTATTGTTTTTATAAAGGCTCTTTAATATAAATTTAGCATTCAAAAAGAAATAGATATTCCAATTATTCATATCGTTACTGCAACAGCTCTTAAAATTAAAAAACTTAGATTGAAAAAAATTGGTCTCCTAGGTACAAAGTTTACAATTGAATATGATTTTTTCAAATCCAAACTCAATGAGCAAGGAATTGAAGCTTTGATCCCTGCTAAAATCTCTGACAAAGATTTTGTTCACAATACCATATTTGATGAATTAGGAAAAGGAATTATTAAAGAAAAAACGAAAAAGAGGTATTTATCTATTATAGAAGAATTTAAAAAAACGGTGCTGAAGGAATTATAGCTGGATGTATTTAAATTCCACTAATTATTAAAGAATCTAATATTTATCCACCCTATTTTATACTATATTAAAAAAATTGTCAATCAGCAATTTGATTTGTCAGAATAAATAATAATGAGATCATTATAAAATGTACTTTGGGAATTTTTATCGTTATGGATTTTATGATCGTAATTTTTGACTATAATCTGCTTCTGTAAATTTAATATTTACTTGTTATAGTAATCCTAAACAAATTTTCAATATTCTTGATAAAAATATTATAAATGAATACTTCAAATTAGCTTTTTTAGAGTATCAATTATAGAAAGAAAATTATAACTTCTGATATTAATTATTCGTAAATCGGTTTATATTAGCTACTATATAAGTAAAATAGGAGGTTTTTTAGACAGACTGACATGGTGTTTCATTTATAAAAAACAAAAGTGATTACAGAAAAAATTGCCATTATATCAGATATTCATGCAAATTCTTGGGCTTTAAAAGAGGTTTTAAAAGATGTCAAAGCGAGAAAAGCGGATACAATATTAAATCTTGGCGATAGTCTTTACGGACCATTAGACCCTAAAGGAACATTTGATTTATTGTCAAAAAATAATATTAAAAGTATATCAGGCAACCAAGATAGATTTATTGTCGAAAATGCTTATAAAACTACTTCGATACCGACATTAGAGTATGTTAAAAACTGTATCGGGAATGATGCCATAAAATGGTTAAAAGAATTGCCTTTTGATCTATCCTACAACAAAATTTATACCTGTCATGGAAATCCAATAAATGATTCAATTGCTCTTTTAGAAAAAAATTATAAAAATTACGTGAGTATTCAAACAAATGATGAGATAGAAAACACATTATCTGAAATAAAAGAAGATATTATTGTTTGTGGACATAGCCATTTGCAAAAAATGATACAAACTAATAAAAAAACTATTATAAATCCTGGAAGTGTCGGTCTACCTGCATATAATGATGATTGGCCAATTCCTCATAAAATGGAAAGTCTTAGTCCACATGCAAAATACGCTATATTAAATATTAATTCTACTGGGATAAATATAGAGTTAATTGCTATAGAATATGATTATAAGACTGCGGCATATATTGCAGAAAAAAACAATAGAGAAGATTGGGCAAAGTGGATACGAACAGGGCGTGCATAAAAAATAAAAACACAACAAAGGTTATAATTTGATATCGAAACAAAATGGATTTAAACGACATTAGGAAAAACTATAAAAATTTTGACGATTATAAAATCGAAAAAATAGCTTTGGAAGAGGCCAGTAAATTAAGACCTGAAGTTCTCGATATTTTAAAAGAAGAAATTAAAAAAAGAAATCTTAATCCAAATTTAATTCACAGTGTTGATTCTCAAACAAAGGAATTAACCGAATCTGAATTTAATGAATACTATAAAATAATAAGAAATCATCCTTGTCCCAAATGTAATTCAAAAACACAAAAAATTAATGCTACAATGGTTGGTCAAGTCATTAGTATGTTAATCTTGACAAATTATGAGAAATCATTGAAAGTCGCTTGCTCAAATTGTCTTGATGAAATGCACAGTAAAGCAAATATGAAATCTGTACTTTTAGGTTGGTGGGGATTTCCTTGGGGACCAATTCAAACAATTAGATCTTTCATGTTTAACTCAAAAATGAAAAAAAATAATTGGACTGAAAAACCGAATGAATTTATTACGAGTTTTATAGTTAGTAATATAGGAATTATGGAGAAAGCGAAAACCGAACCTAAAAAATTGACTGAATTTATAAACCGAACAAACAACGCGATCTAAACATATGAAAATAAAGGTAATCCTTACACAAGCCTTTAATCCTTCAAAATAAGCTCAAAAAAAGAATCACTAAGTAACACTATTTTATGTAAAAAATTAAGGTTGTAAAATTTACTGGCTTAAAACTTCTGAAACACAATTTGGTAGGATTATAGTTTTTACTATTGTAAACTTATTTTTAACTACAGAAAATACCTGTTTTAATAACTTAACCTATTTTATGTATTAGAGCTTCGTTATGAAGCTGATATATAAAACAAATACTAGTATTTTATAATTTTAAGTATAGCATTTTATGGTTAAACTATAAAACACAGTTTATTTACTATAGTATTTGCAATAAATTACAGACAGAATAGATTTTTTAATGCATAAAGCCGGTTTAACACATTAAACAAAACAATCTTCACATTTTCCTTGAATTAAAATATGAGACATCATTACCTCCCTATTAGGAATATTAGGTATAGAAACATCAATTGCTACACAATCGACTTTACCACAACTTAAACATTGGAAGTGTGGATGTATATCAAAATGTTTCCCATTGGTACAACTATTACATTTTGCATACCACTTAATTCCATTTTTGTCAAGAAAAGAATGTAAAACTCCATCATCTTCCAACTTGTCTAAAACTCTATAAACAGTTGTTTTATTCAATTTAGAATCAAGACGTTTTATTAACTCTATCGCAGACAAGGCACCTCCTCTATTTTGAAATTCAGCAAGTAAAACCTCAATAGATCGTGTTTTTCTAATAATTCCCATAAAAACAAATTTATTACAACTAAGTTGCAATAGCAAATTATATGATTATATTCGCAACTTAGTTGCATTAACATAAGTGATATGATCAAATTAATTTTACATAAGCCCGATACCTTAGGGGCGCTAACCAGTATGCTATGCCTTATTCATTGCCTGGCAACACCTTTTATTTTTATTAGTCATGCTTGTTGTATTGGTGAATTAGAATCAAGTCCTGTTTGGTGGAGTAATTTGGATTATCTTTTTTTAATTATTTCATTTTTAGCAGTAATGCGTTCGGTTAAAAACACTTCTAAAAGTTTGATGAAACAAGCTTTCTGGTTTAGTTGGGTAGTGTTATTTCTATTAATTATGAATGAAAAAATTCAATTAATGAGATTACCCGAAATTATAACTTATGTAACCGCCTTGTCACTTGCTGTATTGCATATTTATAATATGAAATACTGTCAATGTAAAACCAATAAATGCTGTACTCACAATGGATAAAAATAAAATGGAACTATTAGGTGATAATCATATAGCAACTAGTGTTGAGACTCCTTTACGTGCTGATGCTTTTGAAAAAACTGATGAAGAAAAAATAAAAAATATTCAACATCATTTTAAAAAAATAATGGAAGAGCTGGGCCTAGATTTATCCGACGATAGCTTATCTGGCACTCCATATAGATTCGCCAAAATGTATGTAAAAGAGCTTTTTTATGGTTTAAACCCTAAAAACAAACCAAAACTATCCGTTTTTGAGAACAAATATGGGTATAAAAAAATGTTAGTGGAACAAAACATAACTATCGATTCTTCTTGCGAACATCATTTTTTACCAATAACAGGAGAAGCTCATATTGCCTATGTACCCAAGGACAAAGTAATTGGACTTTCAAAAATAAATAGACTAGTCGATTATTATGCACATCGCCCTCAAGTTCAAGAAAGGCTTTCTTTACAAATTCTAAAAGACTTACAAAATACCCTTGGAACAGATGACGTAATCGTAATGGTGTCTGCAAAACATCTTTGTGTTTCTTCAAGAGGAATAAAGGATAAAAATAGTTTTACTACCACTTTAGAATATGGCGGATGCTTCTCTGAAGAAAATAACCGAAATGAATTTCTAAATCTTGTAAAACAATAAAAATACTTCGCGCAAAGTTTATTTAATACATATGGAAGCTATCATTACGATTGTTGGTTTTTTGGGAGCAGGAAAAACTACACTGTTAAGGCACTTAATAACCAATTATATCGACAATGGTTGGAGTCCTTTTATCGTTTTAAATGATTACGAAAATGCAAACCTTGATGCGCTTCAATTTACCGATAAAATTGAATCAAAGCATATAAGAGCACTTACAGGCAGTTGTATTTGTTGTAGTGGCATAAATGAGTTGAGAAATTACGTAAATCGCATTCCTGAAAGAACTAATGGAATCACTTTAATTGAAGCTAATGGTACTTCTGATGCTTGTTCCTTAATGGAGTTTTTATGTGTTGGACTAAATGATAGGTTTTTACCCCCTATTCAAATATCGGTTGTTGATGTTAAAAACTGGCAAAAAAGAGAAGAACACAATGAACTTGAGTCAAACCAAATTCAAGTATCCTCATTAATTGTGCTCACTCATATAAAAAAAACAACAGCAGGTAGGCAAAAATTAGTTATTAGAGCACTAAAAGATCTTAATCCTTTTGCCAAAATTCTAACAATGGATGCAATTGACATTACGCAGCTTTCAGAACTAATCCCATCTAAAAATAAAGCTCAACTATTTAATCACCAAAAAGCGCATTGGTCTTCTTGCTCTTGCGATTTACCCAATTTACCAAACTTAAATTGTATTTATTATATCTGTCAAACACTCCCAAAAAGTATACTTCGAGTAAAAGGTTGTACAAAAATCGGAATCGACGAAAGTTACACTTATTTTGAACGAAATCCAGATGGTCAAGTCTTTATCCGACCATTTAATGGAGTGCCAATTACTGGTCCTAAACTACTTGCTATTGGCCCCAATAGTGAGCTTTCATTACTTCAAAAAGTAATTAAAGAAAGTCTTAGTTAGTGTAAATTCTTTTTTTAATGAAAAATTGTAATCTGATTTTCATTTAGAGAAAAAAACACATAAGGATCTAAAAGTTCTCATGCATGCTTGAATATTTATCATTATAAACTATTAAAAAAATCAGAAGAATTTTTACTATAATTTTTTTCATAACCTTAGTTAATATAAGAGCTGCCACATACCATAAATATAATAATTCAATATATTTTTATTCGCAACATGGAATGTTTAAAGGCAACAAAAATAATGAGCTTTCAAAAATTAAAAACTGGGAATTAGTTTTTAAACCCACTGATAGCAATGGTGAATTAGTAAAAATTCTAAAATTAAAAATTGTTGATAAAAACACAATACTATTTCTTTCTCAAAATTACAGTATCGGGTTTTATAAAAATGATGAATTAATATTATTAAAGTAAAAAGCTTACAGCAACTAATGTTGCAACAGGAAGTGAAATATTAGTTGAAATTTGATTAATTTTTATGTCAATTATTGTCTTCAAAATGGCTTGATTTAAAAAAATTAATTGCAATTATAACAAATGAAAAAAGTAATTTAAAACGAGTTTTATACCCAGAATTAGAGATTTTAATTAAAATCACCATGCCCTATTTATCTGTTAGTTTCTTTGAATTGCTTTAAACTCATAATCAAGTTTTATTATTATGGTGAATTCTAAATAAGAACTATGATAGAAATTATTTTTTCGAAATCATTTTTTTCTATTTTTCATTCTATTTAGTTTATTCATAATCACTGAAAACAGTGAGTTATTAATGTATTGGATTAAGTAATTTTGTTACCTGAAAAATATCTTTTCAAGATTATGTTGTATTATAATTTGACAAAAAAAAAATACCAATAAAAACCTTTTAACAATGAAATACTACCTAAAAATAATAATTGTTTTATTGATAATGATAAGTAATCCTTGTCAGTCTCAAACAACTTTAAATAATAACCTAATTCCAGAAGAAATTACGCAATTAGGTTTTTATATTAAAGGAGAAAAGTCGTACACTTCCTTTTCCCTTATTAATAACTCTAACTTTCCAGAATTCAAACATCTAGGAACTGTCAATTCATTAAAAAGAACCAACAACCAATTAGAATTAATTGTGTATACAGAAACTTCTTTAGGGGAGCAATTAACATTGATCACAAGAAAGTTATCGCTTGTTGTTAAAACTGAAGAAATTATTTTTAAAGTATCACCTCTTCGCAAACAAAACATGTATAAACTTACTACAACAACAAAAATTCAAGATGGTAGTTTTTTGTATGTCCCCTATGGAGGTTGGAATCAAATATATACTGTCTTTTTAGGTGATAAAGAAAAAGAAGCGATTAAATTCTTTTCGGATACGACTATGAAACCAGCTTATGCAGCCCTGCATAACCTACGACAATCTATAAAGTCCTTTCCTGAAAACAAACAATTGTCTCAGCTATTGCCTGTGTGGGAAAAAATAAACAAAACTGAAAAAGAAGACAAAGACTTTCATTACATAAATAAAACTTGGGAAAAATATAAAAAAACTGAAAAAATTGCTCAAAAAGTGTCCTATTTAAATCAAATACAAAGAGAATTGACCAATTTTATTACCAGATATCCTAAAAATGAAAAAACAGAATCAATAAAACAATATCAAAACGAAATAAACAAAGAATTACCTAAACTTAAAAAAATGATTTAAGGAGATTACATTTAACTCTAACGCTATTTCAGGACGATATAATTGACCCTCCAACATAAAAAATATATCATATTATACCGTAAAAGCCGCGGAAAATTAAACCAGATTGATTCTATATCGTATATAAAATAATCTATCTTTAATAAGAGAAATACACCTTTTTAAATCTTCTTAATAACGATCACCAACTTCTTTTAAAAAGTTATTTAAATGTTAACACCTTTTTTAAGGTGTAATCATATAAATTTTTATCGTCTTAGAAATAATGTATAATATTATAATTTTTAAGCTTTAAAATGAAAAAATTTAACAATGTAAATGATTGTCTTCAAAAATGGTTTGACTTAAAAAAAAATGTGACAGCAATCATATCAAATGAAAAAGGTAATTTAAAACGAGTTTCATACCAAGAATTAGAGATTTTAATTAAAAAATATGGTACTTATTTTTATTCTCAAGGATTAAGACAAGGTGATTTGGTAGTAACAAGCTTGATCCCTTCCACAGAATATGCAGCAGTTCATTTTGCATTACTCAGGTTAGGTTGTATTCCTGTTATTATTGACACAGGAGTAAGCGAACAACAAAAAGTAGCTTGTATTCAAGATAGTGCTCCTAATTTTTTAATTTCAGATAATAATGGAATTAGACTATCAGAATTATATCCTAAAGAATTTTCCTCTATTCGTAAAAAAATAAATGTTTTTGATATTAATTTAAGTCAATTCTTAAAGAATAATTTAATACCTGATATATCTATTTCTATAGATGATACACTATGCTTATTTTTTACAAGTGGAAGCACAGGAACACCAAAAGCAACTATTTGGACTCAACATAATGTTATTTCTCAAATAACATTACAAAATGAAAATTTGGATAAACTTCATAATCATAATGACTTAATTATTTTTCCCTTCTTTTTATTAACTAGTTTATTAAAAGGTATGACTTGTATTATTCCTGAAATTAACTTTGGTAATCCTGTTACTACAGACCCTTTAAAATTTATTAATGCTATTAATCAATTTGGCGTAACATCTGGCTTTGCTTCACCAACCGTCTGGAATATAATTATGGATTACTGTATTTCTGAAAACATCAATTTAGAAAGTTTAAAAATGGTCACTACCGCTGGATCTCCCGTTGATCCAAATTTAACAGAAAAAATGTCTCAGATAATGACAAATGCAGAAATTGCAACACCCTATGGTGCAACAGAAGCCATTTTGCCTATAACATCAATAAATGCTCATACTTTATTAACAAAAGATATTGTTAACAAAACACTAACTGGTCAAGGAATCTGCTTAGGTAAACCTGTTAAAACAGCCAAAGTTTTAATAATTGAAAGCTTAAATGATACTGTTATTCCTTCTTGGTCAAAAGTAAAAACACTTTCCCCTTTTAAAATTGGTGAAATTATTGTTTCTGGTCCCATGGTAACAAAAGGTTATTATAAAAATGAAATTGCTACAAAAAAATCAAAAATAATTCAAACTTCAACAAATGAACTTTATCATAGAATGGGTGACTTAGGCTATTTCGATAATAATGGTAATTTATGGTACTGTGGAAGATTAAAGGATGCTTTTATATCTAATAATTATACATTTTATACCGCTAATATCGAATCAATTTTTAATTCTTTTCATGAAATAAAAAAGTGTGCAATTATCAAATTAGAAGAATTAAATTTAGTCTGCTTAATTATCGAATCTAAATATTCACAGCTTTCATTTGTAGAAGAAAAAATATTCAATCAAATAGATCGATCATCAATTCCTATCGATAAAGTTTTTGTGTATAATAAATCATTACCAGTTGATAATAGACACAACACAAAAATAGAAAGGCATTTGCTAAAAAAAGAATTAATAAGTGATCATAAAACCAATTTTATAGAACTAAAACGAGTTATACCATCAATAACTGCTAAAGAAACTTCCTAAAATAGAACTTGACTTATCATCATTACAAAAATACCTATTGCAAAATTAAATTTCAGAAAACAAAAAATCCTCACTAAATAAATAGTGAGGATTTACAGTGAGCCAAAAAGGTGACACTAAAAATTCATAACGAGACTAAAAACAGAATAGTTTTGTAGTCTTCATAATTTCGCCATCTGAACATACGTCTGAAATGTCTTTTAAGTAAAACCTTATTTTATTCTAAACCAAGATTTACCTAATTTATTGGAACCGCCAAAGGGTTTAATCCCCCAAGGCTTTCCTTGAAATTTTAATGATATTTTCTTTAAATGCCTCGTGAGCTTGTTCCAAGGTAGTTTACTAATCCTCCTTTTTTTGAAAATACCTTACATAGTCAACCTTCATACTTGTACCATCAATAGCATCAGTAACTTCCCCTCCTATTCTCGCTTTTAGAATCGCTAAACTTAATAAGATGTTTGTTTTTGCATGACAAAGCTCATTATCTTCTTCTCTAATCAATTTTCCATCAAAATAGAATTTAAACTCCGTAGGAGTCCATAAAAATCCATAAGTATGGTAATCTTTTGAAAAATCATCTCCTTCTTCCGTGTCAAAATGGGCAAGTTCTATCCATTCCTTGTATTTTAAATATTCTATTTTATAATTTGTAATCAAGTTATACCATGTTTCAGTATCTTTTGTCCAAGCATTTGTAAATTGAATACACCCTATATCTACTGCTTTCTTAAATTTTAATGTAATCCATTTTTCTCCTTTAATCTGTGAGATCCATTCATTATCGGCTCCTCTGACTACTCCATCAACTACATTTCGTGCATCAGTATTTCTCTCTCCTTTAAACACATATTTTCCACTAGCGTCTACTTTAACATTCTTCTTTGCAGCATGATTTACAAGCTCGCTATAGTTATCTGCATCTTGTGGAGGTCTAGGGTTTTTAGGGTATCCTTTTTCTGTTGGTGCATACACAAAGATTTCTCCTATATTTATTTTTTTTCCGTGCCTAGAAGAAATTCTTACTTTCTTTGTTTGTATTGGGTTTTCCAAAACATGAGAATAACTGTCTTTAGGAATCTTACTTCCAAAGAAAAAAGGTATTGGATTATCTTCATGATGTCCATGCTCATCTTTATCCGTCCAATTATGAATATTCGTATTTACCTTATTGGGGTAATGCCCTTCATTAACATCCAACTCAAAAGCTTTTTCACCTTCTGGCACACGATTTTTAGGCCACATCCAAAAAGAATTGTTAGTTCCTGTAGCTCCTGCATATTTATACTTGGCCTCGAAATAACCATATCCAAAATCTTCTTTAGTCCAAATATTACCACAAGTCCAATCTTGTCCTCCTCTACTTTCTTTCTTCGCTTTTAATTCTAAAATACCATCATGTACTTCGGCATTTTCTCTCCAGCGACTACATAAAACGTATGCTCCTCCTGATTTAGAGTTTTGAGAATTCCAACGTTGGTCTAAATCAGCATCAGTTCCATTAAATTCTTCACTCCAACTTAATTCATAATTTTCTTTTATTTCTTTTGGTAATTGTGCCCAACTAGAAATAATACCGAACATAGATATTAGGATTATAGCCTTTTTCATAAGAAATTATTTTGAACTTAAAATTTTAGCATTATCAGTATGAATTCTTTCAATTTGATTTTTACTTAAAGGTTTTGAAAAGAATACTTCTTTTTTGAACTTGGTTTGTGTCTGCTTTAACTTAAGATCTTTAACATCTAAACTTAAATCACAATCAAACCTAGCAAGGATAGTATGATCCTTACTCCAATCATCAGCGGCATTATCAAAATGCGATAGCCCCCAAGTAATTCCTCTACCATTTCCATTACTATCGAATGCGTCTGGCACACAAGGGCCTGCTGCAATAGGCAATAACGCTGTTACAGAAGCAATACTAAAATTGACACCATCTGGAGCATACTGGATTGTATTGGCTTCATTACCATTTCGAGTAGCTATGGTTGCAATCCCCTCTTCGAAAGGAAAATATGCAGTTTCATGACTAGAATTTAATATTGGATTTAATGGGTATTTTTCAAAAGGTCCCAAAGGATTATCTGCTATAGCTAAACCATTTACGCATAAATAATCTGGTCGATCTCCAAAAGCAGCTTTGTAGTACAAATAGATTTTCCCTTTATATACCAAGGGATAAGGATCGTGAATTGAAAATTGATCCCACGTTCCTGGCTTTCCATTTTCAACCACAATTTTATTTAATGGTGTCCATGGACCATCTGGAGAATCAGCATAAGAAACTGTTACTGGACAGTGATCTCCTTTTTTCCCACTAGCTTCCATAAACCCCTGATAATACAAGTAATATTTTACATTGAACTTTAATATATCCGGTGTTGCTACCGAACGCCAACCCACTATGGGTTTGGGTGGCCTTGATACAGCAACTCCTTGCTCTTCCCAAGTAAATCCATCTTTACTAGTAGCATACCATATTTCACATAAATCCCAATCTGCTGAAGGAATTTCATCTGTAGATAAATGTGCATTTCCGTAACCTACTGGTGGGTATTTTGTGTGTCTTTTGGTATACCATACGTAATACTTCCCATTTTCAATAATAATCTTGGAAGGGTCTCTACGAGAGATTGTTCCATCTCCACCATGATAATCAAATCCTTTTAACTGCGTATATGCAAAACTTGTAAACAATTCGTTATCTTCTGGACGAGGTGTTTTATAATCTGTATACAATCGTTCCATAGCTTTACTTAATGGACGATTGGGCTTTGTTTGAGGAATATCCCAAGGAAATCCTCCTATCGCGTCAATATCAACCTGCTCAGTAGACACGTTGTTTTCTGTATCAGTTTCGGATGTTATTAGTTGTTGGGTACAACCAATAACTAGTAAACTTAAAATAGGTAAACAAATAGATCTTAAAGAAACATTCATAGTTGTTATTTTTTATTCCAGTTTTCAAAAATTTCTTTGATTTGCTGGTAAGCTTTTTTCCTTTCTCTCTTTTCATTGACAACTCCCCATTCTCTATATCCAGATGCTGGAGTCCCTTTATAATTACTTCTATAGTCATTATAAGACCACAAAGACACCCCTACTAGATAAGGAAACTCCTTCAATTTTTTCAAATCTGCTATCAACTCTTTTGAGAATTCAGAATCTGGTGCAGGGCCTATTTGAGATCTTCCTATTTCGGACATAAAAATGGGTTTCCCTGGAAACTTTTCATGTGTTTTAGTTACGGCCTTAACAGCATCTCCGTAAGAATTGATACAAATAAAATCTAGTTTTTCAAATGGTTCATTTGTTAAATTAACATTATCACCATAGGCCGTAAGACTTACATAAGTCTTTAAACGTGTTTGATCTAATTCTTCAACATAATCCAACATCGAATCGATATATTCATATTGATCTTTAGTGAGTGTTTTATCGACCCACTCACCTTCTGGATCCCTTAGTTCGTTACCTACACTCCAACCTATTACAGAAGGGTGATTAAAATCTCTTTCGATCATTTCCCTCATCCATTTTTTGCCAAGAGGACTATCCTTAAAAGTTTGAGGATCATCATCACCCCATACAGGTATTTCTTGAATTAAAAGATACCCTTCTCTATCACAAAAATCCAAAAGGGTCTTGGACAGTGGAGCATGCATTAATCTCGAAAATCGTCCCCCTAAAGCTTTAATATCTTTCATATCGGCTTCTACAATATGTTTAGGTTCTGTATTGCCATATTTTGGATGATCATGAACTCTATTTAGTCCATTTTCACGTAGTGGTTTATTATTTAAAAAAAGCTGTTCTCCTCTAGCTTCAATTTTTCGAATTCCAAAATTATCTGTAAGTGTGTGAACTATTTTTCCATTAACCTTTAGTTTTGAAATTAATTTATACAAATTAGGATGGTCTAAATCCCATAGCTTATAAAGACTCAAATCTGCAGGGTAGCTCATCTTAGTTTCTATAGTACCTAATGAAGAAATCGTTACAGGTACCTCACCCAGTAATGTTCCATCTATATAGGATATCACTTTCACTTCATTATCCTCATTACTAAGATTTTCTATAGCATGTTTAATTACAAAAGAAACTTGTCCACTCTCAAAATCTGGTGTTGCATCTATGTGTTGATATTTCATTCTAGCTTTATCAAATGCTTCCAATGAAACAGTACGACTAATACCACCCCAAGCCCACCAAGCTCCACGTTTGTAGGAGTTATCAGCCATCACAACTAATTCATTAGGCTGATCTAGTAATAATTCTTGATTAATATTGAATTCAAATGGGGTATAACCACCAACATGTTTTCCTAATAATTTTCCATTCAACCAAACTTTTGCCGTTTGATATACCGCTCCAAAATGGATTTGAATATGTTTATTCGACCAAGAGCTAGGTACTTCAAAAGTACGTTTGTAAAACCCTTTACCACTATAATTACTGTACTTTTCGGTAGTATCCCAATTTCCTGGCACAGTAATAGAATCCCATGCTTTTACCTGTTTTTGATGGTTATAGGTTTCAACTTCCTTGGACGCATGAAATTTCCATACGCCATCCAGTGGCAATATATTAGATTTTGGTTTGCTTGTACATGCTACAAATCCAAAAAATAACAATAGGTAAAAAAATAGTCTATGATAATAACTCATGCTGTATTACTTATGATATAAAAATTTCAAATAGTGAAGCAGGAACAACTTTAGAAGGGTGTTCCAACACTACACGAAGGCCCTTTGTGCTTACTGGATTGTCTAACAAAATAGTATTAATAGTCTGGTAATTCCCTTGCTTTTCAAAAAGTAAATCACCCTCTGCACTATATATTTTATAGGTATTGATACAAAAAGGGATGATATCCTCTGGGTGTCCATATTGTACGGTTTCCATCGCATGATCGTAATCCGTATCAAAAAACAACTTAATTTGTTCTATGTTTTGCGCTTCTTCCCAATTAATAATTACCTCTGGAGTAGTATCATTAAAATCTGCTACCCATGCATTAGTACCTTTCCAAGGTCTAACATAACCATTACCTAAATTAGAAGTTTCATAGATCTCTAAAGCTGGCTCTATATTTAATGCAATATTTTTCCCTTCTGGTCTTCTATTAGGAATCCAAAATTCAAAAGCATCAACACCAATACCATCTGGAGGTGTTTGTTTACCTGTATTAGATACCTTTTTGTTTACTCCATTAAAGGCAGTCATTATACCCGTAATTAATTGATCACTTTCTTGTAATTCTAGCTTTTCATTTGCCATAAAAGTGACAAAAGCATAGGTGCTTTCTGACAAAGTAGCTTCAAAACTAAATTCTATGGTTTGTTCACCTTTTTCAATGCTAATTATTTTTTGGTCAAAAATTATTTCGGGAGTATAATTATAGGCTAACTCTGATGTACGTAATTGCACTTCTAATTGAGTCGCTTCTTGTACTTTTATAGTTACTTTAAAGCTATACTTTGTGTTTACTTTTAAAGGCAATAGTTGCGCTACAGAAACATCAAGTGGTAGCCAATTACCATTAGTTTCTATTTGAGAAAGCTTTAAAGTAGAACTTGCATTTACAGTAGCCTTATTCAATAAATTACTTTTGGCTTGTATAGGAACATTACAAATACTTTGCCCATCAATATTCAACTGATTTTGAAGTATTTTTATTCTTCCTTCTTCCAGAATTTGTGCTGGCAGTACCTTTTCTGAAGTACACATAGCCGCTGCTGTACCAACTGCTTGAGCTCCAAACCCACAAGTTAACATAACTCGAGTAGATCCAAAAGCAACATGCGAAGCACTGATAATTCTACCTGCTAAGAATAGGTTATTAATATTCTTGCTTACAAAGCTTCTGTAAGGGATATCATATACCCCTTTAGAATGCCATTGAGTACAACCAGAAAGTTCGCTATAAATTCCATCGGCAGGGTGCAAATCTAGTGCCCATCCTCCAAATGCGATAGCGTCATCAAAGGCTTCCTGACCTAAAACATCTTGCTGCTTCATCATATAAAGCCCATCAAAACGACGACTTTCACGCTTTCCTGGAACGTTAGCAACCCACTCTAAGTCTAAGTTTTCTACATCATCGAACTCCCCAGAATTTTTAATGTAATTCCATACCCCATAAATTACTTTCCAAAGTTCCCATTTAATTTCTTCAGTTTCATGAATGGTATCTTTTCTTCCTCCAAATTCGAACCACCAAAAATTACATCCTTTATGATTCTTTCTAATCAATTTATGACGTGGTATATCGTTAATATCTTGTAATGCGTATGATGGTGCTACATATTTTACAGACTTATCCGATTCTTTACTGTAGAAAAACATGGAATGTCCTAATAACTGCCCATAGGATTCATCTGGGGCGAAAAGCTCTCCGAATTCTTCTTTCGACTCTGCTCCAATTCTAAAACTTGCTCCCGATTTGAAACCTACAATTCCATCTCCTGAAGCGTCACAAAATAGTGGAGCTTCTATATCATATTCTGTAGAATTTTGGCTATTAAAAGCCTTAACAGATTTAATGGTATGATCATCTGATTTTTTAACATCACTAACCGCTGTATTTAATAGTAATGTAATATTAGGTTCGTTTATTACTTTTTCTAATAAAACAGTATCGAAAATAATAGGATTTCCTTCTTTATTACGATATAAATTTTCTACTATAATCTCATTGATAAGTCCTCCTTCACGAGACCATCGATTGTTATTCCCCATATGTGAAGTTGCTCCTAAAGCCCACAATCTAACTTCCGAAGAAGCGTTCCCTCCTAATACTGGTCGATCTTGAATTAAAACAGTTTTTGTTCCTTTTCTTGCAGCTGATATAGCAGCACATACACCAGCTAAACCTCCACCTACTACTACAAAATCAGTACTGTACTTTTCAATTTTGTTTTCTCTTCCTTTTTGACTAAATGCTTCTGTAATCATTTTTTAGCTTTCTTCTCTATTTTTATAAATAACAAAAAGTCCTAGTAATAATACAATACTTCCTATTATTGCAATCGTGATTTTTTCTGCATCAGCAAAAAATGTAAGTATTGAAATAAGCAATCCTATTCCGCTAATTCCTAATCCTATAACACGACCTCCTCTTTTATTTCCTTCACCTGAACTTTCCGATTCTTCATCAGTAGAAGAATCACCAGTCATTTTATCTGTAACAGGAGCTACAAATCCTTTAAAATGATTTATTAATTCTATAATTATCAGCAATACCATTGGGATTCCTACTCCCATTGACATTTCTGTAGTTCTGTCTAATGAAATTCCTAAAATTGATGGAGCTAAAAACTTAAAAAAAGCATTTATCAAAAGAGAAATAACAGTAACTAACACCGTAGTCTTCCCCGTTGATCTTTTAGAAAACAACGCCCATAGTGGTGGTAAAAACATGGCTGCTCCAGTCAAAGCTGCAATACTCATAACTACTTCTACTATTCCTCCCATTAAAGGAACCAATAATGCTACAAAAATGGTTAATAAACCAAGTATTACTGTAGCTAACCTTCCTACTTTAACAAGCTTTTCGTTAGAAGAATTAGGAAACAATAGCCTATAAATATCATTTGTTATAACTCCTGCGGATATATTTAAGCTTGTATTTACGGAACTTGAAGTTGCGAATACCATACCTCCTAACATTAATCCTAACATTCCTACAGGCATTACTTCTTTACACATTAATAAATAAGCGCCTTCATCTGCCAAATTTGTTAAATCGGGATTTAACACTCTATAAATCATTGGTGGTAGCATCCAAATTAGTGGACTTATGATATATAACCCTCCAAAAAGCCACCCTACTTTTTTGGCATCTTTAGGAGTAGCTACACTGGTATAGCGTTGAACATACGCCCAATTTCCTGCAATAAAAAACAAATTATACAATCCAAATGCTATCAAAAAAGGTACTGAATATTCTTCATTTACTAGATTAAAAAAGTTTTCTGGAGCCTTTTCTATAAACATATCAATTCCTCCTACCTTTTTAAATGACAGCGGCAATACTATAAATACTGCTGCGGTCAATACTACAAATTGAAGAACGTCTGTTACAATTACCGCCCAAAGCCCTCCTATAGCAGTATATATTAAGATCAAAACACCTAACACGATGATACTTGTGGTAATAGAAATACCTGTGGAGACCTCCACAATTTTTGCTACGGGATATAAAAATGCCCCAGTAGTAAATAAGGATACGAATAAAAATAAATAGGTATACACTTTTTGTGTTTGTAAGCCCAAACGTTTCGTAATAAATGAGGCTACTGTAATCTCTTTAGTTTTTTGCCATTTGGGAGCTATAAAAAAACCAATAATAATTCCTGCTATTGCCATAGTCCATTGAATAGAAATGGCTACCCAACCACTCGAATAAGCTATAGATCCCCATACAACAAAAGTACCTGCTGAGAAAAAGCTCATAAATAGAGACAATCCACTCATCCACCATGGTAAAGCACCTCCTGCTGCAAAAAATGAACTAACATCTTTTCCCGATTTTGAAAAACTAATTCCGCACAAAAAAATGAGTACAGTAAAAAGTAGAATTACTATAATATCAATGGAGTTCATATACAAGTATTTATGACAATTTAGTAAGTTTAAAAATTAACTTATATCGTTTTCATTACTATTATTTTCGGAAACGTTTCCGAAAACGTTATTTTTTTTCGGAAACGTTTTTATTTTCTTAAATTTGAAATAAAAAATTAGTGTACTCTTTATGAAATATGTTACTATAAAAGATATTGCTAAAGAATTAAATGTTGCTGTATCTACAGTTTCAAGAGCTTTTAATGATAAATATGATATTAAACCCGAAACAAGAGACCGTATTCTAAAAAAGGCTGCTGAAATGGGATATCGCCCCAATCCCATTGCAAGAAAACTAGTACAGCAACGTAGCTTTAACATAGGTATTATTATTCCTGAATTCGAAAATTCTTTCTTCCCACAGGTAATCATGGGAGCACAAGAAGTCTTGTATCAACATAACTATCAAGTTCTTATTATGCAATCTAACGAATCGATTGATTTAGAAATTCAAAATGCAAAAACACTAGTTGATAATATGGTGGATGGGCTTATTATCTCTCTATCAGGTGTAGGTAATAACTTATCTTACTATAAAGAGCTAACGGAAAAGAAAATGCCTCTTGTCTTCTTTAATCGGGTTCCTGAAAATATAGAAACCTCAAAAGTTGTTTTCGATGATTATAAATGGGCTTTTTTTGCAACCGAACATTTAATTCATCAAGGATTTGAGGATATTCTTTTTATATCTGGGCCTGATGAACTTATTCTTTCAAAAAATAGACGAAGAGGTTATGATGATGCCCATAAAAAACACCGAATTCCAACTGGTAAAAAGATGACTTGTGGCTTTTCAATGCAAGACGGTGTTCAAATAGCCAAAAATTTAATTTCTAAAAATAGCATCCCTAGAGCTATACTTGCGGCTAATGATGCTTGCGCCATTGGAATGATACGTGTTTTTAAAGATTCTGGATTTAAAATCCCTGAAGATATTGCTATAGTAGGTTTTTCTGAAACCAAAATGGCAGCTCATATTTCCCCGACACTGACCTCAGTTGAACAACCTACTTATGAAATAGGTAAAGCAGCTGCCCAACTCCTTTTAGAGCAACTTCAAAATAAAGGAATTCACATCCCTCAAACTATTGTATTAAATGGTCGGTTAAATGTAAGAGAATCATCTGTTGTTTTAAGTTGATTAACTTATACTAAATTAACATTTACTTTGATTTCCTACTATTTTACCAATTACAGATTAATCTACAACTACTATATGCTGTACTATCTATTAAACTAAAAAATAAATGAATACTAACGAAATATTTAAAATCTTATTTCTTTTGTAATTATAAAATAAATTAGAACTTGATCCCTAACTTCCTTGCCATTTATAATACTTTTTTTATTTTATTTAATGTTAAACAAGAGTACTCCTTATAAACACTAATAGTTATAAAACAAAAAATCCCCACTAAATAAATAGTGAGGATTTAAAGTGAGCCCTGAAGGATTCGAATCCTCTCTCTTTGTCCCTTTACTTATAATGCTTAACAGTGATTTGTTATTTTAGGTGTGCCTAAAAGTGTGCCTTTTACCTTAAATATTAATTAATATTAAGGTGTTTCATCTTCTATAAGTGTAAACTTAAATTCTTTCCCATTATTCATTATTGTAATAAATTCAGAATTAACAATACCTATCAGAGAACATGTATTAAATGGAAAAAATTCTGTATTGAACACATCAGAAAAACAATTATCATCCAATTCTAAAGTTAAGTTGGGTTTATTATAAGTATAAGCTCCAAATACAGAGCTTATTTGCATTCTGCCAGGGTTATTGGAATTTAGAAAATACATATCATGTGTATTTTCACCTTCTATATTTCTCCATGTTGTATTAAATAAATTTTCAGGTAAATTTTCAGAAGTATTGTTATCATTATTTTCTGAATTACTATCATCACTAGAGCAATTAATAAGTGAGAATAACAGAACTAGTGTAAATAGCGTTTTTGTAATAATTTTCATTTTTTGTGAGTTTTAAAATTAGTGATTATGGTTAGTTAATACCTTAAGGTATTGTAGTTATAGATTTACTAAAAGGCTTAAAATACCAGTAATTAAACATATCGATGAAGCCCAAAATAGCGGGTGCTTGAAATCAAACTCATACCCTTTTTTAAGCTTACGTAATTGAGTGAATATTATAATAGCTGTAGTAATCAAATACTGAAGTATAAACCGAGATACATTGTATTGTATCGAATAGTTATCATTATGAGTTAATCCATTAAGTATGATAACAAAGATTAACGGATAGAAAACAGCTTTTAATATTACACTACTTACTGATTTTGGCTTTAAAACTAATAAGTAGAAATAACTTAAGGTTACAAAAAACCATATTGAGTACCCTAATTCTATTGCTAAATAGAATGTAAATAACAAGGAAAGAAAAGTAACAACCTCAACAGTTTTTTGATGTTTGTTACTTTGTAAGTTTATTATGTTCTCTTGCTGTATGTTGGTGTTCTTTCCCTCATATTTCAGGTAAGAAGACTTTAATTTTTGGAAGAAAGAAGCAAAAGGTACTTTATTAGATACATCATTTTTAAAAACAAATAAATAGATGCCAATTCCAAGAATTATTATGAAAAAGAGTAAGTAGGCTTTAAAAGAAATCTCCAGTCCAAACAAGTCAACGTTATACACTTTTAAAGGTGGACTAATCTTCTTTTTTCTGTAGTATAGATTATTATGGTCTTTAGTGAAAATACCGAATACTAACATTAGTAAAGAGAATAGTATCAAGGTAAATGACACTTTTTTATTTTCAAGTTGTTTCATTTGTTAGTGTATAAGTTATTGTGGTTTAACAAATATATTCAATTGTCTTAAATGACAATTGAAAGAGGGTTACAAATCTCAACTTTGATTCTATCAAGTGTTGAGTTAATGATTAAGGAGAGTAAAAAGCAACTTCAAATCCAAATAGGTAAAAGAATTAGACTCTTAAGAGAATCTAATGGCTTTTCACAGCAGAATTTTGCTCACGATTGCAATATTGAAAAGTCTAATTACCATAGAATTGAAGCAGGTAATACAAATCCAACAATTTATACATTAAAAGTAATAGCAGATAATCTTAATGTTACTTTAGAAGATATAGTAAAAGATATTTAGCAGTTTTAAGAAAACGCTATTAATAATATCTAAATCAAACCTTAAGTCATAATAAATAGCCGATTTGAATGGTTTTTAACGCCATTTACACTTGCACTCTTACTATTACTTAAGGTATTAAACTAAATCTCAAAGTTATCTGCAAAACTGTAGTAGCTATCTTTTGTGATTACTAAATGGTCTAATAACTGAATATCTAAAAGCTTACTTGCTTGCTTTATCCTGTTAGTGATAGTTTTATCAGCTTCGCTTGGATTTGTATTGCCACTTGGATGATTATGTGATAATATTATGCCAGAAGCACTTGCTTTTAAAGCCACTGAAAATAATAATTTAGAATCTACAATAGTACCTGATACTCCACCTTTAGAAAGTGAGTATATTCCAAGCACTTGATTATTTCTATTTAATAATAAGACCTTAAATTCTTCCTGTAGTTCAATAGTATTTTTATTCCAACAAGATAATAGTAGTTCATAAGTACTGTTGCTATCTTTAATCTTAAGGTGTTCTTTATTTGTAGTGTTATATGATACTTGTACTTCTGCAATTTCCATATTTTAAAAATTATAACTCTGTTAGGTATTATCCAACAGAGTTAATTAATATTATACTGTAGGCTCTAATATCCCATTTTGAGAGAATACTTCAGAACTTGCTGTAACTGGTCTATTCTCATCAAATGAATGTTTCTGAACATTCTGCTTTTCTGGAGTTGCACTTTCAGGTACATACATATACTTATGTGTAAGCGTTATGATCTCTCCTGTATCTTCCACAGTATATTCATAAGGCTCACATTCTTGCTTCTCTATACTACCTGGCATTTCAGTTCCAATAAGTGCTTTGCAAGTCTGCTCATTAAAAGTAGTAGTGATACTGGACTTCCTCGCAGTAGCGTAAAAGTTACCTGTAGTTTGGCTTAATATCATTTCTATTCCTCCTTGAATTTCAAGTGTGAAGAATTGCTTCCCATCCTCTGATGTTCTTGTTTTGTAATCGATTATTCTTACCATAGTTTTTGAATAAATTAATTAAAAATGCTCCCTAGAAGATTCTATTGCTGCTACAAATAAATTCAGCTTTCAACTTGAATTATATAATACCTCAGCAATAAAAATCTTCATATAAATAGTGGTAGGGGGAGTTTCCCGTTTCCAAAGATGGGTGGGGGTGTTGAACTGGGGAGGGTTAGACTCTTATAATTTTTAAATAAAATTTTTTTAGAGCTATAGATATCCATAGATTTGATAATCAACAATTTTAAGCCTAATTTTAAGAATTTACATCGCTAAATAAATATGTCTGGAGAAAAATCAAAAAGATCAGGAGAACATGGAGAATCTATTGTTGAAAAACTTTTTAAAGAATTATTAGGTTTTCCTGCTTACAGATCAAATCTTAGTATTCCATGTGAGAGTCAAAAAGAACATTCTGAAATAAGGGTAAATTCTAAATCACAATCTCATGGTATTGATGGCTTAATTCATTATAACTCTCCACTAAAGTCTGAAGTTCTTGAAATTGGATATATATCTGTCAAGCATACTCAAGGAAAATATCCAGGCTCTCCAAGAACTAAATTTAAAGAATACTTTATTGATTTAGCTACAGGCTTAGAATGCTTTCAATATTCTGATGAAAAAAAAGATATTGAAAAAAACACATATGATGTAAAAAGTACACGTGTTACTGGCGTTTTATTTTGGCTTTCTAACTCTGATGAAGACAATAATTCGATAATTGCAGAGCTGTCAAAATCTCAACTAGAGTCTTTATCTATAAAATTTGATAGGTTAATAGTTGTAGATAATTCAAGATTACAATTTATACACAAAACAGTTTCAAGAGTTGCATATTTGAGTTTAGGAAAGTATTCTTTTGTTTACCCTACTACAGGATTGAACTTAAAAGCAAATTTTAATGAAAATTTTGGGGGTGTTTTTCCTTTAGATTTTTTTGCATATGACATAATACCTTTAAGATTTTCAATGAATGATAGAATTTATTTTTTATTGTCTTCTAGGGAAAATATTGATGAAGAGCATCTAGCCCAGATAATAAGTTTATCAAAAACATTTGATAAATTAGAAGCTACCTCTTCTATTTTTTTGGCATTTAATAATTATAATTCATTTGAACATGATGATATGATTAAGAAAGTAAAATCAAGGTTCACAGATAGTAGTTTTATTAAACTAATTAAAGTTGTTTCATTAGATTTAGATTTTAAAAACCTTTCAAATATTGAGTAATATGAAAGATAATGCATCATTATATCAACTCCCTTATGGAGAACTTCTAAGGACCGTTTTAGTTAAGCCAGAACTTTCTGAAAGTGATTTAAAAAAAGTAATTAAATCAAAAGGGCTTTTTTTGCCAAAATACACAAAAAACGAAATAATCCCTGAGTTAATGTGTACCCTACTTAGTCCTGATGAATACAAAGGTCTTCTAGAGTTGAAAAAAAACAAGGAAGAAAAAGAAAAATATAGAACGGCTAGTATTCCATGGCAAGGTAATGCCAATCTGATAAAAGCAATACCACAAACTTTAAATCTACATAGTATTCTAGAAGGCATGCAACCTTATAAATCAGGAATGGAATTGATAGGAATACCATCATTTAAAAAATCAGAAAATAGAAGTGATAAAGTAGAACTTGAATTTGAAATTAAAGAACGTTCTGAAATCAAAGATATACATAACAAGGAAAGGATTTTTAAGGGAGGGTTGGTATATGAATTGAAAAATGATGGTCATTTACATTTGAGTGTAACTAAAACCTTTAGCTCAAAAGGGACTCAAAAATTAGTAGATGCTTTAAACAAGCAAATGGAAACATATTTTAAAGAAACTAATTCTGTAAAGAAAGAAGATACATTTGAAAGAATTTTATTCTCGCAGTTTATAAATGAAGATAGATTTTTGTTTTTTATGAGGTTTTTAGATGATATTGATTTTTTGGAATTTAGTAAGGTTGAAAATATATCTGTTAGTCCTGATCCAGATGAGGATTTACCTCAAGATGCCAAAGAGTTTTTGAAGGATATCGAAAATTTAAATTTAAAGGGTAATGTGTTAAGAAGACATGTGTTACTCTCTGAATTAAAATATAGAAAATGTATTCATCTACATTCTATGATTGTAAAATATAAATTTAGTCATGAACAAGGAAGTGGAAATTGTTCTATTGAATTTGCTTTCCCTGATTACAAATTAAATGAAACAGATAATTTAGAATTTCAATTTTATACAATGAAAATAAGTATGGATAGAAACTATAGATCAACAGCAAATAGGAAAAAAATTGAAAGAGCAATTTTTGAATGCTTAAATTCTCATAAAATATATCAGTATAATAGCTTGAAAATATAACCCAGCCAATTAGGCTGGGAATTAATCAATTCAAAAACCAATTATTACTATTGTTTTTAATAGCCTCAGAAACATTCTCAGTAAAATTAAAAGTATTTACACTACGATTAACAAAACCATCAATATAGCTACTCTTATTAGCTGAGGTAAAAAGATTGTACACATCCCATAAGTTAATATTACCATCTTCATTTCTGCAAAACCTTTCATCTTGATAATAATCTTTAGCAATACTAGAAATTTGACTATCATTTATTAAAAGTTGAGGAATACCAACTTTTTCAGATTTAGATAAATACTGGTATAATTTCATTCTGCCAATGAGTTGTGCAAACTGAGTTTCTGTAATAGACTGCCTAGTTAAATTATTTATCATTTGAATGTGCCTATCAAGTTGATAGGAGCTGATTAAATGGACTACCTAGTAAATTTGGTATAAATTACTAAGCGACTTTTATATAGTTATTAATTTTAATTTCTAATTCTTTTT
>CANLCT010000051.1 GCA_947489195.1 uncultured Aquimarina sp. | reverse complement strand
GATAAACACTGGATTGAAATGCGGGTTTACCATAAGCTAAATTGTTATTAGGTCTGGGAGTAGGCTTAGGAGTAGCTGTTGGGATAGGAGATGTTTCTTCAGGTATTCGAGCTTTAGAAAAAACATCAGCATATCTCACTTCGTCAAAATAAACGGTGCTCGGTTTTTTATCTGCACCACGATATATACCAACTTTAGTAGTTAGTATTTCGGTATCAGGCTCATAAAAACCAACTTTGGTGTTTTTTACACCATATTGCCTGTATTCACTTTGACCTTTTTCTTTAATCCAACAGTAAGCCCAGCCGTCATTTGTATATGGAGAAAATCGGTATCCAACTACCACATCATACCAAACTTCTTTTTTTAAAGTTTCTATATCTACTCTTGTCCCTTTTGGTGAAGGGTTTCTTTTTGAATTACCGTTTTTACCACTTCGAAAAACTAATTTAGCATCATTGGCCTCCAAGTAAATTCCTAAAAAAGGGAAATTACCATCTTGAGTAGCAGAAGGTACTTGTTGTACTTGGTGTATAACATACCAATCGGTTGGGGTATTCCACTCTTTAGGAAGGTAAAAACTAAAACCTGTATATCGTTTAGATTTATCTTGAATTTTTTCAGGTGCTTTCCAGTGAACAATAGTCTGTTCTACACGTTGTTTAAAATTTGAATTCGTTCCATTGATTTGATATTTGAGCGCCTTTTTTCCTGCTCTAGCAAAGTTTATAAAACTAGGAATTTCAACATCATCACCTTGTAATTGGCCTTTAAATAAATGATTATTATCTTTTAAATCGCCGTTGCTGTATAATATGGCGTCTTCAGCATCAAAATAAAGCTGAGCATTGATTGTACAATAGTTGAGCGCTATTACAATCATAATAAATAAGTGATTTTTTTTCATAATTTTCTGATATAAGATTAGTTGTTTGGTGAATAATTAGTTATTACGAACTATTATAAAAAACGTTAATCTTTTTCAGTTGTTATGTGTATGAGGTATAAACTTACGGCTAAAATGTATTTATATAATATTATTGTTGGACAACTTAGTTATAGGTCTTTTATTTAATTTTTTGAATAATTCATAGGCAATAAAACCTATCACTATGCTATATTCTAAAGAAACAAGGAATAAATTTTCTTTAAATTCTTGATTAGAATAAGCAAAATAACTCAGTATAATTGTCAAACTCCAAATCCACATATATTTGAATTTTGTAAAACAAGATAGAGCTAAAGGAATTGTTAAATACCATGGATGCACTGTAGTAGATAATAGTAAATATGCTGTAATACTGAATAGCATACTTTCAATAAGTATTGTAGGCTTATAATTCTTTCTAGAAAAGCTGAATACAGCAATCGTCAAAATAGCAACTAAAGGTAATATTTTGCCAGCTTTGGCAATAATATTCCAGCCTACTATTTTATAGCCAATCCACCTTACTATAAAGTAGATACTAGCATTAAATTCAAAATTTTGAAACCAAAGGCTGATAGTTTTGCTAAAATTAGTTATGAATTGAGTAGATAAAAATGGTGCAAATAGTATGAGATTGATTCCTATTACAATAAAACAAAAATAGAGGTATGTTAGAATGTTTTTGCTGTTATTGCTTAACCAGTTTTTTTTAATAAATAAATTAGGAATAAAATATATGATAAAAACGGGAAGAAAAAGTAAGGTAATTAGTTTGACACTAATTGAAAATCCAAGAGCTATGGCTGCTAAACCCCATTTGTTTTTTACAAGAAGAAGGTAAAGGCAATAGATTAAAAAGAAGGCCATTACTGCTTCGAAATGTAAGTTTCCTGTTAATTCAATAATTACAAAAGGATTTAAGAAATATATGAAACTATTTTTTAGAGGTAATTTTAATTGGTTAAGGATTTTTTTTCCGAAGTAAAATATACCAATGTCGGCTAATATAATTTGTGAACGCATTATAAAAACACTGATTACTATGGATTTAGAACCAAATATGGCAGCTGTGAAATAACACAATTGACTAAAAGGAGGGTAATTAGTATAGTGGCTTGCATTTAGCATACCCATACCTTCAAACAATTGTTTTGCTTGTGCTAGCGTTGTGGTTCCTTGTTCTATTAAGTTTTTAGGGGTATATAGATAAGGATTGAATCCATTATAAAGCATGCGTCCATCCCAAATAAAACGATAAAAATCTTGCGATAAATTTGGAATTACAAATAATAATAGTAATCTAAAAACAATAGCTATAGCAGCTAATTGTTTAAATGAAAAAGTTGAATAATAAACCAAATAATAGCTTGTAGCAAATAAACAGCCCCAACAGCTCAGTAAAATATGAAATAAGCTTCGGTCTAAAAAGTACCCAATATAAATATAAAGTAAGCAACTACAAAAAAGTATGAATAAACTCAATAACCAATTTGTAGTTGATTTCATTATACTTTAGATAATATGGACTTAAAAAAAACAAAAGCAAATCCAAAAAATAACATAGAGTGGAATATAACAAGACCAAAATCTTGAAGATGATATCCACTGTACAAAGCAAAAGCAAAATAACACATTAATAGAGCTTCTATAAATGTATTAGTAGATAGGTTTTTATTGATGTATTTATTGTCCTTCCAAGTATCACCTAAATTTTTCATATTAAATTTTGGTGTGCGTACAAATTCGCTACGTTTTCCTAAATGCCCTTCAAGTACAGCAACACTATTATGAACAGAAAAGCCCATAGCTACAGAAAAGAAAGTGAAAAACATTTTGATGTATGATAAAAAGTTTTTAGCTCCCGAACCATGAATTTCTTTATAAGTAACCCAATAACAAGTAAAAAAGATTACTGTACTTAAAGCAAAAAAGCCTATAAGATTAAAGTACCAGCTAAACATTGGATTGTTATTTTTTATATAAAGAATAGGTACACTCATTATGGCAACAAATAATACTAATAAAAACATAGAACTATTGAGTAAATGAAAAAAGCTATGCACTTTTGTGCTAAATGGCAATTCTTTATTCAATAATACAGATTTGAATATTTTTTTAAAGTTTTCGGCGGCACCTTTATTCCAACGGAATTGTTGCGAACGTGCAGCACTAATCACTACAGGTAGTTCTGCAGGAGTTTCAACTTGTTCTAAATACTTGAACTCCCAGTTTTTCAGTTGAGCACGGTAACTTAAATCCAAATCTTCAGTTAAAGTGTCTCCTTGCCAATTACCAGCATCAAGTATGCATGATTTTCGCCAAATACCTGCGGTTCCATTAAAATTTATGAAATGCTTTTTTATATTTCTACCAACTTGTTCCATAGTGAAATGGAAATCAAGTGCAAAGGCTTGAATTTTTGTTAATACAGAATAGTTTCTATTAATATGCCCCCAACGCGTTTGTACTACACCAATTTTAGGGTTTTTAAAATGAGGTACCGTTTGTTGTAACCAATCTGGTTTAGGTAAAAAATCGGCATCAAAAATAGCAATAAATTCGCCTTTGGCTTTACAAAGCCCTTCTTTTAAAGCCCCTGCTTTAAAACCGGTACGATTAGTACGGTGTATGTGTACGATATCTAAACCTTTGGCTTTTAAATCTTCAATTTTAGAAAGGGTTGTATTTATTGATTCATCAGTAGAATCATCTAAAACTTGAATTTCAAGTTTATCGCTTGGGTAATCTAATAATGAAATGTTTTCTAACAAGCGTTCCATTACGTATAGCTCATTGTAAACAGGTAATTGAACGGTAATGTATGGGGTTTCTTCTGGTTTTGATAAATCAAAAACAGGGCCATTTTCTTGTGCTTTTTTCTTTGACTTTAAATAAGCGAACAGTAAATTAAGCTGCGCTAAGCTATATAAAAAGATAAAAATTAAGGCGATAGTGTATGTAATAACAATTGCCAAATCCATATGTTAAAAACTGTATTTAAAAATCCAACTTAGTATTTTAATGCCCGCAAATATAGCACCTTTAATCGTGCCACTCACCTTTGAAACGCCAATTCGTTTTTTATAGTGTACAGGAATTTCGGTATAGGTTAATTTATGACGTAGTGCTTTTAGTTGCATTTCTACTGTCCATCCATAAGTTTTGTCTTCCATATTTAGTAAAACTAACTTATCGTATTTAATGGCCCTAAAAGGACCAAGGTCAGTAAAAGTAGATTTAAAAAGTATGCGCATTAAAAAGGTGGCTAACCAGTTGCCAAAACGTTGAGGGAAAGTCATTGATCCTTTTTCTCTATATTCGCTAACGCGTGCTCCTACAACAAAGTCAATATCTTTTTTTAGAATTGGATCTAAAATATTGATCATTTCTTGAGGGTAATCACTATAATCTCCATCTAAAAAAACGACAATATCAGGTAGTGTTTCTTGATTGGCAATATATTCTAAACCTTTTAAACAAGCATAACCATAACCTTTGTTTTGTTCAAGTAGTACGGTAGCTCCAGATTTTTTGGCAACCTGAGCAGTATTATCGGTAGAGTTGTTATTGACAACAATAATTTCGGAAACAATATTAGGTATTTCAGCAATAACTTTGCTGATGGAATCTTCCTCATTGACTGCAGGGATGATTACTTTAATTTGAGGATATTTCAAAATGAAAATTGAGGGTTATCATGCTTAAAACTACTAATGCTTGTCCATTGCTGTACAAAAAAATCATCTTTATATTTAGAAGCCTTTACAAGTTTGTTGTTATTGTAAACTAAACAAAAACGAGTTATGCCATCTTTTTGGAATAAACATTTTTCTTTAATATTATTTGGTTTGTAATAAATCCACCATTTGCTGTAAACATCATTTATAAAGTGACCTTCTTTATATTTGTTTCCTTGCAAATCATAAAAAAACCAATACCCATTTTTTAAATTATTGGTGTAATTTCCTTTAGATTTTAAGATGCCATTTTTATGATAATAATGCCAATAATCCATTTTTTTTGAACCTGCCATCCAACCTTCAGCGCTTTTTTGCCCCGAGGGGAAGTTTTCAGAAACAAATACTTTTGTAGTATTAAAACTTAATAAAGTAGTAATAAAAAAGAGTAAAGTTATTTTTAAATACATTTTTGTTGGTCATTAATTTATACCTAAAGTCGTTTAAACATATTAAACTTAACAAGAAAATTTAATTTTTTTCTGAAAATTACCATAAAATGAATTAAAGTAAATTTATTATAAAATAAAAGGCAGCGATGTTAAGCCGCTGCCTTATTTTATAACAATTTGATAACGATGATTAATGTTTAAAAGTATTTATCATTTAGTAACAATTTGATAAGTTTCTGTTCCTAATTGTTTTAATAAAATATTTTTTCCGTTTTTTAAACTTTTAACTGCGGCTTCATTAAAATGTCTAATAGTGTAAAGAGATACATTTTCTTCAAAGCTTACTTTAAATTTAGCTTTTAATTCTGTAATAAGTTCTTGTAAATGACCAAATTTATTATCTACACAAACGGAGAAACTTATAGCAGAATTTTGAATTAAATCTACTTTAACTTGATGTTTATGAAATAAGCTAAAAATTTCACTGATATTTTCTTCTACAATAAATGAAAAATCTAATGAAGAAAGTGAAATTAATACTTGATTCTTTTTTACAATAAAGCAAGGTACAAAAGGTTCAAGTGTTTGTCCTTTACTAACCGCTGTTCCGGTGTTTTCGGGTTTAATAAAAGATTTTACATGTAATGGAATTTCTTTTTGTTGTAAAGGCTGTAATGTTTTGGGGTGTATTACCGAAGCCCCATAGAAAGCTAATTCAATAGCTTCTTCATAGGATATTTGATTTAATAATATAGTATTTTCAAATACACGAGGATCTCCATTAAGAACACCATCAACATCTTTCCATATGCTAACATTTTCTGCATTTAAGCAATAAGCAAAAATAGCAGCAGAGTAATCGCTCCCTTCTCGCCCAAGCGTAGTGGTGAAATTGTTAGTATCGGCTCCTATAAAACCTTGAGTAATACTTAAAGCTTTTTTATTAACAGTTTTTGCAATAGCAGTTTGAGTGGTTTCCCAATCTACTTTAGCATCTCGATAAGTGCTATCTGTTTTAACAAGCATGCGTGCATCTAGCCAATCATTGTCAAATCCTTTAAATGAGAGGTAGAAACTTAAAATAGTAGTAGAAATAATTTCACCGTAGCTTACTACCTGATCATAGATATAATCATATTTAGGTGATTTGTTACGCTGTAAAAACGTTTCTAAGTCATCAAAAATGGCATTTATTTTATTAAAAATTGGGTGCTGTTTGTTTTTAAAAAGGTCATTTAAAATCTCCGAATGACTTTCTTTTAAAACTTTTATACTATTGTTTAAATCAGGATTTTTATCACGGTATTGTTCAATAACAACTTCAAGTGCATTTGTTGTTTTTCCCATTGCAGAAACTACAACGAGGGTGTTTTTATGTCCTACTTTTTCTAATACACTAACTACATTCCTAACTCCTGCAGCATCTTTTACAGATGCACCTCCAAATTTAAATACTCTCATACCTGTTACTTCAAACGATTATTTTGGCTTGATTTTTGTTTAAAAAATTAGCAACAAATTTACGTAACTTAACCTAATTGGTAAAACTTTAGTTAAGGATTTAGAGTTTCGTATATTTATATAAGAAATGCTATCTTTACATGAAAATAGCCAACTAAGAATCCAACAAATATTATGTCTAAAAAAAATACTATAACAGAAACACCTCCTAATGGCGTACTTGATAGTGGATCAAAAATTGAAGCTATTAAAAATTTAATTTTTGGAGAAAACATACAAGCTTATGATTCGGAATTTGACTCTTTAAAAAAAGAAATTACAGAAAAGCGAGATGAGCTTAAAGATTTTGTAGATGAAACACGGAAGGAGTTAAATGATCTAATTGATAACTTGAGCACAGATTTGAATATTCGAATCACAGAATTAGAAACAACTATAGCTGATAGAGCAGAAGATTTAAATACAAAAAAAGTTGATAAAAAAATATTAGGTCAGCTTTTGGTGAAATTAGGAAATCAGATTAGTGAATAATCAATCAATTGATTTAAATGGAGCAAAATGAGCGCCTAAAACTACTTAAAAAAATTCTATTAACAGAAGAGAAAGAGGTGACAGACTCTTTGATTGCTGATGTGGAGAAGCTTTCTAATACATTAAATCAACCACATGAGTTAGCGCAAAAAATAGATCCATTAATTGATAGTAAAATAAAAAAACTGGTTGATGATATGCCAAAAAAATTATCGCCAGTAATTACAAGTGCACTTAAAGCGGAAATAAAAAACTCGCAAGATGCAGTTGTTGAAGCTTTATTTCCAATTATAGGTAAATTGATTAAGAAATATATAGCTCATGAAATTAAATTGCTCAACGAGCAAATTAATGCACAATTAAAAAAGGCTTTTTCCTTTAAAAATTTCTTTAAAAGTATATTTAGGAAAAAGGACATGGGAAGTGAGATTATAGCCAATTCTAATCAAGCAAGTGTATTACAAATTTTTGTGATAGAAAAAGCATCAGGAATATTAGTAGCTAAATACGCGAAAGAGGAATTTGATACTATGGATGATGATTTAATTGCAGGTATGCTTACAGCTATTAAAAGTTTTGTAGAAGATGCATTTAAAATGGGAGGTCAAAATTTAGAAACTATTGTTTATGAGTTGTATACGCTGCATATTCAAAGCTTTCATAATTATTATGTGGCAGCTGTTGTAAGTGGAACTTATACGAACGAATTTAAAGATATTTTAGAAGACAAAATTTTGGACTTTGCTGAAAAAGGAATTTCAAAAGAGGATATTAATAACAGTGAAATATTTTCTTCACGTTTAAAAACATATTTTAGTGAGCAAATTATCTAAAAAAATTGCCTTAGTAGGCCCTTTTGGAGTGGGTAAATCTTCATTATTTCGTCGATTTATTGACGATGCATTTTCTGAAGATTACAAGTCTACTTTAGGTGTTCAAATTCAAAAAAAAGTAATACAAATGGATAATGGTACTGCCTTATCCATGATTTTATGGGATACAGAAGGTCATGAAGAAATATCAGAAAGTAGAAGTTCTTACTTATTAGGTTCTCATGCCTTTATTTATGTATTTGATTTAACAAGAATTGATACCTACAAAAATATCAATGATCAAATTGTTTTTTTAAAAAGCAATTACCCCAATGTACTTCTTAAAATTATTGGTAATAAAGTAGACACTGTAGTTTTAAAACGGGTAAAAAAGAGCTTGAAAGAGCATAATGTAAATTATGATTGTCTTACAAGTGCAAAAACTGGCGAAAATGTAGCTGAGTTATTTGTGGATATAGCTGTAGATTTAACTAATTAAATTTTTGTTTTTATGAGTAATTCTAATAAAGAAAGGTTTAATAACAAAGTTCAGTTAATAACCACAAATCATAATGGAATTGTATCTTATACTGATCTGAATCTATTTAATAATGTATCTCAGGGGGATATAATTTATGATTTACATCCTTTTTTTGAAATTATTAAAAGTTTGTTACAAACGTATACCCCTACAAATAATGAGTTTAGTTTTCCATGTGTTCATTTAACCATGGGAAGCTCATCCAAAGAAAGGATTTGTGATGTAAATATAACCATTGAATTAGCAGAAATTCATGTAATTATTTTTGATTATACAGAAACTTACCAGGAATTAAATAGAATTTCTCAAGAGCGTAACGAGTCAATAATTAAAAATCAAGAATTAGTGTTTTCTAATAAATTACTTTTAGAAAAAGAATCGTTTAAAAATGATTTTATAGCTAATATAAACCACGAGGTAAGTACGCCAATCACTTCTATAAAAGGCTTTTTAGATTTACTTAGAAAAACTGATTTAAGTTATGAGCAAGATGAATTAGTTCAGATTATTTTAAGAGAGAGTGAGCATTTAGAACGTATTTTTGGAGATATGCTGGATCTTTCTAAAATTGAAACAGGATCATTTAAATTGCTTGATGAACCTTTTGATTTAAAAGATTTAATACAATCAATAGTTGAATCGTATAAGCATATTGCTGAAGAAAATGCTTTAGAATTTAAAGTAGATATTGATACGAAGTTGAATCCAAAAATGATAGGTGATAAAACCAGGATTTATCAGATTGTAAATAACTTATTAAACAATGCATTTAAATATACAGAAAAAGGCTTTGTAAAATTTAAAGTGTCGAAAAAGGGAGGGAAGTATAAAAAGCAAATAGTAGAATTTGAAATAGAAGATTCTGGTATTGGAATAGGCGAAGAAAATCAAGTGACAATGTTCGAGGCTTTTGTACAACATAATGATAAAGGAGAAGGTTCTGGACTTGGATTACACGTGGTTAAAAGCTTAGTGCATTTAATGAAAGGGACAATTGACGTAGAAAGTGAATTAGGAAAAGGAACCAAGTTTACATTAGATATACGTTTACGACATGATATTGAAGATAATGATAAAAAAGAGTCTCCTAAATTAAAGTTAAAACTACCAAAATCTGGAAGGTATAGGGTGCTTTTAGTTGAAAATAAAAGAAGTACACAATATTTAATTACTCGTTTGTTATTAAATCAAGGCTGTTTTTTTGTAGACGTAGTATCTTCTGCAGAAGAAGCTATAAAGGCAATTGAAAATAGAGTCTACGATTTACTTATTTTAGATATAAAACTAACAGGAATGTCTGGTTTTGATCTGGCGCTTAAAATTAGAAAAGAATATGCAGATGAGTTTATAAAAGATATTCCAATATTAGGTATTTCGGCTATAAAAACATTGAATATTGAAAATATGTGTGCTGTTAACGGAATTGATTCCTTTTTAGCAAAACCTTTTTCGGAAGAATTACTTGTAGGTAAAATTACAAAGCTTTTTAAAAGGAAGGGTAAAAATATAAGCTAGATCATATTTGTTTATTAAATGAATATGGATATTTTTTGATTTGAATTGATAAAACACAAAACCCGATGCAAAGCATCGGGTTTTGTGTTTTTAATATCACTTAGAAATAAATAACACTATATATTTTATTTTCAAATTATAGATTACTAATTATAGTATTGTAATCTTCAAATTTGATTTTGCCACTAAACAATTCAGTAGACTTTTTAATTAAGTTTTCGGTGCTTTCTGTAGAAAAACCTAAACCGATAGCATATTTTTTTATGAGTCTATTTTCAATTTCATCCATGCTATGGTCAGCATATATAATTTTAAATAAATCGTACAAACGCTCTAAACGTTCCCCAGAGTTGTTTGGCGGATTAATAGGATAATGTGTTGGTGTTTTTAAAATTTCTTCAAATTCACTATCGTCAACATCAAGTTTACGTGCAAAACGCTTAAGTAAGTTAAGTTCATCTTCGTTTACAGCACCATCGGCGGCGGCTAGAGTTACAATGCAGGCAAAGTGTCCTAAGTTTTTTCTATGCTTTCCGCTATCGAATAAATCATTAAATGACATAAATATGTTTTTTTAGAAGGACAAATATAGCTAAAGTAGTGTAATTCTTAATTTATGGCAGCTCTTTTTTTGAAATAGTATTGTTTAATTTTTTTGTAGTTTTTTTCTTTATTTTTTTATTCAATAAAAAACTATACGGTGTTGTAAGGTTCTTTTTTTTAGTTAAAAAGTAGCTGTGGTTTAAGTGTGCATTTTAAGTGATTTTTAACAGGTAATTTTTGAGGTAAAGATACGTTACACAAGGTAACTAAACCACTATACACATCTTGAGAATGAATAGAATTTACTCATATATTTTTATGTTTTTTTTGGTATTTGTAGGTTTTTCGCAACCTCCTACTAGTCCAGAAGTTTTTGTTGATATCAATTCAGGCAATCCCGCGTTTCCTTTTCCTCAATTTTTAGCTTATGAATCGGCGAATCACAAATTAGGAAATTTAGCTACAAATAATGCTCCGGGAGTTACTCATGCCGAAATGGAACAGGCAACCAGAGATGCTTGGCAAATAATGGCAAACAGATTTAAGTATACGGGAAAGAGTCATGCAGGTGTAAAATATGTACGCCCTAATTTGGGTTGTCCTTACGATTGTTCCGAAGGGGATGGATATGGACTATTAGCTGCAGCAGAAATGGCAGATAAAACTACATTTGATGGGATTTGGTTTCGGATTCATGATAATAGGTTAGTAAAATTACCCAGATATAGTGATTGTGTGGTGCCAAATATTAATTATAAATGGGGAGATCTTTCATTAGTAGATAATACAGATTCGGCAGCAGACGGTGATGTTGATATTGCTTTAGCATTATTAGTAGCTTACAAGCAATGGGGTGAGGATTCAGGGTATACAGATGCTTGCGGGAATATGATAAATTATAAAAAAGAAGCATTAAATGTTATTAGAGGTTTAGTTGAACGTTTTAAAGGCAATACTTCTGATGAAGATTATACATCTGGTATAGTAGGTTTTGATGGTTATATGAAGGGGGGTAATACTTTTCAAGAATTAACAGCTTGGGTAAATACAGATGTATTACCGCAACGCCCACAATATGGTGGTCCAGAGGCACGATTTTTTATGGATTATTTAGCCCCATCTTACTTTCATTCTTTTGCAGATTTTTTAGAAAAAAATGGAGCGGCTAGGGACCAAGGTTGGAATACAGATCAGTTTAAAAGAGTTGAAGCTTCTTCGGATTGGATCGTAGGACAGATGCTAAATAGCCCGGCTATATTGCCTACCGCAGGAACAATGGTATTAGATGCTGGAAATAATATTACATTTTCTAATCAGCTCGATGGAGGGGATTTTAGAATGGCATGGCGTACTATTTTAAATTATGTATGGCATGGAGACCCAAAAACGACATGGGATCCATCAACACATAGAACTACCAATACTTCAAATTCATTTGAAAAACTAATAGGAGAACGATTTGCAAAATATTTATCAGATCCAGAACAGGCTCCATGGTCAAATAATTGTAGTGCAGTGGGAGGAGGACCAAGTTTGACATATAATGGCCCAAGTCAATTAAAGTATTATGTTGATACCAATACAGGAGCAGAGTTAACAACATTTAATTTAAATTGGATGCCAGGAGTGGGTTCTATATCGGCGGTAGCCGCTCAAGATTTTGATTTAATGGGGAAACTATACCGTCAATGTGTTATAGAATGGGATACAACTACAGCAGGGGATGGATACTTGACTAGTATTCCTCAGTATTTTCATGGATTTTTTAGATTATTAGGTATGTTAACCCTTTCGGGGAATCATCATTCTCCAGCTGAAACCATATTAGAATCTAATTTAAAAGTGTATCACAGTGTTGATAAAACTTTTGCTTTTACAGGCGATGAAATTGAGTTTACCGTGGCTTACCGAAATTATGCTTCTGTAGATGGAAAAGATGTAAAAATAAGTACTTTGATTCCTAAAGGAATGAGTTTTGTGTCAGCAACCAATGGAGGTGTTAATACAGGAGGTACGGTTACATGGGATATTGGTACGGTATCAGGTTTTAAAACTTCAACCGGAATTACCCCCACTACTGGTGAGGTAAAAATGATCTTAAAAATAGATAAAGGAACTACTGGACGAATTTGTACAGAATTTGATATAGAAACTTCAAACGGAAAAGGATGGACTTCTAATGAATTTCCGAATGAGGAAACAGCAGTGATGCAGCGTAATTGTTTTGACGTGGCAGAAAAAGCTTTAGAAATTGAAAAAACGGTGGATAATGCTACAGTTAATCCTGGAGATCAAGTTACTTATACCGTAGATTTTGAAAATGCCTCTTCAGGTGGTTTTTTAAATGGAGGAAGACAAGATGTGATACCGGCATATGCACATAGTGGTCATGGTGGTACAACTAATCAACGTGATGTTAAAATTAGATTGTATCACGGAGCAGCCGAGCCCTATATTGATTATGGTAATTATAGAATCTCTCTATTTTTAAATGATAATTCGGTGGATTGTGTGGCAGGTACACCTGGCTGTACAGGAACAGGTTGGGCTTTGGATGCCCAAATTTACGAAGGAGGTGACCGATCTAAAGTTAGTATTACCAGTGAAAAAATTATCCCTGGGTTCGATGCAAATGGCGCATGGAACCAACGTGTTATTGTTAAATTTTCGGAACAACTGGCTACTATAACTCCTCATATTTCACGCTATTTTGGTTTAACAGGTGGACGTGTACACCAAGGTGGGGCTAATCCGTTAAGAGCTAAATGGCAAATGCATACCAGTGCATGGGGTAATGTACAATGGGACGATGATTGGTCATGGAATCCAGCAGTGAGTGATACAGATGATGGATTGTATTATCCGGTAACAAATAATTGGACAGATCCCGATAATCCAGATGTACCAGTAACCGAATACCATAATGAGGCTTGTGAAACTCCATCGATAACAATTGATAATATATTAGTAGAGGAATGGGATGGTTTTACTTGGCGTAGGATTTTTGGGAATAGCCCAGTACCAGGAAGGGAAGTTGAAGATGTGGTATTAACAGATGTATTGCCTGTAGGTTTCACATTTGTAGGTTTTGTTGATGCTACTGGAAAAATTTTAGGAGATACTGTAGAAATTTTAGGTGAAAATGCTACCTATGACAAAGCCACTAGAACAATTACTTGGAAGAAAAGTGCTTTACAAGTAAAAGAGAAGGGAGCATTTAGTTATTTGGCTACTGCTAACTTTTCTTCAGGGACTTGTCCGAGAGCAGATGAAATTCAAATCAATACAGCTTCAATAGAAGCCAAAAATGAGTCGCCAGTAATTGATACTGCTGAAGTTACGATTACATGTACCCCAGTAATTTTACCTCCTCCTCCTTCATCAATGACAAAAACAGTTTCTCCAAAATCTGCTGTAGTAGGCGATGAGGTTACCTATACATTGAGTTATAAAAATACAGATGGATCACCATTTGAAGCTGATTTTACAAGATCTTGGACCACTCAAAGCGGACCTGCAATGACAGTTACGCCCAATGTAGGAGTTTCAAATGTATCAAATAGTTTAGCGGTATCTACACATGATTTTTCGCATGGAACAAATGGAACTATTGAAGCCGAAGTTAATTTTGCAGATAGTCAGGCTTATGGTTTTGCATTACGACATACTGGAGGAGCTATTGATAATGGAATTTATATTGTTTTTAAACCTAATTTTGGTGGTGGTAATATAGAGACAGAAGTGTTTGACGGAACTACATCAATAAAAGCAACAGGAATAACTCCTTCGGGGAATCCTGCAAAAATAAAATTACAATTAGCAGATGATCAATTGCAAGTATGGATGGGAAATACCACTAGCCCAACACCTACTTGGACAGTAACAGGTTTACCAATAAGAGCGGGTTATGCAGGTGTGATTAATGGAAATCCAGATGGTTCTTCGACATCAGGTGTGCATCAATTGATAACTTATAAGTCTAGTTTAGATTCGGCATTTGATTTACAAATTACCGATCCTATACCTGCAGAGATTAATTTTGTGTCTGCAGAAAATTCTGGAGTGAATACTTTGGGAGTAGTTACTTATCCAGCAATTGCAGGACCTGTTTTAGCCGATACCGAAGTAACATATTCCTGGAAAGGAGAAATAGCCTCGTGCCCATCTGCGACCTCTAAAATTGTAAACTTGGCTTTTACAAATGCTTTAGGTTTGCCTAAAGATTTTGTGAGTGCCCAAGCTATTGTAGATTGTAGTGGGGTGGATTTGTGCTCTTTAGTAGATGTTGATGAGCCCACTCAAAATATACCTGAATTTTGTTTAGGAGATACTGCAGCTGATATTGATACTTATATCACAGCAACTGAAACTATTGTTTGGTATGTAGATGAAATAAGTACTTCTGCCATAGCAAAACCAATAATAGATACCTCTTTAGCTTCTAGTACCACCTATTATGTAACTCAAAAAACGGCTGATGATTGCGAAAGTGATCGAGTAGAAGTAGAAGTAGTGGTGAAAGCTAGTGGTGTTTCGCAGTTTGAGACAAAAACAATTCAAAGTGGAGGCAGTGTTGATTTTGATATTGTAGCCGAAATGGGCTTAGAAACGGGAACTATTAGTTGGGAAACTATAGATAATACTAATATTACTGGTGAATCAACAACTTTACAGACCTCAGATATCATTACCGATGTATTAACAAATACTTCTACTCTTAATGAAACAGTTACTTATACAATAGCATCAATTCCAACGACAGGGTGTCCACCTGAATCGTCAGAATTGGTAGTTACTATTTTACCACCTGTAACTGTATTGTCGGCATTTATTACTGATGCTTCTATTATTGAAGGGGGTGACCTTGAATTTGAAGTTACTCTAACCGAATTAGCAGCAACTGATGTCGAGGTAACTTTTGCTGTTGCAGATATTTCGACCTTGCCAGTAGATTATGGAATGATCAATACCAGTTTAACTATTACAGCTGGTAATGATAAAGGTGTTTTTATAATTACTACGATTGATGATACCGAAGTAGAATTAGTTGAAGAACTTGAAGTTACTATTGTAAATGTAAATGGTGTGCCAAATTCAATAGTATCAACGGCTATTGGCGAAATTGAAGATAATGATATGGCTTGCCCTGTAGTTGATAAACCAAGTGTAGCAAATACGGAGTTTTGTATTGGAGAAACTGTTGCGGATATAAATACTTTTATTACGGCTACAGAAACTACTATTGTTTGGTATGATAGTGCTGTAAGTATATCACCAATTAGTACACCAATTATTGATACATCAGTAGCAGCAACTACTTTTTATTATGTTTCACAAAGAACAGCTACTAATTGTGAGAGTGATCGAGTACAAGTTGCGGTAAATGTAAAAGAAGGAGATGCGGGGCAATTTGAAACTAAAACAATTGTAAATGGAGCTAATGTTGATTTTGATATTATTGCCGAAATGAGTTTAGAGGCAGGTGCATTAACTTGGAGCGCAACTATTAATAATAGTAATATTGTTGGAGAAACAGTGGTTAATAGTTCTTTAGATATAATTTCAGATGTGCTGACTAACACATCAAATGTGCCTCAAGTGGTTACTTATACAATAGCATCTATACCATCTGTGGGGTGTGTGCCACAAACTTCTGAATTAGAAGTTACCGTTTTGCCAACTTCTAGTGTTTTAACAGCAATAATTAATAATGGGGATACCGTTGTTGAGGGAGGGAATTTAATATTTCCGATAACCTTGACCGAAGTACCTACAAAAGATATTGAGATTACTTTTGCGATTACTAATATTACAGCATTACCACGAGATTATATTAGAAGACCATTGAGTATAATTATACCAGCCGGTTCAAACAGTGGCAATTTTGAACTAGAAACTTTAGATGACTTTATTGAAGAAAATACGGAAACCTTAGAATTATCGATTGTAGATGTTGATGGTATAGCAAATCCAATAGCGCAAACAGCAATTGGTACCATTGAAGATAATGATGCTCCTGTAGCATGTACAAGTGTGGGGGCACCATTAGTTTCGGATGCTTCATTTTGTTTTGGAGATACTCCAATAGCTATTGATACTTTTGTATCAGCTACCGAAACGGTATTATGGTATTCAAGTGCGCTTTCAACAACTTCGATTCCTAAGCCGATTATTGATACTAATGTATCTTCTAGCAATATATATTTTGTGTCTCAAATAGATGCATCTAATTGTGAAAGTGAAAGAGTTTCATTAACAATAACAATAGCTCCTGAAAAAACACCTGTATTTGATACGATTACTATAGAGAGTGGAACGTCTGTTAATTACGATATAGTTTCCAATATGAGCATTTTACCCAATAATATTACGTGGATAGCAATTAACGATACTATTTTTATCGAAGGTGAAAATACTATTGGAGATAATTCAAATATTATTTCAGATGTATTAACCAACACTTCAGATCAAGTTCAAGAGGTAGTATATGAAATTATAGAAACAGTGACTAGTTGCGCAACAACTAATTCAACATTAACCGTTAGTGTAAATCCACCAAAGGATAGAGGATATCCTTTATTTTTTACTCCTAATGGTGATACCGATAATGATTATTGGCAAGTAAGTACAAAGGCAATGGCAATTATTGAGTATATTGAAATATATGATAGGTACGGAAAATTATTAGCAAGTTTTAGACCAACTGAACGATGGAACGGTATTTATAATAACACAGATATGCCAGCCGATGATTATTGGTTTGTTTCAAAATTGATCGATGGTAAACAAGAAACAGGACATTTTAGCTTAATAAGGTAAGATCAAAAAAGTTTAAAAATGTAAAATGCGAAGCGCGTTTATAGAATTAATTCTTTAGCATGTGAGTTAGACATAATTTTATGCAATTACCAAAAAAATTGTCAATTTGAGTGATTTCGGTATAAAATTATTACTGAATTTCATTCGAATTGACATCTGATTTAAGTGGTAATAGGATAGGACTGAGTTTTATTTGAATAAGGCATTAGAATTTTGTTGTGAAATTTTAACCAGAAATAAGCCTAGTATATAATGTTAGTATTTACTCTAGTTTATGAAAATAGTTTTTAGAGGAATATAAAGGGTTTAATTAAAGAGTTGAGGTTAGTGTTTCGTTATTTAAAATCCATTCTAGTTCTGGGTCAATATTATTTATTCTATCGTTTTTAGTAGGAACGATTTCTATATCTGGAATAATACCACGGCCAATTTGCAAACTTTTATACGGAGATTCAATTTGCATTAATCCAAAGTTAAATTTTATTTTTGAGTTTGGAAGTAAGACAGACTTATAAACGCCAGCCACAGTACCATTGTAACCTCCGCCAGTCTCTTCGCCGACAAATACGGCTTTTTTAGTAGCGTGTAAATTTGTGCTCAATATAGATGATGCCGAAAAGGAATTACCATTGATTAGTACATAAATCTTTCCTTTAAAATTTAAAGGATTAGGTTTGCTGTTCGTTTTAGAGCTAGAAAATCTATAGTAAATATGACCTTCTTTTTTTGAACTTTTAAAAATATCATGAGTAATTAAAATAGGGCTAAATAAATAGCTAAAAAATTTGACAGATAAAGGAATATTCCCTGTTGCAACAGCTTTAAATATTGGAATCCGAGTTAGGCTTTCGGCTTTATTCACAAATTGAAATTTTTGATCGGTTAGGTAGGAGTAAAGTTTATATATTTCGCTTAATCTACCGCCTGTGTTATTTCGTAAATCAATAATTAAAGTTTTTGCTTTTTTAGCATCTATTTTTTTAAAACTGTTTTCATAAAACTTTTTATAATTACCATTATGAAAGCCTCTAATTTTTAGATAAGCAATGGAACTGTCCTTGCCTATAAAGTTAAAATTACGTTGGTATAAGTTTTTCGATTTTATATAGCCATGTTGTTTGTTGTATTTTTTTTGGAAGCGCTGTTTTTTTCGATGCGCTAATTTTTGTTCTGGAGTTAATCTTACTTTTTTGATAGGTGTGATTGTGCTATCCTTTTTTAGGTGTTTCTCTTTTAAAACACGTTTAAATGTTTTGTAATATACCGAATCTTTGTTTTTAAGTTGTAAGCGGATACTATCTATAGCAATACCTTTGTACTTTAGGTACATGCCCGAAAAATGATGTGCTATAATTCGGTTATGAAAAGTAGAGTTATAACCATCGGAGGCAAAGCGTTTTTTTGATTGTTGAATAATCTGTTGAATAGGTTCATTATTTACAGATAAGACTTCGCTCCCTATTATTTCTAGATTTTTTTTAGAGTAATTTGCCTTTATCAGGAAGGCGTTTTCAACATATTCAAAGTCGAGTTTATTAAATTCAAAATTACTTTTTTTGCGTTCTTTTATTTCTTTTTTTGTTTGCTTTTTAAAAGGAGGTGACACAGATATATGTCCTTGCCTTACTTCGGCAATAATAGGTGTTAAGCTTTTATAAAATTCAAAACTAGTTAGTGGATTGGTAATGCTTTGTTTTAAACTATCAAATTTAGCATCTAATTTTTCTTTAGTTACGAATTGATATAATTTTGGATGATTTTTCTTTAATTGGTTGTAAGCCATGTCTATATCCTGATGTAAATCAGAAATGGAATGTTTTTTTTCAATGTGTTGATTAAAACGTTTAGTGCTTACGCAAGAAGTTGAAAACAGTATAGTAAATAGCAGTGTGATTTGTTTCATAATAAGGCGTGATGTGGCTCATCTAAATTGAGTAACCATAATTACGAACAAAATACTACTTTATGACATTTGGTGTTATGTTTTTTTTGCGTGAGGGATTGCAGTGGAAATCCCACAGCCTGACGTTAGGAAGAGCGAGGAATTGTAACGGAAAGCCCGACCTTTAGGGCACGCCCAAAATTTTATTGTTTGTTTAGTAAAGTGCAAAAAATAACCTGAGTTTAATTTTATAAATCAAACTCAGGTTAAGTTTTTGATAAAAGGAAAATTAATTCCTTAGCATGTTTTAAATAAGATCAAAACTACGTTTAACAAAATTGGTTAAATCTTCGCCTTTAAGTAAGTTTTGCGAAAGTTTGGCTAAATCTAATGCTTGTTTGATTAAAGCTGATTTTGCTTCATCATTTACGGCGCTATTAATTTTTTCAACTAAACCATGGTTTGAGTTTACTACTAAATTATAAGTTTCGGGCATGTTGCCAAACATAGCCATTCCGCCCCCACCAGTTTGTTGCATTTCTTTCATACGACGCATAAATTCTGGTTGCGTAATAATAAAAGGTGATGCCAGACTATCCATAGCTTCAACTTGTACCGTATAGGTTTCTTTAGGAACTACGCTTTCAATGGTAGTTTTTAAAGCTTCTTTTTCTTCGTCATTAAGTTTAGAAACTGCAGTGTCTTCCTTTTTGATTAGGTTATCAATATGGTCACCATCAACACGTACAAAAGTGGTGTTTTCGTATGTGCTTTCTAATTTTTGGATTAAGTGAGAAACAATTGGCGAGTCTAATAATACTATTTCGTAACCTTTTTCTTTGGCAGTTTGAATGTAACTGTGCTGTGCATCTTTGTCTGAGGCATATAATACCACTAGTTTGCCGTCCTTGTCAGTTTGAGTAGCTTCAATTTTTTCTTTTAACTCATCAAAAATAAAATACTCATTATCAACAGTTGGTAAAAGGGCAAAGTTTTTAGCTTTATCAAAAAACTTATCTTCAGAAAGCATTCCGTATTCGATAACAATTTTGATATCGTTCCATTTTGCTTCAAAATCCTCACGGTTATTTTTGAATAACGAGTTTAGTTTATCTGCAACCTTACGGGTAATATAACTTGAAATCTTTTTAACAGCCCCATCTGCTTGTAGGTATGAACGAGATACATTTAAAGGAATATCTGGAGAGTCAATAACTCCGCGTAGCATAGTTAAAAACTCGGGTACAATACCTTCAACATTATCAGTTACAAATACTTGGTTTTGGTATAGTTGAATTTTATCTTTTTGGATACCAACACTTGGATCTAATTTAGGGAAGTATAAAATACCTGTTAAATTAAAAGGGTAATCCACATTTAAGTGAATATTAAATAAAGGTTCTTCGAATTGCATTGGGTACAATTCGCGGTAAAAATCCTTATAATCCTTATCCTCTAAATCAGCAGGTTGTTTTGTCCATGCTGGAGTAGGGTTGTTGATAAAATTATCTACCTCTTGAGTAGGGGCAGGATCTTCTTCCTTGGCACCTTCGGGTTTTGGAAGTGTTTCTGTTTTAGTACCAAATTTAATTGGCACTGGCATAAACTTGTTATATTTTACAAGTAATTCGCTAATTTTTGAATCTTCTAAAAACTCGGTTTCTTCTTCACTTACATGTAAAATAATTTCAGTACCGCGTTCTTTTTTGTCAGACTCTTCTAAAATAAAAGTTGGCGATCCATCGCAAACCCAGTAAGCAGCAGGAGCATCGGTATGGGATTTGGTAATAATTTCTACTTTATCGGCAACCATAAAGGCAGAATAAAAACCAAGTCCAAAGTGTCCAATAATTCCAGAATCTTTAGCACTGTCCTTATATTTATCTAAAAACTCTTCAGCTCCCGAAAAGGCAACTTGATTAATATATTTTTCAACCTCCTCAGCGGTCATTCCTAAACCTTGGTCAATAATATGAATTTTCTTTCCTTCTTTATCAACTTTTACTTCAATAAAAGGGTTTCCGTATTCAGTTTTAGATTCTCCAATACTGGTTAGATGCTTTAGTTTTAAAGTAGCATCAGTAGCATTTGAGATCAGTTCACGTAGAAAAATTTCGTGATCAGAGTATAAAAACTTTTTTATAAGTGGAAAAATATTTTCAACCGAAACATTAATATTTCCAGTAGCCATAAGGTATATTTTTTAAATGTTAATACTAGTTAATTTGGCTAGTCTATTTCAAAAAAAATACCAATATGCATTTGCTGACAAAGTGTCAAAAAAATATAGCTTTAGTACTGCTAAAGAGAACTTGCAATATGCGTCGTAAACATCTTTTAATAATTGATTAGGTTGTCTAAGTACCTAGAAAAATGAGTGTAATCACTTTTCTTTTTTATTACTTTGTTATCTAAGGTAGTTACTGTTTTTACAGGAAGCCCACCCTTTATAGCTTTAATAGTACCATCATAATCGATAATAAAGTTTTTTGGATAACTAATATTGCCAATTTCATTTTTAAGAAAAGGACCAGCATCGGTAACTATATAATCAAAATTAAATTTAGTGTGTAATAAAAATTGTCTTACATCATTTTTAGATTCAAAAGTAGCAGAAATAAACATAACATCATCTTCATAAAAGTCTTTTAGCGTATTTAATTCGGGTAATTCATCAATACAAGGCTTGCAATGAATAAACCATAAATTAAAAAATACAAGTTTGCCTCGTATATCATCAGATGTAACGGTATACCCGTCAATGGTTTCAAGCTCAAAGTAGGGGAATTCATCGCCAACTTTAAGTGCCGTATTGTTGTTTTGGGCGTTACTAAAAAAAGTAACCAAAAATAAAACGTAGGGTAAAAATTTTATTTCCATAGGCTAAGATTTATATAGTATTGTTTATCCATTTGGGACAGATAAATGATACTGAATTTATTACAGATTAAATAACAAAATTTATAATATCAGTTTATTTCTGTCAATTTAATAAAAAATAATCAAAAACCAGGCCTTTTTAAAGCTAGTTTTAAGTAAATTAACATTATTAAAGGGTGTTTTAGCGATTAAATAAGGTATTTTATAAATAAAAATGTAGGTTAAATCTTTATTTTTTAATATTTGATAGTTTTGAAATAAATAAAGATATTTAATCAAATGATAACGAATTAGAAGAAGAATGAAAAAGAGGAATATGATTTACTATACCGTATTTTTATAGTAAGTAATAGTTTTGTGTTTTGGTTAGATTTCATTTAGGAGCTAGCTTAATTCTTACAAAAGCTTTGTGTATAATAGTTCATTTTACTGGATTATTAAATTTAACAAATGATTTTGTTTATGTTTATCTATATAATGTTAAACACTTACTATATTTACATCAAATAATCTATTTATGGCAACTAAGGCAAAAACAAAAAAAAGTACTAAGTCAGATATTGTTTCATTGTATATGGAACATGTGTTAACTCACGGAACACCAGAAAGCGTTTTTTCTTTTTGTAAAGAAAATACAATAGAAGAAGCTGTTTTTTATCAATTTTTTGGAAGTTTAGAAGGATTAAAAAAAGGGATATGGGTTGATTTTTATAGCTATGTTATAGATTTATTAAATAAGAACTCAGATTATGAAAAATATTCAAGTAGAGAAAAATTGCTAACATTTTACTTTACTTTTTTTGAAATGCTTACGGCGAATAGAAGTTATGTGCTTTGGACACTTGATCAAGGCAAGTCAAAAATGGAAAATTTAAAACAATTAGAGAGTTTACGGAAAAAAATAGTTGGCTTTGGTAAAGAATTGGTTGAAACTGATAATGAAGACAAAAAATTAAAAATTACCAAAAAGCCTGTTTTAATTGTGGGTGAAGCAACTTGGGTTCAGTTTTTGTTTTTATTGAAATTTTGGAAAGATGATGAATCAGCAGGTTTCGAAAAAACAGATGTAGCCATTGAAAAATCTGTGAATACTGTTTTTGATATATTTGATAATACCCCTTTGGATAATATTTTAGATTTAGGAAAGTTTTTGTGGAAAGAACGAATGGCATAATAGTACCTAAATTTAGAGTGATGAAACATAAACCTACAAATGAATGAAGACAATTGATAGCATACCCACCTCAAAGTTGGGACGTACTACGGAGTTAGTAAAAACAGGAGTAAAAGTTGGAGGTAATTATTTAAAATATTATGGCAAAAAAGCCTTAAACCCAGAAATATCAAAAGATGAATTAAACGAGGATAATGCAGCGGATATTTACGATGGTTTAAAAAGTTTAAAAGGAAGTGCTTTAAAAGTAGCGCAAATGCTATCTATGGAAAAAAGCTTGATGCCAAAAGCTTATGTAGAGCGTTTTTCATTAGCGCAATTTAGCGTACCACCTTTATCTGCTCCTTTGGTTCGAAAAACATTCAAAACTTATTTTGGTAAATACCCCGAAGATATTTTTGATCAGTTTACTGCAAATTCAGTCAATGCAGCAAGTATTGGTCAGGTGCATAAAGCGGAAAAAGATGGAAATAAATTGGCTGTAAAAATCCAATATCCAGGAGTAGCAGATAGTATAAGTTCCGATTTGGCTATGGTAAAGCCAATTGCTATTCGAATGTTTAATTTAAAAGGAAAAGAAACTGATAAGTATTTTAAAGAAATAGAAGGGAAGCTTTTAGAAGAAACAGACTATATATTAGAAGTGCAGCAAAGTAAAGAAATTACTCAAGCCTGTAGTAAAATACCAAACTTAAAGTTTCCCAAATATTATGAAGCCTATTCCAGTGGTCGCATTATTACGATGGATTGGATGGTTGGTATACACTTGAGTGAATTTACAGCAAAAGATTTTACACAAGATCAAGGAAATAAACTTGGACAAGCCCTTTGGGATTTTTATATGTATCAAATGCATATACTAAAAGCTGTGCATGCAGATCCACATCCGGGGAACTTTTTAGTAGATAATGAAACAAACTTAATTGCTATTGATTTTGGATGTGTTAAAAAAGTACCCAATGAGTTTTATACTCCTTATTTTGAATTAGCAAAAATTGAAAATATCAATAATCCAGAGGTGTTCAAAGAAAAAATGTTTGAATTAGAAATTTTACTACCCACAGATACGCCAAAGGAAACACAATTTTTTTCAACATTGTTTCATGAAATGTTGTCTTTATTTACATCTCCATTTCATAACAAAACCTTCGATTTTTCAGATGAAATTTTTTGGAATAAAATTACAGAGTTAAGCGAAAAGTATTCCAATGATAAAGAGCTCAGAAAAATGAACGGAAGTAGAGGAAGTAGGCACTTTCTATATATTAACCGTACTTTTTTCGGACTGTATAACTTATTACACGATTTAAAAGCTGAAATTAAAGTAGATAGTTATGAGCAGTATCAATAAGGCAAATACTTTAAATTTAACATTTAATTAACATATAAAGTAGCTAAACAACCACACTACTTATTTTAATAATATTTTAACAAAAAAATACTTATTTCGTAAGAATGAGTATTTTTTTTTGCTTTTTTGTATGAAATTCTAAATCATTGTGTGGTAGTGGTAAATTATTGAATTATAGTAAAGTGGTTATATTCGCGCCAATTACTAAAACAAAAAATATTCTTAATGAATTTTAGAACTACTTATCATTTCGTTTTATCAATTTCTTTTTTATTATTTTCAATCCAATCTATTTTTTCACAAGATACTAATGTGCCAGGTAATTTAATACTTACAGGGAGTAATGGTTGGATATTTCATACACCAGAAACACGTGGTAGAACGGATTTATATATGGCTCCGTTAAAATCAGATGGATCTGGTTCCGATTGGGCTAAACAAACTATATTTAAAAGTAATGGAAATACAGTTTTTAATGGAGGAATCTCAATTAATGGAGTTAATGAAACCCCTTCTGTTAATGGTTTTCGAAATAGAATTTCTTTAGGAGGAATTCATGCAGCAATTGTATTTAATTCTGGTTCAACTAAAGAACTGATGTTTGGATTTCATGATGACGGAAATTTTTATTGGGGTACAGGTCGTTCAGCTACTAAACCAGATTATTATTCGATGTCATTAAATGGTAATACAGGTGATTTAAACGTTAGAGGTAAAGTCGTTAATAGTGGACCTGATTTTATATTAGGTACAGGAGATAATAGGGAACAAGGTTCAAAAAAGAGTAATAGAGCTTTAGTTCATGTAGGGAATGATGAATTGCATGTTAACTATAATGGAGATTTTGAAGGCGGAACTGTTATTGGTCCAGGAGGTTTTTTATTACAATCTGATCAGCTTTTGGATGGAACCTGGAGGCAAACTCATTTTAATTGGCAAGGGCATAGTTTAATTTTTGGGACAAAACCTAATACTTATGCACACAACGTAATTGAACTTAAACCTGGAGGTTCAGATAGAGGCTCTTTATTATCAGCGTTTAAAATGCATCATGCAAATTCAAAAACAAGTCATGATTTACGTGTTAATATTGATAGTAGAACAAATCATCCAACTTATTTTGATGTAGGTAATGTGGGTATAGGAACTAGAGATCCAAAAAACAAACTATCCGTTAACGGAACCATTTGGGCAAAAGAGGTAAAAGTAAGTTTAACGGATGCGGCTGATTGGGTTTTTGAAGCCGATTACAAATTGCAACCCTTAGCCGAGGTAGAAGCCTTTATAAAAAGAAACAAGCATTTGCCCGAAATGCCATCGGCAGATGAGTTTAGAGCCAATGATATGAAAGTTTCGGAAATGTCAAACAAATTATTACAAAAAGTAGAAGAGTTGACATTGTATACCATAGCACAAGAAAAGCAATTAGATAATCAAGCTAGTATTAATCAGCAATTACAAGCAGCTAACAGGGCCTTAAAACAAAGATTAGAAAAGCTTGAGGCATTGTTGTTAAAATAAAAATAACCAAGTAAAAATGTTTATGTTAAGAATTTGTGAAAAACTAAATTTTAGTAGTTATTTGCAAAAAAAATAATTTGAATATCCGTAATTATCCATAATTGTATAAAAAGCCTTATTTTAGAGTAAAAATCAGTTATGAATATCTTCAGT
>CANLCT010000050.1 GCA_947489195.1 uncultured Aquimarina sp. | reverse complement strand
GTTACTACTGCTCTTATACTTCCATTTTCTCCTCCGATACAAGTAATTGGTGTTATTTCCTCTATACCTACTTTAGGTATTTCTGAAGCTCCCAAATTATAAGAATCCCTTAGCTCACAACCTTTGGCATCACTAATTAAAACCGTATAAACCCCAGCTACTATATTGGATAATACTGTTGTTGACTCATCACTTTTTACCTCCTCTTTTTCTGTGGTTTCTTCCCCATTTTCTAATTTAGTCCAGGTATAATTATATGGAGGTAAACCGCCGGTAATTTCAAGCTGAATATTTCCATTGGCTTCATTTAGGCCTACACTCTTTTTTATATCCACATCGCTTATTGCAAACACATCGGGCTCCGTAATTTCTATACTCGCTCTAGATGTTGCACAGGATAAGCCGTCACTTACACTTACCGTATAGGTCCCTGCTGCTAAATCGGATATAACACTTCCTTGTTGTCCAGCTATATTCCAATCATAAGTATATGCACCAGTACCTCCTGTTACTTCTAATTCAATTTTTCCATTTGCGCCATTGTAACAACTTACATCTGTTGTGGTAATATTCTTGATTTCTAATTTTTCTGGGGTGTTGAGCTCAATAGCCGTTTTGGAAATTGAATTCCCTTTACTATCCTCAACTTTTATACTATAAACTCCGGCTTCAACTTTCCCCGTATTGGCTTCAATTGATATTACTTCTCCACTGGAATCCTTCCACTCATAGCTGTAATCTCCTGTTCCTCCTGTTACTTCGGTTAGCGTTAAACTTCCTTGACCTCCATAACAAGCTATCGCTTCTGTTTCTATTTCGCCTATAACTAAAGCCTTGGGCTCGCTAATTTCATAACTAACTATCAATGGACACTCATTACTGTCTTTAATAGTTAAACTATAACTCCCTGCGGCTAATCCTTCTATTTTATTGGTTGTTGATAAGGCATCTAAATTTGCCCCTGACTCATTTTCCCAACTATACGTATACGCTGGGGTACCTCCGGTTACTGTTACTTCAATACTTCCATTTTTTAACCCATTACCAGATACTGCTTCGAGGGTTTCTTCTGCTATCGCTAGTTTTTCTGAAGGTTGGGTAACTTCTGATGATAACACTCCTACAGCGTCTAAGGTTTTATAAAAACATCGATTCGTATTTCTTACTTGAACTTCATAAATACCAGCCACTAAATCTGAAATAGTACTCTCGTTTTTAGTTTCAAATGCAATCCACACTCCATATGTCCCTTCTTGCTTTTTATAACGGTATTCAAAACGATCTGTAGTCCCTCCACTAGCTTTTACAATTAATGCACCATTGTTATTATCAAAACAGGTTACTGCCTCGGCTTCAATCGCTGCGGTAATTAGATTAGGTTCTTCCAATGTAAATGGAGCACTTTTCACTTCAACTTTTTCGATATTGACTACCTTAACAAAATAAGTCCCCGCTGATAAACCCGTAATTATTTCTGCATTGGTTCCTATTGGTTTTGTTTCATCTAAGCTGCTATACCAGGTAACGATATTACCTCCGGCACCTCCTTTTATAATAGCCTCTAAACTCCCATTGCTTTCTCCATTACAGCTTATAGGTTGTTCTTCTTTGATTTCGACTATTGGTATTTCTAAGGCGCCTAAATTATAAGAATCACTTAGTTCACAACCTTTGGCATCACTAATTACAACCGTGTAAACCCCAGCAACTATATTGGATAATGCTGTTGTTGGCTCATCACTTTTTAACTCCTCTTTTTCTATGGTTTCTTCCCCGTTTTCTAATTTAGTCCAGGTATAATTATATGGAGGTAAACCGCCGGTAATTTTAAGCTGAATATTTCCATTGGCTTCATTTAGGCCTACACTCTTTTTTATATCCACATCGCTTATTGCAAATACATCGGGCTCCGTAATTTCTATACTCACTCTAGATGTTGCACAGGATAAGCCGTCACTCACAATTACCGTATAGGTCCCTGCTGCTAAATCGGATATAACACTTCCTTGTTGACCTGCCACACTCCAATCATAAGTATAATCTCCTGTACCGCCTACTACTTCTAACTCAATTTTTCCATTTGCGCCATTGTAACAACTTACATCTGTTGTGGTAATATTCTTTATTTCTAATTTTTCTGGGGCGTTGAGCTCAATAGCCGTTTTGGAAATTGAATTCCCTTTACTATCCTCAACTTTTATACTATATACTCCGGCTTCAACTTTCCCCGTATTGGCTTCAATTGATATTACTTCTCCACTGGAATCCTTCCACTCATAGCTGTAATCTCCTGTTCCTCCTGTTACTTCGGTTAGCGTTAAACTTCCTTGACCTCCATAACAGGCTATCGCTTCTGTTTCTATTTTACCTATAACCAAAGCACCTGGTTCCGAAATTGTATAACCAACTCTTAACAAACAAGCATTCCCATCCGTTACTAATAAATTATACTCCCCTGCGGCTAATCCTTCTATTTTGCTAGTAGTGGATAAGGCATCTAAATTTTCTCCTAATTCATTTTCCCAACTATACGTATACGCTGGGGTACCTCCGGTTACTGTTACTTCAATATTTCCATTTTTTAACCCATTACCAGATACTGCTTCGAGGGTTTCTTCTGCTATCGCTAGTTTTTCTGAAGGTTGGGTAACTTCTGATGATAACACTCCTACAGCGTCTAAGGTTTTATAAAAACATCGATTCGTATTTCTTACTTGAACTTCATAAATACCAGCCACTAAATCTGGAATAGTACTCTCGTTTTTAGTTTCAAATGCAATCCACACTCCATATGTCCCTTCTTGCTTTTTATAACGGTATTCAAAACGATCTGTAGTCCCTCCAGTAGCTTTTACAATTAATGCACCATTGTTATTATCAAAACAGGTTACTGCCTCAGCTTCAATCGCTGCGGTAATTAGATTAGGTTCTTCCAATGTAAATGGAGCACTTTTCACTTCAACTTTTTCGATATTGACTACCTTAACAAAATAAGTCCCCGCTGATAAACCCGTAATTATTTCTGCATTGGTTCCTATTGGTTTTGTTTCATCTAAGCTGCTATACCAGGTAACGATATTACCTCCGGCACCTCCTTTTATAACAGCTTCTAAACTTCCATTGCTTTCTCCATTACAGCTTATAGGTTGTTCTTCTTTGATTTCGACTATTGGTATTTCTAAGGCACCTAAATTATAAGAATCACTTAGCTCACAACCTTTGGCATCACTAATTACAACCGTATAAACTCCAGCAACTATATTGGATAATACTGTTGTTGGCTCATCACTTTTTAACTCTTCTTTTTCTATGGTTTCTTCCCCGTTTTCTAATTTAGTCCAGGTATAATTATATGGAGGTAAACCGCCGGTAATTTCAAGCTGAATATTTCCATTGGCTTCATTTAGGCCTACACTCTTTTTTATATCCACATCGCTTATTGCAAACACATCGGGCTCCGTAATTTCTATACTCACTCTAGATGTTGCACAGGATAAGCCGTCACTTACACTTACCGTATAGGTCCCTGCTCCTAAATCGGATATAACACTTCCTTGTTGTCCCGCTATATTCCAATCATAAGTATAAGCACCTGTACCTCCTGTTACTTCTAATTCAATTTTCCCATTTGCGCCATTGTAACAACTTACATCTGTTGTGGTAATATTCTTGATTTCTAATTTTTCTGGGGCTTTAAGTTCAATAGCCGTTTTGGAAATTGAATTCCCTTTACTATCCTCAACTTTTATACTATATACTCCGGCTTCAACTTTCCCCGTATTGGCTTCAATTGATATTACTTCTCCACTGGAATCCTTCCACTCATAGCTGTAATCTCCTGTTCCTCCTGTTACTTCGGTTAGCGTTAAACTTCCTTGACCTCCATAACAAGCTATCGCTTCTGTTTCTATTTCGCCTATAACTAAAGCCTTGGGCTCGCTAATTTCATAACTAACTATCAATGGACACTCATTACTGTCTTTAATAGTTAAACTATAACTCCCTGCGGCTAATCCTTCTATTTTATTGGTTGTTGATAAGGCATCTAAATTTGCCCCTGACTCATTTTCCCAACTATACGTATACGCTGGGGTACCTCCGGTTACTGTTACTTCAATATTTCCATTTTTTAACCCATTACCAGATACTTCAGTTACTTTTTCTTCTTTAATGGCTAATTTTTCTAGTGGCTCAGTAATTCCAACAACTATGCTAGTACTACAATGTTTATCACTAACAATTAACTCATACTCACCGGCAGGAAGCTTTTTAAGATCTTCGGTTGTTTCTCCTCCTTTAGTCCATAAAAATGTGTAGCCAGATTTATCGGTAATTCCCCCTGTAACTGTAATATCAATACTTCCTGTTTTTTCTCCTTTACATAAAACATCAGTCTTTTTATAACTGATTATAATTTTTTCTGGCCCTCCCACTTCATACGTTGCAGTGGCTTTATTTTTATTATTATCAATTACCGTTAGTGTATATGTCCCTGCTACTACTACTGGTGTATCTGGAGTAGTATAAAGGATTTTTTTGGCATCAGAGGCTTCGGTCCATTCATAGGAATAATCGCCTGCAGCTCCTCCTTTTACAGTACTCTCTAATCCTTGTTTAGTTTTATCGCCAAAACAGAATATATTATTTTCATCTAAAAGTTGATTAATGCTAACCTCTAATTTTTCTGGCTGTCTCACCACAACACTTTCTGCTAACTCACAATCTTTAGCATCAGTAATTACTACTTTATAAGTACCCGCAGATATAGCTAACAACTTACTTGTTTTGGGATCTTTAAAGGTTGAATCCCCTTCTTTTTCCCAAGTATATGTATAAGGAGCAGTACCGCCAGTAACTTTTAAGTCTATAGCTCCAGTAGATAAACCAAAACCTGTAGCATTTGTAACTGCTATTGGAGTACTTATATCCAATGCTTTTTGGGGACCGGTAATTTCAATTTCATTACTTGTTATTTTACAATCGTTAGCATCGGCAACAGTTACTTGATATTTACCTATACTTAACCCCTTAATAGCTTTTGTTTTAGCACTAAATTTAGCATCTCCTATTTTTTTCCATAAATAAGTGTACGCAGGCTTATCTGTTATATTATCATTTGTACCGCCAGCAACAGTTACATCAATAGCTCCTGTAGCCTCTCCAAAACATTTTACATGAGTAGCATTCACTTTTGAAACAACTATGGTTTCGGGATAATCAACTGTAATAGAAAAACCATTTCTAGCACCATTATCATCTGCAACTCCTACTCCATAAAACCCTGGTTGTTTTATACTCAAATACTTACTATTATTTTCAATCTCTTCTATTGGATCACCATCATTTTGTCTGTAAAACCATAAGTATTCATAATCCCCGGCCGCTACCCCTCCAGTTACTACGGCTTCTAATTCTACTTCACTATCAAAGCATTTGATTTCGGGTACTTTGATTTCTTTAATTACTAAGAATTCTGGTGAGTTTATAGTAAACCTTTGTATTTTCCTACATTCATTTTTATCTAATATTATTACTCCATAATCCCCTTCAGTTAGATTAGTAATTTTACTTGTGGTTTTAGTAAACGTTTCATCTCCCACTTTTATCCATTCATAAGTAAATGGGCCAACACCTCCCGAGGCTTTCACCTCGATACTTCCTGTTGAAGTTCCTTTAATTTTAAGATCTACTTTTTTTACAAGATTAATTTTAATGTCTTGCGGAGAACTAAGCTTTATTTTTTGAGCTGGTGCTTCACAGTCTTTTTCATCTTTTACAATAACCGTATATTCTTTTTGTGGAAGTAATAATGAGGCACGATTACCCTTCATAGAAACAAATGTTTCTCCTCCATCAATGGAATAACTATAGCCTCCGTTACCTCCTTTAGCAATAATACCTAAAAGGCCATCAATACTGTGGCATTTTTCTTCTTTACTTTCAAGTGTAAAACTCACTTTTTCTGCTGGTTCACTTACTATAAATTCTGCTGATTTTTTAGAAGTAGTTGCGCCATCGTTTACCGTTACTTCATAGGTTCCTGCTGTAGCATTTATTATAAAATGATTATTCTCTCCTTTTAAAAGTGTTCCATTTTTGTACCATTGGTAAGATGAAGAAGGCTCGTAATTCAACGATCCACCCTCAGGAACAGCTACTAAAGCCGTAACATCCCCTTTACAGGATAATTTCTGAGTTCCCTTTGTACCAGCTCCATTAATAATACTAACACTTAATTCTTCGGGTTGGGTTATAGTTATTATATTTAGTTTTCTTTCTTGATCATAAAGCGGTATTGGACAGGCTATTTCTTCACCATCACCTAAAGTGATTTCATATCCAAATACATAATATTCACCTGCTGATAAGCCATCATAAACATATACATTGCCCCCCTCTTCTCCTTCTTGAGAAGTAATAAAACCCTCACCAATTTTAAGCAAAGCATATCTTTTCTTTTTTGTGGCATCTGCCTTTGTGAATCTCACATGAATTTCTCCTTTAGCTTCCCCAAAAACTGTGTTATGTACTATCGGTTGCTCTTTTTCGGGATCTAAACTAATTTCCAAAGGTGGTAGATCATTTAATGTAATTTTTTTGAAATCTGAAACACATGTTTTATCATTAGCATCACGCACCCTAAATTCATAAGCTTCTTTTCTTGCTTGTAGGGTAAATATATTTCTAGTTCTCCATTCTGGATTAGCCCCTTTATAACTATATTCATATGATCCACTTCCATTAATCCCTTGTATTTCTAATGTAGCACTTGCTTGAAAACAACGTATTGCTTTAGTTTGTTTAATATCAAGAGTAATCACCTTAGATTCAGAAATTATAATCTCTTTAATTACTGAATTACAATTATCATCATCTACATCACGTACCTGAAACTGATATGGAGCATTACGTGCTGCTAACAAAAATGTGTTTTTTGTTTCCCATTTTCCGGCCCCTACTTTATATAAGTAAGTTCCATTACCTCCAGTAGCTTTAATAGTGACTGTTGCTTTTCCTCCGTTACATTTTATAGGTATTTCTTCTGTAATTTCAAATGTTATTTCTTCTGGGTCATTAAAAGCTGGGGCATCTTTGGCTAGGCTCACTCCTCGACCATCCGTAATTTTTGCTTTATAATTAAATTCATTGGAAGCCACTATTGTTTCCCCTCCAGGAATATTAAATTCTTTACCAGTATCATCGATTCGTATCCATTGTATGTTATGGTTGCCATCACCTCCTTTTATATTTTGTATTGCATACACTCCATCTCCATTGTGACAGGTAGGCTCTTTAGTTTTTGCTACTATAAATTCTAAAGGCGAATTTGATTTGATTTCTGGTAATTCAAAACTCTCTGATTCACAATTATTTTTATTAAAAAAAGTTATTTTATGCGTCCCCACTGGCAGATCTGATATTTCAAAACCTGCTAATAGAGCTTTACCTGTCCTATCAGGAATATCGGTGTTTTTGGAATTTTCGTAATATAACTTATAATTAAAAAAATTAAATCCATCATTGCTTACAATAGGATCAGCACCAGAAATACTCTTAAATTGAATACTGCCATCTAATTTATCTTTTTTACTAACTGGTATCGCTGTTAGCTTATCATTTGTTCCATATGTAATTATTTCGGGGGACTCTATATCAAATTTAAATATTGTATTATTGGTTCCTTTTAATTTACCTACACACCCATTAGTATCTCTAACTTCTATTTGATGCCCAAACCTAACTACGGGTAGCGTAAATGGAAAATCAACTTTAGTCCATCCGTGATAATCAAACTTATATTCATATTCCCCTGTTCCTCCTACTGCATTAATTGTAACTTCACCAGAAGATAAAACCCTACCTACCGCTCCATTATCTTGCACTACCCTTCTATCTGGGCAACTAGCTAAAAAAGTTGATTTAATAGAAAATTCTACAGGAGCTGGTGGCGCTTTAATCGTAAATTCTTTAAAAACCTGCGTACATCCCAATACGGTTTTTCCATTGATCTTTTCGGATGCAGTAATTTCTAACCTGTAATTTCCTGGGGTAAATGATTGTCTATTAGCATTATTAATAGGCCATTGATATGTATAGGTTGTCCCTGTTTTTCTAAGCGTACTAATATTATTTCTACTCGAAAAAGGTTTGTCAAATTTACCTGGACTAGTTTCTTTTTGTATAGCTAAATCTATTTTTTGACCAGCTTTTAAATTCTCTTTGAAAAGTATTTTAATATCAATACTATTATCTGGTGCACATTGCCCTATGGTTATGGGTATGTCTTGAATTTTAGGCAATTCGGGTAAAAATTGGACTGTGACTACATTGGATATAGCTTCTCCAGGAGTACTTGTTTGAGGGTTAATCCTTATATCTATGGGTTTATTAATAACTTTTGCTCTATCAGCTGCAGAGCTGTATAAATCTCTTAATTTTAAATTTATTATTGATTTACCCGTTAATGCATTATTTGGTATTTTTTCCCAATCGGGGTATACCTCTGTTTTCGTTTTTTTACCTGAAAAGTCAGCCAATTTTTTTTGAGCCGATTGAACTGCAGGAGCATGTTGTATCTTACAGGCTAAACTAGAACCACAGTTTCTTAATTTTGCTTCTGCAGCATTAAGGTTATCTTTCAAAGCTTGATAAGCATCACTATTCACTTCCCTAGTTGCAAATCTATCAAAAAACTCCCAAACATACGTTTTTGTTTTCTGAGAAAAACCTTTCGTTGCTTGTATATCTGCTCCTGAAGTTCCACATACTTCTCTCGTACTTTTCAATTGTATATCGACCAATGGACGAATTCTTATATTGACATTTCCATCTATTCGTTTTTGATAAATCACTTTATTATCATAAGTATTCACATATGATTTCACTTTAGAAATATCTAAAGGAGGGTCAACAGACCCGAGATGTGTATCCTCGCTCTCACAACCATTTGTACCACTCCTTCTTGAATGAGTAAAAAAAACCACTTTTTTAACCTTATTATTTTCAGTAAATTTACCTTTAGCCCCGTAGTTTTGTCTTATAAAATAATTTCTTACATCTTTAGTCCCAAAAATGTAACTGTCTTGTCCTCTTTCATACTGAAGTCTTATATGCTGCAAACCATTAGAACTACCACAAGTTTCTTTACCTAGTCCAATATATCCTTCAACTATAATTTCATACTCTTGAGAAAAGGCCAAGTATGAATTCAATAGAATTAGTAAAACACTTAAAATCTTTTTCATTACACTACTTTTATTTTAATATTCTATTTGAATTTTTTTTAATGGCGAAGTTGCATTTGTAGTTAACACCCCTTGTAACATGTATGTATATTTGGTATTTACTGTTAAATCGGTATCCATAAAAGAATGCGTATTGCCTTCTAAAATTTTATACAAAGTTGGTGCCTCTGTTTCGGTGCCACGGTATAGTTTAAATGTTTTTACATTAGGCACTTTATACTTCCAATTCAAATCTATTTTGTTTTGTTCTCGGTTTGCCAAAGCTAAAAACTTGTCTATAGGCTGTTTTTTTCCATTATCGGGTATGCGAATAGTTATGGGATTAATTGGCGCCGATTCTAAACCCGAACTATCTACTGTAAGTAATGTATACAGGTAATTGGTATTGGTTGCCGCAGAGGTATCGGTATAATAATTTAAGGGTAACGGAATTTTTGAAAGTAATTCCCAATCCGTTGTTCCGCCTTGTTCTTTTCGGTATACCACGGTTGTTTTAGCATCTGCACTACTACTTACTATCCAATTGAGCTGCACTACGGCTTGCTCTTTATCCATTTGATAAGGTGTAAAAACAGGTGCCCGCGGCGGAATTACATCGGGTCTTTTAATACTAATAATTTCTGAAAAATCAGAAGGATTATATCGCTTATCAAAGGCTTGTACTTTATAATACACATGAGTATTCAGTGTTTTTATATTTACGGTATCGGTAAATATACTTTTGGGTGTGGGGCGAAATGTAATTTGCGAAAACTCTTCATTATCCAGATTGGCTTTAAATACACGATAGCCTAAAAAATCAGATTCGGTATTTTGCTTCCATGTTAATTTTACTATTCCTGTAGTATCAATAACCCCCGTTAATCCAAGTGGTGTTTCTGGTGGGCTGTTATCATCTAATTGAATTACTTTGGGAAAGGAAGCTCGTTTAGTACCATAACTATCTACCGCTACTATTTTATAATAGTTGATGGGTTCGGAGGTATTAAAGTTTAAGCTTCTTTTATCTTTAGCTATATTCGATTGTACTACTTCATAATTTCCCTTTAATTCATTTGCGCGTGTTAATTCAAAATGACTCAAAGTAGCCTTTCCGGCATCGGGAAACTCCCAACTAATTACCACTGCAGTATTGTTTTTTAACAGTGTAGCCTCTTTAATTGATGGATTGTACACAAAAGCTAATTTACCAGATCCCGATACTATTTTAGAATAAGGTCCCTCTTCGCCAAACATTGACCTCCCTTTTAATCGGTATTGATACATTTTATTATTAGCAGGTAAACTATCCATATAAAACATACGATCGTTTTTTTCTTCGTCTCCTCCGGAGAAATTTATTACAGGAGTACTACTTAATGCTTTGAATGTACTTCCTTGATCATCGGAACGCTCAATAGTATATGAAGAGTATTGATCCTTAAGTAACTTCGCATTCCAACTCAATAAGGTATTTTTATCTTTAAATGCTCCTACAAAATCGATGGGCTTAGGTAAGTCTTTATAATCATCCAATCCAATTAAAATCCCTCCAAATTTTACCTCCATTTTTTCCTTTGGTATTGAGGTATAAATACGATACAAGTATCGCTCATTTGGTTTTACATCGGTATCGGTATAAGCTAAACCCGAATATTCTGCCACTTTATAATCCTGATCGGCAGCAAACAAAGCAAATGAAAAGCGTTGTTCTAAACCACGAGCTTGATTAATGATACTCATAAAAGCATTGCCTTCATCTTCCATTTCCACATCAAAATCATTCCCATATATGGCTTGCGCCGCAATAGCGGCATTATCATTGGTTGCTGCCAGAACTTCCCAATCCAATAAAGGTTTAGGCTGTATTGGCGCAGGTGTTATCTTTTTAATAATAGGTGCTTTTAAAATTTCTCCATTTTGGGTTATGGTTCTTCGCTCAATAGTAAACCCATAAGTATTGGCATGCTTCCAAGCTGAAGGAGTATTTACAGCCCAACGCAACTTTATACTATTTTTTGTAGCACTGGCAATTACTTTAACCTCTGGATCTTGATTCCCAATTGCTTTTTGTCCTATTATTGTGGTTGAAAAAAATAAGAACAGTATTCCTAAACTTACGTATCTTATATTATTGTTCATATAATGGATTAACATATTTTACTGTATTTTCTTTTCCTATTTTAATTTGACCTGGTAACACATATTTGAAACTTGTCTTATATTTCCCATTTTTCATCACTGGAAAACTTTCTGCAACTAAAGCCTTATGTTTTGATAATTCTTCCCAATTAGGAAAGGTATTTACAAACTGGCTTCTTAAATCTTTATAATCCTTATAATAATAATGAGTTAAATTATAGCGATATGGATTGTACCCTAAAACCTCCGCTAAATTACCCTCCTCTAAATAAGATAAATACCAGGAAAAGGGCTCTACTCCCTCTACAGGAGGCACTCCTACTTTATCTGTTTCCCTTTTTACTCTAATGTCTCCATATAACGGATACTTTTCATATAATAGAGGATAGATATCTTTAGTATAATAGGCATTATCAGTAGTTGCTTTTGCTATTACCAATGGCTTATTCTCTGTATATTTATTCCCAACTAACTCTAATTTTTCGAAAGGCTCAATCCGATTCGTTGTAATAGATAAAGTAAGTCCAAAAGGATATGGGACGTATTGTGTTAGGTAGTCATTCCCCTCTTTTACAGCATCCATTTTTTGCTTAAATGTTACATACTCACTTGTGCGGTATCCATATTCCAATAACTTTCGTTCTTCTCCTTTAACAATTTGCTTTTTTGCTTTTCTACTTCTAACTACAACAGTACTACCGTCTTCGACATCTGTTTCTAAATTTTTAGTACTATAGGTTTCTTCAATGTTAGCTCCCGTATTCTTCGCTGGTGGAATTAAACTGAAGTTTGCCTTGTAATCTGTTTTTAAATTCAATTCTTTAGGAATAGCATAGGTAACTTGCTTTTGTCCGGAATTGTATCCAAAATTGGCGTTAATTTTAGCTCCTGTTTCTGTGGACATTTGTATATTTTTTTTCCAATCAACTAAGCCTTCAAATAAATACGATTGTCCTCTTTTTAAATTGATATAGCCTGTATTATATTCTTTAATAAAGAAATTCTTTTGCCCTAAAACAGGGTACATATAAGCAATATTGCTAAGTGGTATAGTTTTAGGCGCTACTCCTGTGGTAAAATTGACTTCTTTAGTTTCGGTAGCAATTTCACCATCCTCTTTAATTTTTTCCCAATTGCCTCCATTTTGCTTTTCAAAATGTAATTGTACAAAAGCTTTTAATTTTGCTTTTGGAGGTAATATTTCATGAGAATAAAAAACTACTGCGTCGTTCGTGCTACTCCATTCTAGTTTACCTACAATAGCTTTACCAGATGTATCTGTTACTTCGAATTTATCCATAAGGATACGATATTTCTGATCCCCCGAATCTTCGGGTATTTCAAATATTTTATTTATCGGCAGATTAAATAGAACTTGAGGTGCAGCAAAAACATCTATTTCTTTTCCTCCATCTTTAGGAGTCATATCACCTATAACCACAATTCCATCTAGCACATCCCCTACTATTTCACACTTATCACCAATTTCAACTTTAAAACGAAATCTTCCTTTTACGAGACCTCCTAACACACTGTATTCTCCTCCTAAATAACCTCTAAACCAAGATGGATTTGGAAGCCTTGCTTGTAATAAAACAGCACCTCCACCACTAAACACATTTACTTTTTTCTTGATTCCAAACACCCTAATTTTCAAGCCTACACGACCTTGTAAATAGGCATATGCCTGCCCATTTGCATACCATCCATTTAAGCCTATTTGTTCGGACGAGCCTTTACAATGGACATCTCCATAATCTTTTAACATTACATCAAAGCCTACACCGGCATCAAAGCGTGCATAGAAGATTAAAAAACGTAAATCGCCCGTAGAAGCATCAAATCTAGTTCCAAATGCCAATCCTTTACCTGAAGATAGTAGATTTAAATCACGGGTATAATCAAGTTTTGCTATATCTACTCCTAAAATATTTGCAACATTATCAGGAGGAGGAGGACTTCCAGGAAGGTCATCTCCCATCATAAAATAAGCTGCCGTTTTCAATTTTAATACACCTATATCTAATTTAGTCCCTACTGGATCATTTGGAGTTCCAATAAGGATATGCCATTCATCGGGACTTACATAAAAATCCATCCAGCCAGCTTTATTATTAGCTCCTACTCCCTTTATTATACCGTAATTAATGTACAACTCGGAGTTTGCATGTAGAATATCATTTACAAAATCATAGCCTATAAAAACATCTGCAGACATTCCCTGAGTTTCTTGAGCTCGACTAACCAATTTATCCTTATCCAAGGAAACACCATTATCAGAAATTACTTCATTTAATTGATTATCTACTTGTTCATAAAAATCTCCAGGTAACGAAGTCAATAATTCTCCATGTCCTTTAAAGTAAATATCCTGTAACCCACCAGATCGTTTAAAAGCCATTCCAAATTCTAAGGTTGCATGAAATAAATCTTCTGAATTTTGAGTAATTAAACCAACACTTGCCTTCATACCAAAACCATTATCCTCATATGGTGCATATATTACTCCAGAACTTGCCCCTCCTATATGATCAAAGGCAGCATTAGGCGTATTGGATACCCCTTCCATTTTCATACGATTGTAAAAACCTCCTCCTATAGCATTCATGGCAAAACCAGTAAACACAGGTATGGCCGGAGTAAATTTTCCTTGCAAATCCGCAAACCAATAGCGGAATGTTTCGGTACGTCCAAAGAGTACTTTTGATTGCACCTCTAAGGATAAACCGGTATTAAATTTTGCTTCAACAGCGCCTGCAAAACCTTCACCATAAGTCTCATCATCTTCAAAAAGATCAATCCCTCCTCGTAATTCTAAACCAGCTACTGCCATTTGAAGTTGTAGTTGTTCTAATTCAACTCCTGCAAATTTCCATTTTTCCCAGCCTTTGTTTTCTTCTAATTTTCCTTTGATTTTTAATTTTGCAGATCCTCCATTAGCCCCATCACTTTCTGAAGTTAAATTCACATTAAGTTTAAAGCTTAGATCGGCTCTGTTATCCGAAGGCGTTGTAATTTCAAATTCATTAATACTTACCGGAAAGTTTGATAATGATGATTTTCCCTTATACCCAAAAGCTTCTACGGATAATTTTGGTGATACGGTTTGCAATACTAAATTTTGAAAGGTGATTCCTTTAAAATCGACTGTCTTTTTAGAATTATCATCTTGTTTTTCTGAAACTTCTGATTTTTTAAGTTTAGAACTGATATTGAAGGCACCGCTAAAGTTTGCCTTGGGCAGAAATTTTCCATCTTTTTCTTTCATTTCCACAAAAGAATCTTCCGTTAAGATCACCTGACCTGCATTCCATACATCAAAATTTAATTCTCGATTTACATTAGATACGCGTAAGGTGTATTCATCCGGTTGAATGATGGCTTTATATGCCACTTCTGTTTTTTCTGAAATAGGCACGATTAAGCCTCCTTCAAAGCCTCCAGCAATTAAGCTATTTGCCTCTAATTCCACCAAAAATTGAGTCACTGAAAACTGCCAAGAAGATGCAGACCCTTCATTAATCGTCAATAAATTTTCGGCACTAAATTTACCTGAAACTCCTTTACCATCAATAAGCAATTGTTGCCCTTTAATAGCCACACGCTTATTAGCATTATTTTTTTTAAATGCCTTAGGCAACAATACATCCAATGAACCAATGCGTACTCCTTGCCAAAGTGATTGGTTTTCTCCTTTAAAATGCTTGGATAAATATGCTCCAGGTATACCTTCGGCATTTCTTAAATCACTAAAATCAATGTGAGCTTCATTTACATTAAATCCAAAGCCTTTTAATCCTTTTATACCAAAATCTGGCAAGCTCAACTCTGCTATTATATCATTCCAACTACTTACTTGTTTGGCTTTAAAGTTTCCCTTCAAATAATTATTTTCAATTTTCTCCCCTTCTTTATTTACTGGAAAAATAAATTCCGTATCTAAAAATTGTAGATCCGCATCTAAGGTTAAATCTTTAAATCCATCACAATCAATGCTTGCATAGGTTCCTAATCCATTACTTCCTCTATTTAGAATAATCTTTGCTTGCCCACTATTAAAGTTTAAAGCCACATTGGATAGTAAAGTTAATTTGGCATCTCCTAGTATCCCTCCATCGTGAGATAATTTGATATTTTCCGCACCTAATATTAATGTCCCTTGGGCCGAAACTATTTTTAAAAATGCTGTTAAATTAGTAGTCGTTGGTGTTAACGCCGCTTTTGATATCCCTACAGTATAAGTTACATTTCCAATTTTTTTAGGGGCTATTGCTACAGGTAATTGACTAAAAGCGCCTGCCTCTAATTGATCTATATAATTCCCTGATTCATCTATTTGTTGAAAAGCTTTTCCAGCTTCGGCAAGTAATTTTTCTGTTTTAGGGTTTATAGCTTTCTTAAAATTTGCTTTTGATATGATCTTAATCGACTCCTTTTTTGTGCTTTTATTTGGTAAGCGATCAAACTTTTCTAAAGATTTAAATTTTCGGAATTTTCTAGCTTCTAAAAAATTAAAACCAGATGTAGTTAGCGTATCCTTGTCTATAAAATTATTTTCTATTTTTAAACTATTTTCTGTAAAAAAATTACTAGAAAACATATTTAAAGTGCTCAATAAAATACAGCAGCAAAGCAAAAATCGTAACAATTTAACCATAACTTAATACGTATTTTTTTTTAAGGAATACGTATTGCAAATTAAAGCCTTAGCATACTTAAAAAACACCCTGCTTTTAGTGAAAAAAACACCCCCTGAATTCAGGGGGTGTGATGATTAAGTTTTTTTATTTATATTGTGAATAAAAATTTTACATTAGAAAAAGATACTTTTTTAGATCATTATTATCTGATTATTATACTTTTGAGGATCATTAGTTTTTTACAAACCAAACTTCTCCTCCTTTTTCGACAACTTTATATTCTTTATAAATACTTATAATTTCGTACTCGTATTCATCAAATTCTTTCAAAACTTTTAAAGGCTCTAATTTGCCTTTACGATATGTAGCTACACGATTATCTGATGTGTCTTTAATATCAAAATATCTCCCGTTATCAGCTTTACCTTCAATCTTAATATGATCTGATTTAAAAGTATCGTCAATTATTTTTAATTCATCAATCAGTCTCTGTTTACCTGAGGTCATTTCCTTAAAGAAGGTTTCTACCCCATAAAAACCACTATTTTCCTTGTATTGAAATTTTAAGGCAGTTTCTGAGATCACTTCGATATTGTCTGATTTCTGTCTTAGCGCAGGCGAATCACTCAACGCGTTCCAAGCCGCCTCATATTTTTCGAGTTGTAATTCGCTAGCTCCTACAAAAAGCTTATCTAATGCTTTATTTGTTTCGATTTCTTTTTGAAGATCTTCTGGTAGGCTCTGTTTTTTTGTTTCAACCTTTTGAACTACACTCTCCAAATCTTTCACAACTTCTTCTCTTTTAGAAATTTCTTTTATTGCATTTGGATTGCTTTTAATTTTAGTTAATAAGCTCTTGGCTTGTGTAGCTATTTTTGTACTAAGTGCTTTTGCCTTTAATGCTTTTTGCACAACCCCTAAATACAATTGCATCTCTTTACACAAATCTGAACTACAATCTGAAATTTTAAGCAAAAAATCCATGGAAGACACTGTAAATCCAAAGCTTTCATTAATAAGTTGATTCAGCACCTTGTCCTTTGCCATTTTTCTAAGTTCGGTTAAATCTTCAACTACGACTGAAGCATTATCTACAGAAGCTTTCAAGGCTTTTAATAATTCTGCTCTTTCTCCTGCATCTGCGATTAAACTAGGGTTATCTTCAATAACATCGATTAAATCCCTAGTACTTTCTTCAATACTAGCTCGCTGTGCGACCTTACCGCCAATGGAATTTCCTGCATTAAACAGACCTAGGGCATCTGTGAAAATTTCTAATTTTTCACAATAGGTTTTTTCTTTTTTATCAGTGCTACTTTCTTTATCCGTGTCATCTTTCTTTTCTTTAGCACAAGCATCCGAATATTTTAGTAATAAAGACACTGTCGATAGTGAAGTTTCAGCAGCTTCTAAGCCTACAAACACTTTCTCTAGTCCCCCTAAATGCTTAAGATGTCTTAGTTTTGTAATGTTTCCAATTCCAGAAACGGTAACTGCAGCTTCAAAGGCAAAATTAGCCCCTCTGTCTATATTGCTAGTAGAATGATTATTAGCTATAGCTTTTAATAGAAACATAGGAATCGTTGTTGAAGCAACCTGAAATCCTGCATCTGTTATTTTAGAATAATCTACAACCTCTACAGGATCATATACTCCCCAATTACCGAAGTTTCTTATCTCTGCTCTAGTTTGCTGTCGAGATTGTGAAGATCTCACAATTTCTGAATAATTTTCTATGACTTCAATTTTAGAATAATCTTCATTTAGGTTTAAATCAAATTTACTAAAGTAAAAACCTAAGCGCTTTTCGTTGGTATATGGAACTTGAACTGCCGCTTCTGTCTTAGAATATGTGTTTGATTTACGCCAAATAGAATACATGACATCTACATAAGCCGTAAAGTTGTCTGCTCCTCCCCAATTGTCCACTTTTTGATATAACAATTTGAAAAGATTGGTACCGTTTATTTTTTCAGAAAAAAGTCTATCTAAAAAGTTGGTAGTATCCGATGGTTCATTTCCTAAAGCCTCAATAACCGTAATTACCGCTTGTTCTTCAGATACTCCTTTATCATCTACTGCACATTTCAACAAAGCTTTTAAAACGCCCCAAAGACTTTCTTTAGAAATCACTTTAGGGTCTTTTAATAAAGAACTAGGCGCTTCGGCAAAAAACAAATCAATATCATTACAATCGTTTTCTTTTGAAATATCACCATCAGCTATAAAATTATTGAGTAAATATGTTGTAATCTGCTTTGAAGTTTCTGTACTAGTAAATACATATGATTTTGAATCTTGATTTAAAAATTTAAAAAACTGTTCAATATCATTATAATGATCAAACTCTAAAGTAAAAGCATTAGTTCCCTTAGTATCTTTAAAAGTTAATTGATAACTAATATCATGAATACCCTCAAACCCTATAATTTCTTTTTTAAACCCATAAGCATCTTTTTTATCAAACTTTATGATTTTATCTAACAGAGATATCTGTAATTCTTCAAGCGGATCAGGTTGGCTTACTAATTTGAAATTTAGTTTAACATCATTCTTGGTCTTTAAGCTATATTCCTTTTCTTTCAGCCCATAGTCTACATTTCTGCTAGCCTGGCCATTTCGTTTTTTTCTAGAAAGCTGTTTCCATTTTAAAACATCTTGAGCTTTCTTGTTTAAATTTGCTTTTATATGATTTAAAACCACTAACATTTTCTCATCATCACTTTGCCCTTTTTTACTCTCGCCTGCCGCATCATTTTGAAAATTATACAACTTAAAGCCAGGTGCATGAATTTGTTTCCAATCCATATGATTTAACAACTCCCCTTTTCCATAGTCCATTAATAATGTAGTACTCTCTTTTGCTGTATTATAAGAAGTAAATGGATGTGCTAAACCAAAAATACCATGTCCTAACTCATGTGCTATAGTCCTTGCCCGATCATTTTTTGTAAACACAAAACCAAACTGCCCTTTGAGCGGCATAAAACCATTAGTATCTGGTGCTGATGTTGGCAAATCAGTTACAAACACGTAATAGTGGTCTTTTTGGTAATTAAATTGAGATTTAAAGTAATCTTTTATTGCATTTTCTTCTGGAGTGTATAGTTTTAAAATACTACTATCACCTATATCTAATTGGTTTACTGCTTTATTTTCTATGTTCCATACTGTTTCTGGAATTTGAAAAGCTTCGGTAATATTGACATCAAAACTAACTCCTACCTTATTATAAATGTTATTAAGCTTCGTTTTTACGTTAGTACTTACTACAGCATTATTTATTGGAACAATACTCAGCTTTATATTTTGCACATTTTCAGACCCTAAATGCACTAAATTTAAAGCGCCCACTATTTCAAATACCTCTTTTCCTTTTTTCTTTACGGTTGCTAAAAGCTGTTCATTTAAATAGCTTGATTTATTTTTCAATTTTAAGCTTACCTCTGTTTTATTATCATTCCATTCTAATTGAGGTATGGCTATACCGGAACTGGTTTTAAAAATTAAATCTTTTTTTGTTATACCCGAGTCTTTAAAATCAACTTTTGCTTTAACAATATCCTCTCCATTTAATTTTGCAATTGCTTTAAATGCCAAAGTTTCTTTTTCATTTTTATCATTTACAACAGTCGAATACTCATTTTCCATATCCGCGGAAGCTCCGTCGGGTAATTGATCAAAAGCATAAAACCCAGAAGCAACAAAATCTACTTCAATAGTATTTGATAAGGCTTTGACTTCCCCTTCTTTTGTAACCCCTGTAGTATTATTTGCCGTAACTGCTCCTCCCTCGGCGGCAGTTTCTTTAGATACCTCATCCTCTCTATTCACACGCCAAGGAGTCCCTTCACTATCCGTAATAACCACATTTTGGTCCCCTTTAATGATTGCTGTTTCTCCCTCAACTCCAGTAATTTCTATAGCGCCATCCTCATTAATTTCAACATTTTTGATTTCAAAAGCAATAGATTCCTCTTTAAATACTCCTGGATCACCTGTAATTATCTCTGTCACATCCGTATCTAAATCAACATCAAATGAAGTTCCTTCTCCAAATTTTTCATCATAAAAGGTCGTAATTACTCCTTCGGCTAATTGATTGTCAGTGTTGACCAAAATATTAGAAAAAGTTACTCCAAACCTAACTTTATTTAAGTAAGGAATAGGCACAAAACCTTTTCCTGTAATTCTACCATTAGCTTGATTTTCAATTTCGGTAATGGTTACCAAAAATTCCCCTGCAACAACTCTATCCCCAACTGATAAACCTGCATGTGGATCTCTATTTGTAATAGAAATTACATCGGGAGTAATACCGCATTGATAATGATCGGTATCTGATTCTTTTTGATTGGTGGTAACTTCTTGTATTTCCGAATACTCTCCTGTTTGGTATTTACATTTCGCTCTTACTTTATATTCATAAGTAGTCCCAGGTTTTAAATCCCATATAGTAGCCCATGCACTATTCGTTGTTTTAGTAAACCACTTAGAATTTTCCCTTTTAGCTTCTCGATAAGCTATAGTATACTCCGTAAATACCGAAGCATCTTCTTCCCAAAAAACATTAATCTTTGAAATTCCTTTAGGCTCTGCCGTTACTTCTAAAAGTGTTTTACAAGGTTCGGACCTAGAAAACCAAAAAATTTCACTTTTCCCTTCGTTCTTAAATAAGCCCACTTCTTCTGCGCCTACTAAGGCTTGAGCTTGTACGCGCCAGGCATACCGTTTTGACGGTAATAACAAAGGTTGACTTGGACCATACAAAAACGAAGTTGCTGATGTTGTTGTTTCGAATATTGGGGGTACAGATAAAAACGAAGTTTGAGGATCAACACGATCATCCCAAATTTCCACTATGCTAAATTTATAACTTACATTACCTACATTAATGTGCCTAGGTGTCCATTGAAACAGTATATTATCCGCAGTTTCTGGCTTTATATTTACACCATTATACGGTAAATTTAATAACGGAGGTTGGTTATTAAATATAAAAACTGAAGCACAGGTTTTTGATGACAACTTTGCCCCTGTATTAAATTCAAATACCTCAAAACAAAACTGATAATTCCCTTCTGGAATAGATTCTCTATATACATTAGGGTTGATGCCTTGAATATTTTGAAATTCAAAATAAGGAGCTAACTCCACATTAGATAACACCAAAGGAGGGCCTCCTCCACTAATAAATAAGGGAGAAGCGCCTACGACCACATCTCGACTTTCAAAGTTTATGCCCTGTCCTTCAAAAAATACTTTTAATCGTATTTGACGATCACTTACCGTAATGTCATTAAATAACAACTGAACACTTAATGGACTATTAAGGGTAGTTCCATTAGCATAATCATAAATATTTACTGGTGCTGGTGTATTAATTTGCGGAACTACAACAACTGGAAAACGCTGTGCTATACCCCGAAAAAAACTAGCAGAAAGTATTACAAGTACAAATAAGAGTTTTTTCATAAGTTAGTCTTTATCAATGTACTTAAGCTCGAACTTAAGTGGATTTATATATTTTTCAGATTTTTCAAAATAAAACTCGACGATTTGAGTAATTATATAAGAATTGATTTCTTGATGACTTTTTTCTTTATCAACCATGCGAAAAATGTTTATTTTCTCCAATTCCATAAACTCTTTCAAATATTTATCTGGCCGTTTTACTTTACTATAGCTATCATAATTTGCTATAACGGGTAACATCCAACGATGTCTAATTAATTTATCCAAGGCATCGTTTTCATCTTTTTTCAACTTTTTATAAGTTTCTAAAGTCACTTTACTCGCCTTGTTTTGTTGCTCAATAGTTTCTCCGTCTAGAGGATGATCTTGAGATTTGAATTTTGCTACTACATAACTATTTTCAAAGGCATAATCTAAATGCAGCATATCTTTTTGAAGTTCCACTATTGTATTATAAATAAGCTTATTATAATTCTCTAAAAAATCATCGTATCGATATAATTCATCTAAAAAGCTTATTGCTTTAACTTTATATTCTTTATTATTTTTTTGATCTCTAACTATGCCTCTAAGCATTGTTAGCTCTCCTTTTTTATATGCTGGGATATGGTCAAAACGAGTATTTTTTTGTAGCCTTTCTAACTTTTGATCAATAAGTATTCGTGTTCCTGCGTATAAAGAATCCCTATAATTGATTTTTATAAATTCTTTATTTCTTTTGCTTCTACTTTGCCTTGCGGGTTTGGTGCTTTTTGAAAATTTAATTTTCGGTTTAAATTGATCAAAACTATAGTTATAGGCTAAAGTTGCTGTAAAATCTTGAGAAGAATTTGAATTTGAATTTCTAAACTGAGAAAGTAGGTTAATAGTAAAATTATGTTTTTTCAAATAAGTATAGTTCCCTCTCATTCTTACATTAGTCACTTCCCCTTGTTTTTCACCATTGTTTTGAGTTTGATTATAACTTACCGATGCATTTGTTCTTAATTTTTTATCTAAAAAACGTTTGCTTACCGAAAGTGTTGGCCCAAATGTTAATCCATCATTTTGATCTATGGTATTATAACTTAAATTAACGGCAGTTGCAATATCCAAATCCTTTTCTGGAAAGCCCATTGAATAAGCTGCATTCGAGTTATAAAAAACAGAATTTCCATTAGCTGATTCCTGATCATTTTGTAAGGTTTTTGAACTTTGGAATGATAAACCTAAATTGATATTATCTCTTCTTGTTTTAGAATTTTTAAGCACATAATTCGTATTCAGGTTCGCGCTTTGTGATATTTGTCTAAAATTTAATGTATCAAGATTATCAACAGGAGATACTTCATTAATAGCATCAAACTGATCTTTTACATTTGTGAATGACTGAAAATTTGAATATGCGCCTGTGAAATTTAATTTTTCAGAGGCCGTATAGGTAATATTAGCCGCACTTACTAATCGCCTTAATTTGGTACTTTTAGTGTTATTTAAATCATCTTTTTGCAGGCCTGCATTAAAAGAAACATTTACTTTATCCTTCAATATATTTTGCGATGCATTAACGGTTATATTTTCTAAATCATTATTAAAAAAATAAGCACCTAAAGTTCTGTATTCAGGAGCTACACGCTCATAGCCTAAGCCCACACTACCTTTACCAACCTGGTAAGTAAAATCTGTATTGTATGCCGTATATGTTTTTGTAGTAATATTATTGGTTATTAATCCCGATAAAATACCTGTATTACCCGAGCCTGTTTGAGCGTTGATATCCTCGGTAATTACCGAGGAAGCTACTTCAAAATGCACTTCTCCTTTATCAAAAAGCTTTATCGTACTTTCGATACTTCCTACTATATTTTCTTTTGGCAGTAATTCTAATTCAAAAGGTACCGCATCCTTTAAAGATGTTTCATCGTCTTTGGCTTTAAATAAAATGGTGCCCACAGAAAATTTTTTAAAATCATACGATGCCTTTACCCCATATCCTATTCTTTTGTAGGCTACTAAAGATTGATTATTTTCTGGGTCATACTCGGCTTCTTTAAGTAATTGTCCATACATAGCACTTATTTTAAATGCTCCTTTAGGAGTTAAATCGACACCTAAGCCTGTAAATTGATGACCGTTTAATGTGTATGGCGAAAATGTCATGTTTACATCACCAATATGTGTTGTAATCCATTTGTATGATGGATGAATACTCAATCTATTGTATGAAAAAGGATTAGAACTTAGGAACTCTTGATTAGAGTAAGAAAATGTAAATGGAATAGTAAACACATTACTTATATTAAGGTTTACATTTCCACTTAAAAAGTAAGTAAAAGGCTCCCTATTCGAAGTCCCGTCATAAAAAACAGTATTCGCAGTAATTCCACCAGTAAGTTTGAACAATTTAGCCTTACCAATTTGTCCTAAATCCTGTCCAAATACTATTGCAGAAAAACTAAAAAACAACATACAATAGTGTATTCTTAAAATCAAAAGTTAGTGTTTGATTACTATCATTTTTAACAATCATAGTAAATTAATTTTCGGAAAATATATTTTACCAAAAGTGAAAAAAACAATAGCTATATAAAACACCCTTTTCAGTGATAATTACCCCCCTGAATTCAGTGGGTTTTAAACAGATCTTGATCATTCTACAAGTTTCATTTATACCTTTTTGCATTTTGTTTTTTATTCAAAATTTATAAGTTCGAATGCTTCTACTAATTGGATTAAAAAGTTATTCTCGATACGATTTCTCTCCATTCCATTACGAAAAATCACTCGAACCCACACTTTTTTATATATTCTATTTCATACTACACAACTGATTATTACTCTATTTTTTTATTGCATCATACAATTTATAACTCATTAACAATAGAAAACCTGGACCATATATATAAACCACAAACTCCAGAAACGAATTCTCGATCCTAGAGTTTGGGAATTTTATTAAATGGTTAAATACACTGATTTAAAAAACAATCCAGCTAAGGCTTCATAAATTTTTTAGTGGTAACGGCACCTTCGCTGGTTTGCGTTTTCAATACATAAATCCCCGGGTTTAATGAATCTGTAGGTATTTCGGCGCTGTCTTTTACCACACCCGATATCACTTTAAAACCATTATCAAGAAGATCATAAATTTCAAATTGTATAGCGCCACTCGTACTGCCAGAAACATCCAACACCTTTTGACCTATATTTGCAAACTGACTAGTGTTAAATTCCCTAACCGATCTAAAACCTGTCCATCCTTTATTTTCGTAAATAGCAGTAGTTCCTTGAGGTACAATCAAATCGATACTTGATCGGTTGGTAATCGCTCTTGAAGGTAATATTGCTGGATTCGTACTTTTTGACACAACACTTGTTAAGTTATTACTATCAAAAGCACGATCTCCAATAGTTTTTACACTATTAGGAATAGCAATACTGTCTAATTTATTTCTATAAAAAGCAAACCGATCAATAGTTGTTACCCCTTCAGGAATGGTAACACTTGTTAATTTATTGCCTAAAAAAGCGGAAACTCCAATACTTGTTACACTGCTAGGAATACCAACATTTGTCAGTTCATTATCACGAAACGCACCAAAGCCAATATTGACTACACTATTAGGAATAGTAACTCCGGTTAGATTATTGAAGGCAAATGCGTTAAAACCAATATGGGTTACACTATTAGGAATAGTAACACTCGTTAATTCATTTCTTATAAAAGCAAAAGTATCAATACTGATAACACTATCAGGAATAGTAAGACTAATTAGTTTATTATTACTAAAAGCACTATTTCCAATACTAATCACACTGTTAGGAATAGTAACGCTGGTCAAATTCTTGTTAAAAAAAGCGCGATCATCAATACGAGTAACTCTATATATTTTTCCTGAATCTGTAATGGTTTTAGGAATACTTACCGATGTACTACTACCCGTGTAGTCAGTAATTGTTGCGGTTAAAGATGTTTCATTTAGCACATACTCAAAAGGAAGATCTGCTTCTATAAATGATACCGATTTAAAACCTGTCCATCCTGCTTCTTCATAAACAGCCGTTGTTCCCTGTGGTATTATTAAATCGATACTTGATCGTTTGGTAATCGCTCTTGAAGGTAGTGTTGCAGGAGTGGCACTTTTTGAAACAACTCGAGTTAATTTATTATTATCAAAAGCACGACTCCCAATACTTGTAACACTCTCAGGAATGGTAACGCTCATTAATTCATTTTCATCAAAAGCGCGTTCACCTATACTAGTCACGCTATTAGGGATAGTAATACTGTCTAATTTATTCTTAAAAAAAGCAAACTCTTCAATATTCGTAACACTAGTAGGAATAGTTACACTCCTCAGATTATTTTTACGAAAAGCCCCAAACTTAATCGTAGTCACACTAGTAGGGATAGTAATATTTGTTAAATTATTTCTTGAAAAAGTATTAGATTCAATTGTACTCACAGTGTTAGGAATGCTAACATTCGTTAAGGCATTTCCTGAAAAAGCAGAGAAGCCAATACTGGTCACACTAGTTGGGATAATAACACTTGTTAATCGATTATTTGAAAAAGCACTAGGCTCAATTGTTGTCACACTATTAGGAATACTAACACTCTTTAAGTCATTCCCACTAAAAGTATCGAAACGAATACTTTTTAGACTATTAGGAATACTGACTCTTGTTAGGTCATTATCTGAAAAAACAGATCCTCCCATGCTAGTCACACTATTAGGAATGGTCACTTGCTTTAAATTATTACCTGCAAAAGCACGAAAACCCATACTAATTACACTATTAGGAATACTAACACTCGTTAATTTTTTTTCAAAAAATGCTTCATTTTGAATACGTGTAACTCTATATACCTTTCCTGAATCGGTAATGGTTTTAGGAATAATAACAGCTGTGCTGCTACCTGTATAATTCGTTATGGTTGCTGTTAATGAACTTGAATTTAATATATATTCAAAAGGAAGTTTATCTTCTACTTGAGTAACTGATTTAAACCCAGTCCATCCTGCTTTTTCATATATTACAGCAGTTCCTTTAGGAATCGTTAAATCGATAGCTGAGCGGTTGCTGAAAGCATCCAAAGGTAGTGTTGGTGGGGTTTTGCTTTCTGATACAACACTAATTAAATTATTTCCTTCAAAAGCACGATCTCCTATACTTATGACATTTTTAGGAATACTGATACTTTTTAATTTATTATCACGAAAAGCATCAGCATCAATAACTTTCACACTATTAGGAATACTAATGGTCACTAATTCATTTCTTATAAAAGCATTCTTCCCAATATGAGTAATACTATTAGGTAATGTAATATTTGTTAATTTATTAATTGAATATCCGTTTTTACTCATAATCCAGTAATACTAGCAATTACAAGCCTATCGAACAGTTTCTCTTCAAAAT
>CANLCT010000049.1 GCA_947489195.1 uncultured Aquimarina sp. | reverse complement strand
AAATGACCTAAAAAATAAAAATCCAAAACTTGAATTTATCAAATTTTGGATTTTTTATGTATAATTTTTGAGAATCAGCCATTCTCTGAATACGCCTAAGTAAAAATTTTATATTGAGAATCAAATGAATCGACAATTTTGATATTACTATTTTATACGATTTACTGTAATTGTTTAGCTATTTCTGTAGCCTCATTAATTATTTTTTTAGGATACTCATTAATTTCAAGTATTCGAATAGCATTTCTGTGCTTCAACTTTCCCTCTTTAAGTTTAAAATCAAAACCTACAGTTTTGTTGCTTACTGTTTCGCTAAAGTGATACAATTCATATTCATTAGAAAGCATATCGGTAAGTTCAATATCATGAGTTGCTACTAATACTGTGTTATTATTAGCTAATGCCGATAAAATAGCTTTGCCCGCCGAAATTCGTTCCACGGTATTGGTTCCTTTAAATAATTCATCTAAAAGAAAAAGGTTTCTTTTACCACTATTGCTTTCTGTTATCATTTGTTTAATGGTTAAAACTTCTTGAAAATAGTAGCTTTTATCGTTTAACAAATCATCACTTATTCTAATCGCTGAAAAAATGTGGAGGACTGGAAATGCAAACGCTTTTGCAAAACATGTATTTATAGTTAAACCTGTAATTACGTTTAAACCTATCGCTCTAATAAAAGAGGTTTTACCAGACATATTTGAACCTGTGAGCAGTACCGATTTTTTATCTATATTAATTGTATTAGTAATACAATTAACAATTAAAGGGTGCCTAATTTCTAAAGCTTTTATTTGATCAAGATCATGTATATTAGGCAAACAATAGTTGGTAAGACCATTCCTCAAAGAGGCTATGGAAATAAGCACATCAACATGACCAACAAATGTATATACAGCTTCGATTTCTGCTCTTTTTGTATTTAACCTTTTTAAAATTTTAAACAATAATAAAGGCTCAAGTAAAAATAAAATTTTAAAAATTTCGAAAATAAGCCAAAATATCATGCCAGCATCACTTTGCAATTTTGCTTCGAGCTGAAAAAACGAACTCTTGTTTTTAACGCCATTAATCAGCTTAATGGATTTGAATAAGTTTGGGTTTATTTTTTTTAATAGTGCCTGCTTAAATAACTGAGCCGCTACACTATTTAATCTTAAAAGTTGCGGAATTGAGTTCATGTATTGAAATACATTTCTTTTATTCCAAAAATGAATTACAAAATTAACACAAAATATCCCTATCAAAACAATAAAAAAGAAAGGCTTAAAAAAAGAAAGTATGCAAAGCACCATACTTGTAAAGGATAGAATGTTAACCCCAAAAAACCACTTTGGAGGGCTAATATGTTCTTCTTGAAATAAGCTTGTTATATAAAACGTATCTCTTTTATTTAATTTTTCTAATTGTTTTTGAATTGAAATTCTTAAATCAACATTGTTTGACAATTCATTAATAATAGTTTCATCTAATTCAGTCTGTTGCTTATTTACATTTATAGTACGAAGCTTATTATACAGGTATTGTTGTCCTACTTTTGAATGTGTTCGATCAATAAATGTGAACAAATCATCCAAATCTAAATCATTACAAGTCCTATCTGATAGTACTTGATCAACTGTGGAATTATCTTTATTTCGGAAATATTTTGCTATTAAATTAAAGTCAAAAGTATCTTCTTTAAGTTGACCAAATGAGGTTTTTAACCTATTATTTGCCTTCTTTTTTTTGTTAAAGGAAAGTTGAGAAATTATGTAATTAAACTGATATAAAAAGTACCTTATCATTAATGAACCAAATATGCCATTTTTACGCTATACTACAAAAAACAACATCAACTATTACTGGCTTTTTAAGCTTAAATACTATTATTTCATTTTATAAATCCATTTTTGAGGATTTAAAAATTTAGCGCCTTGATAAATCGAAAATTTAATAATAGAACGCCCCGTATTTGAATTCGTGTGTACTTTTCCAATGGCTTGTTTGGTAGTAACTTTATCTCCTTCTTTTACAGAAATCTGATCAATATTGTAATATGTAGTAATAAAATCACCATGGCGAATTTGCACTAATTTACCGGCTCCTTTAATGGCTTGCACTGTGGAAACTTCTCCATCAAAAATAGCACGAGCAACTTGGTTTTCTTCAGTTTCAATATCCACTCCGCTATTATTAATTTCGATATTTTTTAATACCGGGTGGCGTTGCCTACCAAAAGGTTTTATAACATCGCCTTTAAGCACTGGCCAAGGTAATTTACCACGATTAGCTGTAAAATTTGTGGCTAATTTTTTTGACTCAGCTGTTAAAGTGAAAGTTTTTGAATTCTTTTTTGCCCCTGCCTTTTTATTTGCTCTGGCAATAGCTTCTTTTATTAATTTTTCAATTTTTCGGTCTATGGCTTTTGCCTTTTTTTGCTGTGCTCTAATTTGTTTGGCATACGTAGCCTGATCACTATTTATTTGGGCAATTAGCTTTTGTTGTTCTAAACGCTCTTTTTCTAAATTTTTCTTGGTTTTTCTGTTTTCAACAACCAGCTTTTCCTTTTGTTTACGCTGCTCTAAAAGTTGAATGTTAAGTTTTTTGAGTTTTTCGGTCTTTGTGGTAATTAAAGCACCTTGCTTTTTTCTAAACTTAGTATATTGTTGCATATAACTAATACGCTTGTAGGCTTGTAAAAAACTTTCTGAAGAAAGCAAAAACATGACTCTATTTTGGCTTGATTTACTTTTGTAAGACTTCTGTATCATTTTAGCATAGTCCTCCTTTAAATCTGCTAATTCGGTAGTTAAATTATTTATTTCGGTAGTGTTCTCTTTAATTTTTCGGTTCAAATAATTTGCTTGCCTATTGGTCAATTTAACCAAACGATTCAAAGCGGCTACCTGCCGCGATAAGGCATTAACTTGATCTAGTAATGATTTCTCTTTTTGTTGGCTTTTTGCTTTTAATTTTGCAATTGAAGCTATTTTAGATTGTAATGATTTGCGTTCTTGCTCTAACTGCTCTTGACTTTGCTGTGCACTAACCAAATTAGCTACAAAAAATACAAGCCCTATAATTATGTGTTTCAAATTATTCATCTATTATGGCCAAGCAATTTTTTTATATCCCTCTGGTATTTCGTATGGAAAAACCAAATCAGTATTTTTTTGTACTCCTTTAAAATCAACGTTTAACGCAACTTTTTTTGTTGGTTTTGAAGCTAAAAACTCCATGCTTTCTGGAAAAAATTGTTTGTCAACTACTTGATAATTTATGTAGTTAACACTAACTTTTTTCTCTTCTTGCGAAAGCTTATAATTGGCTACTCTCATATTTTTTTGAAAAAATTTAAGTATAAAATTATAGCGTTCTTCTTCTTTTTTAGGTGTTAATACAAAGGTTTCTGGTGCTTCCCAATTTGATTTAAATTTTTTAGCTTTTAAATCAAAAATACTTTGACCCGTTAATATGTTTTGTATTTTTTTAAAATCTACTTCTGTCCCCAAAAATTGAGAAAGTGCTTTAAAATCGCCATCAAAGTAAGTTCTATTTAATTTAACATAGAAAGATACTCTATTGGGCGTGATGTATGCTTTTCCCATACTAAAACCAAATACTTTGATGCTCATCCATATTTGTTTATTGTTTTCCATTCGTAAAGAAATGGATGGAGCAACAGATTTTTTGCCATCGTCAAAATTTACTCTTAATCGCGCTTGTAAAGTATTAAAATCGAAATCTGATGCTTCATGAAGAGCGATTAATTGCTTAACAGAAGTGTTCTTTTTTACCAAATTGCCGTTGGCTACTTTGGTGGTTTTGCATGACACTATAAGAAGGAACAGTATACTGTATACTATTTGATAAAACGAATGTTTATTCAATAAAAATTTTTTCACCTTTAGATTGGTATTTTTTGGCTTTATCTAGAGCGCCTAATGCCTCATAAGAAACTGCCATTTTTAAATATAACGCTCGCTCGTACTCTGGATTGTCTACAATGTAATCTAATCCATCCATATACGATGTAATCGCTTTTTTATGATTTGCCTCTTTGGCTAATAAATGACCGTTAATAAGATATAAAAAGGGTTGCGCAGGGTATTTTTCAATGGCTGAAGTTACCAAGGATTTGGCTTTATCATTTTTACCATAGTATAATAACAATGGTAAAGTATCTTTTATAAGGTTAAAATTGTTGGAATCAATATTTAAATTTTCTTCATATACTTTTAATAAACTTTCTGTCGATCCTTGTGTTAATTGAAAGGCTGAAAGTTCCATAAAAAATTTCATGTTTTCTTCGACACTAAGTGTGGAAGATTCCATGCTGTTTAAATCGGAAGTAAAATTTGGGTTTTGTTTTCCGTATGTGCGATAATCATCCAATACTTTACTTTTTAACATATCGGAAATGTTATTGTTACTTGTCAATTTTTTCATGATATCGGTAGCTTTTACCGTATCATTATTATGCAAATAATCTTTAAAAGTAAGGTAATCCATTAATGGCGAATCGGGCATTTCTGATTTAAAACGCGCTAACACCTTTGAAGCTTCTTCAAGCTTATTTAAGCCTTTGTATACTTCTATTAATTTTACGTATGCATTTTCATTGAGTGGATTTTTGTCTAAGGCTTTTTCTAAATGTATGATTACATCTGTTTTATCTTTAGAAATGGTATAAATTCTATTTCGCAATTTATCTATAGATGTATCATAACCAAAGGCACTTTCATAAGATGATAATACTTCTAATGATTTTCCGTACTGCTCGGTATACACATAAGCCTGGGCTAGTGATTTTTTATATTTTGGATTGATTTCTACCAACTTACGCAGGGTAGCAATTGTTTTATCATACTTTTGTTGTACAAAATAAATATTTTGCAAATTGGTTAAAATTACCTCATTTTTAGGCATTTTTTCCAAAGCAATTTCTAAATTATCTTGTGCTAAATCGTAAGCTTTTAATTCGAAGTAATTTTTAGCTTTTTCATAATACAAAATGGGTTTAGTATTATCTATTTTTAAACACTCATCAATAGCATCAATTGCTTTTTTGTTTTTTTCTATTAATCGATAACTAAGCGCGCTATAAAATGCATCTTCGAATGCTTCAGTTACATTGGAAATATCATTTAAAGTCGATATATCTTGCTGCGGCACTTCTTGCGCAAGCATAAAAGCCCCGCAAAAAAAACTACCTAATAGATGATATATCGACTTTATTTTTTTCATTTATTCGAAATGTGAATAATCACCAATACTTATTTTGGTGTATTTTCCGTTGTAACGCACTTTATTCCCTATCATAGATTCTGTTAACACTGCATTTTCAATTCGTGTTTCATTTTGTACTAAACTGTTATTAATAGTAACATCAACTAATTCACAATTATCACCTATTGAAACATTAGGTCCTACTTTAGTATTTACTAATTTAACATTACTTCCTATATAACAAGGTGCAATAATTTCAGAATTTTCTAAACTAACCGTTTTACAAACTAAATGTTCATTTCCATCTTGGTGAATAAAGTTAAGCATTTTGGAATTAGTTTCGACTGTTACCGTTTTATTTCCGCAATCCATCCACTCATTAACCTTTCCGGTCTTAAATACTTTTCCTTCTGCCATTAGGCCTTTAATACCATCATTAATTTGGTATTCGCCTCCGTGCATTAAATTTGCATCCAATACTTTTTGTAACGAATTTTTTAAGGCTTCGCCACTTTTAAAATAATAGATACCAATAACCGCTAAGTCCGATACTTTTTCTTTTGGTTTTTCAACTAGTTCAACAATTTCATTAGCCTCATTTAATTTTACTACTCCGTATTGCTCTGGCTGATCCACTTGTTTTACCCATATAACAGCATCGGCACTTGGGTCCAACTCGAAATCTGCTTTAAAAAGTGTATCGGCATAAGCTACTATACAAGGCCCCGAAAGTGATGCTTTAGCACACATAATGGCATGGCCTGTTCCTAATGGTTCATCTTGATAATATACCGAAGCTTTAGCCCCTAAACTTTTTGCAATATCAGTTAATTGCTGCTCCACTCCAAAAGAACGATCGGTTACAAAAGCTACCTCATCTATTGGTTCATTAACTACTTTTGCAATATCCTCAACTAAACGTTGTACAATTGGTTTTCCGGCTATAGGAATTAAAGGTTTAGGAACCGTTAAAGTGTGTGGTCGTAAACGTGAACCACGTCCGGCCATGGGTACTATAATTTTCATTTTGGTTAATTTTAGGTTGGTTGAACCATTTATATATAATAGTCTAAACTAATCAAATCGTATTTTTAATAATTTAAGCACTATCAAACTTGTACTAATTTTATCGTTTTAATACAAGATATACAGATAAACTTGTTCAATCTGCTTTTTGTTTCTTACTTGATTCTATTTTATTCCTGTACTTCCAAAGCCTCCACTTCCGCGTGAAGTTTCTGATAATTCAGCAACGGCATTCCATTCGGCCCTTTCATATTTAGCAATCACCATTTGGGCTATACGATCTCCATTTTCAATAGTAAACTCATCTTTTGATAAATTGACTAAAATTACACCAACCTCTCCTCGGTAATCTGCATCAATAGTGCCTGGTGCATTTAAAACCGTTATTCCTTTTTTAGCGGCTAGCCCACTACGCGGTCTTATTTGAGCTTCATACCCACCTGGCAAAGCCATAAACAATCCCGTTTTTACAATTACACGCTCCAATGACTTCAATTTTATAGGAGTATTGGTTACCGCTCGTAAATCCATACCGGCAGACAATAAGGTTTCATAACTAGGCAATGCATGCCCTGAAGTATTTACAATATCAATTTTCATGCAAAAATTTAATTTTTCTTAAAAAAGTGCTTTTTAATTTACGCAATTACAAAATTTTTAAAAGCTAAATTACTTTATATAATATTATATCAACGCTTTAACAAACGTTTGATACTATTTTTTTCAAAAGTAATGATTATAACTAAATATAAAAGTATTACTATTACTTTAACGAAAAAAGCTTGTGGTAATACCTGAGTACTTAGCCAACTTAATCCTAAAGCTATTACTAAATACAAAAATAACTGAGGTATATTATAAGGTATTTTGTAAAAACGCTGTCCAAAAAAATACGACAGAAACATCATACCAGCGTAGGCTATTAAAGTGGCATAAGCCGCTGCCATAAATCCTATTTTTGGAATTAAAATATAATTGATCAATAGAGTCACTACGGCTCCAAAAATGGTAAAGTACATGCCATATTTGGTATTATCGGTTACTTTATACCAAACCGATAAGCTTTGATATACGCCTAAACACCAATTAGCTACTAAAATTATGGGTACAATTTTTATGGCTGTTAAATAACTAGCATCTTTAATAATAATTTTGGTAAACAACTCTTGAAAAGTAAGTACTACTAAAATACCTAAAGAAGCAAAAATCACAAAAAATTTAAGCACCACGGCATAACTAGCTTTGGCATCCGTTTTATCGGCTTGACTAAAAAAGAAAGGCTCGATCCCCATACGGAATGCCTGTATAAAAAGCATTAAAAACACGCCAAATTTATAACAAGCACTATAGGCTCCCATGACATCCTTACCTAACATGTCCCTTACAATCAATTTGTCGATATTTTCGATAACCAAAAAGGCAATCCCTGCTACCAAAATAGGCAAGCCATACTGCTGCATTTGTTTAAAAATAGCTTTGTCAAACTTCCAGGGAAACCTAAAGTAATTAGGAAAAACCAATACAACCATTAAGGCATTGGCTATAAAATTGGCTAAAAACACATAACTCTCTTTAGCCTCAAATACTAGCAAATTGGGTAATGAAATCTGGTAGTTATCTACCCATTTTAAAAAGAATAAATTAAGTAACCCATTAACTATCACTAATGTAAATACCCGAATACCTGCATAAGCTATTGCTTTGCCTTTAATACGGTAATAGGCAAATGGAATAACCACCAAAATATCAAAAGCTACTAAACCTATTAACATTAAAAGCACAGGTACACTTACTTTACACCACAAAGCAATTTCATTTTTAAAAATAAAAACGATGCCTATAAATACAAGTAATGACACTAATAAGCTTATTAATGCTGTGGTGTATACCACTTTTTTATTTTCGGACTTGTTATAAAACCGAAAAAAGGCGGTTTCCATTCCGTAAGTAAGTATCACATTTATAAAACCTGCATACACATAAAAACTAGTTATTTCGGAATATTGACTGGTTTGTAACACATCGGTATACAAGCCATTCAAAAGAAGATTAACCAATTTGGGCAATACCATGGCTAATCCATAAATAAAGGTGTCCTTAAAAAGGGTTTTGAAAATACTCAATGCTACTTATTTGTATGGAGTAAATGTAGTGAAATAATTGGGGGGAATAAAAACAACAAAAGCTATCAAATTGATAGCTTTTGAAAATTTTTATGTTAGAAATAGTTAGTTTTTAATCAATTTAGTGATTGAAAATGAGTTATCTGAGAATGTAGTTTTTAAAATATACAAATCAGATCCCAAACCTTCTAAATCAATTTTAGTTTGAGAAACCTCATTATTACTTTTATCACTCATTACAAGCTTTCCATTTATATCCATTAATTCCCATGATGAAATTAATTTTCCACTCGATATAGTAACAAACCTACTTGTTGGATTTGGATAAATTGTAACGCTTATTGATTCATCTACTAAAGCAGTGCTAACAATTTCTGTATTTTCAGTTAATTGTTTTGCAGCAAGGTTACTAGTACTACTTCCACAACCATCAATATAAGCTCTAAATGAAGATCCATTTGCCGCTTTAAACCCTGGTTTTAACCTAACTTTTTCGCCTGCATTATAACTTACATCGGCTCCTCTACTAATACTATTTGAAGCGGTTATATACTTAGCTCGAAATTCTATAGTAGAAGTTACAGGGGTATTTATTGACAAACTCTCAGGACATAAGGTATTAGGGTAAGTTCCATTTAAAGTAATTACGCCCGTATTATTGGGGTCAAGCCAGTCCTTTAAACGTTTACTAGATGAGGTTCCTCTATCCCATGACATTGAAAATTTTCCATAAAAATCAGCTGTAAAGCTTCTACATGAAGCCCAACCTCCATGCAATTGTCCTATTAATCTACTATTCTGATCAAACAATGGAGACCCCGAAGATCCAGGTTCAGTTGTACCATCATCCCATTTAGTGATTTCCCAATGAGAATTAGGAAGATAAGGTCGAGGATCATAGTCAGATGATACGGATGCATGATTATCAAATGATATTTTCTTAATATCTCCTCTTGGGTGATGAATACCCGTGGAATTTGAAGAGGCAGAATCTAGCCTTGACCAGCCTGCGTAATAGACATTATAGCTTTCGGGTGGAACCGAAGAAAGTTCAACAAGTAGAAAATCAGAGTCCGCATTTCTCGCCTTTACTGCACATCCTGTTATGGTTTGACTCGTAAACCCATCGATATTTGAACAGTCTGGGCTCTCATAATTAAACATAAAAATCCAATTTTCAGTATCGGTTGTACTATTAAAACAATGATTTGCAGTTAAAAAGTATGGTGTATTGTCTTCCTTAACATTGTTAACAAGAGCTCCTGTACAAATCCTAGAATTATTATTGGTTAAAATCAGTGCCACGCTTTTTTTCTCATCTTGCCAATCGTTTCCAACTGCACAGTTAATATTATTATTACATGAACCAGATGAACCAAATGCTTTATCTACTTTATTAAAGATATCCTTATAAGCATGCACAACTTTAGAAATGTTTATGACACCTTTGCCAGATTGGTTATGTGGTTCAAAATATTCTAATACACATAAATCTCCCTTTACAACACCAGTTGCAAACTTCCCATTTGATTTGTTATTTTCACTTGTGAAGGCACCTATTACATGATTCTTTGATTCATTATAAAGATGAAAAGTTCCATTTTCTGGAAGAAAAAAAGAATCATATATCAAGTTAATAGAATATGCGTTTTCAGAATGGATTTTAAGTCTCCAAATTCTATCTCCATTAGGTAAGGTAATCCAAGTTCCTGAATTTAAAAGATTTATATTCACATCAATATCCTTTCCGAACCTCCAAGGTAGATCTTTTTCTTTTTCATCTTCTGCCAAAAGTTGAGCTGAATTGATTGGTGATATTTTAATTATCTCTACATTGTCTTTAATATTTTTTTCATAAAAAGTATGGGGTCTTTCATTTCTAGCTATTTGTGCCAATAGGCTATTACTATACGATAAAAGTATAAGTATAAAAGCAAAAAATCGTATCATATTTATTGATTTTTGAGTGTTAATGTGAGAATAAAGTCGCTACTTTTTATAAAAAGAGTATCTAATTTAATATTGTAAGATTTTGAATTAGGTAAGAGTTCGATGAATTTGTTACCCCAAGAATCTTCGTTGACTTTAGTACCACCTAAATTTGAGATTTTAATCGTTTTTAGATTAGAATTTCTCAGTTCATAATTGCCATTGAATTGGTTTCGACAAGTTTTAGCATTAAACTTATGTGTATTTAAAAATTGTAACTCTATAGAACAATTTGTATCGTTGGAAAACAAAATATCCCATTTTTCTAAATTAATTTTTTCTTTAATTTCGATTAATTCCCACTTTCCTATTAATCTTTCATTTTCAATTTTATCTTCTTCACAGCCTAACTGAAAAAAAGCACAAATTAATATAAGTAAGTTTATCATTTTCATATATTTAATTATGTAATTAACAAACACTTAAAAGCTTTTGGTCATTAACTTATTGTTTTAAAATTTGTGTATCTATAAATTACTTAACTAACAAAGCTTCTAGCTTGGCCATACGAGCTTCTAAAGCTTTATTTTGTTTTTTTAAAGCATCTATTTCTTCAAGTTTTTTTGTTTGTTGCTTTAGTTGTTTTGTTTGTTGCTTTAGTTGTTTTTCCTGCTCAATAGTATACAGGGTAAGCTCTTCTATTTTCTGCAATAATCGATTCGTCATTTCCGAAACCTTCATATCATTAGCTCTGAAATCATTAGCCGAAGGCATTTCAGGTAAATGTTTGTTACGTTTAATAAAAGCTTCTACTTCAACTAATGGTTTTAATTTATAATCATCAGCAAAAACCCAATCCGCAGCATCGGTTAAACTAACAATTACCTCTTGTGCCCAAATGGTTCCTTTAACTGAAAGTTCATTTTTAGGATTTCGTGTACCAATACCTACTTTACCATCAAAAAGGCTTACACCCTTTACTGCTAATTTACCATGAGCACTTCCAAACAACCCTATACCATTGGGGTAACCAATGTAAACATTACCATTTCCTCCTATATAAATCCCTTTCTTATCTTGACGTCCAATAAACATAGACTCGTGTATTCCTGCACCTCCTCCTCTCAAAAATTTCACCTCCCCTAATTTGTAATTACGCTCATCATAAAAATTAAGCCCTGATTCAAAAAAATTTGGAGCAAGACTAGGCAGGTTAGGGTTTTTATCTGGAGCTATAAAATCTATTTGTCCTCCATCGATTATTACATTTTTTTCTATTTCTCCTTCAGGAAAAGTATTTTGAGCAATTAATGATAGTGTTGAAAAGAATAAAAAAAAGCTTACGTTAATTTTAATTTTTGTTCTCATTGTGTTGAAATTTAAATTGTTAATGATTTATATATATCCAAAATTCAACAAAATAAGTCTAAAAAAAATCCCTGTAAACAGTGAAAATACATTGTTGTAAAAAATTAATATTCTTACACTTATCATTTATTTTAAACATTATTTTTTATCAATTCGAATATTTACATTCCTTAAAATAGAAATGCTGCTTTGGAATATTTAGCATGCACAAAAAGAATAATTACAACCAAAAAAGAGACTGTCTATAAAGGCAGTCTCTTTTTTAATTTATTCTTTAAAATTAATGTTTGATTATTTTTCCATTTTTAATCAAATTACCTAATCTAAATGCATATATGTAAGCACCTTTTTCTAGGCTAGAGATATCTATAACTGCACCTGATTCTAATCCATTTTTAGAAAGCACAACCGAACCGTTAATGTCATAAACCGTAAATAAAGAATCTGATTCATAAGCTTGAGTAAATTCAATATTCACATAATCTGAAGCCGGATTAGGGTAAAGTTTAAAAATATTTTTCTCAACATTTGAAGATGATAAACTTTTATTACCTGTGTTTGTTGAAGCATTAGAAAAAACAGCACCATCACAATTTCCTCCGATAGTTACTCTTAAAGTTCCATTTGAAGCACTCTTGTATGAAAAACCTTTTGAAAATACTATTCTTTCTCCAGCGCTTAGATCAACAATTAAGTTTTCTTCAATAGAATTAGATAATTCTAATATTTTTGAGGATTGGAATGTCATTTTTTTTTACTCTTATCTAATGGCTATTTTGTTTCGATCTTTTTTAGTTTAATAGTTGCTCCAATTTAGATAATCGCTGTTCCAAACTAGCATTTTTTTGCTCTAGAGATTCTAGTTTTTTTAGCTTTTCGTTTTATGCTTGTGATTGTTTTTGTTGTTGAAATATTACTAAAAAATATAATAACCAACAAAAGCTACCTGCTTAGGTAGCTTTTGTTGGTTATTATATTTATAAAATTTAATTTTTAATTACTAACCTAGTCTTATTAGTTCCATTATTTAAAATAACATTAACTACATAAACTCCTTTTTCCAGACTTGATAAATTCATTGTCTCTATTTTTTGAATTTGACTGCTTTTTTCCATAATTATTCGTCCTTGCATAGAAGTAATTGTAATTTTATTTACATTATCCAATAAATTAGTGTCAAAACTTATATTAACAAAATCTTTTGTAGGATTAGGATAAACATTAATTAAATCACTCAGCACATCTTCGGGTTTCGTTATGTTGTCAACATTATCAATATTTTCTTCTACAAACTTAGCCCCTGAATTATTTTCTGTACTATTCACAATACGCTCAGGCAATGCATCACAATTTAATTCAGTACTCATAACTAAACTACTTCCTTTTTCTGAACGAAATCCTGGTTTAATAACAATTTTTGATCCATGAAAGCTCGCCTCTCCTCCCTCTTCAATTACATAATCACTATCAATTTCAAAAGAATTACGCACCTTATAATATTCAGATTCTCCATTAGAAATCAATTTATCAAAAGAGGAAGCTGATGTTACAGTAAGGTTTTGAATTAACCTATCATTTCCTGTAACAATAAGTGAAACAGATTCAAATTCATCAGTTGATCCAGAATCCATATTTAATTGTACAGTATAAGTACCTGATGGAATATCTTCAATCACTATTTGTTCTATATTATCTACATTATTATCTCCTTTAGTTGCAGCCGATGCAGGATTTGCTGGATCTAACTTCCATGGAAAAAATACGTTTCCATTTGGCGATATAATCCTAAGATCAATATTATTTACTAAAGAGGGTGTTCGGTCATCAAGTGCTCGTACTCCAACCGTTCCTGCAGGATCAACCCATGCTATAGTCACCTTTAATGGTTTTCCTTCTAATTTGTGAACTTTGAACTCTGTTACTTGATTTTTGTTAACTTGTACTTCATATATGTTTTTTAGTAACCCCCAAGTTGTTACATTTGGAGCTCGGTAATCACAACCTGAATTATTGTACCTAATAATTTCTGCAGCTCTTGCAGTATTCATTAATCCCCACCCAAAAGAATAATCTGGACCATCGGAGGTACCTGCTTCATCGGCTGAGTGAATAACTAAACCTTTAAAAGTTGATGACCAACCATCTATTTCTGCTGGCATTTCACGCTCTAATTCATACAACAAGGCCAAAGATCCTGTTACACTTGGTGCAGCCATAGATGTTCCACTATCAAATTTTAATGCAGTATCTGAAACATTATCTGTCGATTTCAACCATACTCCATTTGCTACTATATCTGGTTTTATTCTACCATCATCAACTGGTCCCCAACTAGAAAATATAGCTGACCTAACAGAACTTGGACCAGAATAACCATCAACAATATCAGCAACAGCACCAACGGTAAAAACATTTTTAGAAAGACAATAATCTGCAATACAATCCCAATCTCCATCTGGCTCTTGTACTGATCCTATTGGTCCAATATCATCCCTGTGGTTTCCCGCGGCAATAATTATTAAATACTTATTATTTGCTTTTGCGATTGCATCCCATTCCTGTGCATTACGGTTATATCGACCGAATTGATAATCTTCTACTGTACTTACATTCCTATCTCCAAACCAAACTCCAGAATCCCATCCCCTAATTAATCCATAGGAGTGATTTGAAAGTAAAAGATTAGCATTTGCCATTTCAGTAATATCATTATTCCAATCATAGGCATCAATACGAGCATTCGGAGCCATTCCCATGACATCAGGGTCTATACCAGATGCAATCATAGTACCTGCAACATGTGTTGCATGAGAACCAGAACTGAGTGGACTTACTCCATCTCTATCCGTTACTCTCCCTCTTAATTCTCTATGTGTTTCTCTTATATCTCCCCCATCCCATATTCCTATGGTAGGTGCATTAGTTCCATCCAAATCAAAACCTAGCCCTTCACCTGATCTAACTAAATTTGTACCAATAGTTTTTGCTGAATTTTCATTATAAATACTTCTATAAATAGGGATTCCATTTTCAATATCAAACAACTGCATTATTGCCCCATCCGATGAAGTTGTAACATTAGCATTTACAGAAGGATTTTTTCTTATATATTCATTAATCTTTTCCTGTCTATCTGAAATCCTTTTAGCTAATTGTTCTTTTAATTTTTGAGAATCTTTGCTAAGTTCTTGTGAATATAAATTAGCAGTTACTGCCATTAAAAGAAATAGTATACTCGTATAATATCTTTTCATTTTTTCTGAAAAATTAGAATTAATATCTGATTTCATAATTAAACCTATTTATTAATTATTTTTTCCAGTTTAGCCAAACGCACTTCTAAAGCTTTATTTTGTTTTTTTAAGTCTTGTATCTCTTCTAACTTTTTTTCCTGCTCAATAGTGTACAGGGTAAGTTCCTCAATTTTTTGTAGTAACCTGTTTGTCATTTCCGATACTTTCATGTCATAAGCTCTAAAATCATCTGCTGACGGCATTTCAGGCAAATGCTTGTTTCTTTTTATAAAAGCTTCTACTTCTGCTAATGGCTTTAAATTGTAATCCTCTTCAAAAACCCAATCAGCTCCATCTTCTAAACTTACAATTACTTCTTTTGCCCAAATGGTTCCATTAACTGAAAGTTCATTTTGAGGATCATCTGTACCTATACCTATTTTTCCTTGGAGCTCTACTATATCTTTTTTTAAGTGAATTCCTGCCTTCCCTCCCAATGTTGGCCATATACTTAATACCGGTTCTATATCAGGCCCTCCTCTCTGTCCAATATAAAATTTAGGATTATTATTACCATCAAAAAAAAACATCCCATTTTGATAAGAACCACTATCTCTAGGTTCTGATCTAAAAAATAAAAATGACTTAATTCCTGTATTACCAAATTCTGTTATTTGTGAATACCCGAAAAAGCTAGATAAAAAAAAACTGAATACTAAAATTTTTGTTCTCATTGTGTTGAAATTTAAATTGTTAATGATTTATATATATCCAAAATTCAACAAAATAAGTCTGAAAAAAATCCCTGTAAACAGTGAAAATACATTGTTGTAAAAAATTAATATTCTTACACTTATCATTTATTTTAAACATTATTTTTTATCAATTCGAATATTTACATTCCTTAAAATAGAAATGCTGCTTTGGAATATTTAGCATGCACAAAAAGAATAATTACAACCAAAAAAGAGACTGTCTATAAAGGCAGTCTCTTTTTTAATTTATTCTTTAAAATTAATGTTTGATTATTTTTCCATTTTTAATCAAATTACCTAATCTAAATGCATATATGTAAGCACCTTTTTCTAGGCTAGAGATATCTATAACTGCACCTGATTCTAATCCATTTTTAGAAAGCACAACTGAACCGTTAATGTCATAAACCGTAAATAAAGAATCTGATTCATAAGCTTGAGTAAATTCAATATTCACATAATCTGAAGCCGGATTAGGGTAAAGTTTAAAAATATTTTTCTCAACATTTGAAGATGATAAACTTTTATTACCTGTGTTTGTTGAAGCATTAGAAAAAACAGCACCATCACAATTTCCTCCGATAGTTACTCTTAAAGTTCCATTTGAAGCACTCTTGTATGAAAAACCTTTTGAAAATACTATTCTTTCCCCAGCGCTTAGATCAACAATTAAGTTTTCTTCAATAGAATTAGATAATTCTAATATTTTTGAGGATTCTATTAAAACATCAGAATGAATTTTATCGTCAATAGTTACATCATCTATACATGTTAATCCATAAATCCAATCCTCATAATTTAATACATTGGTATATATCGTTGGAGAATTTACCCCTCCAATACAACCAGCCACTCCCCAACTTACCAATCCAACTAAATGAATTACTCCTTCGTCATTCTCTACAGTTAATGGACCACCACTATCTCCATGACAAGGCCCTAACCTTTGAGCTCCTATAGAACCTGTAGCTATCATGTTATCTGTTGGTTTAAGAGAATTAGGCTGTGATATATCAAGTTGACGATCAGCTTCAATATTAGATATTATAGGAACTCCTACTCCCATTAAATGATCAACTCCTAAACCAACACCTGAAATAATCCATCCCCATCCTGAAGCAAATGCATTTTGACCAACATCGTTTAAATTCTGATTTTCATCATTAATAAGCCTTATTGGCTGAACAGAGTCGTTATATTCAATTTCAGTTGATAGTTCAATTAAAGCGATATCATTATCAAACGTTCCACTATTATAATTTGGATGAATAAATACATTTTCAATTTCTAATGATTGTCCTGAAGACCCTACTTGATTCTGCTCTGTGATACCCACAGCTATTTGAAGATTATTTATATCAAATCCATTTAAACAATGAGCAGCAGTAATTATCCATGACTTATTTATAATACTACCTCCACAAATATGATTCCCATTACGCTGAATACTAATTTGAAATGGTCTATCTTCAATCTCAATTTCATTTCCTCCAATTATAAAAGGGGAGGGACCCGTTTGGCCATATAAAACACCTCCTAAAAAACTAAATAGAAGAATTGTTAAACTACTTTTTATTAATTTTTTCATTTATTCCTTTTTTAATAATCTTGCATTAAGATTATAGTTAATAAATTACTTAACTAACAAAGCTTCCAACTTAGCTAAACGAGCTTTCAATACTTCGAGCTCTTCTAACTTTTTTTCCTGTTCAATAGTATACAAAGTAAGTTCCTCAATTTTTTGCAGTAATCTGTTTGTCATTTCCGATACTTTCATGTCATTGGCTCTAAAATCATTAGCTGACGGCATTTCAGGCAAATGCTTGTTTCTTTTTATAAAAGCTTCCACTTCTGCTAATGGTTTTAAATTGTAATCCTCTTCAAAAACCCAATCAGCCCCATCTTCTAAACTTACAATTACTTCTTTTGCCCAAATGGTGCCATTAACTGAAAGTTCGTTCTGAGGATCATCTGTACCTATACCTATTTTTCCTTGAAGTTCTATCGTATCTTTTCTTAAAGTAATTCTACTATCGCCACCTAATTGTTGTATGTTTAAAGCCGGAATATCTGAATTACCTGCTCCATTCCCCATATAAAAATCAGGTAATCCTTTACCATTATAAAAAAGCATTCCAGTACTAAAAGCTCCAGTGTTCTCATTTCCTTTTGGTTGAAATAATAAAAAGGATTCTAAAATTACACCTGAAAATGTTTCAAATTGTGAATACCCGAAAAAACTAGATAAAAAAAGACTGAATACTAAAATTTTTGTTCTCATTGTGTTGAAATTTAAATTGTTAATGATTTATATATCCAAAATTCAACAAAATAAGTCTGGAAAAAATCCCTGTAAACAGTGAAAAATGAAACCTTAATAAAAAAAGCGCATTAAAATTAATTTTAACACACTTTACAACACAAGTAATGACTAATTGCTTTAATCAATAACAGATATATATTTTTCTTTAATCAAATCCTCCACAAACGCATCAATATGCTGCTTAGTAATATTTGGCATACATAAAATATGAGTAATACCTGCTACAGTGGCTAACTGCCATCGCTTTTTTATATCTAACGAAGTTTCTTTAAAAAAAACGGTTATTGCCCCTGGGTTTACCCAGCTTTCTATTCCGATTTTAGCTAATTCGGCTACACAATATTCCGTAACCTCTAAACAATTGTAGTAGCGTTTTTTTAAGCCACTAACGCCCATTTTTTCCATATTATACCATAAAAATAATGGAGTATGCCCGTTTCTGGAACCTGTTACGGTGGAATCGTAAGAATCGATAACTTCCATGGGTCTTAAAATTTTATCTCTTATCGATTTTTTGGTTATAAATACACCTGCTGGCATTGGCGATCCCAAAAATTTATGAGCGCTTAAACACATACTATCTACGCCATCAGAAAAATCAAAAGGAATTCGCGGTTCAATAAAAGCGCCATAGCTACCTGATAAAGCCCCATCAATATGTATGTAATAAGATTCGATTCCGCAAGCAGTTAATTTTTCCTTTACTATAGCTACGTTATCTTTGGCTTCGGTCATAGTTGTACCAAAATTTAGATTCAATACCGCTGGCTTATCTTTATTTGCTGCTAATTTTTTTTCTAAATCAGCATAATCCATTTCGCCATTAAAGGTAGTGGCTATTACGCAGGATTTCATGTTTAAAATATCAACACTTTTGGGTACACTATAATGTGCGGCATCTGAATAATAAACTATGGCATCTGAATACAATTTTCGAGCCGTATGCAAACCACATAAATTATTTTCCGATCCTCCGTTGGTAATATACCCCCAATAATCATTTGGGTCTGCATTAAAAAGTGTTGCAAAAAAGCCAATGACTTCGCGCTCTAAATTTGTTGTTTGTACCCGATAATTACATTCTTCAAATGGATCGCCGATATTATTTATTGAAAACTTTAAAAAAGAATGTAATTCTGTAAAATCAAAATCAGATGAAATTGGATAACCTAATACCTTATTTTTATAATGAGTAAGTCGATCCTTTAATAAACTCAGTTGTTGTTCCTGGGGTGTTAAAATTAAGTTATTCATATGATTTAGTTTAAAGTTTCTTAAATTTAACACATAATAGAATGCAATTTTGTTTATATAGTTAATTCAAAAAATAAAACTGTTTAAAATACTTAATTTAATTTTTAAATTTTTATTCTAATAACTTCAAACGATTTCAAAGAATATACTTATGGATTCCATTGACCTAAAAATTATAAAGGCGCTTAAAAAAAATGCCAAACAGAACACAAAAGAGATCGCCGACAGTGTTGGGCTATCTGTTTCTCCAACATTTCAGCGTATAAAAAAGCTTGAAAAACAAAAAATAATTAAAGGCTATGTGGCTATTGTTGATCAAAAAAAATTAGGAAATGGCATTATTTCATTTTGTCAAATTACCATTGCAAAACATTCGAAAAAAACGATAGATACTTTTAAAGAAGAAATTGATAACATAGATGAAGTGCTAGAATGTAACCATGTTTCTGGTAATTTTGATTTTTTACTTAAAATAGCGGTTACAGATATGGATCATTACCATAAAATTGTTGTTGAAAAACTAACCTTAGTTGCCGGAGTTTTAAATATTAAAAGCAATTTTATTATTGAAAAAAGTAAAGATGAATATCTTACAAGACCTAATTAACATTTATTAACTAAAGCCCTTGTATTAGTTATTTAAATTTTTAGGAAATATAACCGACCTACACTGTTATTAAAAAACGTTATAGCCAGTAGTTTACCCGCTTTTTTTTTGGTATGTTTGTTTGTTTTTTAACAATATTTTTAGTTTACGTGTAAATTATTCACAATCAACACCTTGTGTTTTACCTATTTATTTCTGTTAAGTGTTGTTAAAAATTAAGACATATAAAACTATTATTAAACTATAAAATTTTTATGAATTCGTATAAAAGAAATGCATTTACCTATGCCACCATTGTTGCTTTAGGTGGTTTTGTCTTTGGACTAGATGCGGCTGTAATTTCAGGTGCTACCAAATTTATAACTAAAGAATTTAATTTATCTGCCATACAAATTGGTACGGCGGTATCTTCGCCTGCCATAGGTGTACTTTTTGCACTTCCATTAGCAGGTATTTTTAGCGATAAATTTGGTCGTAAAAAAGTGTTGATTGGTATTGCAATGATCTATCTATTATCTGCTGTTTTTTCTGCCTTTGCAACTAGTTTTAATGGATTAGTGGCCGCTCGTTTTTTAGGTGGACTGGCTTTTAGTTCTTTATCACTAGCCTCAATGTATATTGGTGAAATTGCCCCAGCGGAATGGAGAGGTAAATTGGTTTCTATGAATCAAATTAATATTGTTGTTGGTCTATCTGCAGCTTATTTTATCAATTATCTTATTTTACAACTTGCAGGATCTGATGCTGCTTGGGTACAAAATATTGGTCTTGCCGATAATACATGGCGATTTATGGTAGGTTCTGAAATTATTCCAGCATTTATATGGTTAGTATTATTATTCTTTATTCCAGAAAGTCCATCGTGGTTAGTTTATAAAGAAAGAAGTGAAGAAGCAGCCGTTGTTTTAGAGAAAATATATGATAAAAAAGAGATTCCGGCTCAAATTGAAGATATGAAGGAGAGTATTCAAACTTCAGTTTCTAGCGAAGACAAGCAATCCATAGGTTCGCAGTTAAAAGAAATGTTTTCTTCAAGGTATAGTAAAATTGTAATTATTGCAACAACTATAGCCATAGCTCAACAAGTATCTGGTATTAATGTAGTTTTATTTTATGCACCAACTATATTTGAACAATTAGGTAATGGTACTGATGCTGCATTTATGCAATCCATTTATACTGGACTAGTAGGTATTGTATTTACTATATTAGGTTTATTGTTAATTGATAGAATTGGACGTAGACCAATTACCATTTGGGGACTTGTTTGGACCGGAGTAAGTCTTTTAATTTGTGCATACGGGTTTTCGCAGGCACGTTATACTTTAACACAAGAACATATTGCTGAATTAAAACAAGAAAATGTAATTGATACAGCTCAATTACAAAGTTTAGTTGGTGTTGAGTATGATAGTGATAGGGCTTTTAAAGCTGCTTTGGTAGAAACTATTGGCGAAAAAAATACGCGCGACTATTCAAGTACACTTATACAAAAAGCAGGAGTTATTAGCGCTGGCTTAATTCTATTTGGAATTTTGAGTTTTATTGCTGCTTTTCACTTTTCTATAGGACCTGTAATGTGGGTTTTATTTTCAGAAATTTTCCCTATATCACTACGTAGTATTGCCATTCCAACCTTTGCTTTTGTAACTAGTATTTCAAGTTTACTTGTACAGTTCTTTTTCCCTTGGCAATTAGAAAACATGGGAGCAACCACTGTATTTTTAAGTTATGCTATTATGGTATTAATTGGTTTTGTAATTCTTTATTTCTATTTGATTGAAACTAAAAATATGTCGATTGAAGAAATACAGCAGAAATTAATTAAAGATTAACACTCATTGAGTGCTTTATTATTCGTTATATTAAACTTATAATAGTATTTTCATAGCATAAAGCATTAGATTATGTCAATGAAAATATCCAATCAAAATCCCAAACCACTATGTGTTCTGATAACAGGAGCAAATCGTGGTTTGGGATTTGGTTTTTTAACACATTATCTAACCCAAGGGGATATGGTAATTGCTACTTGCAGAAATGGTGATACTTTAATTTTTGATAAACTTAAAAAAGACTATCCTAATCAATTATACATTGAAAATTTAGAGCTTACCAACGAACAATCCATTATTGATTTTGCTCAAAAAATAAAAGAAAAAAAACTCGGATTTGATCTTGTTATTAATAATGCAGGAATTTCTATAGAAGAAAGTTTTGGAAATTGGACATCGGCTACTTTTGAAACAAATTTTAAAGTAAATACCATTGGACCAGCACTTTTAATACAGGCTATTTATCCTTATTTAAAAGAAGGCAGTAAACTTGTTCAATTATCATCTGGTTTGGGTGCTATAGCTCTTAATGTTAATCCTGAAGGCCCTTATGATGCTTATGCAGTAAGTAAAGTCTCATTAAACATACTTACAAAGCGTATAGCAACTAAATTTAATGCTCAAAAAATTATTGTAGTATCAATTAATCCTGGGTGGGTACAAACCGATATGGGTGGAGCAGACGCCACCTCAACTATTGATGAAGCTATTAAAAATATGACTTCTACTATTAAAACTTTAAGCTTAAAGGATTCGGGTAGGTTTATTTCAGATACTGGTGAAATGCTTCCTTGGTAAGTTTTTTATAATATTATAAAAAACTCATAAAACTTGCTTAACACATCATTTTATCCACACGTCTTTGGTGTCTTCCTCCTTCAAATTCAGTATTTAAAAAAGTATCTACCATTTCAATGGCTTGTTTTTCGGCTGTAAATCGAGCAGGAATTCCCAAAATATTGGCATCATTATGTAAACGTACTATAGCTGCAATTTCTTTATTCCAACACAAACCTGCACGTACTTTTTGATATTTATTAGCAGTCATTATTACACCATTAGCGCTTCCGCAAAGTAAAATTCCTAAATCTACTTCGGCATCATTTACTTGTTTGGCAACTAAATGAGCAAAATCGGGATAATCTACACTGCTATCACCATCAGTTCCATGATTTATAACCTCGTGGCCTAAGGCTTCTAAATGGGTTACAATAGCTTTTTTATAACTTGTTCCCGCGTGATCATTCCCTATAGCAATTTTCATAAATATCTTTTTATAGTGGTACAAAGTTAGGAAAAAAGATGTTCGTTTTATATTTCACATTTAAATTAAACAACCACTCCTAATTTAATAGAAGTGGCTGTGTATTATTCTCACTGTTGGCACTCGTCATAGACGAAGCGCTAGCGTATCATTCGGGCGCCATCAGGGGGAATTAATCCATTCTATTTTTGGTTTAATTATCGATAATATATCTATACAATGTTTATCTGTATAAATAGCATAATGCACAATATTCCAATCTTTATATAAGCCTAAAGTCATTTCATCAAAGAAATCTATATAATTTGATTTCTCTACTGTATAAAATATTTTACCAAGTTTTTCATTTGGTGTTTCATTCCATATTTTTAGCATGAAACTCTCGTTAGTATTGCGATAGGATAACGCATCTTCAAAAGATATTTTTAAAAATTTTGAATCATCATCTTTTACTTTAAGATATATAATTATGCTTTCACAATCATCTCTTAATTCTGTCACATATACTTCATTTCTAAATCCTTTAACATCTAAATTCCAAATATTCAATATATTACAGTCCATTCTTATTAATTAAATCTAATTTCTGTTCCTCTTCCGTTTTCAGGATTTCTCAATTCAAGAGTAGGTCTACCATCTGAACTAAAAGGTCTTACTGTAATTACTTTTCCATCTTCAAGTGTACCTGTTCTTAAAGTCCCCTTTTTAGTTTCAATCTCTTTTACATCACTAGGATTTAAACTATCAAATTCTTCATTTGCGGCATCAAAACCGCCATCCTTTTCGAAAATTTTAGTTTTTCCTTTTGTCTCTCTTCCAGGTTTAGCTCCTTCTAAAACATCATTAAATGATTTATTCTTAGGGCCTATAGCATCTTGTGAATCAATTCTCTGAACAGGACTATCATTATCTGTAATATTTTTTATTTGTCCATCATCTAAACGAAGTTTTTCATCAATAGGTGAAGGGTTAAAAGAAATTTCATTAGTTCTTCCAAAATTTGGACTCATTGAATCTGTTAGAAGTGCTGCTCCAATGCTTACTGCATTACCTAACGTTTTTAAAGAATTTTTTAAAACTGTTTTTACAGTTGTTTCTTGAACAACTTTTCCTGCTGCTCTTTTAGCTAACTCTCTTGTCGCAGAACCACCTATAGGAGCTCCACTCACTGGAACAAAGGCTTTTACAGGCTCATGATTAATTACATCATCATTTCCAACACCTGTTGTTGTTGCTCCTTCTAAACCTTCTATTTCAATTTTCCATATTGGATTATTATGTGCAAACTGATATGTAGATATAGACATGTACTCAGCAGATACTGGATCAACTCCAAAAAACCTACCAATATCAGGCATATAATTTCTATATCTGAATGTCAACCAGTTTAAACCAAGCTCATTTTGTTCCTCTTGATTTAAATACCCATAGTTATGTTTTCTACCACGGATGGTATTGTTGTAGCCTTTGTGAGTAAGCCCAAAAGGATAATAGTTCTTCTCCTCCCTGATCTCACTCTTATCAACCTTACCATCTGCATTTGTATCCGCATATGATAATCTAATATTCCCTAAATGATCTTTGTACTGGTAAATATAAGTAAATCCTTTGGATAAATCACTTGAATTTTTTGGCTCTACGTAGCCTTCGGGTTGGTTAATAAATTGTAATGATTCACTAGACCTTCTACCCACTAAATAATTATAATTACCTGCATAACTTGTTCTACCTCCTGGATGGAATTTAATTAGTTTATTACCTAAAGCGTCATAAACATATTCTAAAACACCTTGATTTTTTATATCAATTCTTATTGGTAAATTTAAATGATTGTATTCAATGCTTTTAATTCCCTTATTTTTATCCTCAATCATATTACCATTGGCATCGTATGTATATTCTATAATACTAGCATCTCCATCAACAAAACCTAAATTTTTATTTCCACGATCTTGAACACTTAACAATTTATTTCCTGAATCATATAGATAGTCTAAATTATCGATAAATCCAGATGATGTACTAGTTAATTGACCTGTTCTTTTTAATAGTGTTATATTACCCTGTTTGTCATAGTTAACACTGTGCAAACCTCCATACCTAGGATCATTAAAAGAAGCACTCGTAATTCTATTTAAGTCATCATAATTATACCTGAACAACCTATGAGCATTACTCGCAGATTTCCAATGCGTTTCACTTATGTTCCCATTATATAAAAGTTCTGCTGCTGATTGAAATGGATAAGATGAATTGTTACTAGTATTATAATTTATTTTAAAAGCAAATAAGTCATTTCCTAAACTTGCTAATGGATCATTAATTTCCTTTAACCAACCACGTACATTGTATTTGTAATCTACTATTTGCAAAGGCTTGGTTTTGGTGTTTCCAACGGCCTTTTTTTCTAACTGCCCTAAATCGTCATAGCTATTACTGGCTATTAACTCAGTAACTCCATTATTTATTTTTTGATGCTGCGTTAGTAAACGCCCTTGATGATCATAGGTAAAGGTGTCAAGAGTAGTTATCGTAGCATTTGATTTGTATTTGTGCTTTAGTTCTGTTTTTAACACTCTGCCTACAAAATCATACTGAATTCGAGTGATATCGGTACTTTGTAAATATTCATTTTTACTAAACGTGTAAATAGGACGTCCTTTTTTATCGTAGTAAGTAATGGTACTAATCCATTTATCAGTGCTCAATACACGGACTTTATTGCCGGTTACCAAGCTTTTGGTTTCAATACCTTTCGCTACACTTTGTCCAAAAACTGATGTGGGTACCGTGTGTGCTGGTTTGTCAAAGGTGTAATTGTCGTAGTAGTTTATGGTATATACTTTACTAATACCAAAAGGTAAGGTGCTATTAGTATAGTGGATTTTTGTACCTGCTATAGTTTGTGATGTGGCTGTTTTGGTTACATATTGTTCGTATGTATTTGTATTATGCCCATTTGCTGCTGCCTGTATTCTTGTAACATTACTTTCGTGTAACCCCGTAAAGGCAACCCTTCCGAACACATCATATTTGGTAACCAACCATTGTTTTTTAGGACTTTTTGAACGCTGAATAGCATCTTGCGTTACTACAGGTTGGTCTAAAATATTATAGACAATATACTCACGTCCTTTACCTGGTATTTGTTTTTCTACTAATCGGTTTCGTTGGTCGTACTGGTATTGATAACACAGATCTTTTAATATACTTGCTGTTATGGGTTTTGACACATCTACTTTTGGTGGTAACACATAGGTTAAGTTTCCAAAATCATCGTATATGTAATACGTATCGTGTGCTATTGCTTCATTATACGTTCGCTTTAAGATGACCTGACCTTGCAAATTAGTAAACTCTTCGGTGGTATGGTTTTTTCCATCGGATACCTTCCAATTTTCGTCCTTTGTTATTGTTTTAAATAAGGTATTGGCTTTGTAATTTCCATTCTTTTTTAATGAAGGTACCCCACTAGTGGTTAGTGATACATCAAAACGCACCACTTCGGTAGCTGAATTGCTGGAGTAATCAAATTTAATACTATGATCGGTATCACTTGTTAGACTAGCTTTCCAATCTTTACCCGGAGCTCCCACTTTTAACACCCTATTTAATGGCGAAGCCTCGTAAATACGTTCACTATAGGCATTAATGTTAGGTAAACTTAGTCCCGGAAAATCTTCGGCATAATTGGTTTTATAATACTGCTGAGTAGCGGTATGCATATTACCTGTTCTAAAACTACCCAAAGTACCTGAGGTTTTTATAGGTAAATAGTCTTTAGTTTGCCTGCCAAATCCATCATATTCGATATGGGTAATGATATCTTTTTTATCGGGTGAAGCTTTAATAGCTATTTGCTGTTTTGGGCGTCCCAATCCATCAAAATAAGAGACTTGTTCTATGACATGTACATTTTCGGAAGCGGAAGCTCCTGCTTTTTGATAGGTTTTAGTGTGTATGTAATTTTCAGTATCACTTAATGATATCGCTTGTGCGTTTAAGGTAGTTACAACTACAAAAAATGCACCTAGTGTTGAAAATAATGA
>CANLCT010000048.1 GCA_947489195.1 uncultured Aquimarina sp. | reverse complement strand
CAGAAATCAATTTAGAGGCGTAAGAGATGTAAAATTTTTCCTCTACAGGTTAACTAAATTATATGCTTAATTTTTACGGCTCCCCAATAATATTACTTGATCCGATGAAAGGGATAGTAGCTATCAATCAATAGAAGATATTCAGCTTGATGAAGTATTTAGAAAGATAAAGTCTTTTGGGTACTTTAAGACTTCAAACTATTCAAGTTTATTAGATTTCATAGAAAGTGAAGAATTTACAGTTGTTATAATGGGGCACAGTTGTGGTCTTTCTGATCGTGTTTTACTAAGTACAATTTTTGAACACGATAATTGTAAAAAAATAAGAATCTGTTTTTATGGAGATCCGCAAGGTCAAAATGATTATACGTCTAAAACTTATCAGATTTCAAGACATTTTAACAATAAGGCATTGATGAGAGAAAGAATAATTCCTTTTAATCCTTATGATCGGATTCCCCAAATAGAAACATTCTAACTAGAGTATTTAAATATTTTCGGCAAAACTATAGTTTAAAAACCAAAAAACCTCTCAATATCAATAAGATAAAGAGAGGTTTAGTACTCGGGACGGGACTTGAACCCGTACGTCCTAATGGACATTGGATTTTAAGTCCAACGTGTCTACCAATTCCACCACCCGAGCGTGGTATATCATAAAAAAGTGTCAGAGCGAAAGACGGGATTTGAACCCGCGACCCCCACCTTGGCAAGGTGATGCTCTACCCCTGAGCTACTTTCGCAATTTTAATGAACGAACAAGTGTATTACTTGCGGGTGCAAATTTACAACCTTTATTTGGTTTTCAAAGCCTTTTTTAAATAAAAAATATAATTTTTTTTAATCGTTTGATGAAATAGTTTGTTTTGAGGGACTTAACATGCGCTTTATTTCATTTAATTTCATTAAGGCTTCTACCGGAGTAAGTGTATTAATATCGATGTCTATAATTTCATTTTTTATTTCTTCCAGTAATGGGTCGTCTAAATTAAAAAAGCTCAATTGCATTTCTTCTTCTTGCGATTGTTTTAGGCTGTTAGATATGTCCTCGCTTTTGTTCGAAGTTTCTAGTTTTTTTAACATTTTTTGAGCTTTTTTAACCACATGTTGTGGCATTCCTGCCATTTTTGCTACATGTATTCCAAAACTATGCTGACTGCCACCAGGGGTTAATTTTCTTAAAAAAAGCACATTGTCTTTAGTTTCTTTAACTGCTACATTGTAATTTTTGATACGACTAAATGTATCACACATATCATTTAGCTCATGGTAATGGGTAGCAAATAGTGTTTTTGGTTTGCAAGGATGTTCATGTAAGTATTCGCTAATGGCCCAAGCTATAGATATACCATCGTAAGTACTTGTTCCGCGACCTATTTCATCAAGTAAAATAAGACTACGATCCGAAAGGTTATTTAGAATGCTTGCCGTTTCATTCATTTCAACCATAAAAGTAGATTCGCCCATCGAAATATTATCGCTGGCACCTACACGCGTAAAAATTTTATCAACAATATCCATTTCAACAGCCTCGGCGGGTACAAAACAACCTATTTGAGCTAGTAATACAATTAAGGCTGTCTGTCGTAAAATAGCCGATTTACCACTCATATTAGGGCCAGTAATCATTATAATTTGTTGCTCATGACTGTCTAAATATACATCGTTTGCAATGTAGGCTTCTCCAGGAGGGAGTTGTTTTTCGATAACCGGGTGGCGACCGTTGGTGATTTTTAAGGCACTACCGTTGGTAAAAGTAGGGCGGGTATAATTTTGTTGTAGTGCCAAGTCGGCAAAACCACTTAAACAATCGAGTTGCCCAATAAGCATAGCGTTATTTTGGATAATTTGAATGTATTCATGCATCCAAGTCACTAAATCACTAAAGAGTTGTTGTTCAAGAATAAGTATTTTTTCTTCGGCACCTAAAATTTTAGTTTCATACTCCTTAAGCTCTTCAGTAATGTAACGTTCGGCGCTTACTAAAGTTTGTTTTCGTATCCAGTGTTCGGGTACTTTGTCTTTGTGAGTATTTCTAACTTCAATATAATAACCGAATACATTGTTTGATGCTATTTTTAAAGAAGGAATTCCTGTAGCTTCAGATTCTCTATTAAGCATATTATTAAGATAATCTTTTCCTGAAAAGGCTAAACCTCGTAATTCATCAAGTTCGGTATGGACACCATCGGCAATTGTTTTTCCTTTTAAAATATTAACCGGAGCTTCTTCGTAAAGAGTTTCTTTAATTTTTTGTCTTAATAATTGACAATCATGTAAGGCATCACCAATTTTTTTAACAGCATCTTGTGTACTGGCTTCTGCAATTTTTTTAATAGGTGCAATAGCATTTAATGAATGCATGAGTTGATTTACCTCTCGTGGACTTATTTTGGCTGTAGCTACCTTAGAAACTAGACGCTCTAAATCACCAATTTGTGCTATTTGTGCGCCTATTTTATGATGTACATCTGTGTTTTTAATAAAAAAATCAACCACTTCATGACGTGTTTCAATACGTTCCTTGTTTTTTAATGGAAGCGATAACCAACGCTTTAGCATACGGCCGCCCATGGCAGAACTGGTTTTGTCAATAACATCTAAGAGTGTAACCGCTCCAATAGCATTGGGGGTGTAAAGCTCTAAATTACGAATGGTAAATCGATCCATCCAAATAAAGTCATCTTCGGCAATACGTTGGATTTTATTTATGTGCTGTAATTTATGGTGTTGGGTTTCCTTTACATAATGTAAAATAGCACCGGCAGCAATAATTCCATGATTTAGGTGGTCAATACCAAAACCTTTAAGTGATTTTGTGTTAAAATGTGTATATAAGGTTTCATACGCATAATCATCTTTCCAAACCCAATCTTCCAAATAAAAGGTAAGGTAATCGGGACCAAAATTTTCGGTAAACGTATTCTTTTTTTGTTTGGAAACTAGTATTTCACTTGGCGTGAAGTTTTGCAGCAACTTATCAATAGTAGCTTGATCTCCCTGAGCGGTTAAATATTCGCCAGTTGAAATGTCCAAGAAAGCGATTCCTAATTGTTTTCCTCCATAGTGAACGGCTGCTAAAAAGTTGTTGTTTTTACTTTGTAACACTTCGTCATTTAAAGAAACACCCGGAGTAATCAATTCAGTAACCCCACGCTTTACAATAGTTTTTGTTTGTTTGGGATCTTCTAGTTGATCACAAATAGCCACACGTTGACCTGCTTTAACTAATTTGGGCAAATAAGTGTTTAATGAATGATGTGGAAAACCAGCCAATGCAGTTTCGGATTCTGACCCTGCACCACGTTTGGTTAAAACAATATTTAATATGTTGGCTGTAATTACAGCATCTTCGCCAAAAGTTTCATAAAAATCACCAACTCTAAATAACAATAATGCTTTAGGGTATTTAGCCTTAATAGCATTGTATTGCTTCATTAAAGGAGTTACTTTTTTTTCTTTTGAAGTCGCTTTTTTTGCACACACAGTATTGGGGAAATTTAATTGATGTGCTAAAATACGGATTCTGTTTATGTGACCTTCATAAGGCGTAAATGATTTATTAGGATTTATTCACATGTTTTTAGTTGGCTGTTGTGAGTTGTCCGTTGTCAGGGTATTTAGGATTTAAGGTAGAGGGTTGAAGTTTTTAGCGTTTTTTATTTTAAAAAACGCTAAAACTTTTAGTTTTTGTCCACAGCCTTTATTCTTCAACCTTTTACCAGTAGCAATTATAAATCAAAACTCATACGAGCAAAAACAAATCGGCCTGTATAGCCAAATTGTGAAACCCTACGAGAGTATACAAATTGGTCTCCAGCGGTATTTCCTGGAATATTTTCAGAAGGATATACATCAAATAAATTATTTGCCCCCACGGCAAGATTGATACCATCAATTAATGGAGTAGAATAGGTAAGGTCTGTTATTATTCTGGCAGTGTAAATAGCTTCAGGGTTTGGATCTCTATTATCAAATCTTGAAACCCCTGCAAAATCATCGGGATCAATAACTTCTCCAAAAAAGGTGTTTCTCAATAGAATATTATGTTTTTTGTAACTTAAATTATTGGTTAAACTAAATTTTGTTCTGGGTTGTGCAACTGTTAAGAAAGCCTCTTCTTGTGCATCAAAAAAACGTATTACGGATTCATTACCAGCAGATAATACAGCTTGAGGTACTGTGATATTTTTAATTTCCGTTTCAAAAAACGAAGCCGATAGATCAGAGCGCAAACGCCAATCGTCACCAAAACGTGCTTTGTGTGCTATGACAATGTCTAAACCGATAGATCGAGTGTCTAGTGCATTAGTGAAAAATCGAGCAGATTCGGCTCCAGTTTCTTGTCTTATTCTATCTAGAACATCAGTTCCTCCAACACCAAATGATCCACTAAGTGAAATACGATCATCAATATTGATTAAATAACCATCGACGGTTACGGAAAAGTTTCCAAACTTAGAGGTGAACCCTAAACTAAAACTTTGTGAAGTTTCTTCTTTTAGTTGATCAATGCCTATTAGTTTGGCTAAACGACTATCATTGGTAAAGATTCCTTGTTCGGAAGGAATACCATTCTCAAAAATAGTACTGGTTCTACTAAAAAATTGTTGATGTAAGGAAGGGGCTCTAAACCCTGTACTATGGGCTCCTCTTATAGATAATTCAGGAATGATTTTAAGTTGACCTGCAAGTTTGTAGTTAAAAGTATCTCCAAAATCCGAAAAGTTTTCATATCGAATAGCAGCGCTTAGTAATAAATTCTCGGTAACATCTGCTTCTACATCAAAATACCCAGCGATACTATTACGTCTATTTTCGGTAGCGTTGTTAGGATCAAAACCACGAAAAACTTGTGCACTACCAGCTAAAGGAATACCAGTGAAATTGTTTCGAACTAGTAAGTTATCAGGAGTAGTAGCCGTTACAGGTTCGCCATTACTATCATAAGATGTATAGGAATCCTCTTCGCCAACGCCAATAGTAAAGCGTTCTACTTTAAATTCTAAACCTGCAGCAATGTTTAGTCCAGCAAGTTGGTCATCATAAAAGCGACTAAAATCTAAATTGGTTGTATTTTGAAAAAACGCATTACTACCCGCATCAAAATTACGAGGTGTACCTACGCCAAGTGTTCCGTTACTTGAATTTTCAACGGTATAGTCAATAATGTTTCCTCCATAGGTATTTGAAAAATCAACCTTCCACTCGTTAATAAGTCCTTTGATTCCAACAGCAACAGACAAGTCTACTATATCTGTAGCAATTTCGGGTAAAAATCCATTAGGGAAAGCAGGCGTGTTAGCACGGCCATCACCTTGTGAAGGTCTACGGTAAAAACCAGCAGCCAAACCATTTCTAAAACTTAAGCCTCCAAAGGAATAGAAAGACGTATTATCAGAAATAGGGATTAATAGATTAGTGAAAAATTTACCTTCTCTCAGTTTAGAGGTTCCTACTTTAAATCTAAAATCGCTTCGATCCAAACCGCGTTGTGCCAATTCTTGTTCGTCAGCATCAAAATCTAAAGCGCTTCTTAAAGCGGTAATACCTTCTTCTGTAGAAATATCTAAGGCGGCAATATTATCTTTTGTAGTTTGGTCTAAATATTCTAAGTTTTGAGCAGTATCGGCATAATTTTCTAATGTCATATCGGCTACATTGCCTCCGTTTGCAGCAAAAAGTCGTTCTACTCCATGAAAGGCTCTAAATATATCGCCACTATAATCACGATTTCTAAGAGCAGGTTCTCTAGTAGATACCGTACCTGTAAAATTCACATAACCACCTTTGTCAGAAATTGGAAGTCCGTAATTAGCTTCAATTTTTACTTTTTCACCATCGCTGCCTCCTTCAAATTGATTGGAGTTTTTACTAACATTTGCTCCAGTAGTTACCGCAATATTTAATTCATTAGTTGCTTTTTTTAATATGATATTAATAACACCAGCTATGGCATCGGATCCATATTGTGCTGCAGCACCATCGCGTAATATTTCAATTTTTTCGATAGCAGCAGTAGGAATTGCATTCATATCTGTACCAACTGATCCAGCTCCTACGGTACCATTAATGTTGATTAAAGCACTATTATGTCTTCGCTTGCCATTAATTAAAACCAGCACTTGGTCTGGACCTAAGCCCCTTAATGAAGCTGGGTCGACATGGTCTGTTCCATCGGAAACGGTTTGTGTAGTTGAGGTGAATGAAGGAGCTACATAGTTTAAGATTTCATTAACCGAAGTTTGTGGAGATTTACTGTTAATTTCTTTTAAATCAATAACGTCAATAGGCACAGGTGAATCGGTAACAGTTCTGTTTGGATTTCTAGATCCAGTAATAACTACTTCGTTTATTTGAGCAATGGAAGTAATTAAAGTTACATTAATAGTGCTTTTATCTGTAATATTAATTTCTTGAGTAGTAAAACCAATGCTGGCAATGATAAGTATTTCGGCGTCATCGGGGACATTTAATGTGAAATTCCCATCAAAATCAGTAACTGTACCAGTGTCTGTTTTTCCTTTTAAATAAACACTTACTCCAGGTATGGGAATCCCAGTTTCGTCAGTTATTGTTCCGGTAATTTCTTTGGTGATTGTAATTTTACTGGTTGTAATAACACTTATGCTAGTATTCTTGGTAAAAGCTATGGACTTATAGCAACTAAAAATATAAAAGAGGCTAAAAAGAAATGCCAATTTTTGTATAGAGATAGTGTTAGAAAATAAAGATTGATTTGAGTAACGTGTATTTTTTTTCATAATAGCGTTAATTTTTTTATGAGTATTTATTTTTATGTAAGTGTCTATTTTTTTTATGAAGTGTTTTTTTAAGTTTGGTTTGTATTGTTTTAAATTTAGTCTAAAAGAACTGAATGTTAGTTAATTGTTGTTTAAAAATTATATTTTTATTAAGAATTTGTGATGATTTTTATGAGTCTCATTGATTAGGAAGGTGTTTGAGGCTAGTATTTATTTTTTTTATTAAAAAAGGGGTGAAATACTATTAAAGTGACAAGTTCAATTTTATACTTGTACTGGAATAAACATCATGTTTATAATAAATGATTAAAAATTATTTTGAAGTTGGGCTATTTGTAAGCAAAAAACTAATTTTAAACCCGAAACCCGAAACCCGAAACCCGAAACCCGAAACCCGAAACCCGAAACCCGAAACCCGAAACCCGAAACCCATTTTGCAACAAAACAGAAAATTAAAAAATAGCGAATTAGAGCGATTAAATATTAATCAATTTAAAGCGGCTAAAAAAACACCACTTATTGTTATATTAGATAATATTAGAAGTTTAAATAATATAGGTTCGGTGTTTAGATCGGCAGATGCCTTTTTAATTGAAAAAATTTATTTGTGTGGTATAACTGCTACCCCTCCACATAAAGATATTCAAAAAACAGCTTTAGGGGCTACCGATACAGTTGTTTGGGAACATGTGGAAGACACGATGGTGTTAATAGAGAAATTAAAGGAAGAAGCAGTTGAAATTTTAGCAATTGAGCAAGCCGAAGATGCCGTGTTTTTAAATGAGTTTTTTCCTGAAAAAGGAAAAAGATATGCTGTTGTTTTTGGTAACGAGGTAAAAGGCGTGCAACAATCGGTAGTAACTGCTAGTAATAAAGTCATAGAAATTCCGCAATATGGAACCAAACACTCACTAAACATTTCGGTGAGTTGTGGTGTGGTACTTTGGGATCTATTTTGTAAGTTGAATTAATTTGTGAAATCCCAGTAACTCCAGTGTTTAATTTAGAATAATAATGCATATGTTTTTAAAAGGAATTATTGGCTTTTTAGTCATCAGTTTTTTTAGTTGTGTCGCTTCAAATACTTCATCAAAAGAATTAGTATCTGAGGTTAATCAAAAAAAAGAGGTCGTAGTAACTCCTCCTCATGAGTCAGCACGTTATTTTAATGAGGTTTTTGAAGATATTACTTTTAATACCTATACTTATGGAACAAATATTAGTCAGGGTGGAAAAAAAATAGCACTTAAATTAGATGTGTATCAGCCCAAAGGAGATACGTTAGCAAAACGCCCTTTATTTATTTTTGCGCATGGAGGTGGTTTTACTCAAGGGGCAAGAGATGTAATTAAACCATCGGGTTTTTTGCAAACCTTAGCAAAGTCGGGGTATGTAGTAGCTTCCATTAGTTATAGATTATTGGATGTGCCTTCGAATATGCAGTCTACTTCAATTGGGATTTTAAATGCGGTTGAAGATATGCGAGCTGCTATTCGTTATTTTAGAAAGGATGCAGTTTCTACTAATAATTTTAAAGTTGACACAAATCAGATTTTTATAGGAGGTTATTCTGCAGGGGCTATTACTGCATTGCATACGGCTTACTTAAATACCATTGAAAAAGTAACTACTTATGTGCCTTTTTTAGTTCCTTATGTAAATACGCATAATGGAATAGAAGGGAGTAGTGGAAATCCAGGTTATTCATCTGAAGTAAAAGGAGTGATTAATGTTTCTGGCGCTATTGTAAATTCAGAATTATTAGATACAAACACTTCAATATTGTATAGCTTGCATGGTGAAGCTGATAAAATTGTACCAATTGATGGAAAATGGAATGGATTGGAAGGCTCTAAATATATACATGCTAAAGCAGAAAAATTAGGCTTTACTCATAAACTAAATGCAATTCCTAATAAAGGGCATGATATTTTATGGCCTTGTACTGCTTGTAGAAAAGATTTACAACAATTTTTAGCACAAAACACGGCTAAGTAAGTTGATGTTTTGTGATTTTAATTTCAGAGGAATCGTTGCAAGTTTCTAAAAGTTGTTGCGTAGTTTTATGTAATAAGGGATGTACATAATTTGGGGCAATATCAACCAAAGGAACTAAAACGAATTTACGTTCATGTAATAACGAGTGAGGTACTGTTAGATGTTCGTAATTAAAGATTCCCTCGGAAGAAAATAAGATATCTAAATCAATAGGGCGTGCCTCGTAAGCAAGTCCTATTTTGGGTTTACGGCCTAATTCTTTTTCAATTTTTTGAAGTGCAATTAAAGCATTTTTAGTATTCAATATAGTTTCAATAGTAATACAAGCATTTAAAAATGGAGTGCTAATAAACCCCCAGGCAGGTGTTTCGTATATTAATGAAGATTTGATGATGGGACCGATATTTTTTTTGATCAATAGTACAGCTTCTTGTACATGCTTAAAACGAGGTTCAATATTGCTTCCTAATGAAATAACAAGTTCGATTATCGGTTTTTTTGTTTTCAATAACTAAAATTTAAATAACAATAACATTTAAATAGGCTATGTTACTATAATACATTGTAAATTTAACATTTATTAATGAATGTAGTTAAAGGCATAAATTTTCGACATAATCATCAGATTTTTTAGTCTATAGGTTATATTTCAATGAATAATTTACAATGAGAATAGTTTTTAAAATATTAGGAGGTTTACTTTTTTTAATACTAGCAATATTAATTGCCATTCCATTTTTTTTGGAAAAGAATATTGATACACTGGTACGAAATTTTACAGCAGAACAAGTCAATGCAAAAATTGATTATACAGATATTAATTTGAGTTTAATAAAAAGTTTTCCAAGTGCGCAATTGAAACTCGAAAATTTTGAAATTATAAATAATGCTCCTTTTGAAAATGATACGCTGGTATATGCAAAAAGTATTGTTGGAAAAATATCAATTATCCAATTGATTAAGGGTATAGATAAAGGAGTAAGTATTGATAAAATAGCCATTGATCAAGCTAAAGTAAATGTGCTTGTAAATAAACAGGGGAAAGCAAATTATGACATTAGTATTCCAAAAGAAGAGGCTGAAGTAGTTGATGAAACAAGTGAGTCTGCATCAAATTTTAAATTGAATTTGGATTATGAAATTAATGATAGTCATATTGTTTATAAGGATGAAAGTTCAAAAACTTATGTAGATATAGCTCACTTAACGCATAAAGGAAAAGGGGATGTATCGGAATTAATATCGGATTTAGATACCACTACCGAAATGGAAATGTCATTTGCCATGGGAGGTATGACGTATACTAAAGCCATGCCTATTCATTTAAAAGCGTTAATAGGAGTAGATCAAAATCAAAATAAATATACATTTAAAGAAAACGAAGCTTTAATCAATCAAATTCCTTTAGAATTTAATGGTTTTGTACAGTCATTAGAAAAAGCAACCTTAGTTGATATTTCTTTTAATTCTAAAAAAGCAGCGTTTAAAGATCTTTTAGCTTCCATACCTAGTGCTTATAAAAAAGACATAAAGGGAGTTAAAGCCAATGGAAAATTTGATTTGCACGGAACAATAAAAGGAGAAAGCACCGATGATTTAATACCTAAAATAGATATTTCGTTGCGTACAGAAAATGCAAATTTTAAGTATCCAGATTTACCCAAAGGAATTGATAATATTACATTGATTGCCGATGTTAAAAACGATACGGGTTTATCAAAAGATACCCATGTTGATATTCATAGTTTTAAAATGAAAATTGATCAAGATCAATTTTCTGCCAATGGAAAATTAAGCAATGTTTCCGAAAACTTAAAAGTGAATTTAAAAGCGAAAGGAGTGGTTGATTTAGCAAATTTAAACCAAGCTTACCCTGTAAATTTAGAAACAGATTTAGCAGGAATTATTAATGCCGATGTCGCAACTAGTTTTGATATGGCTTCCTTAGAAAATGAAAAGTACGAACAGATTAAAAGCAATGGAACAGTAACTTTATCCGACTTTTTATTTGCTTCTGCAGAAATGCCTCACCCAATTAAAATTAAGTCTGCTAAAGTTAATTTTCAGCCTAGCATAGTAAAATTAGAGCAATTTAGCATGGCTACTGGTGATTCGGATTTGAACGCTACAGGAACATTAGAAAATGTGATTCCTTTTGTGTTTTCGGATAAAGTACTTAAAGGAGATTTTGAGTTGAATTCAAATACCTTTAAGGTAAGTGATTTTATGGTTGCTGAAGAAGAAACTGAGGCCGAAGAGGAAGAAACCACTGAAGAATCAGAAACTACCGAAGCTACAACAGCTCAAGGAGCTATTCCTTCATTTTTAGATATCACTTCGCGTTTTAAAGCAACAACAGTGTTTTATGATAATTTAGAGTTAAAAAACACTTCAGGTTTATTGGCTATAAAAGACCAAAAAGCAATTTTAAAAGATATCAACACAGATATTTTTGGAGGTAGTATAGGGTTTTCTGGTTATGTGTCCACAGCAGAAAAGGAACCTACTTTTGATATGGATTTGGATTTAAAAAAGTTAAGTTTATCAAAGTCATTCCAAAGTTTAGATATGCTTAAAAAAATGACTCCCATAGCTTCGGCACTAAATGGGGTATTCTCATCTAAATTAAAGTTAAATGGAAAATTAAAGGATGATTTTTCTCCAGTATTATCCTCATTAAAAGGAAATGCCTTAGCTAATATTTTAAATGCTAAAGTAAGTCCTGAAAAAAATAAGTTATTAAGCCAGTTAAACCAACGAACTGATTTTATTAACATGGACAAGTTGAATTTGAAAGATTTAACGGCTAATTTTAGTTTTGAAGATGGAAAAGTAAACGTAAAACCCTTTGGTTTTAAATTGACTGATGATATTAAAGTAACTGCAGCAGGCTCACATAGTTTTGATGCTGCTATAGATTATAATTTAACAATGGATTTACCTGCAAAATATTTAGGAAGCTCGGCAAGTGGATTGTTATCTAAATTGTCTTCTTCAGATCAAGAAAACATAAAAGTTCCAGTCCCTATTTCATTGGGAGGTTCATTTACAAGCCCCAAAATAGGTTTAGATATGAAAGGCGCAATTTCTGATTTAACTAAACAAATAGTAGCAAATCAAAAACAACAATTAAAAGACAAAGCGACAACGAAAGTTAAAGAAGAAGTTTCAAAACAAATCTCTAAGCAAGTAAAGGGGAAAGCCAAAGATGTTTTAGGAGGTTTATTAGGTGGTAAAAAAGACGATAATAAAGCAGAAAATTCTTCGGATAAAAAAACAGATAAAAATACTGAAGATAAAGTGAAAAAAGCTGCAGGAAGCTTAATAAATGGTTTGTTTAAAAAGAAATAATCTTAAAAAAAGCATATTTTCATTAGTAAATTATCATTATTTCACCCGTATAATTAGCATATTCATCGATTAAGTTGATTGTAATTGGTTTTGAGGCAAATAAGTATACCTATTTTTGGTAAATTGCTGAATACAACTAATTTAAAATCAATTTTTATGAAATTTTTTCTTTCAGTGGTGTCTTTTATGTTTTGCTTGAACATATGGGCACAGCCAGCTGGTGAAAACCCAGCAAATTGGACTAAGGTAAACTCACTTTCCGACGAGTTTTCGGGGAATTCATTAAATCAAGGTAAATGGGAGTTTGGTCACCCATGGTGGCGTGGTAGATCTCCTGCTATTTTTGGACAAGGAGCCAATGCTTTTGTCAGTAATAATCGTTTGGTTATAAGAGCCACATGGGTTGGAGGTAATAGGGATTACATGCGATCGGGCGCTATTAGGAGTAAAAATAGAGATATGGCCGTGGGCATGTATTCTGAATGTTCTTATAAAGCGAATAGCTTAAATATGGGATCTAACTTTTGGTTTGCGCATAATGCAAGAGATAATCAAAACCGCGAAGATGAAATAGATGTACAAGAAGCTTTTGGGTCAAGGTTTCCTAGAGTTATGAATACTAATGTGCATAATCCTCAACCTAATTTTACTAACGACCAGCCACAACCTAATAAATTTACTGTTACGGGTGCTGATATAGATAAAGGTTTCCATAGGTATGGTGTATGGATTGTAAATAATAGAACGTTGAGGTTTTATTTAGATGGAGTATTTAAAAAGCAAGTAACCACTAATAGTACAATTGAGCCTTTATGGATGATTATTAATTCGGAGACTTATGATTGGATGACACCACCAACGCAAGCCCAAGTTAACGATGGATCTAAACGTGATATGTTAGTTGATTATGTAAGGACTTGGAGAAAAACTGGAAATTCGCCAGGAAACGGTAATGCAGGAGGAGGTAATACTGGTGGAAATACCTCAAACGAAGTGCCTATAAATAAAGTAATATCATTACGAAAAACAGGAGGAGACCGAAAATATATTACAGGAGAAAGAAGTGGAAGTCAATTAATAGCTAGAGCTGCTAGTGTTCGTGGTTGGGAAAGATTTCGTGTAGAAAATCACCCAAAAGGAGGCGTGGCACTAAAAGCATTGTCGAATAATAAATATGTTCAAGTACCAGATAAAAATACAAGTGAAGCCGTAAGAAATCAAGGAACTTTTAAAGGAGATTGGGAACAGTTCGAATGGAAGTCAAAAGGTAATGGAAAGGTGGCTTTAAAAAGTGTACACTCTGGTAAATGGATACAAGCTGCTTGGAGTCAAAATAATGCCATTGTTCGTGCTAGAGGAAATGCCGATAAGAGATGGGAAACATTTGATTGGCAAGTTGTAAATGGGCAGAAGATATTGGAGCAACAATTACCACAATTGAAAATAGCGACAAATCCGGTTAAGGATATTGTTGTGGTTGAAGGAATCTCGGATGTAGATGTACAAGTATTTGATCAAGTTGGAGCAGATGTAGGCTTTAGTGTAATAAAAATTTCAGAAAACACAATTGAATTGGATTTAGATGATGATATAGCTACTGGAATTTATTTTTTAATTACTAAATCTGGGCGAACTTTAAAAATTGTTAAAAATTAATTTAGAGCCTATATCTTAAATTTTTCCAATAGAATTAAACAAGAAAATGATGAAATAGTGAAATGTTTTATGGTTTTTACAGACAAAGAATACAAATATAAAAACAAATTAAAATGTCAAAATTAATAATACCAAAAAGAGAAGAAGTTTCAGCAGCAAACCAAGCAATTTTTGATAATCTTGAAAAAGCAGTAGGTTTTGTACCTAACATTTATGCTGCTATGGCTCATTCTGAAAATGGTTTAGGTAATTATTTGCAATATTCTGGTGGAAAAACTTCATTTAATAATAAAGAAAAAGAAGTGATTGATTTAGCAGTTAGTCAAGTAAATGGATGTCAATACTGTTTAGCAGCTCATACTGCTATGGGAAAAATGAACGGTTTTAACGATGACCAAATTTTAGGACTTAGACAAGGTAATTCTGAAGATGTTAAGTTTAGTGCATTGGCAAAATTAGCGCAATCAATTGCAGCTAATAAAGGTAAAGCCACTGATGCCGAAGTAGAAGCTTTTTACGAAGTAGGTTACAATAAAGAAAACTTAGTTGATTTAGTACTGGCTGTTGGGATTATTACAACTACTAATTTTTTCCATAATTTAACGGATGTAGCTATTGATTTTCCAGTAGCGAAAAGTTTGTAAAGATTGGTATCATACCAATTAAAACACAGCAAAGGCTACTTATCAAAAGTAGCCTTTGCTGTGTTTTATAGAATAATTAGTAGCTTGTTTTTTGCCTGCTTTATGCTTTTCTGCGCTTTAATTCTTGAGTAATTAAATTTAATTCCCTGCTAGTTTGACCAGCAATAGAGGTGTTTTCTTGAGCCCGTCTAATTAAATAAGGGAGTATTTCTTTTACAGGAGCATAAGGCATATATTTTGTAACATTATAACCATTTGCAGCTAAATTAAAACTAATATGATCGCTCATTCCTAATAGCTGCGAAAAGTAGATGCGCTTATCGTTTGAAGATATGTTGTGTTTTTTCATTAATTCTGTTAATAACAAGTTGCTGTATTCGTTATGACTGCCACAACAAATAGCCACTTGTTCTATATTTTTAATGCAAAATTCAAGAGCTAGATTAAAATCAGTATCACAATTTTTTTTGTTAATATGTATTGGGGATTCGTAATTAAGTTCGGCAGCTCTTTTGTTTTCTTTTTCAACATAGGCACCGCGGACTAATTTTAAACCAACGTAAAACCCTTCATTATTACCTAAAGCAATAATTTTTTTTAGAGTCGCTAACTGATCTTTACGGTATAATTGTACGGTATTATAAATTAAAGGAATCTTTTTGTTGTATAAGCGCATCAATTTTAAAACAATAGAATCAATCGCATTCTGAATCCAACTTTCTTCGGCATCAAAAAAAATAGGAACATTAGCTTTTAAAGCCTTTTGACAGAGCTCATTTATTTGAGAAATAGCACTAACATACACAGTCTTTTCTTTATTATTTAATGGTGTGGAATTATTTTTTTTGGCTAGTATATCAAAATTTATAAAACCAGTCATTTTAAAAACAACAAATGGAATATGTGCATTGTTTTCAGCTTTTTCAATAAGTAAAAAAGCTTCGTCAAAGGTGCTTTGATGATTTCCTTTTTGGTGTTCTACAGAGTAGTCCAATATTGTTTTTATGTTCGATTCGGCTAATTTGTTAATGCTTTTGTTGCAATCTTCTCTATTTTGACCTCCACAAAAATGTTTAAAAACACTATGCTTAACTATAAATATTGGAAATTTAAAGGGCATAAAAAGTTTAAGTAATAGGGGACTTACTTTGGTTAGCCACTGCCAACCAATTAATTTAAATAACCAATAAGCTCTTTTTAATTCATTGGTGCTTTTGGAACTAAAAGCAATTTGAGTATCACTAAAATTCAGCATTTTTTTTGATTTTTTGAGGCAATACAATTTATAAATTTAGTTGCTAAATTTAGTGCCATTTTATGGCTATTAACAAAGGTTTATCTGTATAAATTAGGTAAGGATATTAAATTTATCAGGCTAATAAAAATCAACAATTATTATGTGAAACTGTTATTTTAAATTCTAATTTCTGCGATTTTAGTAATAATAAATTCAGTTTTTAGTTAGAACAGAAATAGTTTTAAATCTTATTTAGGGGCTTTTATTCCAGCTTCGACCCGAAGGTTTAAGTTGTTTTCTGCAGGGGGTACAGGACATGAGTATTTATGGTTATATACACAAAAGGGATTATATGATTTATTAAAATCAATAATAATTAATTCTCCCTCAGGAACGCTTAAGTCAATATACCTTCCGCCAGCATAGGTTTCTTCTCCATTTGTTAAATCGTTAAAAGGAAGAAACAATCGGCTCCTATATTTTTTACTTTTACCTAAATTCTGACTTTGATAAATGATTAAACGCTGCTTTTTTTCATTGAATATAAATTCAACGGAGCCATATTTATTAAAATGAGCAAACCTATCTGATGTGGTTTTCATTTGAAATGTAGTGGGGTTTTTATATTTACTTAATTTGGCTTCGATTTTATAGAGACTGTTTATAGGAAAAAAGTGATGTCCTTTAAAAGCTTTACGCTCCTTTTTAGGTAGCGGTGATTTATATGGGTTGCAGTATAGTTTATTTAATTTTTTTTGAAAGTCCTGAATTTCTATAATATGTTCTGTTTGGGCATAGGAACTAACTGTTATCAATAGTAATAATAATGATAAATAAGATAGTCTTAAGCTCATAATGTTTAACATTTAAGAGAAACGTTATATATATAGTCTATTTAAAATAGTAAAACTAACTACAAAACAAATAAACGATACATACGGTGGTAAATCCCACAAGTGCTAATATAGTAGTCATCATTGTCCAGCTTTTAAATGTTTGTTTTTCGGTTAAGCCTAAATAGTTGCTTACTAACCAAAAACCACTATCATTTACATGAGATAAAATTGATGCTCCCGATGCTATAGCAATAACTAAAAGAGCTTTATCTATTTCACTTACGTTAGCAGCTAAAAGTGGAGCTGTTATACCTGCTGAAGTAATCATAGCAACGGTAGCAGAGCCTTGAAGAATTCGGATAAATATAGCGGCAATAAAAGCGAAAACAATTATAGGAATACCTGCATTAGCAAAATAGTTTGCCAGCATTTCGCCAGTTCCTGTATTTACTAGTATTTGCTTGAAAACACCACCAGCACCAGTTAATAGGATAATAATACCTGCCGATGACATGGATTTAGTAGTTATTTTTAATATGGTTTCTTTATCAACACCTCGCTTAATTCCTAAAAGATATATGGCAATTAAATTAGCTATTATTAATGCAGAAAAAGGATGACCAATCATTTGGATCCATTTTTTAAGAGCTTCAGGAATAATTGTGTTCACTTCAAATAAAGCACTATTTAAAATGGTATTTAAAACAATTAAAAGAATGGGAATGCCAATAATACTTAAAACAAGTCCTACAGAAGGGTAAGTGGTATAAGTAATAGGTCCTTCATCTAATTTAGGAGCGTTAATATGTATTTTTTTACTAATATATTTAGCAAATAGAGGCCCACTAATTATGGCAGCAGGAATACCTGTGATAAAACCAAATAAAATAACCCAACCTAGATCTGCTTTTAAAATATCGGCAACAGCCACCGGACCAGGAGTGGGGGGGATAAAAGAATGTGTAATGGCCAGACCGGCTAATAATGGGATAGCATAGAGTAATAAGGATTTTTTTGTTTTCCGCTGTAGCGAATAAATTAAGGGGACTAAAATGATAAATGCAACATCAAAAAAAACAGGAATTGCCACAAAAAAACCAGTTAAAACTAATGCCCATGAGGCATTTTTTTCTCCAAATTTATGGAGTAAGTATTTTGCTAAAGCCTCAGCACCTCCCGAATGTTCTAATATAGCACCAAACATAGCTCCCAAACCTACAACTACGGCAACAAAGCCAAGGGTGTTTCCCATGCCATCTTGCATGGTTTTTATAATTAAAGTAGGATCCATACCCGCACTAATTCCTACGGCAATACTGGCTATAAGCAAGGCAATAAAAGCTTGAATTCGGAATTTTAGAATCAATACCAATAAAGTGGTAATTCCAATAAAAACAGCCAGTATTAATTGATAGTTTAGCATCAGTGGTTTTTTTAAATTTTGTGTAAAATTTGAGTTGTAATTTGTAGAGGTGTTTGATCAATAGCTATATGGATTCCATAAGTTGGAGGTTCTAAGGTGTCAAATTGAGATTGCAGTAGTTTTGAATTCATGAAATGTCCTGTTCGACTTTCAATTCTATTTTTTATAGTTTCAAAAGAGCCTTTTAAATAAACCCATTTGATTTTTTCGGATTGGGAGCTTAATAGTTCTCGGTAGCTTTCTTTTAGTGCCGAACAAGCTAAAATAGCTCCTTTTTGATGTTCCCAGGTCTGTAACTTTTCAGCAAGTATCAACAACCAAGGTTTTCTATCGATATCATTTAATGCCTCGCCATTTTTCATTTTATAAATATTAGATTGCGGATGAAAATCATCTGCATCGTAATAATGAAGACCAGTTTTTTCAGCTAATAGTTTAGCAATGGTTGATTTTCCGCTTCCACTAACCCCCATTATGATAATAATCATGGTTTTTTATTTTAAAGTGAAAGAAGTTTTTAAAACATTAGCAGAGTTGTTCCCCACAAATACATTAAAATCACCTGATTCTAATACCGGTTTTAGTGTATTATTAACAAACATTAGGTCTTTTGGTGTCAATGTAAAATCAATGGTTTTTGTTTCTCCTTTTTCCAGAAAAATATGTTTGAATCGTTTCAATTCTTTTACTGGTCGAGTTAAACTTCCTACAACATCCTGAATGTATAATTGCACGATATCTATACCAGCTTTTTTGCCCGTATTGGTAACAGAAATAGATAGAGTAACAGTTTCGTTTTTAGAAATATTCGTTTTGGAAATTTTTAAATTTTTATAACTAAATGTAGTATAGCCTAATCCATATCCAAATGGGAAATGAGGAGTGAATCCGACATCTAAATAATGAGTTGTATTCCCTAAAGAACTCTGCCAAGCTCCAACAGGAATGTCATCCATTTGAACAAAGCTTTTGGGGTCTGATGGTCTTCCAGTACTTTTATGGTTATAGAACAATGGGAGTTGTCCAGCTGTTTTTGGCCAGCTCACCGGAAGTCTTCCTCCAGGTTCATTTTTGCCCCAAAGCATGTCGTAAATTGCAGGTCCACCCATGGTGCCTGGATGCCAGGTCATTAAAACAGCATCAACATCATCAATAATATTAGTAATGGTTATGGGTCTGCCAGCCATAATTATAAGTACAATAGGTTTCCCAGTTTTGGCTAGAGTTTTAATGAGGGCTTCTTGTTTGCCGGGTAAGTCAATATTGGCTCTACTATGTGCTTCTCCAGATAAAATAGCTTCTTCGCCACCAAAAAATAAAATGATATCTGATGCTTTAGCGATTTCAAGAGCTTTTTCAAAACCTTGTGTTGATTTGTCTCTGCTATAGGTTAAACCTTCAGTAAATTTAAAATTAACATTATTGTTCGTAAAAGCAGTAGTTGGTGTTATGGTATGAGTCTTGTCTCCATCAAAAACCCATGTTCCTAATTGTTCAAGTGGTGCATTAGCTAAGGGGCCAATAACAGCAATTTTTCTATTTTTATTTAAAGGAAGAATAGCATTGTTTTTTAATAACACACTGCTTTTTATGGCAGCTTTTTTAGCTAGATCTAAATGTTTTTTATCGTAAAAATTACCTGTATGATTTTTTGATCGATAAGGTTTTTTAAACAAATTAAGCTGAAATTTTACGCGAAGAATGTTACGGACTAAAAAATCAATCTGTTGTTCTGAAACCTTTTTTTCAGAGATTAATTCTTTTAAATGATTTTCATAAGCTTTACTTGTCATTTCCATATCAAGACCCGCATTTAGTGAAAGTTCGGCAGTATGTTTTTCATTTTTAGCATAGCCATGATCAATCATTCCTGTAGTTGAATTCCAATCGCTTACGACAAAGCCTTTAAACCCAAGTTTTTCTCGTAATATATCATTTAATAACCATTTGTTTCCTGAAGCAGGAACCCCATTTACTTCGTTAAAAGATGTCATTACTGTTGGAGTACCTGCTGCTAATGCAGCTTCAAAAGGTTTTAAATAGGTGTTATGTAATAATGGCTTATGTATAATAGCAGTGTTATAATCCCTTCCGCCAAGAGCGGCACCATAGCCTATAAAGTGTTTGGCACAAGCAGCTAAACTTGTGGGGTCACTCAAATCATTATTTTGAAAACCTTCAACATAAGCTTTGGCTAATACGGAAGCTAAATAAGGGTCTTCTCCAGGAGATTCTGCAATTCTACCCCAACGACTATCCTGAGCAATATCTAGCATAGGAGCAAATGTCCAACGAATACCAAATGATGAAGCTTCAATAGCAGAAACTCTTGCTGCAGATTTAGCTGTTTCTGCATCCCATGATGCGGCTAAACCAAGGGGGATTGGAAAAATAGTTTTGAATCCATGAATTACATCACGAGCAAAAATTAAAGGAATTCCTTGTGGGCTTTCTTTAATGGCAATACGTTGTAATTCATCTACGTAGGATTTGTTCATTACATTTAAAAAAGCGCCAATTTTACCATTTTTAACATCTTGTTTTAGTTGTTCAGGTAAATTTTTAGACCTACTCGAAGTGCCTCGGAGTGCCAATTGACCTATTTTTTGATCTAAAGTCATTTTTGAAATAATATTGGTGATTTTTTTCTCAACAGCATCAGACTGTTGAGAAAAAATGGGAGACATTCCAAGAATAAAAAGGATGAAGCTGATTCCTAAAGTAGCATTATTTAAAAAAATAAGGGAGCGTGTTTTTTTTCTTATGCTTTTTGTTTTCATAAATAATAGTGAGTTATATAAATTTAGGTGTTGATTTGTTTTTAACTTTATTAATAAAAAGGGGGTTAAGAGTAATACTGTTTTTGAGGAAGTGGCCTTATTGGAGTGTTCCGTTAGTCTTTATTACTTAGCAACAATTATAAAATCAACTTAAAAAGTCAATTTAAATGTGCTTTATACGCCTTTATTTATAAGTGATTTTGATGATTTTGGGGAAGAAACCACCTTAAGATTAAACCAGTGAGGTATAAATTTCGAAATGAAAATACTATAAAAAAATGAGATTAATAAAAAAATAGTTAATTTTTTATTGTATTTAATGTATGTAGGGATTTGAAACCAAAAAGTAGGCAAACATTTTTGTTAACCTACTTTTTATTCTGTTTAGTATAAATATATTGTATATAAGGTTGATTTAAAGTTTTATAATACGTTTAGAACTATTTTGTTGATTATTAATATCAGTAAATAGAAGTATATGCATACCAGGAGCTAATTGATCTGTGTTTATAGTTGTGATTCCTGCTGGTATTGTATGAGAACTAATTAATATTCCAGATAAGTCAATTATTTCTAATTCATATGCCGTTGATGTTTCAACAGTAAAAAAAGAAGTAACAAGTCTAGGCGTAATAATAACAGACGTTTCGGCAAGTATAGTAATATCTGAACAAATACCTATTAATTCCCATGCATCACTATTATCGGGTGTTTCGCCAATTACATACCACTTGTTTTTGTAAATACGATGATCAAATGTAATTTGTGTGTTTGGAGTTGAATAGATTATGTTGGCTGACCAATCATTAATATTTGAGCAATCCATAGTTTCTCCATTACAAATACTAACTAGCCTCCATGGACCTCCATTTAAAGGTATATCTCCTTTAGTATACCATTTGTTTTTATAAGCCTTTCCCATATAGGTTACGGCTGTACCTGTATTTGCATAAGTTGTAGTTGTGCTATATTCTGGAGCACTACATAATAGGTCACATGAATCTTCGGTGTTGCCACAACCACAGGCACCTGGATTTGTTTTATTTGAATCATTAGGGCATAAATCTCCTTTAAGTGATACATAACCAATTGGTTGATCGCAAGCGCTTAGGGTTTCATTTTCGTCACCTAAACCATCTATGTCATTGTCAGCATACCAAAGAGTAGGGTAGCAGCTTAATACTTGATAAGCACCTATGTCGTAAGGAGCATCTTCGGGTCTGGCAGTACCAAAAAAATCAGTAATTACTTGATCAAGGTTTAATCCGGCATTTTTTACACTACTTTCAAAATTGGTAACAAAAGGAGTTCTGCTATCGATATCGGTAGTTATAAATTCAGGAAATATCGTTTCAATACAATTTGGACAATCTTTTAATGAACTTAAAATACCTGGGCCATATTGTAGATTATGCGTATAATTTATATTCACATTTCCTCCAATATTATGTACGCGATCTTGTCCTATAATAATATTGTTTTTTACTTCAAAATCATCACAAACTCCTATGCGTAAATCGCCATTTCCGTTTGCACCTTCATTTTGGCTTGCATTATTAACAATGGTATTATTATAGATATAACAATTAGAGCTTAAAAAAAAGTGTAAGCCACTTCCTCCATTTTCTACAGCAACATTATTGCTTATTAATGTTTTAGCAGTGTAAGCATCGTATGTAATGGATTTATCTAAATAATTTTTAGTCTGAGTATGTTTAAAGTCATCAATAATAAAGGCATTTCCATCAAAAAAAGAACAAAAAGGAACTTGAGGCACTCTCATTTCGTTTCCATACATTAAATTATTACTAATATCATTATGAAATCCCGTTGTGTTATCAGTATTAATAAACTGATACAAATTAATTCCACTAGTACCATATAGTGAATACCAACAATTATTGTATACTTTGTTGTTTTTAATGGTAATATAATCCGCTTGCTGAAAAGCCATTCCTGAACTGGTACAATCAAAAATTTCGCAATTTTCTACAATAATATGATGTGGAATTTCATTACCTCGCGTAGCAGGATTACTCCATGTTAAATTAGGGCCTACTGCTAAAATTCCAGTTCCATTATAAAAACCATTGGCACCACCAACAAAATCATTTGCACAACTACCAGGTTGATTTAAAGCATCAGTTAAATCAATTTTACTTCTTGCTCCTTTTATTTTTAATCCCTTAAATTTAAGGTAAGAAGCCCCGTTAATAATATCAATACCTGTCCAACTATCAAATTCTAATATAACTTCATCATCATTATAGTTTTGAAAAGTAATGTATTCATTTTCATTTCCAGATTCAGTAATTGTTAGCAAGGTAGCATTTGGTTTGATATACCTGCCTTCCATAAAATAAACATGATCTCCTGGTTTAAGATTTAGAGCATCAATCTTATAAAGGGATTTAAAAGCGTTTGTAGCAGTAAGTCCACTATTTCCGTCGTTTCCATTTTTTGCATCAATGTAATAGTCTGTAGCATATAGACTAGTTAAAGAACCGAATAAAAGGAGTATTAAGAGTAGTTTTTTTGAAATCATAAATGTTGTGTTTAAAGTTTAGAAATAATAATTATATATATCTGATTTTTAATAGTTTAATTAAATTTAAGGATAGATTTTTAATAGTAGGGCATCTAAAAGTTGAAGAAAAGCTTATAGTCAGGTTATTCTTACTATAAAAGGTAATAGTATAAAAAAATAGCTATGTAGGACAGTTTTTTTGGTTGTTTTAAATAACTTTATATCAGTAATTTATGTGTTTTTTACAATAATTTGTCAATAACCTTTTTATAAAAGAAATCGAAGTGAGCTAAGGATATTGTTTTTATCAAACCATAAATAATAATGGAATAATTAGTAATGTAATTTTTTCATTACTTGATATTTATGATAGTTTATTGAAAATATATGCCAATAAATAGCTGATTTGTATTGATTAAAGAGGAATTATGATATGAAATAAAATTTAAAATATTTGAGTAATGTATTTTTTGTAAAAATGAATTTCTATCATTTTTTTAACAGTTATTTTATTTGAATCATGAAATAATAACATTAATGGAGTGTTTTTTAATTGACTTATTTACAGTGATTTATTTTGATTTTTGAGGCTAAATTATTGTTAGTAACAGTTGGTTTTTTTTAGATAACATATGTTTAAGTCTAGGTTGTATTTGGCGGTATACGAATACTTTTGCAGGAAATAACCTATAAAAATTATGTTAAAAAAAGCCTTAAAATTGACTGCGTTTGCAGTTTTCAGTTCAATTATTATTTCATGCTCTAAAGAAGAAATTAATGAAGAAATTATTACAAATGATCAACTTGAATCAGAAATTTTTTCTGCAGTAAGTAAAAATGAAAAAAGATCAGTAACACTAAAATGGAATGGTAAGCCCTGGACATTAGCAGCTTCATTTCAAAATGCAGTACGTCAGGCAGGTACAGGTGGAACAGTGTGGATTCCAAAAGGAACTTACAGAACAGACCGACCTATTGTATTGCCAAATATTTCAGTAACAATTGCTGGGGCAGGTCGTGATCAAGTTAGAGTTGAAGCAACAAAAAGATTCAATGCTTCGGGTTTAATTATTACGGGAGCCAACAACACTCAATTCAAAAACTTTACTGTAAACTGGAAAGGTTTAAATTGGATTTCAGCAGCAATTACTTCTAATGGTAAAAATGGTGTAAAAGCTATAGGAATGCGTTTTGCAAATGCAGGTTATGGTTTTGGAACACCCGATGATGGAAAAGGAAAGTCGATAAACTTTTTATTAGTAAGAAATTGTCAATTTAATAATTGTAGAAGAGGAATAGCATTCATTAGATACTTTAATGAAAATCCAATTAGTTGGATCGGTAAAGTTATTATTGAAAATTGTCAGTTTTTTGGAAATCAAATTGTGGGTGTTAGTATTGATGCAGGTAATGATGGTAGTGACGGTCGTCCAAACCTTAAATTTAAGCCGAAAGCAAAACAAGCTAAAAAAGTAGTGTTAGATATGAATGGAATGACCATTAGAGGGTGTAATTTTGGTAAAGCTTCTAATTTCAATATAGCTATAGCTAAATGTAAAAACATTAATATTTTTGGGAATACACTTGAAGGAACAAATGGTTCAGTAATAAATTCTGAAGCAATTAATGTTGAACATGAATCTCATAACATTAATATTAGTGGAAACACCATTAAGAATTTTTCTTCTAAAGGAACACATACTTTTATTTCATTAGTATCATTTAGAGATTATGGAAATAAGCCATTGTTTGAAAATGGAGTTCGTGCTATTAACATTAGAAATAATAGCTTTATAGGAAATTGTCGTTTCGGTATTACTGGTGAAGAAACTACATCGGTAACCATTGCAAACAATACATTTAGAATACCTCAGCCTAGAGAAAAATATATTAATTTATTTAAATCTCAACGAGGTAACAGGTGGTTTTCTCAATCTGGAAATAAATTTATAACTAAAAGAAAGGTTAAAGGGAAAGATAAGTTTTTTACTAACAATGTGCCTAATTTTAGAATTGCTATTGTTCCTTTTAAATAATTGGAGATTATATTATAGTATTTAAATTAAAATTTGACCTAAGAATTTGTGCTTAGGTCAAATTTTAAAAATTTCAACAGGCCTAATAGGCCTTGTTTTATTTAAAAAAATACTTTCTTTTTTGGAAGCAATTTCTACATCTATTAAAATATAGATGTATTCTTATAATTAGATACCGTAATTAAAGCTTTAGATAGGTAAGTGTTGTTAAATTTAGTAAAACAAAAGATAAGTAATAATTTTAAACTTAATAGAGGCTAAGTTTTATGTTTACAATACTTTAGTTATTTCACTTTTAAGCCTTTTATTTCAGCTTCACTTATATTTTGTTGCAAATAGGAGTTCTGTGGTTGTTAATTTGTAATAAGTAAACACTTTAGTGTTTACAGATTATTATTAACTAAAATCAAAACTTTTATTATGAAAAAACAATTATGCAAATTAGGCTTGTTACTCATGTCTTCGTTTTTGAGTATGAATGCCATAGCACAAGCAGATCCAGCATTAACCATGGTAGATACTGCTACTAACAATGTTACTGTAACCAATTTAGGCGATGCTAGTATCGATGTGAGTAATTATTGGGTGTGCTTAGGACCAGGGCAATATGGACAACTTACTAATTTAGACATTGTAACTGGTGATTTTATGCTTAATGCAGGGGAAGCAGTTACGTTTACTTTTCCAACTATTGCAACAGAAAATGCAGATGGAGCAGGTGGCTTAGGATTATTTTCATCAGGTAGTTTTAGTTCTACAGATTCGGATATTTATGTAGATTATATGCAATGGGGAGCGGCAGATCAAGATCGATCTGCTCAAGCAGTAACCGCAGGGATTTGGGATAGTGCCGATGATTTTATTTCATGCCCTTCACCATATGTGTCAACTACATCAGGGAGTAATGCGTTTACTTGGGGCGAAGCTGCAGCAGGGACTATAGCTATTGATGCTGATGCAACAACCACATCTAATGGTACAACAGCAGTTAACACCGATACTAACACGGCAATCATTTGTATTGATGCTTTAGGGGCACCAGTGCATGTTACTAAAATGGATTATCAATTAGAGGCATCCTACCGTTATGTAATTACCGATGATCAAAATGTAATTTTGAATATTGTGGACACAGATGAAATAGATCTTACCATCGCAGGAGTGGGAACATGTAGAATTTGGGGCTGGTCATACCGTGGAACTCCTAATAATGGTGCAGGTTTTGTTAATGGGCCTTTAGCAGATTTAGAAGCTGTAAATTGCTCAGATATTACCGATAATTGGGTAACTGTAGTTAGAGTAGTGCCTGAGGCAGGGACTGTGGCTATTGATGTTGATAATACTAGTGATGCTAACGGAACTACTGTTATAGATGCATCAACAAATACAGCAACAATTCTTGTAAATGATAGTCAACCGAATCCTATTGTAATTACTCGAAGTGGCGAAGAATCAAATCTTTCGTATCGTTATGTAATTACAGACGATGAAAATAATATTTTAAATATTGTAGGGACAAATGAAATTGATTTAGATGTTGTAGCACCAGGGACTTGTAGAGTTTGGGGTTGGTCGTATCGAGGTACACCAAATAACGGATTAGATTTTGTTGGGTCACCTATCGTCGATCTTGATGCAGTAAATTGCTCCGATATTTCTGATAATTGGGTAACAATAATTCGTACCGATGATGAAAACACATTATCAATTGAAGAGAATGTATTAGAAAGTGTAGAATTACAATTATTTCCAAACCCTGCTGTAGACAACTTAATCGTTACAGCACAAGAGTTAACAAATGGATATTCGGTAAGTATATATTCAATAGGTGGGCAGCTTATTTTGCAGGAAGATTATTTGGAAGCTAATGCAATCGATGTTTCTAATCTTAGTAATGGAATCTATTTATTAGAAATTTCAGATAAAGATTCTGGAAGTAGTACTGTAAAGCAATTTGTAAAAAGGTAAGGACAAATTGATTTTTTCTTTAACTCCCAAGTTCATTATGAATTCTTGGGAGTTTTTTATTTGAAAAACGACTTTTTTTAATTTGCCTAAAAAATTATATTATGAGAATGAATTTTATAAAACAGATATGGCATCAAAAATGAACTATATGTGAAAGTGCTATTTATTTATAGTATCATTTGAATCGATTACTTCTTAATATATTTTATGCTTATCCTTAATCACACCTAAAGTTCATTCCATCGATGATTGACACCAGCAATGATAAGCCTTTCCATGG
>CANLCT010000047.1 GCA_947489195.1 uncultured Aquimarina sp. | reverse complement strand
TTGAAGAGAAACTGTTCGATAGGCTTGTAATTGCTAGTATTACTGGATTATGAGTAAAAACGGATATTCAATTATTTTAATATCATAAACTTACTCAAAACATAAAATAAAATAATTCTTTTTACCTCGTTGTAGCAATATAAATTGATCATTAATTAAATCTTTTTCACTTAACTTATAACTATCTGCAACTTTTTCTCGGTTAACGGAAATAGAATTTTCTTTTAAAGCACGCCTAGCTTCACCATTAGATTTTAAAAAACCTGTTTTTTCAGATAAGGCAGCAATAATTCCTAAATCAGATAATTCGGAAATAGCAATTTTATGCTGCGGAACACCATCAAAAACATCTAAAAAAGTAGCCTCATCTAATTTTTTCAAATCATCTGCTGTAGATTTTCCAAATAAAATACTTGATGCAGCAATAGCATTATCTAAATCTTCTTTACAATGCACAAGTAATGTAATTTCTTCTGCAAGTCTTTTTTGTAGTATCCTCATATGAGGCGCCTCCCTATGCTCTCCAATAAGACTCTCAATAACCTCTTGCTCTAAAAAGGTGAAAATTTTGATATATTTTTCAGCATCTTCATCGCTACTATTCAACCAATATTGGTAAAATTTATAAGGAGAGGTCCTGTTTTTATCAAGCCATACATTTCCTCCTTCTGATTTTCCGAATTTTGAACCATCAGATTTTGTAATTAAAGGACAAGTAATTGCATAACCCTTTCCATTACCTATACGTCTAATAAGCTCAGTTCCTGTAGTAATATTCCCCCATTGATCACTACCTCCCATTTGAATCGAGCAATTATTGTTCTGATATAACTGTAAAAAATCGTACCCCTGAACTAATTGATAAGTAAATTCTGTAAAAGACATGCCATCAGCCGTCTCCCCATTCAATCTGTTTTTTACAGAGTCTTTAGCCATCATATAATTTACGGTGATGTGCTTACCAACATCTCTTATAAATTCTAAGAAGGAGAAGTTTTTCATCCAATCATAGTTATTCACTAATTCAGCAGCATTATCAGCATCCGATTCAAAGTCTAAAAATTGTGCTAACTGGTTTTTTATAGCTTCTTGATTGTGTCGCAATGTCGCCTCATCTAATAAATTTCGTTCTGCCGATTTCCCCGAAGGATCACCGATCATTCCAGTAGCACCACCTACTAAAGCAACAGGCTTATGCCCACACTTTTGGTAATGACTTAAAAGCATAATTGGAACTAAATTTCCTATGTGTAATGAATCGGCAGTGGGGTCAAAACCAACATAAGCTGCACGCATAGCTTCCTGCAAGTGTTCTTCGGTGCCTGGCATGGCATCATGTAACATTCCTCTCCAAGTAATCTCTTCAATAAAATTTTTAGGCATCATTTATTTTTTTTCAGAACTAGCGCAAAGATAAAAAATGCAAGTAAAAGCCACCCCTAAATTCAAAGGTATTAGAAATAACAATTTCACTAAATATTTTCTATTTTTACACAGTAAGTATATAGGAATAATCGAAGCATGATATTAGTAACGGGAGGCACAGGATTAGTGGGTATTCATCTGCTTATGGAACTATCCAAAAATAGCGAACTTCCGATTAGGGCTATTTACCGAAGTTTACCACAAAAAGCTGCAGCCGAACAAGTTTTTAAAACATGCAATACAAATACTGATTTTTTTGAACATTGGAAACGTATTGAATGGATTAAAGCTGATATTACCGAAATCCCTTCACTCGAAAAAGCTTTTAAAGGAGTAAAACAAGTATACCATTGTGCTGGGTTTATTTCGTGGAATGTTTCTGATTTTAATACACTTAAAAAAATAAATATCGAAGGCACTGCTAATATGGTCAATTTTTCATTGACTGAAAAGGTAGAAAAATTTTGCCATGTAAGTAGCATTTCCACCTTAAACCTAAACCCAGGAGAAACTGTTTTTACTGAAGCTTCTCAATGGAATCCTGAGACTGAAAATTCCGTCTACGCCATAAGTAAATTTGGAGCCGAAATGGAGGTACAGCGTGGCATACAAGAAGGATTACCAGCTATGATCGTTAACCCCGGAGTTATTATTGGCACTGGATTTTACAAGCATGGTAGTGGCGAATTATTTAAAAAAGTTGCTAAAGGAATCCCTTTTTACACCACAGGAAAAACCGGTTATGTTGGGGTATGGGATGTTGCAAAAATGATGCACCACTTAATGAATGCCAATAAATTTGGAGAGCGCTATATTATAGTTTCCGAAAATCTTTCAAACGCACATGTATTAAAAACTATTGCAACCTTAATTAAGGCTAAGCCGCCTCTAAAAAGCATTTCAAAAAAATGGGTCCGCATATACTCCTATATTCAATATTTTTTTAGCAAAACACTAAATTCAAAACCAAGTATTCCATTAGAACTTGTCAATAGTTTATATTCAGAATCTGTTTATGAGAATGAAAAAATCAAGAACAGTTTGAATACGAGCTTCGAAAAAATGAATATTGTTTTTAAAAGAACTGCTACAAACTTTATCGAAAAATAAAATCTTCGATTTACTCTTTATTACAACTTACTTTGCCATTACACAAACAGTAAATTACATTTTTTTTACAGATCCCAGCTTAATTGAATAACTTTGATAAAGGCTTGCACTTAAAAGTTACTTATTTTAAAAAAACAAAACCATTGAATAAAACGTCTGCTTTTACTGTTTATGATGCTGCAGCAGGTTCGGGTAAAACCTATACTATTGTTAAAAATTACTTATTAAAAATCCTTTCCAGTCCCAACAAAAATAGGTATAAACAAATTTTAGCGGTAACTTTTACCAATAAAGCGGTTTCGGAAATGAAACAACGTATTTTAAATAGTCTGGATGGATTTTCAAAAAAAGCAATCCCTAAAACACACCAAAATATGTTTGTTGAAATTGCTAAAGAATTAGCCATTTCAGAAGACATGCTTCGATCAAGATCGCAAAAAACCCTTCATTACCTTTTACATAATTACACTTCATTTAGTGTGCAAACTATTGATAAGTTTACACAATCCGTTATAAGAACCTTTGCCAATGACTTGGGACTTGCTAGTAATTTTGAAATAGAACTTGATCAAAAAAAATTACTAGAAATAGCCGTTGATGAACTTATAAATAAAGTAGGAAATGATAACCAAATAACTAAAATTATCATTGATTTTACAAAATCAAAAATTAATGATGACGCCACATGGAATATCAAACAAAGTTTATTAGAAATCGCTTATATTATTTTTAATGAAGATGACATTAAACATATTAAAAAGCTTAGCACACATAGTTTTGAAGATTTTGAACACCTTGAAAAAGATTTAAAAAAAAGATTCCAATCGAACAAAAATCTAGTCGTATCAAAGTCTAGCGAATTACTATCTATTTTTAATGAAAAAAATGTTTCCTCTGATTTTATCAGAAATTATCTTCCTAAGCATTTTACAAATCTAGTCCTAAAAGGCACCGAAGATTATAGTAAAGCAAAATGGAAACAGGATATTGAAAACACACCGCTTTATGCCAAAAGCAAAAGCGAAAATACAAAACAAACTATTGATAATTTACGTGCCGAAATAGTAAATGTGTTTAACGAGACCAAAAACTATGTGCTACAAAATCAATTTCTGGAACGTATTTTGAAAAATAGTACTCAGATGTCCTTACTAAAAAGTTTGAATGACGGATTAGAAAAATTAAAAAAAGAAAAGCAACTACTCTTAATTTCAGATTTTAACAAACTTATTTTTGAAACCATAAAAGATCAACCAACCCCTTTTATTTACGAACGATTAGGAGAACGCTATAAAGATTTTTTTATTGATGAATTTCAGGACACCTCTGTAATGCAATGGCAAAACTTACTCCCATTGTGCGATAATGCCGTATCCTCTATTAATGATCAAACAAATGAAACGGGCACGGTAACTATTGTTGGCGACGCAAAGCAAGCCATTTACCGATGGCGAGGTGGTAAGGCTGAACAATTTATGCACTTAAGTAATGATTCTAGCCCTTTTTCTAATCCGGAAAAAAAAACAATACAACTAGACACTAATTACAGAAGTTATTCCAACATCATTGATTTCAACAATAGCTTTTTTTCATTTTTAGCAAACTTTTTTTCATTTGATGACTATAAAGACCTTTTTTTAAAAGGTAATAATCAAAAAACAAATTCACAAAAAGGAGGCTTCGTCCAATTTGATTTTATTGAAGCAAAAAATTCAGAAGAAAAAGACGAGCTATACCCTCAGAAAGTATTTGAAAATATTCAAAAAATTATCAATCAGGGTTTTTTATATAAAGACATTTGTATTCTAGTTAGAAAAAATAAAGAAGGCGTACTTATTGCTGATTATTTAAATCAATATGAAATTCCTATAATTTCACAAGAAGTCCTTTTAATTAAAAATGCTCATGAAATAATTTTACTTATCAATTTTGCCGTATATAGCCTTGCGCAAACAGACAAAAAGAAAAAACTTGAATTTCTAAAAGCCTTAGCAAACCAGTTAAAAATTGACAACTTAAATTTATTTTTACAAACTTATATCTCTCTAGACTCTCATCAAATTTTTGAAAAATTAGCTAAAAAAGACATCCGCCTTAGTTTTGATTATTTTAATTCCCAATCTTTATATGAAGCTTTTGAAAAGCTTATCATTTCTTTTAAACTAGACCAAAGGCCAAATGCTAATCTTCAATTTTTTATGGATTTTGTTTTTGAATATGTCCAAAAACAAAATGCGGGTATCAATGAGTTCCTTGCTCACTGGGAATTAAAAAAGCACACATTAAGCATAGTAATACCTCACGGGAAAAATGCTGTGCAAATTATGAGTATCCACAAATCTAAAGGTTTAGAATTCCCTGTAGTAATATATCCTTATGCAGATACCGAAATTTATAAACCTCAACCAAAACATGTATGGTCTTCCATACAAGAGCTTACTCCTATTTTTAAAGAGGCTTACGTAAACTATAATGAAAAAGTTTTTTCGCAATACAATACAAAAACCTTAGAACAAGTAACACACATAAAACAACTTCAAGAATTAGATAACTTCAACATTCTATATGTAGCCTTAACCCGAGCAAAAGAACAATTGTATATTATTAGTAATGATCCTAATAATGGAAAAAAGCCTGATGACAGTTTTCAAATTTTTTTTAAAAGCTTTTTAGCAAACACTACTAAATTTACAAACGTTGAAAATTCATATCAATTTGGAGAAACTTCAAAAAAAACAGCTTCAAATAAAAATCAAAATAATACTGCTTCCTTAAATTTATTTATTTGTACCCCTAAAAAAAGGCAGCAAGTAACACCTGCTTTAAACATATCTCTATTATCAATTGATCAACAAGAATCCTTACAAATAGGTATACTTACTCATGAGTTAATGGCTAAAATATATGACAGGAATGATTTTGATAAAGTGATTAACCATTTTAAACAAAGGAAATACATACCCAAAGCACATTCTCATATTATAGAAAAAAATATAGTCTCAATTTTAGCACATCCTTTATTGAAAACTATTTTTAATAAAAAGAATCAAATATTTAATGAGCGTGATTTTACAATAAACAATGAAATTTTAAGACCCGATCGTGTAGAAATTATAGATCAAACTACCGTTATAATTATAGACTATAAAACCGGAATAGAACACAAAGAACATGAGTTACAGATTAACCAATATGCCTCAATTTTTAAAGTGCTGGGCTTCAAAAACATAAAGAAAATGTTAATATATACTGGAAAAACAGTTAAAATCAACAAAATAATCTAATCCTCTCTATTTCTTTAACACTAGTATTTACAGGCATTTATACATTTTTTGTTAAACAAACCTTATAAATTCTAGACAAAGTGTTTTGTTAGTTAAATTTAACCTATTACATTTGTTAGTAATAACACTTAAATTAATCATACATATTAATATGAAACATCTTAGTAAAATAATTGCTGTTGCCCTGATCGGGTTACTATTTGGTACAGCTAATGCACAAGACGCAAATCATCCATGGGCAATTTCAGTTGGAATAAATGCAGTGGATTTTTTCTCTGAAGCTGAATTAAACGCTTTAGACCCTAATGACTTTAATATCCTTCCTGCAATTTCTAAACTTACAGTAGGTAGACATATTAAAGGTGGATTTTATGGTAGCTTATCTGGATCTTTAAATAAAATTGATAAAATTGGTTTAGCTGCAGAACAAGGAGGTCTAATTGACGTAGACGATCTTGCATATTTCTCTGTTGATGGAGCTTTAAATTACAGCTTCAGAAATTTAATTAAAAAAGATGGTACTGGGTGGTTTGATCCAAGCCTATCTTTAGGTGCTGGATATTTCTGGTTAGAAGACGAAGGAAACTTCTCTATCAACCCTGGTGCTGGTATTGATTTTTGGTTAACTGATAACTTTGCCATTTCTTTAAGCACAATGTACAAAGGAGTTATAAGCGAATACGATGAGCCAAGTGAAAGCGTAACAATTGACAACAACACTTTTCAAACATCTCACATGCAACACACTGCTGGTGTAAAGTTTGCATTTGGTGGAGTTGACACTGATGGTGATGGTGTTTATGATAGTAAAGATGAATGTCCTGAAGTTGCAGGTTTAAAACAATTCAACGGATGTCCTGATACTGACTTAGATGGTATTAAAGATGCTGATGATGCATGTCCAGATGTTTTTGGTCCTGCTGAATTAAATGGATGTCCTGATTCAGATCAAGATGGTATTGCTGATAAAGATGATGCTTGTCCAGATGTAAAAGGTACTGCTGCTATGAAAGGTTGCCCTGATACTGACGGTGATACTGTACCTGATAATTTAGATAAATGTCCAAATGAAGGTGGTCCAGTTTCAAACAACGGATGTCCTTACCTTGACAAAGATAACGATGGTGTATTAGATAAAGATGATAAATGTCCTGAAGTACCAGGTGTTGAAGCTAACAATGGTTGTCCTGAAGTAAAAGTAGTTACTGCTGAAGTTCAAAAAACTTTAAATGAGTACGCTAAAACTATCTTATTCGATACAGGTAAATCTTCAATCAAAACTCAATCTGAAGCTGTTCTAGGAGATATCATTAATATCTTAAAAGAATACCCAGATGCTAAGTTTACTGTAGAAGGTCATACTGATAGTGTTGGTAGCGCAGGTTCAAACCAAAGATTATCTGAATCAAGAGCTGCTTCTGTAAAAGCTTTCTTAATTGGTAGAGGTATTTCTCAATCTAGATTAAGCTCAGTTGGTTACGGTGAGGCTAAGCCAATATCTTCAAATGCTACAAAGGCTGGAAGAAAATTAAACAGACGTGTTGAAATTAACTTAATCAAATAGATCTAAGTTTAATCAAACATAATTTTATAAAAAAACGCTTTCCAAATGGAAGGCGTTTTTTTTACACCCTTTTTTAACTTGTCTTCATTAAAAAAACAACAAAACCTTGTTCTTTTTAAGAAAAAAAAGCGAAAAATATTTTAAATATTCTATAAAATTCTTTTAAATTAAATTTATGTAATACTTTTGCAAACTGTTAATTGTTAATTGTTAATTTTAAACAAACAAAAATGAAAGTAGCTGTAGTAGGTGCTACCGGAATGGTAGGTACTGTAATGTTAAAAGTATTGGAAGAAAGAAATTTTCCTGTAACAGAATTAATTCCTGTTGCTTCAAAAAAATCTGAAGGAAAAAAACTTTCATTCAAGGGCAAGGAATATGCTTGTGTTGTACTTGAAACTGCAGTTAAAATGAAACCAGACGTAGCTTTATTTTCTGCCGGTGGAGACACTTCTATAGAATGGGCTCCTAAGTTTGCGGAAGTAGGCACAACTGTTGTAGATAATTCTTCTGCTTGGCGTATGGATCCTACTAAAAAATTAGTAGTCCCTGAAATTAATGGAAATGTACTTACTAAAGAAGACAAAATAATTGCGAACCCCAACTGTTCTACCATTCAATTAGTAATGGCTTTGTCTCCTTTACATGACAAATACAAAATGAAGCGCTTAATCATTTCTACATACCAATCTGTTTCTGGTACTGGTGTAAAAGCTGTTCAGCAGCTTGAAAACGAAACTAAAGGAATCAAAGGGGAAATGGCTTATTTATACCCTATAAACAGAAATGCAATTCCTCATTGCGATGTATTCCAAGAAAACGGATACACAAAAGAAGAAATGAAACTGGTTAAAGAGCCTAAAAAAATACTTGGAGATGATTCATTTAGCGTAACTGCTACTGCCGTTAGAATCCCTACTGCAGGTGGACATTCTGAATCTGTTAATGTTGAATTTGAAAATGATTTTGATATTGCAGAAGTAAGAACACTTTTATCGCAAATGCCAGGGGTAGTTGTACAAGATAATCTAGATACAAACACCTACCCAATGCCTGCTTATGCGCATGAAAAAGACGAGGTATTTGTTGGACGTATCCGCAGAGATGAATCACAACCTAATACATTAAATATGTGGATTGTTGCCGATAATTTGCGTAAAGGGGCTGCAACAAACACAGTTCAAATCGCTGAGTATTTAGTAGCAAATAACATTTTAACAGCTTAATGTTTTATTAAGTTGTGAATAACATACTAGTATTTAATAACCAAAGCCGCTCATAAAATTAATTATGAGCGGCTTTAGTTTTATCTGATGTATTTGCTAATATAGTTATCCTCACCTAGCAACTCATTTTTCAATCCATATTGAGCAACAATCCTCCATATAGCACATCGTACAATCATTTAATATCAATAGAATATAGAATAATAGCTGATTTTTAATCAATAAATTCAACAGTTTTTAATATCGCCTCTAATTCAAACATGTAGTCTCTTTTGTTTATTGATGGCGCAAAAACAAAACCTTCCAAAACAAGCAATCTATTTCTTTTAGTATCCTTAATTACAAAATTAACAAACGGACCTGCCATCCATTTGTTTTTTACTTCCCATGTACCCCGTGTTTCATAAGCATCAAAATTTGCCATATTTATTTCCTTTAAATAAGGCGAATATGCCGCCTCGGTAATAAAACGACCTCCTTCATCAACCACTATATGATCCCCCCCAACAACATCTCGCATTCTAATAATGTTTTTTGTAACACTCAATGAATCTTTAAAAAAATCAACAGGCACTTCATAAACAGTAACATTCATTGTACCATGAGAAATGTTTTTTCGAATCCAATAAAAATCTTTTGAAGCCTTAGCAACTCTATAAGCTTTGGGTGCCCGTAGACTTATTCCTAAGTTTTTATCCAAATCCTTAATCACCAATGGATTCTTAACAATTTGTTGTTTGTTTGTAAGCTCTACAGCTTTAAAGGTTTGTACTATTTCATTTTTATGAGCTTCAAAAGTGCTAATGATTTCATTATCCGTTCTACCCGAAATTACAATTCCTATTTGTGGTCGTGCATATTTATTTTTTAACACCTTAAAACCAACATCTTTATTTGTTTCAATACTTAAAAAGCAACGAGATTTATTAGCGAATCCAGTAAAGGCAGTGGATGGCATTTGACGAATGGTAAATAAAGGCTCTTCTTGAGGTAAACCTGGTACAGGAGCCGCTAAATGTTTTCGCAATGTTTCGCCTATAGCTCCTTCCCAATACCTATTAGCCATAACAATAGTTAAACTATTAGGCCTACCAGAAGATCTAGCATAAGCACCATCATCTAAAGGAATTTTATTCTCTTCTTTATTTTTACAAGCAATAACAGCCAGCAAAACAAAACAAATTAATGTTACTTTTTTTATCATTTTTTAAGTTTTAAGCGCATTCCCGGTTTCAATTTATTTCCTGATATGCTATTCCATTTTTTTAAATTAGCAACGCTTATACCTGCAAATTTTTGCGATATACTCCATAATGAGTCTCCCGACTTAACCACATATACTTTAGACGATGAATTAACTACTTTTTTCTTAATCGAAGTATAAGCATTTGCCTTTCTAGGATAAATTGTTAAATGCTTCCCTACTCTTATATTATTATTTCGCAATCCATTCCATTGTTTAATTTGCGATACTCTAACTCCAAATTTACGTGCAATTAGCCCCAAATAATCTCCACTACGTATACGATACCTAATCTTATTGCTCACTTCAAAAAGTTGAGGTAATGGTTTTTCACGCTTATCATAATCTTCTTTAGCCTTTTCATAAATAGCTTTTTCATGAGAGACAAAAGTACCTACTTTATCTAGCGGCAATCGAAGTGTATAATTTTCTGAAGAAATGTGTGGAATAATATCCAATTTATATGAAGGATTCAAAAACTGAAGCACCTCCATATCAATATGCATCACCTCTGCTATCTGATCTAATCCTATTTGTTGTTTTACACGAACTGTATCCGTTTCAAAATAAGCAAACTCTGGTCTTTTAGGTTTAAAGTCATGAAAATCGGCATACTCAAAAATATACATAGTAGCTAAAAACGCCGGTAAATATCCTGCGGTTTCTCGAGGTAAATAAGGACGAATATTCCAGTAATTTGTATACCCTCCACTCCTGCGAATAGCTTTTGTTACATTACCCGGACCCGAATTATATGAAGCTAATGCCAAATCCCAATCGCCAAATACCTTATATAGTTTTGACAAATATTTTGCTGAGGCTTCTGTCGATTTAATTGGGTCCATACGTTCATCTACATATGAACTTACATTAAGGTCATATTCTTTACCAGTACCAAACATAAATTGCCACAAACCTGTAGCTCCAACTCTTGATTTTGCTCTGGGCTTTAAAGCAGATTCAACTATAGCTAAATATTTAATTTCTAATGGCAAATCATATTTATCTAATACCTCTTCAAATAATGGAAAATAGTAATCACTTAATGCCATAAGGCGCTCCATAGATTGATGCCTGTTTTTTAAATAATTTTTTATTACACTTTCCAAAGATGGGTTATAGGCAACATTAAAAGGTGTACGTGCATTTAATTCCTTTAAATGTTTTTTTAAAGTATCTGTAGGCAAATCAACTACAAGTGTTGTATTACTGTAATCTTGATTAATGATCGTTTCATAAATAGTATCGTACAAACTAGAATTAAACAATTCTTGTCTCCAACGTTTATCAAGCTGTTCCAAAGTAGGGTGATCTTTTATCTCTTTATCAAAATCAGCAGTTACTTGAATTTTTGATAGATCTAATTTTTTATGCGTAGCATCTAAAGGCTTGTTTATTTTATCGAGCTGCTTTAAATTTTGCTTGGTAATACTATCCTGTATTACTTTATACGCAGGAAGCACTTGTTCAATGTTCTTATTATTTGAGAAGACTGTATCTGACAGATCTAAAGAATCTTTAAGCTTTTTATCTTTATTTTTTCTTTTAAAAAGACTTTTAGACTGTTTTTTTTTGACCTTTTTTTCATTAGTTGCAGACGAAGAATCTTGCGCATAAATAAAAAATGGAAATAGGATAAATACGGTAATAATACTAGAATACCTTTTAATCATTATATAGAAACTTTGAGTACCATGCCACCAGATGTTGCAAATTAATGGCGGCATGATTCAATAAAAAATCAAAATACTAAATTTATGTGATAATTAGCATCAAATGTTATACCGTTTTTTAACCCCAGTTCGGAATACTTTGATACTCACAATAAATAGTTAGTCAATTATTTATACTAATTTAGTATTGAAATTTTATCTTTTCCCTCAAAATTATACTTTCCAAGTAATTGTTTTTGCCCATTCAGATAAACTCTGATTCTGCTTACCCAACAATTCTTGTGTTTTTTTAAAATTTTTATTTGTTATACGATCACTGTGATCTTCTAAATATCTATATAAATTCGAAATTTCTTTTCCTGCTAATTCCCCAAACGCTGGCGTAATCTCATTTTGAAACGCATCAGGCGTTAAGCTTACAAAATTAATTTGCTCACCAACTTCTTCAGAAATAGCACTCGCTATTTCTTCGCCCGAAACTAAATTCCCTCCAATAGATAATGTTTCACCAGCTAAATCAGGTCTGTTGATTGCCAATGCCGTAAATTGTCCTAAATCCAAATGACTAATCCATGGGAACTTTTTCCCAGATTTTACTGGATAAGGAAATATTTTATGATTTAAAATAACAGGCACTGACCAAGGCGCTGCGGCATTATCTAAATAGATATCGGGCACCAAATTAATTACATTTAAGCCAGATTGCTGAAACTTCTCTTTAATTAGCACTTTAATATCCAACGCCATTAAACCCGTTTCTTCCTCTGGTAAATCAAAACTGGAATTATAAACAACTAATTCAACAGTACTGTTTTTAACAGCATTAATAAAATTAGTTACATAAGTTTCCGCTACATCAATATCAAATATAAGCGGGCAAGTAAAAACAGCTTTATTTACCCCTTTTAGCGCCTTTCTTATATCCTCTTCATTGTCCAAACTACCCGACACCACTTCAAGTTCTTCAAACCTTTGATTATCCTTGTCAAAAGAGCGAGAAAGTGTGACCACTTTATCACCAGCACTTATCAAACTTTGAGCTATGCTCATTCCCTGAAAGCCGGTTGCTCCTGTTACAAATACTGTGTTTTTCATTTCAAAAAAGGTTTGTTCTTTCCTACGAATTTAGCTTTAAAAAACGCCGTTTACAAATGCCAAATTCAAGACTACCTACTTACCAAAAAGTTAGTTTTATTGATTATCAGCACCTTACAAGCGCGTTTTTTTTGAAAAAAAATTCATAACCTAATTATAAAGCATGTTTTTTAACAAAAAAGAGCTATCCATATCTTTGGATAGCTCTTATAATTTTAAATAATAAATTTCTTATTCGTAAGAAATTATTCTGATATCGCTTTAATTCCTGGCAATACTTTTCCTTCCATATATTCTAGTAATGCACCACCTCCTGTTGACACATAAGATACGTCGTTACCAAAACCTAAATTGTTAATTGCTGCTGCAGAATCACCACCTCCAATTAAAGAAAACGCTCCTTTTGCAGTTGCATTTTTAACTGCATGAGCAATAGCAATAGTTCCGTGTGCAAAATTTTCCATTTCGGCAACACCCATTGGACCATTCCAAATTACAGTTTTTGAATTTTCAATAATTTCAGCAAACTGTGTTCTTGTTTCAGGTCCAATATCTAATCCTTCCCACTTTTCAGGAATCATTCCTCTTTTTACTGTTTTAATATTCGCATCATTAGAAAAGTCATCGGCAATAACAGTATCCAATGGTAAAATCATTTTTACATTGTTCTCCTTAGCTCTTTCTAATAATTCCAATGCTAAATCTAATTTATCCTCTTCACATAATGATATTCCTATATCACCACCTAAAGCTTTCACAAACGTATAAGACATACCTCCACCAATAATTATATTATCGGCTACTGAAAGTAACTTTTCAACAATTAAAATCTTATCAGATATTTTAGAACCTCCCATAATTGCAGTTACAGGTGCTACGCCAGTTTCAAGTACTTTTTTGGCATTTACAATTTCTGCTTCAATAACATACCCAGCCCCTTTATCTTCAAAAAATTCTGCAACAATGGCAGTAGATGCATGTGCTCTGTGTGCTGTTCCAAAGGCATCATTAATATAAATATCACCTAATTTTGATAATTTTTCTGCAAAAGCTTTATCCCCAGCAGTTTCTTCTTTATAATAGCGTAAGTTTTCAAGTAATAAAATTTCACCTGGCTCTAATGCAACAGCCATTGCTTCAACATCGGCACCAATACAATCAGAAGCCATTTTAATTTGTACTCCTAATATTTCTTGAACTTTTTCAACAATATGTTTTAACGAAAACTCTTCTTGCTTTCCTTTAGGTCTTCCTAAGTGCGACATTAAAATGGCACTCCCACCATCTTCAAGTATTTTTATAATTGTAGGCTTTGCCGCTTCGATACGAGTGGCATCAGTAACTTCAAAATTAGCGTTTAAAGGCACGTTAAAGTCGACACGAATTAATGCTTTCTTATTTTCGAAATTAAAATCGTTGATTGTTTTCATATGCTGTAAAAAAAGTTTAATATTTTACGAGTTATTCTTACTGTCATTTTTAAATTAAATACCCCAATCGATTACTTCATTTAAGGTAAATTCAAATCAAAATTGATATATTATCGCAAAAAAGCAAATATAATTTATTATTACTAAAAGTATAGCACTTACGAGTACCAATCCTGCTTTTTAAGCATTATAAAATATTATAGCACACATGTCACTATAATGTTTTAGTGCTTATTTTACTTCTTTAACTCAGCATCAAAAAACTTATATTTGCCCTATGTTATTTCAAGATGTTTTAGGATTAGATCATATTAAAAACCACTTACAGACTAGTGCCGATCAAGGGCGTATTGCCCATGCACAATTATTTTGCGGACCAAACGGTAGTGGCACTTTGCCAATGGCTATAGCTTATGCCAGGTATGTCCTTTGCGGAAATAATGAAAACAATAGCAGTTGTCATCAAAAATTTGATGCATTATCTCATCCAGATCTTCATTTTGCTTTTCCGGTAACCACAAATGACAGCGTAAAAAAGCATCCTGTTTCGGATTTATTTTTAACCGATTGGAGAAGTTTTTTAGAAAAAAACCCATATGCAAGCAGCTTTGAATGGTATCAACATATTGGCGTTGAAAATAAACAAGGAATCATTAATGTTGAAGAAGCGGCTCAGATTGTAAAAAAACTTTCGTTAAAAAGTTATGAAGGCGGCTATAAAATTATGATCATATGGATGGCCGATAAAATGAATGTATCTACTTCAAATAAATTATTAAAACTTATAGAGGAGCCTCCTGCCAAAACTATTTTTATTCTTATCACCGAAAACAAAGAACAGATTTTACAAACCATTTCTTCGCGTTGTCAAATATTAGAATTTCCGCCACTGGGTGTTGGCGCTATTGCTGAAGGTTTACAGAAAAGAAATCAGCTTTCGCAAATTGAAGCCGAAAAAACAGCTCACAGAGCACAAGGTGATTACAACAAAGCCATCCAATTATTACAAAACAACAGTAGTGAAACCCAGTTCGAAACATGGTTTATAACCTGGGTACGCGCAGCATTTAAAGCCAAAGGAAATAAAGCTGTTATTAACGAACTCATAAAATGGAGCGAAGACATTGCCGCAAATGGACGTGAAATTCAAAAACAATTTTTAAACTATTGTATTGACTTTTTTAGACAGGCATTACTACTAAACTATAAAAGTGATTCCTTAGTTTTTTTGGAACCTCAAACCGCTAATTTTAATTTAGTGAAATTTGCTCCTTTTGTACATGGAAACAATATCGAACCTATTTTTAATGCGCTTGAAGATGCGTTATACCACATTGAAAGAAATGGTAACGCCAAAATTATTCTTACCGACCTTTCTATAAAACTCACACGTTTATTACACGTTAAAGGTTAGTTTCAACAAATATTTGATTTTCTTATTTCTATTTTCAATAAATTAAGGTGAAATAAAATTTACCCTAAGTTCGATATAACAAAAAGTCATCAATTCAAGTGAAATTCAGTAAGAATTTTACACCAGTTCATGAATGAATTTACGGGAATTGGCAATTAAACTACGTACTCTTAAGAAACAAGAATATCTTTTTTAATACTTAATGAGGCTATACTTGATGCAACCGCTCCTAAAATATAAAGTGTGGCCAAAACTACTATGCCATTTAAAAAACTAAGCTTAGTAGGGTACGCTAAAGTTTGTGTAATCATCACCAATGCTGATACTTGCTGAATTTTAATTAAAACAACCCCTAAAAGCACTCCTAATAACCCGCCTAAAACAGTCATTAACATCCCTTGTAAAAAAAAGATCAGCCTTATTTTTTTTAAGCTTGCTCCTAATTTATGAAGGGTTTGTAGGTTTCTTTTTTTATCAATAATCATCATAATCATTGCCCCTATTAGACTAAACAACGCAACTATAAGCACTAAAGTAAATAGTAAATACACGATCAAATTTTCTGTATTTAGCATTTTGTACATCGCATCGTTTAATTGAATACGACTTTTAACAATCACTTTACTTTCAAAAACTTCTTCAAGTCGTGTTTGTATATAGCTATAGTTTGCCTGAGGTGAAAGTTTTAATTCAATATGAGAAACTTTTGTGTTGTTTAAACTTAATAACCTACGAGCTAAATCAATATGTGTAAACACAAATTTTTGATCCATCTCATTTGTCAATTGATAAATACCACTAACCACAACTTTTTCAGTTTTAAAAGCATCTAACAAATTAGTTATTTGCCCTTTTCCAGGTTTAGGCATTACCAAATCAAGTGGTGTTTCATAATTATTAATCCCTAAACTTAAAGCGTTACTTATTTGATTTCCTAAAACAACATAAAATTCCTTTTCACTAAACCAGTCTCCATAATCGAGTATACTATCAACTGCGATGACTTTAGCATAATTAGCATCAACTCCCTTTATGGTTGCATTTTGTCTTTTTTGCTTAAAATTTAAAATAACTTGATTTTCGACAATCTTGGTAAAAGCAACTACCCCTTCTAATGCTTTTATTTTTTGTTCTTGAGCTGCAGTAATTTCAAAAAATTTCCCTTGTACAGGAACCACTTTTACATCTGGATCAGCTATGGAAGTATGTTCTAAATGAAGGTTTTTTAATCCATCAAAAGCAGATAGCACTACAAAAAGACTTAAAGCTCCCACTACAATTCCAACTGCTGCTATAGCTGTAATAATATTTATTGCTTGTGTGGAACCACGAGAAAATAAATACCGCTTGGCTATATAGAGTGGAAATTTCAAAAATTATTTCTTTTTGCGTTTTTCTAATAATTCGCGATCAATAATAGGGTTTTCAGTTCCTTTAACCGCTTCTTCAATACGCTCAATATACTCTAAAGAATCGTCAATAAAAAACTCCAATTCAGGCATGCGGCGTAATTGATGTTTTGTTTTTAGAGCAACTTGATGTTTAATTTGTGATTTTACCGCGGTAACATCTCTTAATACATTTTCGGCTTCACTATGTGGAAAAACACTCATGTACACCTTTGAAATAGATAAATCTGTGGTTACAGTAACCTTAGTTACAGAAACTAATACTCCATTTACCCCTCCCTCACGTAGTGCCTGACTAATTACATCGGCAATATCTTTTTGCAGTACCCCTGCAATTTTTTTCTGTCTATTTGTTTCCATACTGCAAAAATACAGCTTTTAGGCTTATTAGTACACCAATTCAAATTTCATAAGTATTTTCTAAAAAATATACACAAAACACTTATTAATATTTGGCAAGTTTATCACATTTATATACATTTGCAAACCGAATTTTATATCACTTGTGATTTTAAAAATTCTGGCCCTATAACTCAGCTGGTTAGAGTATCTGACTCATAATCAGAAAGTCCATGGTTCGAGCCCATGTGGGGCCACGTTAAATTACTATAAAGCCTTGAAAATCAATATGTTTTTCAAGGCTTTTTTTATGCAGCTAAAGTATATGCTTAAACTTCTCTATGAAGTACTGCTATCATTGACTTCACAGAGATCGACTTCTTTTTAAGTTTTAAGAAAAATGTGATTAAGTGATCATACTTTTGATAAAGTTCTTTTCTCTTTTTACTCTCTAATGTATTATCTCTAAAGAGCTTGCGAATGTTTCCATTTTTGGCAAACTATAAATTTGATTATATTTATTCACTTATAATAATGTAGTAGCCCTTTAAGTAGTCTATAAATGGATATTGAAAGAATTCGACTTAAAAACAATGAAATTAAAAAGAAGAGAGGAGTGTTTGAAAAAATTAGCCTTTACATCACACTCTTAGAGCCTAAGTCGGCAAGGAGAGTTTTTGATTTTATTGATACATTTTTTCAAACAGAATTAAACTCTAAAGTATTCAAAATTAAATTTTGGGACTATAATGTAGCTGAACAATATTTCATAATTTATTATCTAAAATTACATTTCGGTTTAAATCAGAAATACTCTTTTTTCGAAAAGTTTGTGGAAGATAAAAGACAACAATATCAAAATGCAGATGCAATTACAGAATTTGATGATTGGAGCGATGCCATTTATAAAAATAGAAGGTCTTTAGTTAGGCAGTTTAAAAAAGTTGAAAAAACAACAGAGAGAAGATTTAAAGAATTAATAAATTTAAATGTTCCTTACCAACGATACGACGAATATTACAGAGAAACACATTTCGATTATAGAATTCCTCTTTATTGTAAAAAAGAGGAGTTTAGAGAGTTTTTCTTAAGAGAAATGCAAGAGTTTATAACCAAAAGAGATGCAGAGGACATGTTCAGGAATTCGTTTGAATCGGTAAACAATCGTAATTTGGTTAAGCTTTTATACTTTGAAGTAGGAGGAAAAGCAGAAATCGTAAAGAAAATAAAAGAAATTTCCAATGAATATTCTGAGAGATATTTACATCCAAATAAGAAATGGATAGCAAAGTATAATAATATTGAATTTAAGAAATTAAGCGAGAGACAACAGAAGTTAACAAAGAAAATAGAACCGCCTACAAGGGTTACTCATATTGATTTTAGTAAAGTTTTTTATAATGCTTTCCCTGCTCTAAGAGATATGTATCCTACTAAAGATATTTTTTTAAAAAAGTATCAATCTAATATAGCAATACGTAAGAGATGAGTGTATTTAATAAGTTTTTGAGTGATTACAAATCTGCAAAACAAGATATTTGGCTATTTGATTGTAAAAACTCAGATTTTGAGAATTGTATTCAAATGGCTGCAACAGCAAGGAACTTATTGGAAAAAAAGCATCCTCATCAATACAGAATTAAAAATGAAATATTAGAACTCTTTGCAGAAAAACTTCATAGAAATAAAAAGAAAATCTCATCGGTCAAAGATTTTGACAAATTGTATGTTGAAATTGAGAAATTAAAGGTTAAAGGAATAGGGCCTTTAACTATTTATGATACGGCACACAGAATAGGAAGTTATTTAAACATAAGTCCACAAAGGATCTACTTACATCGAGGAGCCAGAATTGGAGCTGAGAAACTATTAAAAAGAAGAATCAAAAGTAGAACTATAGAAAAAAGAGAATTTCCTATGTTTTCAGATTTTACCTGTGAAGAGATCGAAGACATTTTATGTTTATCTAAAGGCAATTTTGAAAAAAATAACTGCTTTAAGAATAAGGTAAGGTGAGGGACTTGCTAAATTTTTATTTCATAAAAAAACAAACTTAATATTTTGATTATTAGTGTTTTGAAAACTAATAATCGTAATTTTTATATCTACTTTTCCACTTTTACGGAGTAGATGTTTTCCATGTAACTATACTTTAGTTTAGCCTCCATATTAACAGAAAAATCTGTGGAGGACAACCCATTAGCATATCATTTATCAAAACTACTATCTGAATTCAAACACCAGATAGCGGATGAATTAATGTTGAGGTTAAGCGATTACAAAACTCTTGCAAAGTCGACGGCGAGTGAAGAAGAATTACTAACCCCTAAAGAGTTATGGACGGCCCTTAAAATTTCTGAATCTTCTTTCTATAAGATGAAGAAGAAATACAAAAACTTTCCGTACTACGATCTCAATGGTACCAAGAGGTATAAACTATCGGAAGTCACAGATTTTTTCAAAAATGTAAAATCATGACGATTTTTTTAAACGTAGCAAACACTGCTACCCGATACGGTAATGTACCGTCCACAGTTTCTATTGACAATGAAAATATAAGTGTCAGTGAGCTTGAACTATTCTTTAATCCTTTAAATACGGTAATCGATGAAACATTCAAATAATAAAATCGAGCCTTTTTGGTATCAAAATGAAAAGGGTAGAATTATAATCTATGTTTTAGCCTTCCTTAATCTCCTAACATTTTTGGGAATACACATCGCTAATATCTATGGTGTTAGAAATATTGTAAAGATTAAAAACAATATTGTAAAAATTATAGATAAACAACAGCTGATACAAGAAGTAGTTCAATGGATTGATACATTATATATTTCAAATCCCAATATTGAAGAATCCATTTTCTTAGTAAAAGAAAGCTTTATACATAAAGCACCCAAACTAATAGATGATATTTCTTTAGCTTTTATGGAAGTAATTGAGGTTGAACCTCATTTTGATACAAAGGATGAATGCTACTTCTACTTTAGGAATACCGCTGTTAAAGTTAATAGGAATGAGATTAGTCTCATTCCTTACGATAAACTAAATGGTTATGTACTGGAAAATCAAATTATTGATGAAGATTTCAATGTTCCGAAAGAGAAAAAAGAATCATTCTTTGAGAAATTTGTTACTAACGTATGTAAAGGAATTTCAGAAAGAAAATCTTCCTTAGAATCTTACATTGCGTATCTACTGCATAGATTTAGGGATCCTTCAAAATCAAAGGCCGTAATCTTATTAGACGAAACTATAAATGAATTGTGTGGAGTTTTCGGAGCGAGCGGAAAAAGTCTTACTATTTCAAGTTTGGGATTTATGAGAAATGTTTGTGAGATAGCTGGTAAAGATTTTACAAGTAGTAGTCAATTTGCTTATCAACGTGTTACCCTTTTCACCAATATTGTAGCAGTAAATGATGTGAAGAGGAATCAGGAATTTGATCTTTTTTACAATAGAGTCACAGAGGGATTTACCATTAATGAAAAATTCAAAAAGGAAATCTACATACCTTTTGAAAGATCTCCGAAGATGATAATTGCTTCAAATTTTCTACTTAAAGAGTCTAAGGGACATAGTACCAATAGAAGAAAGCTAGAGTTTGAGTATTCCAACTATTATGGCAAGGATACTTCTCCTGCTGATGAATTTGGTCACTTTTTCTTTTCAGATTGGGATCAGCAAGAATGGAATGTGTTTAGGCATTACATGATGCAATGTACTCAGCAGTATTTACAGAAAGGACTTATAGAAACCGAGCATATTAACCTAATAGAGCGCCGATTGATTACTGAGGTTGGTATTGAATTTATCGAGTTTATGGACGAGCAGTTAGCAACTGGCAAGAGTAAGTTTCATAAGAAAGAGTTATATGCCGCTTTTAAATCAGGAAACTACGTTCAGTATCGCTATATGACAACTCAAAGAACGTTTACACAACGGTTGAAAAAGTATTTTGAGTACAAAGACATTGATTATGTAGAAACTCCAAAAAATACCAAGGCTTATATCGAAATCAAGGATGATGCGCAGCAATCAAACTTGATCACTATCGAAGATGTAAAGACCAATTATAAAACGGTTGAGACACCAAATATGATGACTCGATTGGTTAATAAAATGAAGTCTCATTTCGAAAATCCCGAGAATTCAGTTTTAGTATTGGATTTAGAAACCACAGGATTAGATTGTTTTACAGATAAGATTGTGTGCTTAGCACTAACTTTTGAGAAAGGCACTGGCTATAACATTATGTTCCCAAAACATAAGACTAAAGTGCTTGTTTTCCTTGAACCTATACTCCCTTTTTTGGTAGACAATAGTATTAACAAGGTTTTTCATAACGCCAAGTTTGACCTTAAGTTTTTAATGCAATACGATATTGTTGTAGATGCAGAAATCTCTGATACAATGATTATGGATTATTTGTTGAATTCTAATCGCAAAACGCACGGGCTAAAGGAAATATCAAAACTACATCTTGGGTATAAACAGATCAGTTTTGAGGAGATGACTGGAGGTAAATCTATTACAGAAGTTGAAACCGAAACCCTTACTAAATATGCTTGTGAAGATACGGATTTGACTTTCCAATTGTATAACTTTTTAGACAACCAATTAAATAGCTAATCATGGGACATTCGATTTTAAAAATGGAAAATCAGTTAGTTCCAGTTAATGCAAGAGTTGAACTCAATGGAGTAAAAATAGACCTTAAGAAACTTAAGCAAGTTGAGGGACAGCTAAAGGATTTAAAGCGAGAGTACTTGAATAAAATTTATCAGTATGGTAATAAGAAAGTTAACATCAATAGTAATGAGCAGCTTAGTGAGTTGTTATTTGGTACACTTAAAATTGAGCCTAAAAACACCAAAAAAGGTAAGAATGGCTATTATACTGTGGATAAGAAGCATCTTAATAAACTTAAGGGGGACCATGAAATCGTTCCTCTAATTCTTGATTACAAGAAAGCTGAGACCTTACTTAAATTCTGCGATGGATTAGCGAAAGCCGTCCATCCGAAAACAGGGAGGCTTCATTGTAACTTGAATCAAATAGGTACTGCCACTGGAAGGTTCAGTAGTTCTAATCCTAATCTTCAAAATATTCCAAACGTAAAATTAAAGAAATTAGAACAGGATATTTTGAAAATATTAGGCTCCAAATTTAGAGAGGTTTTTATACCCAAAAGAGAATATCAGTTCGTTTGTTCCGATTACTCTCAAATAGAACTTAGGGTGTTAGCTGAAATGAGCGGTGATTCATTTCTTGTAAAAGCCTATACCGAAGACTTGGATATCCACACGCTTACAGCTTCGGAGGTTTTTAATATTGCTTTTGAAGAGGTTACCTCAGAACAACGTTCGATTGCTAAGACTGTTAATTTCGGATTAGTCTATGGGATGTCTGCGATTGGTTTAGCAGAAAGCTTATCGGCAATCACAGGAAAACCACATTCTAAAGAAGAGGCACAACAAATAATGGACGAGTATTTTAATCGGTTTAGCGGGGTGAAATCGTGCTTAAATAGACTTATTGAACAAGCAGACCGAGATGGATATAGTACCACTTTATTCGGAAGAAAGCGATTGATTCCTCAATTAGCATCTCTAAACACCTATGAGCGTGAAAAAGGAAAGCGATTGGCTATGAATTCTCCAATTCAAGGTTCGGCTGCTGATATCATTAAGCTTGCAATGATAGCTTGTGACAAGGCTATTTCGGAGAAAAACCTCAAGTCGAAAATGATTCTTCAAGTCCATGATGAGCTTCTATTCGAAGTACCGAATGAGGAAGTAGAAATCATGAAAGAATTAGTAAAAGACACTATGGAAAATGTAGTGCAATTATCAATCCCTTTAAAAGTTGGATTGGAAACAGGTAATAACTGGGCAGTAGCTCACTAAAAATTAAACAAAATGTTAGAAAATATAGAATTACATAATTATCAATTTGATGGTATAAAAATCGAAACACTAATCCGTCATAAAAATGATGTGAATTGGAAAAACCTAATGGATCATCCAACAATTAGAAAAAACTACTGTCTGAAACCTGAATTAACTGAGTTTGCTAAGAATTTCAGACTATTCAAAAAAAGTAATGAACAGATGGTAATAAACTTTAGTATTCCTTACTTATTAAAAGGTCATAATTATTTAGCTACACCTCAAGAAGTCCTTAATGAATTTAGAAGAATGTTTCTATTTCTTATCGGGATAGATTTTAACGAGTGCAGAATATTAGAATACGAATTCGGTGCATACGAAACCATTAATATCAAATCGAGTGAGTTCATAAAAAACATCGTTGGTGTGTCCAATTTAGATTTAGAGAAATCTAATTCAGTAATGAAGATGTTCGGAGATTCTTCAAAAGGATTTCACTATAAGATTTATGATGCCGTAGCCAATGCCCGAAGAAAGAAAACATTTAGTAGAGGCAATTATCCTAGTGGTGGTTTGATTAAACACGAATTGAAATTCACTAAAACAAAGAACTTATTCGGTAGACATATAATCAATAATGGTTTCTTGGATAGTGATGGTTTTTTTGGTGAATGCAAAAAACAGCTGAATGAATATAGACAATCATTAATTTTTAAAGATGAAGTAAAGTATACTCCACTCAATAGCGACACCACAAATATTCTGTTTACGTGTTTAAAATCGATTGAACATAAACTAGATGCTCCTATACCCTATTTAATTGATAGTATTATTGAATCCGCTGAATTAAGTGCTTCACAAAGAAGTAAGCGGCGTAAAAGCATTTTACAATTAGATAAAATGTATAACCAATCATTAAATAGATAACTAATCAATATCAAAATATGGGTCAATCTTAAATACTTAGTAGTATGGTTGGCCCACATTAAAAACATATAAAATTATGGCAACATTAAAATTAGTATTGAGTAAATCTCAGCATCAAAAGAAAACAAAAAGTAAAGAAAGTTTATTAATGCTCAGATACACTCATCAAAAAAAAGTAGTCTATTTTTCAATGCAGAAAAATTTAGAAGATAGCTATTGGGATGCTAAAAAACAATGTGTAAAAAGAAGTTACAAAGGGTTTAGTCACTTTAACATCTACCTTGATAAAAGAAAGCAGAAAATCGAAGACATTGTAAACAAACTGCTTATTGAGGAAAAAAATCCAACCACTCAATTAGTTAAGAGTATTGATAATGAAAGTAAATTAGAACGACAGAAAAAGAATACTTATTCTTTTAAAGAGTTTATTCATTACTACATTGATTCGTGTAAAAAACGAAAATCCATAGGAACAATAAAAACATATATAACCACACTGAATAAAATCGAACAGTACGAAAAGTACGCTCGACGATTATTAGATTGGAATGACATAAATATGGATTTCTACCATGATTTCAAAGAGTTTTATACAGGTGTACAGGGTTACACCAATAATGGCCATGGCAGAGTTATCAAAATCTTAAAAGTATTTCTTAATGAAGCTACTGATAAAGGCTATAATACTTGTTTAGATTACAAGAGTAAACACTTTAAAACTACTAAAGAGGAAGTAAATAACATTTACCTTAATGAAAAAGAATTAGATACGCTATTGAAACTTAATCTAAGCTTTAACAAATCCTTAGAGCGCATAAGAGATTTGTTTATTGTAGGTTGTTATACTGGTCTTAGATTTAGTGATTTCACACAGATTAAGCCTGAACATATTTTTGAAGACCGTATACGTATCAAAACACTAAAGACTAATGAATGGGTAACTATTCCTTTGCATCCTGTAGTTAAGTCCGTAATGAGTAAGTACAGTCATAATGCTAACAGTTTGCCTAAATCTTGTCAAAATCAAACAATGAATAAGCATTTAAAAGAAATTGGGCGATTAGCAGGTATTGATGAAAGTATTCTTAAAATAAGAAATCGTGGAAAAGAGAGAATTGAAGAAGTGTTTCCTAAGTATCGCTTAATAACTACCCATCCTGCTAGACGTTCTTTTGCCACTAATGCTTTTAAAATGAAAGTTCCATCACGAGTGATTATGAAAATTACTGGTCATAGAACTGAACAAGCCTTTAATAGTTATATAAAAATAACACAGGATGAAAATGCTGACTTAATGCTTGATTTATGGAATAAGTCGGCATAGGTACATTTTCAAATTAAGTCGTAGCAACCTAAGTAATCTAAAGACACCATTAAATTATGAGTAAGAAAAGAACCGATTTTCGTAAGATGAGTTATTCTGATTTTATTGATTACCTCAACAAAAATGCAATACCATATACTGAGAATGAGAAAAATGATTTAATGGAGGTTGTTCCAAATCATTTTAGATTAAAATCTAGAAGTTTTCCCATTTCTAAAGAGGATATAAATTTTGAAGAAATTGTTAGTGTGATTTCAAAACGTATTGAAGCTATGGCCACTAAAGGCGTATATCACCCTAAACGTATTCGTCCTAAGTGGAAACATCTACAGACTACACAAGAAAAACTTAATTATTTTGAAAAGATGATTTCCAATCCCGAATCATCTATTGGGTTTATAAAGTTAGTTGGTGTTAATCTTTGCCATAAAACATTAGAGGCAATAATTGTAGAGAATCCTTCTTATGCACACTTGTTTAATACCGAAAAATTGTTTGATGTATGTGTTTCTAAATTCAAGAAATATGAAAACGGCAGAGCTTATCTTTTAACAAAAGGAATAACTGTTGAAGATGTCAATACTACATAAATAATAAAAACGCTGTAATTTCTATGAGGTGTATCGGATTCAATGGATATTCTTTGTAATTTTACGGTAGATAAAATATTATAGCGTTAGCTATTACGATGAGCATTCGGAAAAACTGGTAATTTAAAAGATGCATCACATTAGTAATAGACTGTCGCTCACGCTTGGCGTGGGCTTAGTTTATTTGTGATGCAGGTATACCAGTACCTTCCGGAACAGTAGGCTACAGTTCCACGCTTTTTCATTTGTAAACTTTTCTGTGAGGGACTAACAGAAAACAAAAATGTTAGTTCAATGAAAAGAATATTACTACTTGTATTTTTCGTTTCTTTTTCAACTTATTCTCAAACATTGAGAGTTGGCGATGATTCCTATAAAGCTCAAGTACTATTGGAAGGAAGATACGGACATCAAAAGAGATTTGATAGTTACGGTAATAAAAAGGATATAGCCGAATATGAAAAAATCTATAGTAATGGTAAAATAACAGAGATTTATGTAAAGGAGTACAATAAATACATTATTGACTTACAGACTAAATCAAACATCATTACTAAATTTTTCTTTGGACAAGGAAAGCTTAAAAAAATAATTAAGCAATTTGAAAATTTAGATTTCAACTATTTAAAAAAACAGTATGATAAAAAATACAGTCATCGAAAAATTGGAAAATATTATTTTACTGAAGATTACAAAAGAGGGTCATTTATAAAATTGGTTGATAATTTATCTGCCATCGAATACTTTAGTGTTAGTGGTTTTAAAATACCCGATAATGTTTTAGACCAACTCAAGGAAACGCAAAATAAATACGAAACTAGTCTTTCATCAAGAGAGCAGAAAGAATTAGATCTTAAAAAAATCCGTACGGGATCTTTCGATTTACAAGAGTATAACAAAAAATATGTAGATTCTATCTTACCATATTTAACATCAACACATATTAAAGCCTCAAAAAATGAACTTAGAAACATCTTAAAGTATAATGGGAATATTGTTCGAAAATCAATAGACAATAGTTGTGAACTACGTTTTTATAACTCAGAGAATAGATCTTTTGGAGGTTCTAAAAATAGAAGTACTGGATTAGACTTTGAAAGAGTAAATACCAGAAATTGTGAAATTCCTTCTAAAGATGTTAGAAGATATTTAAATCAATATATCAAGATACCCGAGTTATTGAAAGTTTATGAGGGTAAAAAACATATAGTTGATACTGAAATGTTTTATAGTTTTAACGTAGTATTAAAACGGGATTTAATAGATATTAAGTTAAAAAAAGAAATAAAGTTTTTTAGTGAAGTTTCATTAAATAATCAAGAAAAAAAGCTCATTCAATATGCACTAAATGGTCAATCTAAAGGATATTACAAAGTAATATACCAAACAGGCACTATAAATGGTTTGGATGCATCGGCTGTTTATTTTAAAAAGCAGAATTAAGTTTACTTTCAGTGGCTTTTTATTAAAGAGGAAGCCACTCAAAGAAACTTCAGTCGATTAACCTACTAAAGAAATACAACATAACCTCTTTGCACAAGTATTTGCGTGCAGGTATACCAGTTGTATAAAGAACCTCCTATTTAATGTTTTGTACAACAGGAAATATTGAAGTGGTATTTTTCTTTTAGATTCCTGAAAGTTGTTCAAAATTATAAAAATGAACAGCCTAAAAGAATTTAATAGTTTTACACATGATAATGACTACAATACTTACTTAAAGCTTAAAAAGTTAAAATACACTAATGCCGATATCGCAAAACAATTAAATTACTCTAAAGAGCAGTTGGGATTCTTAATAAGTCGCTATTATTTCAAAAGTAATATTGAATACCAATTGCAAGAAATTGAAGGAAGTTATCACTTCAACGGTAGCTTTTATATTACAGCATCGGTTCAAGAGAGTTTAACTCCAGAGGAAATATTGGAGATCTACCAGTTTGTGCAAGATTTGGTAGTTCAGCATAATGGAATAGATTACTTGCAAACGTTCTATCACGTAGAACAAGATTGCAAACTGTTTTTTATAGATCAATTGAACACCAAAATGCTTGAAAGTGGCCAATATTCTATATCAGATAATTATTCCACATTAATGCTTTCAAGTGATTACTAAAAAATGAAAGAGTGAGTGACTGCCAGTTGGATGGGCGAAGCCTTTCCAACAAGTCATTCACAGTATCTCTTTTCTATATAATTAGCTTTAGTTAATTATATAGGCTTAATCTTTAACTCTACTTATTAATTAGCTCTTTAATTATAAGTGCAAAATTGGTGATAATGAAATGCATATTTGGTGATATTGAAGTGCAAGATCGGTCTGATTGAAATGCAAAATTGGTGATTTGATTGGAATTTATAGTTTTTAAAAGGATAGTTACAGTCCAAAGAAAAAGGAGTAGTGGTTTGCAGACCTATACTACTCCTTAGTTAATAATATTTGATATGTGTAACAATCCTCAACTCTTACCGAAAGAGAAAAGAATCGCTTTAATAATTCCAAGTGCAATTCTTTACGATCATAGGCTTTCTTTAAACGATAAATTAATATTGGGTATAGATTACTGTTTTAAAAAGAAACTCAATTATAACTCAATGCCTAATACGCAGATTGGATATTTACTTCAATTACACCCTAACATAATTTCAAAATCGAGAAGAAAATTGTTGAAGTTAGGTTATTTAAGAAAAGAGAAACGAAACTATTATCTCAATGACATTAATTTATTCGTTAAGAAACAAGATCAAAGAGATTTGATTATTCCTTTCTTAGTTTACAATTCAAATTTATCAAGTGGAGCTAAACTTCTTTGGGCAGAATACAATTCTTTTAATAATAATGGCAAATCATATTACGCAAGTAGAGAATTCACTTCTAAAAGATTAGACTGCTCTGTTGAGAGTATTAGTAATTGGACTACAGCGTTACAAGAAACAGGTTTCCTAAAACATTATGAATTAAAATCGGGATATTGTACTAAGCAAAGATTAGTAGTCACTTGCAAGTTTTCTAAAGATGGTATGGAATGTCTAGTTTTGTTGATATAGTTTATTAAGTGATTTTTTAATAAATTACGCATTATGACCAGACGCAAATTT
>CANLCT010000046.1 GCA_947489195.1 uncultured Aquimarina sp. | reverse complement strand
TAGTAGTACACTTTGGCAAATGCTTCAATGCCATAGCTCTTTCATAAGTGCTTCTTGGATTGATATTAGCATCTATTACTAATTGGTTTTCGACGTCATATAAAACGGATACTCTTGCCTGAATATTTGTATTCCCTGTTTGATTTCTAGCATAGCCGTATATTTTGGACAGCTCTTTAGAAAAAGGAAGATTTACAGTAGACCCATCTATAGCTAAAAGCCTAAAACCTTTCCATAACTTAACACCTAATTCATTATCGGTATAAAATTCTTCAACTAAAGTATCAGATAAAGATTCAAAAACTAATGGATTTATTTTTTGTCTAGATTGAGTGTAAGCACTACTGGTAAATAGCTTTAATGGAGAAGAGGAAACTTTACCAATTTTTTCTATGAAATTATGGATCTCAATTACTAAACTTTTTCTTAAAAAATTCAACATAAAGATTAGAGTATTTGAAAAAGTAAGTTTTCTATTTCGGATAAAGTCTTTTTCTGAGACTCTAAATTTAGTTTTAAGTTCATCTGAATATATGCTTCGAGATATAATTTTAAGAATTTCTTGGGAGTTTTTTTTGCATAATAACTATCTGATTGATAGTATGATATACGAAAAATACACGCAAAAAACAATAATAAAACTCTGAAAATCAATTAAATAACTCCTTAACTTAATGACATTGAGCTAAGGCTATGCTGAAATCAATAAAATACTTGATTTTATTTAGCAGTTAAATGTTGTAGCTTATGTTTCATAGCAAAGTGATCTGATACCTTATTTATATAAGTGTAATCCTACTTGTTTTCAGTTAAAAGCGACGAAATTATGCCTAGTATAGTGTTTGAAAATCGATTATACTAAATACTATGTTTTTACTTAAAAAATCAAGTTTATTATTGAGGTTAGCTATTGTTTTATTTTTTGGAATTTCAATGCTGAATGCTCAAAATTGTAATGATGCTATTCATAGTGGAGAAGGAACATTTTACGGAGGAGTTGCAGGCAGTGCGGGAGGAAATTGTGGTTTGCCAGTACCAGCAGATGATTTTTTACACTGTGCATTAAATACTATTGATTATAATGGGAGTCAGGCATGTGGAGCTTGTGTCGAAGTGGAAGGAACAAAGGGGAAGTCAATCGTATTAAAAGTGGTAGATCGTTGTCCAGAATGTAAGGAAGGAGATGTTGATTTGCATCAAGATGCTTTTGCATTAATCGATGATCCTATTTCGGGTCGGATTCCAATTACTTGGAAATATGTTCCTTGTCCATTAAAAAATGATACTAAATTTATTCAAATTAATTTTAAAAGTGGATCTACGAAGTACTGGACAGCGATTCAATTAAGAAATATTACACAAGCTATTAAAACACTAGAATATAAAGATGCTAGTGGAAACTGGATTGCCATTAATAGGGTATTGTTCAATTTTTTTATAGAAACAAAAGGAATCGATACACCAATGACACTTAGGGCAACTTCGGTATTAGGAGAGCAATTATTGTTCGAAAATGTAGCTATTGATGTGGATAATGATTTTAATACGAATCAACAATTTGCCAACCTTTGTGACGAGGCGGTATTGTCAAATTTTGAACCAGAATATACGGGACTAACCTTAGAAGCTACTTTTTTTAAAAAAGAAATTAAATTAAATACACCTTCTCAGGAATGGAAAATATACGATATATCAGGTAAAAAAATAAGTTCAGGAATTCATTCTGAAGTAATTGATATTGATTATTTATCTACAGGAATTTATTTTTTAATAGTTGATTCGTATAAAGCGGTTAAGTTTTACAAAGATTAAAATGGATTATTAGTAATATCTGCTGTTAAATTAAAAAAGTTTGAAGGACTTCATTGTGTACTTCATATAGGGCAAGTATATTTGCAACTTGTAATACCAATTTTATAATATCATAACAATCAAGTAGTATGCAAAACGGATTATACGCTAAATTCAACACTACAAAAGGAGCGATTTTAGTCAATTTAGAGTTTGAAAAAACACCAGGAACAGTAGGTAATTTTGTTGCTTTAGCAGAAGGGAATTTAGAAAATTCAGCTAAACCTCAAGGGGAAAAATATTATGATGGATTGAAATTCCACCGTGTTATCCCTGATTTTATGATACAAGGGGGATGTCCTCAAGGTACTGGAACAGGAAACCCTGGTTATAAGTTTGATGATGAAATTCATCCAGATTTAAAGCACAGTGGTCCTGGAATATTGTCAATGGCTAATGCAGGTCCTGGTACAAATGGAAGTCAGTTTTTTATTACTCATGTCGAAACAGCTTGGTTAGATGGTAAGCATACTGTTTTTGGAAATGTAGTAGAAGGTCAAGATATAGTTGATACAATTGCTCAAGGAGATGCTATTGAAACATTAGAAATTGTAAGAGTAGGAGCAGAAGCAGAAGCTTTTAATGCAGTAGAGGCATTTAGATTATTTAATGGAGCAAAAGCAGAAAGAGAAGCTGCAGCTACAAAAGAAGCAGAGACTTTATTAGCAGATTTAGCTGCTGGCTTTGATAAAACAGAGAGTGGATTACATTATAAGGTAATCAATAAAGGAACTGGTGCACAAGCTGAAAAAGGAAAAACAGTATCGGTACATTATAAAGGATCATTACCAGATGGAACAGTGTTCGATTCATCATATAAGCGTAACGAACCTATTGATTTTCCATTAGGAATGGGTCATGTAATTGCTGGTTGGGATGAAGGTATTGCTTTGTTACAAGTAGGTGATAAGGCACGTTTTGTGATTCCTCCACATATTGCATATGGAGAGCAAGGAGCAGGCGGAGTAATTCCACCTAATGCAACTTTGGTTTTTGATGTGGAATTGATGGATGTAAAGTAGGAATGCCTTGCGGCAAATACCCTAAGGTTAATAAAAAAGTCTTTATTGCAATTTTGCAATAAAGACTTTTTTTATTTTACCGTGTAGGATTATTTATGTACAATTTGTACGGATGATTTTTTATTATTTACAATAACAAAATAAACGCCTATAACCCAGTCACTAGTGTCAATCTCAAAGTTGTCAGTTGTTGCGGTGGTTTTAAAAACTTCTCTCCCCTGTGCATCAATAATTTTAACTGTATTTCCTTTTGATACCCCTTTTAAAAGAGTAATATCCTTGGTGGGATTTGGATATACACTTAAAGATTGTAGATTGTTGTTGTGAATTACATTTGTGGTTACACTTAAAGTTTGTTCATCAGTCTCAGTACAATCGAATTTGTCGCTTTTAGGGCCTGGAATACAATTGCAATTTTCATCAAATTTATCATCTATAGTACAAAGATTTCCATCATAGCATCGAACGCCTTCATCACAAGAGTACACATCGGTTTGAAAGAAAAATTTGTATCTGGGATGATTTAATAATATTTCCTTTTCATCTTCCCTTAAAAAAGCATCGGGATAGGTGTTTAATCCTGTCCACATAATGGCATTTCGATTTTCAGGAATATCTTCTGGATGGACTAAACTAAGGGTGTGTCCTAATTCGTGTCCCACACCACCTATAATCCTATTTGGACCAGTAATATTAGGATTTTGATTTATTGAACCAGCCAGATCGTTACCAGTCAAATAGGCAATAGAAGGCCTAGAAGATCCATTGACGTCCGGGATGTCATTAAAAATTAGCCAAATAAAATTGGGGTCATCTTCTTCTGCTCCAATCAATTCGTTAGCTTCAACAATAGTATTAAATATAGGCCAGAAACGTCTATCTAAAAAGATATTGCGATTTTCAATAAACCAAGAGGAATCTTTATTGCTATTGATAACCTCAACTATTGGGGTATTGATAGCAAAAGTACGTCCTCCTAATTGTTCATGAAACCATCTTTGCAGGTCAATGGCTATGTTTTCAATTCCGGTAACATAATCTTCATTAAATGTTTTGTCGGCAGGTACCATGTAAACAAACCGAACTGATTTATCAATTTGTGCAATCCCTTTAAAGTTTGCAGATAATAAAACAAGAATTATTGGAGCAATAATTCTGGAGCTGAAAACGCTTCGTAATTTGTTAAAGGGATTTAAGTTCCCTTTGATTTGAAGTAATTTTAAATAATTTTCCATAAGCTTTTTTAAGGCATAACGAAAAATTTTAGTTAATATTATTTGTAAATATTAGCTAGTCGGTCAGTAATAATAACCACTTGATTTTGGTAAAATTTTGATGGCTGCAAATGAGTTTGTTAACTCATTGTTAATTCGTGTTAAAAATTTTATTTTTTTTAATTGTAGATTACAAAACAGGTTTTTTTACCAGTTTTAAGCTTGATATTTATTAGCAGGCTAATAAAAGCATCTCTAGTTTTTATTGAAGTAATTTAAAATGAGAACTAGTAAAAATGGGTTAAGAAAAGGCTATGCTAGGAAAATTTATAAATACTTGTAATAAAAAAAGCAACAAATTCTGAAAAGAATAGCGTTGCTTTTAGTAGTTAGCTAGTTAGTGGTCGTAATATTAGTATGTTTTAAAAATAGCTAGTTTAAATATCATCAAAACTTATGCTTGTAAAATCACTTGAAGCTTCTTTACTGGAAGTTACTTCAAGAGCAGCTTCGCTGCTACTACTTTGGCGCATTCAGAATACTCAAAACCCTTGTATTTACAAGGGTTTTGAGTATTCTGAATGCGCCTTTTTAGACTAAAATGACCTAAAAAATAAAAATCCAAAACTTGAATTTATCAAATTTTGGATTTTTTATGTATAATTTTTGAGAATCAAGCTATTCTCTGAATACGCCTATTTGCGTAGAACTAAGTCATAACGTTGATTTAGGACCTGTTTTTAGATTGTAAAATTTAGTACAACTATATTTTTTTCTCTATTAAGCTAACTATAGTTTGTATAGGTTCTTTAAATTTTTTTGTGCCATCAACAATTAAATTCACCTCATTTTTTAAAGGTTCTATAAACTTACGATGCATCGGATGAATATTTGTATCAAATTGCTCTAATATACTTTCTTTAGTACGACCTCTTTCTTCCATATCTCTTTTTAAACGTCTTTCTTGTCTAATTTCTTCAGATGCGTTTACAAAAATAGTATAGTCACATAGTGTTTTAATTTTTGAAACCGATAAGGCTAATATACCTTCTAAAATTAAAATGGGTTTAGGTTTTATACTTACAGTTTTTTTTAACCTATCATGGGTTTCAAAACTATAGATAGGTTTTTTAATTACTTCACCTTTTTTTAAAGAAAGTATGTGTTTTTCCAGTAAATCAAAATCTAATGCTTTGGGGTGATCAAAATTGATTTTATTTTTTTCGAGTAATGAAAGTCCATCTAAAGGCTTATAATAATCATCCTGACTAATAATATTGACCCAATTAGCATTACATTGACCTAAAAGTTCTTTTACAAAAGTAGTTTTACCACTAGCAGTTCCTCCTGTAATTCCGATAATATACATAGATGTGTATTTAGATATGTAATTTTATAAAAAATAAAAAGGTTACACAATAACTGACCATATTCTTTATTGTTTTATATTTAAATAAAACGATATGAACAGTTCAGTTTTGTTATTTGAAAAAGAATAATGACTTTTTTAAATGCTTTGCAAATTTAAAATGAAGGGATCAATTCAAAAACAATAAATTGATTCAATTGTTCACCAAATTTATTAAAATTATTATCAGCTACTAAAACTAAACTATGATTGCCATTTGAAAGTTTAGGACCTAAACACATGCCTTCTAAATTATCGATCCTTTTGCTAGGTAATTGGTTTTTTATGGAATCAAGATTTAGTACAAGTTCTTTTTTTATGGTATTATAAGTAGCATTTTTTAATGATTTTATGGTACTAATATCAGTAGCATCTGTAATGCTGCTTAAGTAAAGCTTTACTGTATTTCCATTATTGCTAGTGTAGGAGCGCTCCAGGGTTAAAAATTGAGTATTGCTAATGGCAAGTATTTCAACTAATCCGTTTATGGCTATATCATTTTCTGTTTTAGGTTTTAAAGCAACTTTATCTAGAGTGTAGGCATATTGTTTAGTGATTTTTTTATTTTTTTTGTAAAAACAGCTTAGTCTTACGGGAGAAGAATTTGAGGTAAATGTCGGTTGCTCACCATCTGTTTTTAAAGGTAATTCCATTGAAAACCAATATTCATTATAGTTATGTCCTATGCTTAATCCCTCTAAGCTTCCGTTGGGAATACTTTGTTGTTCCTTTGAAATTTTTTTTATAGGAAGACTAGTCAATGTATTGGGATCAGTTTCGAAAAGTGTAGGAAAGATTCCAAGGGATAAAGCACCTTCAGAGGTCCATATGAATTTATTTGAAACAGGGTCGAATCGAATAGATTCACCATCAATAGTTTTTTGCTCAAAAGCGACTTTATTTGAGTTTAATAGTTTGTTTACTTTTAAAACTTCTACAGCAGTAAAAGAAGTATCATTAAAAGTTAAATTCATCTCATAAAAGCGTATTGGATTTTGCGAATCGTCTGATATTAAATACCAAACTCCATTGGCATAATCAATACCAGAAAGACCTCCTACTTTTGTATTCTCAAAAATAAGATGAGCATCTAAAATTTGCTCTCCAATAAATTTAAGTGTTACTTTTTTATAAGATTTATTCTCATTTTCTAAATTTTGAGAAGAAATACAATTAGTAAATGTAAAATAAAACAAAATAAGTAAGAGAAATCTTAAAAGAATAGAATTCATAGTTAAATTTTAGTAGATCAAATTGCAAAACAATTTAAAAAATTTAAATTTAGCGAATGTTAATCAAAAGTAAACGATGTTTAAATTTATAGGAGTTGTTGGGTTGTTAGTGCTATTATTTGTAGCTTTTTTAGTGAGTAATAACAGAAAAAAAATAGATTACAAAATAGTACTAAAAGGAGCAATACTTCAATTGGCATTTGCGCTTTTGATATTAAAGACTCCTATAGGTTTGCCTTTTTTTAATTTTTTTGATACACTAATAAAAAAACTACTTGCTTTTGCCGATAAAGGAGGTGATTTTCTTTTTGCCTCATTTGTAAGCGGTCAGGTCGAATCACCAATTATAAACTTTGCAGTACGTGTGTTGCCAACAATAATCTTTTTCTCTGCATTAATGAGTCTTTTATATCATTTAAAAGTGATGCAATTTATAGTTAAAGGTCTTTCCAAATTAATGCAAAAATTATTGGGAACAAGTGGAAGTGAAACATTGAGTGTGGTGGGAAGTATTTTTGTAGGCCAAACTGAAGCTCCTTTATTAGTAAAACCCTACGTTAAAAACATGACTAAGTCGGAATTAATGACAGTTATGGTAGGTGGATTTGCCACAGTAGCAGGTGGAGTGATGGCGATATATGTAAAAATGCTTGATAATATTCCAGGCATAGCGGGACATTTAATGGCAGCATCAATAATGAGTGCTCCTGCGGCAATTGTTATTTCTAAAATTATGTTTCCAGAAACGGAACCTTCAGAGACTAAAGGAAAGGTAGATATGGTGGCTAGTGATAATGATAGTAATGTTGTTGAAGCAATAGCTGATGGAGCTGTTGATGGTTTAAAATTAGCTGCAAATATTGCGGCAATGTTAATTGCTATTGTGGGTATGGTAGCATTAGTTGATGGATTATTAAGTTTAGTAAATACTTCGATGGCAGAAATTTTTGGTTTCTTTTTTAAGCCATTAGCCTTTATTATGGGTATTCCATGGTCTGAGGCAGGAGCGTTTGGAACCTTATTGGGGGAAAAAATAGCTTTAACAGAACTTATCGCTTATAAAGATTTGGGCGTAATGTTAAAGAATAACGAAATATCACAGCGTACCGCACAAATTGCAAGTTATGCATTGTGCGGTTTTGCAAATTTTGCCTCTATCGGAATTCAGATAGGTGGCATTTCGGGGATAGCTCCTAATAAGAAAAAAGATGTGGCTAAATTAGCTATGAAAGCTATGTTAGGTGGTGCTTTAGCAAGTTGGATGACAGCTTGTATTGCAGGAATACTTTTGTAGCCTTATCACATTAAATTCCATTAAAAAAAGCATCTAGTTCAGTGTTTTTACCACAGAGTGCTAATTTTAAAACATGAGCTAAGCGTATGCCTGCTTTTTGTAATTGATTTTCGGCTGTTGGAAAGTTATGGTACATGTAGGTGTAACTCAAATTATCATTCATTTTGGCAGAAGCATAAACTTTTGTAGCTAATGACTTAGATTCGTATACCCAATCCAATAGTGTGCCCGATTTAATTTTGGCGATATCGGTTTTTGTTTTTTGTTTTGTGTTTTTTGATAATTCGGAGTAACTCATTTTATAGCTATCAATCATATTGGAATCCCAAACACGATGCAAATTTGAATGTTCTTTGAACCAATCAACTTTAATAGTATTTCCGCCTTTATCTTCAGCATTACCCGTGTGTAGTGGTTGGTGTAAATCACCTACTAAATGCACTAAAAATTTAAGATAGAATTGCTTGTCGTTCACGGAGGTTTTTAAGTCTCTGATTTTTAAAATACAGGATTTTATTCCTTGAATTAAATCGCCCTTTGGGTTTGTTGGGGTTTCTCCATATTTTTTGTCATCTTCAAAATTTACATAATGCCAAGGAGCAAAATCATTGTATTTGGGATTGCTTCTTATTTCATCGGCATATATTGATACATATGCTAATGATGCTCCATTAAGTAGTTTGTTAATTTTTTTTAAAGCTTTGCGCGAAAGATGTTTTTCGGCAATAGCACCAACGGCACGATGACCAGTTTTTCCCCAAGAGGGTAGCGCATAAGTACTATTGATACAGATAAGTAAACTTAGTATTAGACATATATTTTTCATAAGAGCGAAATTAAAAAAATCCATTTATGAAATTTCATAAATGGATTTTTAGTGTAAATTATAAACTATTATTATTTAAAAATGTAACGTAATCCAAGTTGCATTTGCCAGCGTGATGATTGGATTCCTTCGTCGTCTAATTCTTCTAAATTATCGTTATCAACTCTGTTTCTATCAAAAGTAAAACTAGGGGTTTGACCATTCTCTACAACATTTATAGTTGATGATCTAATGTTATCAAAACGTTTTAGTTTTCCCCAATCCTTATTTAGTAAGTTAGTGAAGTTGAAAATATCTACAGAGAATTGGAAAGTGTGTTTTTTATTTCCGAGATTAATATTTAAATCTTGTAAAAGTCTTAGATCGATAATATGGCTCCAAGGTCCTTGGTCTCCGTTACGTTCAGCATATTCTCCTCTTCTAGATCTTAAATAATCATTACCATTAATAAAAGCTTCTAAATCTTCATATTGTTGATCGGCAGTTCGTGTTACATTTCCAGAGCCATCAATTAGATCAACTAAGTTAATTTGATCGCGAGAAGCAGGAACAAAAATTAACGCATTATCACTTCGATTATCACCTAATAAATCATTACCTCCATAAATATATGATGTCGAAGGACTTTGTCTACCTTCGTAAAATAAACTAATAGTAGTTTTGAACTTTTTAGCCCATTCTAATTCGTATGAAGCATTAGCGGTTATTCTATGTCCTTGTGCAAAATTTGAGCGTCCGACCAAGGCATTATTTTTTCCGTTTATAGTTACTTGATTTCTCCAGTTGGATACAAAACGAGAACTTGTTCCATCAAATAAGGATCTAGAATCACCATAGGAATAACTTACCTGACCAGCAAAACCATTTTGGAAAGGTTTTTTTATAGTTACAGAGGCATTCCAAGACTCTCCCTTATGAGTATTACTTAACAAAAAGATGTCATTATATCGATCAATTACCTTATCATCATTAAAGAAAGGTCTATTGTCGGGGGTACCATTGTTAATTCTGGAGTCTACACCTTCTTGCCCAACAATATTCAATTGCTCAAATCTTAATCCATTTAATGTATTGGAGTATATGAAATCTGTACTAACAATTAAACCACCTAAAGCTTTTATTTTTTGATCTATAGCAATATTATATTTAGCAACTTGAGGTAATTTAGTGTCTGGCGCAATTAAATTAATTTCACCACCAATATCACCTGAGCCAGGTACTAATTGATTAGGTTGATTGTTCACATCAGGCACAAAAGTTTGTCCAGGATCAAAATCACGTTCAGTAGTAAATCCACCTGTTACTCCGTTGTTGTTGTAAGTTGCTCCTGGCCATACTAAAGGAGCTCTTGAAGTAAATATTCCAGCACCACCTCTAACTTGAGTAGTTCTATTGCCAAAAACATCCCAGTTAAATCCAAAACGAGGAGAGAAGTGAACTTGTGACTTTATTTTTTTGCCTACACGGGCACCTCTTAAATTTTTTCCAGCAGCTTCTAATTCACTAGCAGCGGATATTTGTACACCAGCTGGTGAGCCATCTTCATTAAATAATTGTAAATCCTCGTTAAAGTCACTATTACTAGGTCCATTTTCCCAAACTGGAATATCAAATCTTAAACCAGCTGTAAGTGTTAAATTATCAGAAGCACGAAATTCATCTTGAACATAAATACCATGTTGACTGCTGCTAAATTCTGAAGCACCAGAAGAAGCATCTCCAATCCCAGGACTAACTAAAGAAAAACCACGTTGAAAATCATCGATAGGTTGTCCGTTTATAAAATCATCTGTTGTTGCAAAAACATAATTACCAAAGTTGTGAGCAAAAAATAAGTTTTTAACTTTTGCAAATTCGTGATGAGTACCAATGGTTAAATTGTGTTTTCTTAAAAAAATCTCAAAATTATCTGTTATTGTAAATATATCTTGATCTAATAAATTAGCAGTAGAAAAAGGTTCGGCTCCAAAAATTAAACCTTGATCAAAGCGACCAATATCTAAACCATCTGCTATACGTACCGTAGGAAAAGGGGAGCCACTTGGATCTCTGTCATCTCTAACACTAGTATAATTTGCAATAAGACTGTTGGCAAATTTAGAACCAAAATTAGAATTTAATTCAGTAGCAAATGTATTGGTTCTACTTTTAAAAAATTCAGAACCATTTGAAAAACCAATACCTCTATTATCAGATTCTCGAGCCTCTAAATTATCGGCGGTGATTAAATTATATTTTAAAGATAATTTGTGGTTTTTGTTGATGTTGGCATCTAATTTTAAAGTAAGGTTATTACTTTCTAAAGTTCTTGCTTCTTCAAAACTTCCTACTTGATATCCATATCTCTCAAAAACTCTTTGCCTAAATTCTGAAATTCCAGCAAGTGTATTCGTATCACCAGTGTAGTTTGCAATATTAAAAGGTTGAGGTGTTTCGGTTTCACCTCTTTCATAATTTACAAAAAAGAATAATTTATCTTTAACAATAGGTCCGCCTAGTCTAAGACCAGAAGTTAAGGATGTAAATTTTGGTAATTTTTCTCTAGGTTCATCTCTTGCAATATCAGGAGGTGTTTTACCAGCCCAGTCTTGATTTCTTAAAAAACTATAAACAGAACCTTCCCAATTATTAGATCCAGATCTTGTAATGGCACTTATAGCTCCTCCTGCAAAACCAGAAACTCGAACATCAAAAGGTGCAATCTGTACTTGAAATGATTCAATAGCATCAATTGAAAAGGGATTCACTCCAGTTTGTCCGCCATTGGTTCCAGATCCAGCTAAACCAAATACATCATTACTTACAGCACCATCTACATAAATAGAGTTGAATCGATTATTTTGACCACCTAATGAAATGGAAAATCCGTCATCTCCTTCGCTAATTTGAGCCTGAGGAGTTAAACGAACAAAATCGGCAACCGAGCGTGATGCCTGTGGTATTTTGTTGATGTCATTTTGAGAAATTGAAGTTTCAGCTCCCGTACGTTTGGAATTGAATACACCACTTTTAGAAGTTGTAATTATCACTTCGTTTAATTGACTAATATCTTCAGATAATTTTCCATTGATATTTTTTGTTTGTCCTAATTGGATAAAAATATTTTCAATAACATAATCTGTATATCCTACATAAATAGCAGAAAATTTATAAGGACCACCTGGTTTCACATTTGAAATTCGGTAGTACCCATCCTCATCGGTTAATGCGCCATATAGTGTGCCAGAATTAACATCGACAACTACTACTTGTGCTCCTAAAACAGGAGTGTCCTTATCATCTGTTATTTTTCCAGAAACTGCAGACCGGGTTACTCCCTGCGCAAAACTGCTTATCGATATAAGCATTAAAAATAGTAAGAGTAGGCTTTTTTTCATAGTAAAGGTTTGAATAAAAATTTAGCCAAATTTACTAGTTAGATCTAGGTACTGAGTTTTTTTAATGTAAACAATGAGTGAATTTTAAGTTACTAAATTGTAACGAAAACATTGTAATTGTTTTTTTTAGTATATAAATTAATTAATATTAAATTATTTAATGCTGTTTAAAAATAATTTTAAATTAAGTTGTTAATTAATAAGGGGTGTATTTTTATTTAAGTATTTACTTTTTTAAAGCGGGACAATAACTTTAATAAAAAAACCATCCAGATAAGGATGGTTTTTGATAGGTGTAAAAAAATAGCTACTATATTTTTAGCTTACAGCATTTTTAATACGCTTAATAGCTTCTATAATTTGTTCTTCGCTTGCAGCATATGAAATACGAATACAATTTCCATTTCCAAATGCATCTCCAGTAACAGTAGCTACATTAGCTGCTTCAAGTAGGTAAATAGCAAATTCTGATGCATTATTTATCTTTTTTCCGCCAAGTGTTTTACCAAAAAAGGCTGTAACGTCTGGGTATACATAAAAAGCACCTTCGGGTTCATTACACTTAAATCCTTCGATATCGTTTAATAAGCCTAAAATTAACTTTCTACGTTCTTTAAATTTGTCAACCATATATTGAATACGGCTTACTGGTTCTACTAGAGCAGTAATAACTGCGCGTTGTGCAATACAATTGGCGCCACTGGTTACTTGCCCTTGTAGTTTGTTGCAAGCACGTGCTATATATGTTGGAGCTCCAATATAACCGATTCTCCATCCAGTCATAGCAAAAGCTTTTGCAACACCGTTAACGGTAACCGTACGATCGTACATGTCTTCAAATTCAGCCATTGAAGCATGAGCGGTAACTCCGTAATTGATGTGTTCGTAAATTTCATCACTCACAACAACAATTTGTGGGTGTTTTTTTAGTACATCAGCTAAAGCTCTTAATTCTTCTTTACTGTAAATGGATCCACTTGGATTACAAGGAGAACTATACCAAAGCATTTTAGTCTTTGGAGTAATTGCAGCTTCTAATTGCTCTGGAGTCATTTTAAAATCGCTATCAATTGAAGTAGCAACTTCAACAGGCACTCCATCGGCTAATTTTACAATGTCGCTGTAGCTAACCCAGTAAGGGCATGGTAAAATAACTTCATCACCTTTATTTAGGCATACTTGTGCTACATTGTATAATGCTTGTTTGGCACCAGTAGATACTACAATTTGAGAAGCCTCATAACTTAGGTTGTTATCTCGTTTGAATTTAGTAATAATAGCGTCTTTTAGATCGCCATAACCATCAACGGGAGTGTATGAGTTGTAATCATCATTTACAGCTTGAATTGCTGCATCTTTTATGTAATCAGGTGTGTTAAAATCAGGCTCTCCTAAACTAAGACCAATAATGTCTTTTCCAGCGGCTCTTAATTCACGTGCCTTAGCAGCCATTTCCAGTGTTGCAGATGGTGCTAAACTATTAATTCTTTCGGATAATTGATTACTCATTGTTATTTAAATTATGTGCTTTATGAGGTTAAATTGGGATTCATACCCAAATTTTTTAAATGTCTAAAATGTGCTGCTAAAGCGCTTCCCATGCTTTTGTATTCATAATAGGGAAGGTTAAATTCATTAGCAGTTTCTTTTATTATTTTTGAAATTTTAGGATAATGTACATGACTAATATTTGGAAAAATATGATGCTCTACCTGATGATTTAAACCACCTGTAAACCAGCTTAAAAATTTATTATTAGTGCCAAAGTTAGTTGTGGTAAATAATTGGTGTATTGCCCATGTATTTTTCATTGTACCTTCTTTACTAGGTAAAGGGGTTTCGGTTTCTTCAATAATATGTGCCAGTTGGAATACGGTACTCAAAATTAGCCCGGCAACATAATGCATAACAAAAAAACCAAGTAATATTTTATACCATGCTATATCTAATACTAACATAGGTGTAACAATCCATACAATAAAATATAGGATTTTACTAACTATAACTGTTGTCCATTGCTTTACAGCGTTAGGAAGCTTTTCGTATGAAAGTTTGCGTTTTAAATAGCGTGCAGTTTGTTTAAAATCAACAGTAGTTACCCAATTTACAGTTAATAAACCGTATAGAAATATGGAGTATATATGTTGAAATTTATGGAAATATTTCCAGTCAGAATGTTGGCTAAAACGAATGATACGACCAGCGTCTAAATCTTCATCATGTCCATGAATATTAGTGTAGGTATGGTGGAGTACATTGTGTTGTACTTGCCAATTGTATACATTACCAGCTAAAAAATACATGCTAGCTCCCATAAGTTTATTGACCCATTTTTTTGAGGAATAAGATCCATGGTTACCATCGTGCATCACATTCATACCAATTCCTGCCATACCAATTCCCATTATAATACACAATAAAAGCATTAGCCATTGAGGTATAGGAGTAAGTAAAATTAAAAAGTAAGGTGTAACAAATAAAGCAAACATAACCATAGTTTTAAGGTGTAGTTTCCAATTTCCAGTTTTTTTAATATTATGTTCCTTAAAATAAGTGTTTACTCTACGATTAAGCGTTTTAAAAAAAGCAGGGGAATTTACTCGGCTAAAACGTATTTGGGCTCCTTTCATATAGGTAGTAGGTTTTAGGAACAGTTTTGTTAAATTTTCTTAAAGCTGTAATTCCTATTCAACATACAAAAATAGGTATTTATATTTTTTACTCCTCTCAATTTTCTAAAAATAGCAATCTAAAACTTATTTTTGTGACTTATTTAATACCTGTATGCAAATTATATTAAAATATTTTCCAAATTTAACTGAGGAACAAATAGAGCAGTTTGAAAAACTAAAGGAGTTATATACCGATTGGAATGCTAAAATTAATGTTGTTTCTAGGAAGGATATAGAGTTGCTTTATGAAAGGCATGTGCTTCATTCTTTAGGAATTGCAAAAGTACAAGCTTTTTTGCCTGGATCCTTGGTTATGGATGTTGGAACAGGTGGTGGGTTTCCTGGGGTTCCTTTGGCTATTCTTTTTCCAGAAACAAATTTTTATTTATGCGATGTAATTGCAAAAAAAATAAAAGTGGTAAATGCTGTAGTAGAAACTTTAGGCTTGACTAATGTTAAAGCAGAACAAAAACGTGCAGGAACCTTTGATAGGCAGTTTGATTTTATTGTAAGTAGGGCGGTAACCAAAATGCCAGATTTTGTAAAATGGGTGCGTAGTAATATTAAAAAGAAATCAAATCATGAACTTAAAAATGGTATATTGTATTTAAAAGGTGGTGATTTAACCGAAGAATTGAGTGTTTTTTCAACTAGTAAAGAGTATCCACTAGCTGATTTTTTCGAAGAAAATTTTTTTGAAACCAAAAAAGTAGTTCATTTACCAATGAAATATAAAGGTTAGGAATTAGGATTTTTTTGTAAGTTGTTATAGATTGCATTGACTGATAAAATTATATGTGTACAGTTACTTTAGTTTCTTTAAATAAGAATAGTTTCATTTTAACTTCAAACCGAGATGAGGCGATAGGTCGTAAAACATTACCCGTGGCAAGTTATAAACATGGGCAGAAAAAGTTACTTTATCCGAAAGATGAAGTGGCTGGCGGAACTTGGATAGCAGCAAGTGATGAACAAACAATGATTTGTTTGTTAAACGGAGGCTATAAAAACCATATCAAAACCCATAATTACAGACATAGTCGAGGAGTAGTGGTTACTGATTTGTTGGCTGAAGATAATTTATGGGAAGCCATGCAGAATTATAACTGTAAGGATTTAGAGCCTTTTACTTTAGTGGCTGTAGATTGGCGTTCTGAGTTAAATTTTTACGAATTGGTTTGGGATGGATCAAAAAAGCATTTACAAAAATTGGATACAGCAAACATGCACATATGGTCCTCGTCAACATTGTATACCGATGATATGAAGCAAATGAGAAGGGATTGGTTGGCAGATTTTAAATTGAATAATCAGATTGATAAAGATTCATTAATCCATTTTCATAAAACAGGAGGCATTGGTAATGAATATTACGATTTGCAAATAAAACGAGGTGATTTACAAACACGCAGTATTACTCAAGTGGTTGTTGATGATCAAAGTGTTCAAATGCGTTATGAAGATTTAGTAATTAATAAAGTGTTTCAAAAATCCTTTGAAGCAATAAATATATAGAAATACTTGAACACAGGTAAAATTATCCCCATCGCTTTCCCCGATACTTTTGTTCGTTATTCTGAAGAAAAAGTACTGAATTATTTTTTTCCATTAGTAGGCTTAGGTCGAAAAAAATATATAAAAGCAGGACATGCTATTTTGTTATTAATTGAAAATGCTACGGGCAACATTCAATATTTTGATTTTGGTCGTTACATTACACCTATAGGTAAAGGAAGAGTAAGAAGCGCTAGAACAGATGTGGAGTTGGAAATTCCTTTTAAAGCTAAAATATCAAGTTCGGGTTATATTGAAAATATAGAAACGATTTTATTGTGGTTAGATGCACATCCAGAAAAAACACATGGTAGTGGGCGTTTGATAGCCTCTGTATGTCATGATGTTAATTATGAGAAAGCCATTGGGTTTTTAAATAATTTACAAGATCAAGGGAGTGTGCCGTATTTGACCTTTGGAAATGTAGGGAGTAATTGTTCGCGTTTGGTTGCCGATACTTTAATAAAGTCATCAACTGATAAAAAAATAATAAAAGTTTTAAAACGCAATAGTTCATTTACACCTAGTCCTTTAGGTAATGTAAAGTATGGAGCTAATGGAGGGAAAATTTATAAAATATTACATGGTAATGTAGGTGAATATGATGGTCATATGTTAAAAGAAAATTTGACAAATTATTTTGATCCTCGAATTCCTGAAATAGCTAATGAAAATCTTGATAAAAAAAAGGGGAAAGCACAATTGCTATCTGGAATAGGAGCAAGTGCCTATTTTGAAATAGAGGTTGTAGATGACGGTGATAATTATTTGATTAAAAGATATACCCCAAATTTTTGTAAAGATTTTGAAGGCGAGTTTAAAGTTGATAAGTTGGGTTTTGATATAGATAAAAAATATACTTTTATATACGATTCCAACTGTAGTTATTGTCATATAAAACAAGCTGGTATTGTATATAGGTTTGATGTAGTATAGTAATTAATTTTTAGGAATATTAAAAAAAATAGAGCGAATCATATAAGATATATTATGTAATTCGCTCTATTTTTTTTAAGGATTAGGAACAGTTTTAATATTCATATTAAATAGGCAAAAAGAGAATATGTCTGCATATTGTTCAATAGTTTTGCTAATAGGTGTTCCTGCGCCATGACCAGCATTGGTTTCAATACGAATTAGAGTAGGGTTATTTCCAGTTTGATGTTCTTGTAATGTGGCTGCAAATTTAAAGCTATGTGCAGGTACCACTCGATCATCATGATCACCAGTTGTAATAAGTGTGGCAGGGTATTCAATACCTTTTTTTACATTGTGTAATGGGGAATATTTTTTTAGATATTCAAACATTTCTTTGCTTTCTTCGGCAGTTCCGTAATCATATGCCCAGCCTGCTCCTGCTGTAAAGGTGTGGTAGCGTAACATGTCTAAGACACCAACTTGACAAATGGCAACTTTAGCTAAATTGGGTTGTTGTGTTAGTGTGGCGCCAACTAAAAGCCCTCCATTACTACCGCCTCGTAGGGCTAAAAAATCTGATGATGTATATTGATTGGAAATTAAAAATTGTGCAGCGGCTGCAAAATCATCAAACACATTTTGTTTTTTTAATTTTGTTCCAGCTAAATGCCATTTTTTGCCATATTCTCCTCCGCCACGTAAGTTTGCAACGGCATAAATACCTCCTTGTTCTAGCCAAACAGCATTAGGTGTGCTAAAACTAGGTGTTAAACTTATGTTGAATCCTCCATAACCATATAAAATAGTCGGGTTTTTTCCATTGAGTTTAATCCCTTTTTTATGAGTTATAATCATAGGTATTTTGGTCCCATCTTTAGAGGTGTAAAAAATTTGTTTGGATTCGTAATTATTGGACTCAAAATCTACATTAGCTTTCCAGTATAATTCATATTGACCAGTTTCAATGGTGTATTTGTAAGTGGTCCAAGGAGTGTTGTAGTTTGTGAAATTGAAATAAAATTCGGTAGCTTCTTTTTTGCCTTCAAAACCACTAGCACTTCCAATGCCAGGTAATTTAACTTCTCGAATCATTTTTCCGCTATAATCATATTGGTATACTTTTGAAATAGCATCAACAGTATATTCTATAAAAAAATAACCACCACCAGTATTGGCAGAAAGTACATTTTCGGTTTCAGGAATGACGTCATTCCAGTTTTCAGGACTAGGATTAACGGCTTGAGTGCTGACAATTTTTTTGTTTGGAGCATTTTTATTGGTTACTATAAAAAGTTCATTGTCTGTATTGTCAATAATATAGCTATCCGAATCAAAATTGTTGAGAATAGTGATTAATTTGCTCTTAGGGTTACTTAGGTCTTGGATAAATAGTTTGTTGCCAGATGTAGACTCGGAAGCTGTAATGACTAAAAATTTTTCATCTTCGGTTAAGTAGCCTTGAACGTATCGATGTTTTTCGGTGTCATTCCCTCCAAAAATAACTTTATCCGATTTTTGAGGAGTTCCTAATTTGTGATAATATAATTTATGTTGATCGGTTTTGGTAGATAAATCGCTGCCCTCTGGTTTGTCGTAGCTGGAGTAATAAAAACCTTCATTTCCTTTCCAGGCAATGCCGCTAAATTTAACATTAACAAGAGTGTCTTCAATAATTTCTTTTGATTCTGTATTAATAGTTATAATTTTTCGCCAATCACTTCCGCCTTCAGATATGGCATAAGCAGCCAAACTCCCATCTTTTGAAAAATTAATTGAAGCAAGTGATGTGGTGCCGTCTTTAGCAAATGTATTTGGGTCTAAAAAAACTTCATCAGTATTTTGGCTTCCTTTTTTGTATAGGACATATTGGTTTTGAAGTCCGTTGTTTTTATAATAATAGGTGTGCTTGCCTTCTTTAAAAGGAGCCGTTATTTTTTCGTAATTCCATAGTTTTTCTAAACGCTTACGAAAACTTTCTCGGTAAGGTATTTTATTTAAATACTCAAAAGTGGTTTTGTTTTGTGTTTTAACCCATTTTTTAGTTTCGGAGCTCCGATCATCTTCTAACCAGCGATAAGGATCTTTAATGGGGGTGTCGAAATAAGTATCAATACTGTCAACTTTTTTTGTAATTGGGTAGTTCACTTTTGAGATGTTGTTTTTTAAAGATTGTGCTTTGCAATAGTTTTTGAAGGGTGCTATGACTAGGGATGCGAGTATAATTAATTTAAGTTGATTCATTGTGTTGCTGTCAAATTGAGTTTCATTAAAATTAATTAAATCAAGAACATAAAAGAAATTGAATGTTGTTAAGGGGTAATTTTTTAGAAAAACATAATTTGTGGTTTTTTGATAGCGAATAAACTAAAAAAGATAATAATAAAATGATAATCTTTGATTGTATGATTATGTTGAGCTGTCATATAATGCTTTTAGCGAGCATCTAAAATTGATTTTAATTTGAAGAAATTCTAAAAAGAGTGATTTTTTGTATTAATTGATAGCAAAAGGAGCACTCAATTTGAAAGAAGGGATGATAACTTTGAATTTTTTGGTAGAAGTAAAGTTAATCATATTGTAATACCCATCCATAGAGCCAAAAGGGGATGATAATAAACAACCACTAGAATATGTGTGAGATTCTCCAGGTCTTAATACAGGTTTTTTGCCAACAACACCTTCTCCTTCTACAATTTCGGTGCTATTTAAAGCGTCTTTTATTTTCCAAAATCTAGAGGTTAATTGCACAGAATCTTTACTTTGATTTTCTATAGTAACTCGGTAGCCAAAGGCAAAGTGAATCTTATAGTTCTTATAGAACGTACCTTCGAAATTTGTTTCGACAGAAATTTTTATTCCACTTGTAACCTGTTGTACCATATTCAAATTACCTAAACTGTTAATTTGTGCATACAATATAGTAAATTTTATAAAAATAATCACTATTAAAATGAAATCTGTGTAAAAGAAAAAAAACAGCCTTCATTTAATTGGTTATATCGGCAGAATTAGCACTGCCAATGCCGATTATCTGGTCATTACGGCTATTTGGAGCACGATAATAAGCGATAATAATATATTCGTTTTCGGTTTTGTCAAAATTACCACTAATAGCATTTTCATCTAAGATTCCGTTTTTGTCTTTAGTAACGTATTTGTAATTGTAAAATCCTTGTTTAAATAAGCGCTTTCCTGTGTAAGCACGTTGTTCGTTGTTGTAAGTTAAAAGTGTACTTTCGTCGGTAATAAAATTATTGAAATTACCATAAATATGAATTTCTTTTTCATTTAAACGGGGATTGTTTAATTTAAAATGTATCCATACATATTCGGCTTCTACATCACTATTTTGTGCATCTATATTTCGAACGACAAAGTTACCATTTACATCAGGGAAAAAAGTGTATACCCTAGCAGATCGGTTAGAGTGGCCATATAAGTAATTGTGATAAATTTCTTTTAGCTCAATGTGACTTATGTTTACATTGGCGTTTCTTACCTCTTTATTATCAAAATTCCAGTATTCATTTCCTCCCCAAAAACTCGCTTCTTTATCATATCTATAAATAAATTTATTGCCAATAGTATATTGAGGTTTTAGATTGGTAATAGAGGTTTTTAAATTATTGTTTTGAAGTACAAGGATTTTAAGGTTTTTTTTGGGGTTTATAAGTAATTGATTTGCATTAATTTCAAACTGCACAGTTTGTTTTTTGTTTAAAAAATTAAAATCTCTTGATCGTTTAATGCTAGCTTGTATGGTGGCGCCTTTTTGGAAAACAATGAATTTTTTCGAAAAAACTAATTCTTCATTATTATTGTAAAGTTCAAAAACATAATTACCGCTTTTTTTTAGGGCGCGAGTACTGTTATTGGGGATTTGGACTTTAAAATGAGTGTAAATCTGCAAGCTGTTTAATGAATTTTCTGTATCCTGTATAAGGATATTATCTATCCCTTCTAAATATTCATTTTTGGATAATATAGTGGGAGTCCAGTCAAAATTGAAATAATTGATTTTATAGTAATAGAAGGCTTCGTCTCCTATGATGTCATCAAAATTTACTTCAAAACGGGTTCCTAGTTCAATTAAAGGAATGCCATTCTTGTTCTCTCCATTTTGAATGAATTGTATGGTTTTTATGTATTCAGGTGGTGGCATTTCAGTAGCTTGCTGAGCAAACAACTTAAAATTAATACCTATAAAAAAAAATAAAATCAAATAATAAGATGACATAGTAGGTTTTTAAAAGCTAAATATAATCAAATTTAATACCGAAATTGGCAGGTAAATTTGTCGTATTCTCTATTAAAACGCTGAGGGATTAAAATAGTTGTGGGAAAAGCATATTATTTAGAGTTGTTTTAAATAATAATAAGTAGGCGGAGTTGTTTTACAGAGCCTGAAATTATCACTAAATTTGTGCGGTTTTTAAGTTAAATATACAGACTACAAATATGTCAAAAGACATTCGTATTAAGAGAGGCTTAGATATTAATTTGCAGGGAGCTGCTGAAAAGCAATTAGCTCAGGCAATAAAAAGTAATACCTATGCCATCAACCCAGACGATTTTCATGGGGTAATCCCTAAAATTATTGCCAAGGTTGGTACAGAAGTAAAAGCAGGTTCTCCGCTTTTTTATTCCAAATCTAATGATCAAATCCTTTTTAATTCGCCAGTTAGTGGTGAAGTTGTTGAAATTGAACGCGGTGCAAAAAGAAAGATTCTTTCTTTTAAAGTATTAGCTGATAAGCAACAACAGTATGTGGATTTTGGTGCTAAAAATGTAGCTTCGATGAGTGGTGATGAGGTGAAATCTCACTTATTGCAAGCGGGTTGTTGGCCGTTTATTAAGCAGCGTCCATACGATGTTTTAGCCAATCCAGAGGTGGCTCCAAAAGCGATTTTTGTTTCAGGTTATAATAGTGCGCCACTTGCAGCTGACTTAGATTTTATTTTATCTGGAAAAGAAAGTGAATTGGATGCAGCTATTACAGCTTTATCAAAATTAACATCAGGTAAGGTGCATGTTTCGGTAAACAGTCAAGCATCACCATTGGCAAAAGTGAGCAATGCTGAAATTTATACACTAAGTGGACCGCACCCTATCGGAAATGTAAGTACTCAAATAGCTAATGTTGATCCAATTAATAAAGGAGAAATTGTTTGGGTAGTTTCTGCTCAGGATTTAGTGATTATTGGAGAATTATTGCTTACAGGTAAGTACAATGCCACACGTAAAATTGCTGTAGCAGGATCATCGGTAAAATCACCAAAATATTATGAGACAAAAATTGGAGCAGAAGTTTCAACCTTTGTTTATGATGCCGGTGTTAATGGTGATAATGTGCGTATGATTAATGGAAATGTATTAACAGGTAAAGCAATAGTGCCCGATGGTCATTTAGCATCAACTGTAGATACTTTTACGGTTATTCCTGAAGGAAATGATTATGAATTTTTCGGATGGAATAAACCAATTTTCAATAAAATTAGTTATTCAAGAGCGTTAACTTTTTCATGGTTATTTCCAAAGAAAAAGTACGATTTAAATACCAATACAAATGGAGAACATAGAGCTTTTGTAGTTACAGGTAATTATGAAGAAGTGTTTCCATTAGATATTTATCCATTACAATTATTAAAGGCATTTACTTATAATGATCTTGATGAAATGGAGAAACTTGGAGCTTACGAAATTGCGCCTGAAGATTTTGCGTTAACTGAATTTGTGTGCGTTTCTAAACAAAACCACCAAGATATAGTACGTAAAGGTTTAGATGTTATGTATAAAGAAATTGGTTAAAAGACGGAAAGATGAGCTTAAAAAATAAATTACATAATTTAAAAGAGCAGTACAGAGGCACTAAAATGGCGCCTGCGTTTAACGCAATCCATACGTTTTTGTACTTGCCTAATGAAACTACACATGGCGGAGCTCATGTACGTGGTGCTGATGATTTAAAAAGAACAATGAACATGGTAATTATGGCCATGGTTCCTTGTTTAATTTGGGGAATGTTTAATGCAGGTTACCAACATTATTCTGCTATTGCAGGTGGTACACCAGAATTTATATCATTCTTTGATCATTTGAAATATTTTTTCACTTTAGATAACTTATTAATAGGTGCAAAAAAAGTATTGCCTTTAGTAATCGTATCTTATGTGGTTGGTTTAGCAATTGAATTTTTATTTGCAGTAATCAAAAAACATGAAGTGGAAGAAGGCTACTTAGTAACAGGTATGTTAGTTCCATTAATTGTACCCATTGATACACCACTTTGGATGTTAGCTGTAGCCGTTGCTTTTGGTGTAGTTATCGGAAAAGAAGTATTTGGAGGTACGGGGATGAATGTACTAAACCCAGCATTAACTATTAGAGCATTTTTATTCTTTGCTTACCCAACTTGGATGAGTGGTGATAAAGTTTGGGTACATGATGCGGTTAACAGAGTAGGTACTCCCGATGCTATTTCTGGAGAAACTATGTTAGGTATGCTTGCGCAGAAGAAAGATTTAGCTTACGGAATGGATGAAGCCTTTTTTGGTTTTATTCCTGGTTCGGTAGGAGAAACGTCTACTTTATTAATTGCTTTAGGTGCTTTAATTTTGATTTTGTCAAAAATTGCAAGCTGGAGAATTATAGCAAGTGGTATCGTAGGAGCTTTAGCTATGGGATTAATCTTTAACGGAGTTATTGCTCAAGGCTGGATTACAGAAGGAAGTAAGTTTTATGACTTAATGAATTTACCTTTTTGGAACCATTTATTAATTGGAGGTTTTGCTTTCGGAATTACTTTTATGGCAACTGACCCTGTATCGGGAGCACAAACTAATAAAGGAAAAGTTTGGTATGGATTCCTAATCGGATTTTTTGCAGTAATGATTCGTGTGTTTAACCCTGCGTATCCAGAAGGAATTATGTTAGCAATCTTATTAATGAATGTTTTTGCGCCTACTATTGATCACTATGTGGTTCAGGGTAACATAAACAAAAGATTGAAACGTTTAAAAGTTAAAACAGCATAACGATGGCAGTAAATACTGAAAAAAATTCATATACCTTACTATTTGCTATCGGAATGGTAGTCGTAGTAGGAACTGTGTTAGCAGGTCTTTTTGGATCATTAAATGCAAACATTAAGGAGAATAAGAAAAAAGAAAAAAAGCAAAACATTTTGTTTGCTATGGGTATCACTAAAGCAACATTAACAAAAAATGCTGAAGATGCAAACTCTCCGGTTGATGCTAATGAAGCGGATAAGATATTTTCTGAATATATTGGTGAAAACCAATACATTATTGAGGGGACTAAAGCAACTAAAACAGAAGCAGCCTTTGATATTGATGTAAAGAAAGAAGGTCAGAAAGCTAAAGAAGCGGGTTATGTTCGTAAGCTGCCTTTATATATTGGAACTGTTGATGGTAAAAAATCATACATAGTGCCTTTATACGGAAAAGGTTTATGGGATGCCATTTGGGGTTATGTAGCTTTAGAAGGAGATTTGAAAACCGTAAAAGGAGCTTTCTTTGATCACAAAGGGGAAACCCCTGGTTTAGGTGCGAATATTAAAGAGTCATTTTTTTACGAAGATTTTAAAGGAGAAAGTATTTACAGTGGAGCAGAATACAAAGGTATTACTGTTGCTAAAGGAAATAATGATCCAACTAACCAGAGAAAAGGAGATAACAAAGTCGATGCCATAGCTGGAGCAACTATCACAGGTGATGGAGTAACAGCAATGATCAAAACAGACTTAAAGTTATATGTGCCTTATTTTGAAACTGTAAAACCAAACTAGTTATGGCTGAAGTAGCAGAAAAAGAAGTAAAAGCAAAAGAGCCGTTATTCTCAAAGAAGAATAAAGGTTTAATGACAGATCCTCTGTTTGATAATAATCCTATTACTATTCAAGTATTAGGTATTTGTTCAGCCTTAGCAATTACAGCGCAGTTAAAAGCGTCAATTGTAATGGCATTAGCAGTAATGTTTGTATTGGCAATGGGTAACGTTGTAATTTCATTAATGCGTAACATTATTCCATCAAAAATTCGAATCATTGTTCAATTAGTTGTTGTGGCAACATTGGTAATTGTAGTAGATTTAGTACTAAAAGCATTTGCTTATGAGTTAAGTAAGCAACTTTCTGTATTTGTTGGATTAATTATTACTAACTGTATTATTATGGGACGTTTTGAAGCATTTGCTTTAGGTAATGGTCCTTGGAAATCTTTCCTTGACGGAATTGGTAATGCAGCAGGTTATGGTTTGATATTGATTATAGTGGGTTTCTTTCGTGAATTATTAGGTTCGGGAACATTACTAGGATTTAAAGTGTTAGGAGATCCAATTGAAAAAACAGGATTATATGCTTTAGGATATGAGAACAACGGTTTTATGTTGTTAGCACCAATGGCATTAATTACAGTAGGAATCATTATTTGGATTCAACGTAGTAGAAATCAATCATTAATTGAAAGTTAGGAACTTAAAAGTATAAGATATAATGGAACATTTAGAATTATTTTTTAAGTCGATATTTATAGATAACATGGTATTTGCAACCTTCCTAGGGATGTGTTCGTACCTTGCCGTATCTAAAAAAGTTTCAACAGCAGTAGGTTTAGGAGCAGCGGTTATTTTTGTAATGGCCATTACCGTTCCTGTTAACTGGTTGTTGGATACGTATGTGTTAAAAGAAGGAGCGTTATCCTGGTTAGGAGCTGAGTATGCTAGCTACGATTTAAGTTTCTTATCTTTTATCTTGTTTATTGCTACCATTGCAACTATGGTACAATTAGTAGAAATTGTAGTAGAAAAATTTTCACCTTCATTATACAATTCATTAGGTATCTTTTTACCCTTAATTGCTGTAAACTGTGCTATTTTAGGAGGTTCGTTATTTATGCAGTCTCGTGAAATTCCAACCTTAGGAATGGCTTTAAATTATGGAGTTAGTTCTGGTATTGGATGGTTTTTAGCAATTTTAGCTATTGCAGCTATACGCGAAAAAATTAGGTATTCAAATGTACCTGCACCATTAAGAGGTTTAGGAATTACATTTATTTTAACAGGACTTATGGCCATTGGCTTTATGAGTTTTGGAGGAATGCTAACTGGTGATGAAGGAAACAAAAAACCAGTAAAAGAAGAGGTTCAAGCAGAAGCAGAAGAGCTTTTAGATGAATCTAAAGAAATGGTGTTAAACGCAACAAATAAGTAATAAAATGATATTAGCAGCCAGTACAGGAGGAACAATTATTGCAACGGTGGTAGCCTTTTTACTACTTACGTTGATTTTAGTTGGTATCCTTTTATTTGCAAAAGAAAAGCTGTCGCCTTCTGGCCCAGTAAAATTAAAAATTAATGGAGGTGAAGAAGTTGAAGTTTCTTCGGGAGGAACCTTATTAGGGACTTTAGGAAATAACAAAATATTTTTACCATCAGCTTGTGGTGGTGGTGGTACTTGTATACAATGTAAATGTCAAGTATTAGAAGGTGGAGGTGATTTATTGCCAACTGAAACTCCACACTTTACTCGTAAAGAAGCAGCTGAAGGATGGCGTTTAGGATGTCAGGTTAAAGTAAAATCTGATATGGTTATCCAAGTTCCTGAAGAAGTATTTGGAATTAAGAAATGGGAAGCAACTGTAGTACGTAACTATAATGTAGCCTCATTTATTAAGGAATTCGTAGTTGAAATCCCTGAAGATATGGATTACGAAGCGGGAGGTTATATTCAGATTGAAGTACCAGCTTGTACTGTCGATTTTAAAGATATGGACATTACCGCGCACCCTGAAGAGCATGAAACTCCAGATAAATTCCAATTAGAATGGGATAAATTTAAACTTTGGGATTTGAAAATGACGAATCCTGAGTTGGTTGAACGTGCATACTCAATGGCTTCTTACCCAGCTGAAGGACGTGAAATTATGTTAAACGTTCGTATTGCAACTCCTCCTTTTGATAGACAAAAAGGTGGATGGGCAGATGTAAATCCAGGAGTAGCATCATCATACGTGTTTTCATTGAAAAAAGGAGATAAGTGTGTGATTTCAGGACCTTATGGTGAATTCTTTATTAACCATAGCGAAGCTGAAATGATTTATGTAGGTGGAGGAGCTGGTATGGCACCAATGCGTTCTCATTTATATCACTTATTCCGTACATTAAAGTCAGGTCGTAAAGTATCTTATTGGTATGGAGGTCGTTCAAAGCGTGAGTTGTTCTACACAGAGCATTTTAGAGCCTTAGAGCGTGATTTCCCTAACTTTAAGTTTTACATTGCCTTATCTGAACCAATGGAAGAGGATAACTGGAAAGTAAAAGCTGATTTAGAAGGTGAAGGTGATGGTTTTGTAGGTTTTGTACACCAAGTGGTAATTGATAATTATTTGTCAAAACACGACTCACCAGAGGATATTGAATTCTATTTCTGTGGACCACCATTAATGAATAAAGCGGTTGAAAAAATGGCAGATGATTTTGGAGTACCAAAAGAAAATGTTCGTTTTGATGACTTTGGAGGTTAATTAAAAGAAATAGACGATATTATCGTTGAATATAAAAAGGCAAGGCAGCAATTTAAAATTGCTGCCTTGCCTTTTTTATTTAATATTAGTTTATTGTTTTTCTTTAACCTTTACCTGTAGCATTTTTATTTCATCACGTAGTTTAGCAGCTTTCATAAAATCTAAATCTTTAGCAGCTGTTTCCATGTCCTTTCTTAGTCCTCTAATGCGAGTTTGAAGTTGATCTTTTGAATAATAAACTACTTCTTCTTCTGCAGCTTTTAATGTAGCGGCAGCTTCAATTTTATAAGGCTCTTTTTTTGTAGTGTTTAAACTATTGTCAATGGGTTTATTTAAAGGTTGAGGGGTAATATTATTTTTTGTATTGTAGTTAATTTGTTTGGTTCTGCGGTAAGCGGTTTCATCAATAGTTTTTTGCATACTGGTCGTAATTTTATCTGCGTACATAATGGCTTTTCCATTTACGTTACGAGCGGCTCTACCTATAGTTTGTGTAAGTGAACGTACATTTCGTAAAAAACCTTCTTTATCAGCATCTAAAATAGCTACCAATGAAACTTCGGGTAAATCTAATCCCTCTCGAAGTAAGTTAACACCAATAAGTACATCAAATAAACCTTTTCTAAGGTCTTGCATTATCTCAACGCGTTCTAGGGTATCTATGTCACTGTGTATGTAACGACAGCGTACATTGATTTTGGTAAGGTATTTGGCTAGCTCTTCAGCCATTCGCTTAGTTAAGGTAGTTACTAAAATACGTTCGTCTTTATCAATGCGCAATTGCATTTCTTCAACCAAATCATCTATTTGGTTTAAGCTAGGCCTAACTTCAATAATAGGATCTAATAATCCAGTTGGGCGAATGATCTGTTCTGTATACACTCCTTCGCATTTTTGTAGCTCATAATCAGCAGGAGTAGCACTAATGTATAGTACTTGATTCTGCATTACTTCAAACTCTTCAAACTTTAAAGGCCTGTTATCCATAGCAGCGGGTAATCGGAAACCATATTCGACTAAATTCTCTTTACGAGAACGGTCTCCTCCATACATCGCATGTACTTGCGGAATAGTTACATGACTTTCGTCAATGATCATTAAATAATCATCTGGAAAAAAATCGAGTAAACAGAAGGGGCGTGTTCCAGGTTTACGTCCATCGAGATAACGAGAGTAATTTTCAATTCCAGAACAGTAACCTAATTCTTTGATCATTTCCAGATCAAAATTGGTGCGTTCTTCTAAGCGTTTTGCTTCTAAATGTTTCCCTATTTCATTAAAATATTCAACTTGTTTTCCTAAATCTAAAGCTATTTGATCAATGGCACCGTTTAAAACTTCTTTTGAAGTAACAAACATATTTGCTGGGTAAATGCTTAGTTTTTCAAATTGTTCTAAGATTTCTTTTGTTCTTGGGTCAAAAGATTCTATTTCTTCAATTTCATCACCAAAAAAATGAATGCGAAACGCATCGTCAGCATAGCTAGGATAAATATCTATAGTGTCTCCTTTAATTCTAAAATTCCCAGGTAAAAATTCTGCTTCAGTACGGGCGTATAAACTTTGAACTAGTAAGTGTAATAATTCGGTGCGTGATATTTCTTGATCTTTTTCTAAGTAAATGATACTTTTTTGAAACTCATCTGGATTTCCAATTCCGTATAAACACGAAACTGATGCTACAACTAAAATATCTCTTCTTCCCGAAAGAAGGGACGAGGTCGTACTTAATCGTAGTTTTTCTAGTTCATCGTTAATAGATAGATCTTTTTCAATATAGGTTCCGGTAGTAGGAATAAAAGCTTCAGGCTGATAATAATCATAGTAAGAAACAAAATACTCCACCGCATTATTTGGAAAAAACTGTTTAAATTCTTGAAATAATTGAGCAGCTAAAGTTTTATTATGTGCTAAAACTAAAGTAGGTTTTTGCACTTCAGTAATCACATTTGCAGCAGTAAATGTTTTTCCAGAACCTGTTACTCCTAAAAGTGTTTGAAACTGTGTGTTGGAATTTAATCCGTTAACTAATTGTTTTATTGCCTCAGGTTGATCTCCGGTAGGTTTATAGTTAGATACAAGTTCGAACTTCATAAAAAAAGAATTGGAATAAATGTAAAATTAACTCTTTTGTGATAGAGTTGTTTTATCCATTTCTGAAATTATGTTTTTTTTGCGAATTGTATTTTTTAAAAAGGAATTAATCGTTAATGGCTGGACAGTTACAGTGCCATCTTTTTTCTGCACCACGGTATTTTTCACCACCAAAGTTATACCCTAATGTAATTTGATGAAAACCAGCATTACTAATAGTAACTTCGTTTAATTGGTTGGTATAAGTATAAGCAAAAACAAAATCTTTATAATTAATACCTACAAAGGGGCTAATGGTTTGAAAACGTTGTTCTTCTACAATTCGGTTATCTGTAGTTATTGGAGTGCCTTCAAAATTAACACGATAAGATAAACCACCCCATAATTTATATCTAACAAGATCTTTGTATATTTTGGCATTTATATCTACAATTTGCTCGTTTATTGAGGGAGTCGTTAAATACAAAAATGAGGGTTCAAAACTTAAACCATTATTTCCAAGACTTAAGGTATATCCAATAGTTGAAATAAACCGGCGCTGTGTTTCGGGTTCGTTGTTACTAAAGGTGTTGAATCGTAATTTACTTATAGAAAGGGCATTTTTTACTGTAAAATGTAAAAAGAAATCATTGTTTAAATATGATACCCCAAAATCGGTATCAAAATAAGTATCTGAAAGTACATTACCTGTTATCGAGGGGTCATTAAAACGTGGATTGATTAAATCGCGCTCATCAATTTTTTGTTGAATAACAGCTGCGCTAGCTCCAAAAATAATTCTATTTAAGCTTAATTGTCTAGATGTTAAATTTAAATGATAAGAAAAAGTAGTATATAAACCAGTTTGCGAAAAATTACCATTAGTGTCACTAAAAGCAAGTACTCCAGCTCCAATATTATTTCGAACTCTACCATTTATACTTGCCGTAGCTAAAGTTGGAGCGTCCTGAACATCAAACCATTGCGATCGACCTGTTAATCGTATTTGATTCGATTCTGCTGCGCCAGCCATTGAAGGGTATAAAAGATACCAACTACTTGTTAAGTAATCCTGATATGTAGGTAAACCTTCTTGCGAAAGCAATGTTTGAAAAATACCAAAAAAAATAAATAAAGTAATTTTTGCTTTCATGTACCTAAGCCTTAATGAATATTTGTAAGAATATACAAAATTCAAAGTTAAGGATTTAGAATTAGTAGACAATATTTTTTATAGATTAAATGCAAAAAATATCGTTTATATGTAAATTTTGAGATGCGTATATAAAATAGTAAGTTTAAATTTCATTACTGAGTTTTATTAGAAAATAGGAGTTTTAACTTGATAGGATAAAACTTCAGAATGTGAATTAAAACAGAACAAAGTATATTTGTTTATTATGGAAGAGCGCTTAATGTCTAAAAAAAAACCAACGTATCCTATTCAATCTTTTTTGAATAGTTATTTGAATGATTATAATAGATTATTAAAAATATCTGTTTTTTATGATGATTTGTTACGTTTTTCGGGAGCGATTAGTGTATTTGATGTAAATGATAATGATACGTTGTGGGTAAGTGTATATTATAATGAATTTGAACGTAAGGATATTGATCGAAGTTTAAAACAGGTGTATACCATTCTTCACTCTGATGGAAACCAAGAAATTACAGAATTTTTAAGTATTGATGCTATTGATTATTGCACTTTTGGGAATTCGAAACCTTTTAGAATCAAAATTCGAAATATTTTAAATGATAACTATACCTACTTTTATGTAAAGCAAGCCGATGCCTCGAGGGTATATGGACTAGAGTTGGAACATATTTTTTCGCCAAATAGGATCAATTTTTTTGTACATGAAAACACCCTTATTGAAGAGCATATTGTAGGTATTCCTGGAGATACGTTTATAAAGGATTATTTACCCGATTTAAGTGCTCAAGCCAAGGCACAAATAGCTAAAGAGTTTGTTAAATTTAATGAGCGTTGTCAATTACGTCTTTTAGGCGATATGCGTTCGTATAATTATGTAATTATTCCCACTCATGATTTTGATCATGTGGAATATAAAATAAGAGCAATTGATTTTGATCAACAATGTTATGAAGGGAAATTAAAGGTATATCAGCCTCAATTTTTTAAGGAGAATAATGAAATGATTTCTATGATTAGTGATCGTTTAGACTTATCATCGGTACATCAATACCAAAAAGAAGAACGCTCCATTTTGGCTAAACGGATGATGAATACGCATACTAGAACTGCACGCTTGCTAGAATGTATGGAGAAAGATTTTATTTCGACACCTGAAAATGTGAAAGTTTTACGCGAAGATCTGTTTAATTTCACATTCCATTCTAAGTTTCGAAGATGTGAAACTATGGGGGAAATTTTAAAAACAGGATTTGATTTTGTAACAAAAAATTATGTCACACATCGAAAAGAAACTGGGTATTAATTATTATTGTCACATTTTTTTTCGCTAGAGCTACATAAAAACACTCAAACCAATATTAAACTTGGTTTATCGTTAGTTATTACTTCGAGTGATTAATAAAATGTAATGATTCTCGATACATTTTTATTACGCTAGAGCTACATAAAAATACTCGAACCAATATTAAAATTAGGTTGTGGTTAGCTATTACTTCGAGTGAATGAACTAATGGAATGGTTCTCGATACATTTTTATTCCGCTAGGGCTACATAAAAACACTCGAACCAATATTAAAATTAGGTTATGGTTAGCTATTACTTCGAGTGATTTGTGTAATGGAATGAAACAAATTTTATCGAGAAGACTACTTAACGTGAGTTCGACTTAAGAAAGAGTAAAAACATAGACAAAAAAAGCAGAATATTTAGTAAATTAAAGTATTGAA
>CANLCT010000045.1 GCA_947489195.1 uncultured Aquimarina sp. | reverse complement strand
TCCAAAACTTGAATTTATCAAATTTTGGATTTTTTATGTATAATTTTTGAGAATCAGCCATTCTCTGAATGCGCCTTCATAAAGAGAAGTAAAAGAGGTTAGCGTTTGTAAATTTTTACCCAATCAACTTCCATTATGGCAGTATCTGTAAAATCATTTGGATTACTATTTGGAGGGAAAAACACACCACCTACGGCTAAATTTAAAATTATTTTATGTTTGCTTCCAAAAAATAGTGCAAGACCATTTTTTTCAGAAGCTTGATAATTCCCCAGTTGTTTTCCGTCAAATAAAATTTGAATACCTTCTTTATTCCAAATCAATTCATATTCATGAAAATCAGCTTGTGTATTAGGAGTAACAGTGTATTCTTTTTTGGTGTCACTTTGATTTAATTGTGAATTGCCAGCTTGTGCGCCATAAAATATATTAGAAGCCAATGTATTTGGTTCGTTGCCTCTGGCTTCAAAAATATCAATTTCACCTTTAGTGGGCCATGGGTCGGCAAAAGTCCAAAAAGCAGGCCACATTCCAAATCCTTTAGGAAGTTTAATGCGCGATACGATTCGATATTCTCTTTTTCCATTAGTGTTTTCGGGACCAAAAGTTTTTTTAGATTCAATACGACCAGAAACATAGTCAAAGTTTTTTTCTGTAGTATCAAATGGATTGTTTTTACCGCTTATTTTCATTCTACTAGCATGAATACTAAGTATACCATTTGTTACAGAAAGTTGTTCGTTTCTGTAAAGTTGAATCTCATTGTTGAAAGCGCCACCTTCCCAAACATCCCAAGCACTCAAATCGGTATCAAAATTGTCTTCCCATTCAAGCTGCCAATCGCCAATTACAACAGTTTCAGGTGTTGGCTTTTCATTAGGTTTTTCTTCTGCATCAGAAGAATTATTATCTTTTGACATTTCATTAACCATGGCTACAGCTCCGGGATCATTATCACTACTTGAGCACGAAAATATTTCCAATAGCAAAAAGAAACTGATAATAAAGGAAGTTGTAAATTTCATAATTGCAGGGTTAATTAGTATTTCTACTAAATTTAGTGAATTAGGTATGATTTAGAATAAAACACAGTGAAAAATAGTTTTTTTATTAAAAATGAGAATATAGAAAACCCACTGTATATATCAAAATTTGTTATATACAGTGGGTTTATTATTAATTGCAATTAAACAATTACTTGTAATTAAGTGTTTAATTCAATTCGGCATATTCGCACAAGTCATAAGTAGCTAATTTTTGTTCTAAATAATTTACAGTAGCTGTTTTACTCATTCCTGGCAATACTTGAATACTTTCTCCATTAGGTAAATGAACCATACGTAGTCCCTTTTTTAATGAAGTTAGTTTTATTTTTTCTCCATTTGCTTTAATAGCACTCCAGCTTTTATCTACGGGGGTGTATATTAAATCGCTAGTTTCTCCTTTTCTTTTGCCGTCAATAATAGCTACGCGGAATTTATTTTTGGTAGCAGTAATTTTATAGGTGTTTCCTTTGTTTTTTACAATACGTGTTTCAGAATCGCCTTCTTTCATAGCAATTGGATTATCGCCGCCCCAAAATTCAATAGCATTAAAAACGAGTAAATCTCCAAGAGTTGCAAGTCCATATACAGGAAGTATCCATAAAGCTAAAAAGATGACCTCGTTTCCAAATTGGTTGTCGGTTACATTTTCGTTCCAGTCGCGTAAACCATTAAAGGCACTAAATGAACCAATACAACTAGTAAATAAAATTGTTGATGCTAAGCTTAGGCATATAATTGTTTTTTTCATAAGTCAAATAAGGTGTTAAATTTTATGTTAATCATTTTACTATTGCCACATATATCTTTTTTAATACTACGAATTATTTGTTTCTTAATGATGTCTATATGAGATATACAGGTTTTAAGAAAGCAATTATTTTTACATAAATTAAAATTAGGCAACAATAGCTTAATTATAGAATAAAAGTAATCGTTATTTTTATTTTACCATGTTTCAATCGATGAATAATTGAATTTTTTATCGCAAGTAGTATGCCAAAACAAACACCTTCTTTAACTTATATTTTTGATCGTTTTAATAAAAATGATCAAATGATTGATTATGTACGTAAACATTCACAGCTTTTTCCAGAGCTCATCACTACATCATTATGTTTATCAAACAAGCAAGCTTGGCGTTGTGCTATGCTAATTGGACATATGATAAAAAAAAATGATATACGATTACATCAATATATGGACCAATACATAGATTGTTTAACACAAATTAAAAAACACGATGGGCACCAGCGTCAACTATTAATTATTTTAGACAAAATGGAACTTAGTGAAATACAGGAAGGGAAATTATTTGATGGTTGTATGAGTATTTGGGAAGATGTCAAAAAAATTCCTTCAACACGAGTTAGAGCCTTTTGGATGCTTTTAAAGCTTGCTAAAAAATATCCAGAACTTAAAGCAGAATTACTTCATTTTACCACCGATTATTATACAAGGACATTATCGCCAGGAATTAAAGTAAGTTTTGACCGAGAAGTGGTAGCTAAACTAAGCTAAATTGATTTTTAACAATTCTGCTTAATTGTTTTGAGAAAGTTTGATGTTATTAAATTTGGCTCATACCTCCATTAAGGTCTAATTCAATACCATCGGCATAACTTTATTTTATTTCCAAAAAATAGCACCTTTTGTATTTGGTAGAACAAGTCAGTTTTGATCACTTTTAAAGCTTTTTATTGTAAAGAAGCTAATAAAAATTAAACAATGTAATTGCTAAAACTAGAAATAAAAATAAAGGCCAGTATGAAGCTTTTACAATAAGGTTGTCCTTAAAATCAAATAACTTATTTGGTATTCTTGAAAAAGTGATCAGATTATATGTAGCTAAAACAATAATTATATAGGTAACAAAATAAAAATATTCCATATAAATTAAATCAGCAGTTTCTATATTTTTCCGAAGATCGATATGTGAAAATATTAATACAAAGAAAAAGGCAGCCATTCCTTGCACAATAGCACCTCCATTGATACGTCCGTTTTTGGAACGAGGAGTGGAGTAAATAAAAATAAAAATCATTATTAATGTTACAAATATAGGAATGAGGTAGGTGACAAAAGCGGTAATTAAAACTTCGCGCACGTTGATATTAAAGTGTAAAATGGGAGTGTCTTCAAAGTTGGTATTATCTTTAAAACCAAAATTGGTGGCATATGTATAAAATGAATAATTAAAATAGGTTTCTAAAATTTTACTTCCTGGAAGTTTAATTTTGTTACTAATACCACTTTTTTGTAGTGGATTTGTATAGGTGTAGCTTTTTAAATCGGGTACCAAAAGAAGGTTGTCATCATTTTTTATAGGTTGAATTTCTAAATCAATATTACGTTTGTCAAAAGGGTAATCGCTGTAATCAAAATTAAGTCTAATGGTAGTTCTAAAGTTGTAACCTATTAGCAAATGGTTTTTTTGTTGCTTTCGGTAAGTTTCTTCAATAAATGAAGATTCTGCAAAAGGAGCTATTTGAGGGAATTTAAAGCCTTTTTTAACTGTTTTAGCAAAGTCATTGTGATATTTTTGCCATATAATACCACTAATATTTACATTATATGAATCGTTAAATTCTAAGCGTTCAACATATATGCCTGTCGGTACTACTCTTTTAGGGGTCTTGGCAAGTTTTTTTGCTTTGTATAATTGAGTGTTTACAATGCTGTTTAATGCTGTTTTATTAGTAATCGGTGGACTTTCATTTCTAACATTAACATCTGCTTTGGTGTGTTGTAAATAACCAATTAAAAAAATATTAGCTAATAAAATAGTGGTGCTAAAAAGACTTAAATACCAAATTTCGGAAGTAGATAAGTGATCTCTATTATAAAAATTAGCCAATAATAATAAAAACAATAAACTAATGGTAATTGATATATTGATATATTTTCGCTTAAATAGTTCTTGGGTTTTAAGAAGGTCATTTTTAAAAAATTGAACGGCAATTTTCCAATTAGAAATGGGAACATTGTCATAAAAAAACAATGCTTTTTGCTTTTTTAAAGCATCATTATATGTGATTTTACCTGCTTTATGTTCAAGGATATTTTGATAAGCGTTTTTTAAATCGTTGTTTTTTTCTTCTTTAATTAAATCAGTAATATTTTTTAAACCAACATATTCATTTATGGGGTGAGCAAGTAGTTTTCCTTTTTGCGATGTTACAAACCCAAAGCCAGTTTTTCCTAAACTTATCGAATGTATCATATCGGTAAATCCAATTAGCGAAATGGTCATGGAAACTACACCGCGATATTGCTCTTTTTTAGGTCCTTTGGTGTAATAAAAAGGAATACTGTAATCCGATACCAAGGCTTGAGCTCCCTGCGCATAATAGGGTTCAACCCAATGTGCTCCTTTTTTTTCAACATTGACGTACCAACTCGAAGTTTCTAATAAAGGGTTAGTATAATCATATAAATCACCAATTTGAATAAGTTTATTTTGATTTTTGTCATAATAAGGAGCATATAATTTTGTGGAACTTGAAAATGAATAAGGCTCATAGGCTACAGTGACTCCTAATATTGTAGGTAATTGAAAAGCGCGCTTTTTAATTATAGCTTCTAATTCATTTGAAGAAAATTCGTTGTTTTCAAGTAATTTTTTTAAAACAATACCTTCATTCATTACAACTTTTAATGAAGTATTGATTTTTTTTTTGAGATCGGCAGTAGTTTGAGCTCCTTTAATATATGCTAAATTATCTTGCTTATATGAAAATTTAATAAAGTTAAAAATCAAATAACCTAGTAACAATACAGTAAGAATAGTAATGGTGTATAAGATTTTTCGAATCATTAGTGTAATCTATTTTGTGTCTATTAAATATAGTTAATTAAAGTTTTTAAAACATCATTTTATAAGTAGTGAGTTTAGAATTAAGTGTAAAGTAAGAATAATTGTGTTTTTTTATATTGTAAGAATTGTTATTTGTATTTAAAAACTTGTTAATTAGTATTTTATGATATTTTTTTAAATGTTTGTATAGAAATATTATTTCTTACATTTGTCTTTTAAATGCTTTAAATATCGGTTTAAATACATTTTTTATAAAAACTAAAAACAGAAAATGAAACATAAATTACTAAAATTAGCCTTATTCGTTATTCCATTAATTGGTAATTCGCAAAGTTTTGTAGGTTTTGCAACAGATAATTATAGTGGGGTGCATGGAGTTATATCCAATCCAGCAAACGTTGTTGATTCCCGATTTAAATTTGACTTAAACTTAGTATCTGTAAGTGCTTTTTTGGGTAATGATTATGCCGAATTAAGTCTTTTTGATTTGTCTAATGATGATTATGAATTTGAAGCTGATCGAATATTAACATTAAGTGATGATAATAATGCTTTATCTAACATAGATGTGCTTGGACCATCATTTATGTTTAATATTAATAAAAATAATGCCATAGCTTTAAGTACAAGAGCGCGTGTGTTTGCAAGTATTAATAATATCAATGGTGAGGTAGTTGAGCTTTTTGATGAAAAACTTGATCAAAATGTGGCTGTTAATATTGCTAATTTAAATGCAAATGCTACAGCACATGCTTGGGCCGAATATAGGTTGACTTATGGGCGTGTTATTTTTGATAAAAATGAGCATTTCCTTAAAGGAGGGGTAACAATTAAATATTTGCAAGGTTATGGTTACTCAACGGCGGTATCTAATGATGCTAGTGTAAATTACGACCCTTTTGTTCTTAATCCGCCATCAACAGTAAATGGAGAGTTTACAGGTAATGGAACTGCAGATTATGCATTTAGTAATAATTTTGATACCAATAACAATGGCGAAGCTTTTGAAAATGATGACGATGTAGATTATAAAGCGCAAGCAACTGGAGTAGGGTTTGATTTGGGTTTTGTATATGAATGGCGACCAGAGGCAGAAAAGTATAAAACAAAAAATGCTAATGGAAACCTAGTGCCTTTAAAATATAAAAATAAGTATTATTTAAAAGCCGGTTTATCCATTACAGATATAGGGAGTTTAAAATATAAAGAGTCCCTTAGCACTAATTATAATTTTAATGGAGTAGTCATTAATAGAGAAACTATCGAAGATGGAGATTTTGAAGAGGAAATAGAGCCGTTATTAAATCCTAGGGAAGAAATTATAAGCTCGAAAATTAAGCTGCCTGCAGCAATGCATATTAATGTAGATTGGCATGCCTACAAAAAATTATACCTTAATTTAAATACAGATCTTTCATTAATTAATGAAGATGAAAAAAATGCCAACCGTATAGCCAATACGTTATCATTAACTCCGCGCTTAGAAACCAAATGGTTTAGTGTGTATTCTCCGTTAAGTGTTAGGCAATATGGCGATTTTATTTGGGGAGCAGGCATGCGTTTAGGTCCATTATTCATTGGTTCGGGGAGTATATTGACTAACATACTAGGTAAATCGAAATCAGCCGATGTCTATGCAGGATTAAAATTACCTATTTATCAAAATAAATTGAAGGATAAGGATAAAGATGGTGTTTATGATAAATATGATGAATGCCCTAAGGAGGCTGGTTCAATAGATAATAACGGTTGTCCATTACCAGTAGTTGAAGAGGTTGTTGAAGAGGTAGTAGAGTTGGATACCGATAATGATGGGATTTTAGACTCGCTTGACGAATGCCCAAATGAAGCCGGAATTGCAGAAAATAATGGATGCCCAAAAATTGAACCTGTAGTTATTGATACAGACAATGATGGAGTTGAAGATAGTAAAGATGCATGTCCCGATAAATTTGGATTAATAGCAAACAATGGGTGTCCAAATATCACCAATTTAAATGATGACGCCGAAAAAGCAAAGGAGGTTGTAGAAACAATTAATGAATACGCAAAAACCATCAATTTTGCTTCAGGTAAAACCACATTTACAGCAGAAACTTTTGATTCTTTAACTTCAATTTTAACTATTTTAAATAAATACCCCGATTCAAATTTTGAAATTAATGGCTATACAGATAGTGTAGGTTCATCGGCATTAAATTTAAAGTTATCACAAAATAGGGCGTATGCTGTATTGGCTTATTTTGTTGAAAACGGTATTGGAACCAAGCGACTAAAAGCAGTTGGGCATGGCGAAGAAAATCCAATTGCAGACAATGCTACAAAACAAGGAAGAGCGCTTAACCGAAGAGTAGAAATATCTTTATTAAAATAAGAGCAAGAGTGAATAAAATTAATATAAAGAGATCATCGTTTAAGGTGGTCTCTTTTTTTGTTGAACCTGTTTTATGTACTAGAACTTTATTATGAGGTATAAGATATGCAATAAATATAGTTTACAATAGGGATTACATAACGGAATAGATTTTCTAAAGCATAAAGCGGGTTAAATAATATTTTGATGTAATTTGGGCGTGCCCCAAGGGTCGGGCTTTTCGTTGCAATTCCTCGCACCTCCTAGCGTCGGGCTGTGGGATTTTCACTGCAATCCCTCACGCAAAATAAAAAGGATAGATGGTAAAATTTAATGCAAAATTACAGCTTACCAAAAAATCACAATTCATAATTTATAAATCATAATTTACTTACCTATCTTTGCAGTCTTAAATTTATAGCATGCAATTATCTGAACAAGAACTGGTACGTAGAGACAAACTAAAAACGCTTCGCGAAATGGGTATAAATCCCTATCCGGCGGATTTATTTCCCTTAGACAATACATCAAAGTCAATCAAGGGAAACTATACCGAAGGTAAAAAAGTCGTAATTGCTGGGCGCTTAATGCGAAAAAAAATACAAGGAAAAGCTTCTTTTGCCGAAATTCAAGATGCAGAAGGACGTATTCAAGTATATTTTAATCGCGACGAAATTTGTATAGGTGATGATAAAACCAAATACAATGAGTTGTTTAAAAAGCTGTTAGATTTAGGAGATTTTATCGGAATTGAAGGCGAATTGTTTACCACTCAAGTAGGCGAAATTACCGTAGCCGTAAAAGATTTTAAATTATTAAGTAAGGCCTTAAAACCATTACCACTTCCTAAAACAGATAGTGAGGGTAATACTTATGATGAGTTTAATGATCCCGAATTACGATACCGTCAGCGTTATGCCGATTTGGTCGTAAATCCACATGTAAAAGAGGTATTTGTTAAACGTACAAAATTGTTTAACGCCATGCGTCAGTTTTTTAATGAGCGCGAATATTTTGAGGTAGAAACACCAGTTTTACAGCCCATACCTGGAGGAGCTTCTGCACGTCCATTTATAACACATCATAATTCATTAGATATTCCATTGTACATGCGAATTGCGAATGAATTATATTTAAAAAGATTAATTGTAGGAGGGTTTGATGGAGTATACGAGTTTTCGAAGAATTTCCGTAATGAGGGAATGGACCGAACTCATAATCCCGAATTTACGGCTATGGAAATCTATGTAGCGTACAAGGATTATAATTGGATGATGGATTTTACCGAGCAATTATTGGAACATTGTGCTATTGCAGTAAACGGCACATCAAAAGCTACTTTTGGTGAGCATCAAATTGATTTTAAAGCGCCATATGCTCGTGTTACTATGGCAGATTCTATAAAACATTTTACAGGTTTTGATATCACCGGAAAAACTGAACAAGAACTTTTTGAGGCTGCTAAAAGTATGGGCATAGAAGTCGATAAAACCATGGGTAAAGGAAAGCTGATTGACGAAATGTTTGGAGAAAAATGTGAAGGAAATTATATTCAACCCACTTTTATTACAGATTACCCAAAAGAAATGAGCCCTTTGTGTAAAACACATCGAGACAACCCCGAGCTAACGGAGCGTTTTGAATTGATGGTCTGTGGAAAAGAAATTGCAAATGCATACTCAGAATTGAATGACCCCATAGATCAACTAGAAAGATTTGAAGCACAATTAAAATTGGCTGAGCGTGGTGATGATGAGGCTGGAGAGTTTATCGATTATGATTTTGTTCGTGCTTTAGAGTACGGAATGCCACCAACTTCTGGTTTAGGTATTGGAATGGATCGTCTAATTATGTATTTAACCAATAACCAATCTATTCAAGAGGTGTTGTTTTTTCCGCAAATGCGCCCCGAAAAAAAGGCAGTAGCATTAACAGATGAAGAAAAAGCAGTGTTAGCCATTTTAAAAGCAAAAGCACCTATTGCTTTGAGTGATTTAAAAGCTCAATCTGGTTTGAGTAATAAAAAATGGGACAAAACTATAAAAGGTTTAACGAAAAATAATTTAGCAAACGTGACCAAAAATGATGAAGGCTTGTTTGTTGATTTAGTACAGTAAATATTACCTTTTTCTTATATTGAACTCACTTTATTTAAAAGGGGTCTATAGCTTTACTTGTTGTAAATTAGCATTTTAAGTGTGTTAATAAATATATAATTACTTCCTCTGTTTATACTAATTTTAAGCAGGGGAAGTTTTATTATATATAGGTTTCAATTCTTAGTGTCTAAAAATCAATTTATTATAAAATATTCGGTCTGTAGCACTAATGTGCAGAATTAGTTTTAGCTTACTCTAATTAAAATATAAGTAAGGCTGTTATTAATCGAATTTTATTGTACATATAGTGGAAATAGACGATAAATTATATACGAAAATTTAATTGGTAAATTGTATTGTTAGACCTATATCGGGACTTTTAAGATTTTGAAACAATTGATATTAACTTAAATAATAATTGCTATGAAAGTATTTGTGATTTTGTATTTTTTTTTAACATTTTTTCCTTTTTCTTGTAAAAATGATGATGATTTGCCGACTGATCCAAAAAAACCGAAGATGCCGAATATAGTTGGAATGAATTTTTTAGTAAGTAATAATAGTTTTGATATAAGCTATGCCAATTTGAAGGCTAGTTTAGAAGCAAATGAAAAAATTGGAATTGTTGCAGAAGTAAACCATCAAGCAAATGCAGCATCTGTTGACTTAGATTTAAACCCTACAAAAATTATATTTTTTGGAAACCCGAATTTAGGTACACCTTTAATGCAGAAAAATCAGTTAGCAGGGCTCGATTTGCCGCAAAAAATATTAGTTTACGAGGATGATCAAAATGATGTATTCTTGTCATATAACAATACCTTATATTTATCTAGCAGACATGATGTTTTGGAAGCGCCAACCCTATCAATGATTTCTGGGGCCTTAAAAAACCTAACAACAAATGCAGGTGATAACGAAGTGGTTTCTATGTCAGAAAAGAGTACTGTAAATGATGCTGAAGGAATTGTAACAAAATTAAGTAAGCAATCATTTGTAGATACATATGCGGCCTTGCAAGGTGCGATATCGGGTAACCCTAATCTTAGAATTATTGCCGAAGTTAATCATCAAGCAAATGCAGTAAGTATAGGTAAAGAATTAAACCCTACACGACTAATTATATTTGGAAATCCAAATTTAGGTACACCATTAATGCAAAATGCACAAACTACGGCGCTAGATTTACCGCAAAAAATGTTAGTGTGGGAAGATGATCAAAATAAAGTTCATGTTTCATATAATGATCCAAAATACCTGGTTGAAAGGCATAAGATAACAGGCACTGAAACAGTGATAAATACTATTACAAATGCATTGAATAATTTGTCAAATGCAGCTTTGGGAGGTAATTAAAAACAAAGTAGTTTTTTAGTTTAGTAAGTGTGTGTCCATAAAAAGTTACTATTTATTATAGTAATGATTAATTTAAAATAGAGTTATTATGAAAAAGTTTTTTTTATTAGCCATATTGGTGTCAATATTCAGTTTTAGTTGCGATTCAGATGATGATACTTCAGTACCAGATGAAGAAAAACCCCCAACAGAAACGGCTTCAATTGTAAGAATATCACTTGTTGATACTGCTAAAGATGAGGTGACCTTGATAAATTTAGGGGGTAAATCTGTAAATATATCAGGCTATTTTTTATGTTTAGGCCCAGGAACTTATAGAGAGGTGGGTACTATTACAACAGCCGATACAAATTTAGCCAATGGAGAAAGCATAACATTATCTTATGATATGAATCCAGATGCCGATGGTTTAAGTGTGTTTACTACAAACTCATTTAGCTCTTCTGATCCGAGTATACTTATTGATTATGTACAGTGGGGAGCTGCAAGTCAGGCACGTGTTGGGCAAGCAGTTACTGCAGGTCGTTGGAATGAAGCAACGCAGTTCATTGAAAACGAATCTCCTTATACGTTTAATGGTGAGTCTAATGAATTTGGAGTAAGCTTTTGGTCAGGAGCCAATTAATGTAATAAAAATATTATATAAAAGGCTCTGATGAACAATTGTTCATCAGAGCCTTTTTATTATGTGCCTATGCGTACGTAGACTAGTTAGCTTTAAGTTCAGTAACTTTAAGCGTATTTACATTTCCTTTTTCGGCCAATGGAGTGGCAACTAAATTAATAACTCTATCTCCACCATTTGCATAACCTCTTTGCATAGCTAAAGCATTTACTTCGGCAACACACATATCGGTATTAGCAGTAGGGTTGTCGTAATAAAAAGCTTTTACTCCCCATAGTAAATTTAGTTGAGCTAAAATTCTACGATTGTTTGAGTATACTAAAATATGAGAACTAGGTCTCCATGCAGAAATTTGATATGCAGTATATCCAGAATTTGTTATCGTGGAAATTGCTTTGGCCTCAATATCATTAGCCATATGCGCAGCATGGTAACATACAGAATGTGTAATAAAACGAGAATCACTATCTGTAGGGTGTGTTGCTGGAACAGAAATTAAAGGAGAATTCTCTACACTTAAAATAATGTTACGCATTGTTTGAATTACCTGAACAGGATATTGACCTACAGATGTTTCTCCAGAAAGCATTACAGCATCGGCACCATCCATAATAGAATTGGCGACATCATTTACTTCGGCACGAGTTGGAGTTAAACTATCAATCATAGTTTCCATCATTTGTGTAGCAATAATAACTGGTTTGCGTGCTAATTTAGCTTTGTAAACCAATTCTTTTTGTACCAATGGAACTTCATGTGCAGGGATTTCAACACCAAGATCACCACGGGCAACCATTAAACCACCTGATACTTCTAAAATTTCATCAATATTAGAAACTCCTTCTGGTTTTTCAATTTTTGAAATAATTGGAATTTCGTATTCACTATGTTCAGCAATTAGGTCTTGTAATAACTTAACATCTTTTGCATGGCGAACAAATGAAAGCGCTAACCAATCTACTCCTTGCTTACAAGCAAAAATAGCATCTTTAACATCTTTTTCTGTCAATGCAGGAAGTGAAATATCTGTATTTGGAAGATTAACTCCTTTTTTAGATTTGAAAGGACCTCCTTGAGTTACTTTGGCTACAACTTTGTCTTTTCCATTTGTTGAAACTACTTCAAAGTGTACTTTTCCATCGTCTACAAGTACGCGTTCACCAGGCTTTACATCTTTAGGGAACTGTGTGTAGTTCATATAGGCTTTGGTCGCATTACCAACAAAAGGCTCTCCAGTTAGGAAAGTAACTTCGTCACCAACGTTAACTACAGTACCCTCTTCCATAACCCCTACACGAAGTTTTGGTCCTTGTAAATCAGCTAAAATTGCAGCGTGAAAGCCATTAGCTTCATTTTGCTCTCTTACATATTTAATACGTCTTTCAACATCACCATAATCAGCATGCGAAAAATTGATTCTGAATACGTTTACTCCGGCAACTAAAAGATCGTTGATAACTTCTCGGCTATCTGTAGCTGGTCCTAGTGTAGCAACAATTTTAGTCTTTTTACGTCCTTTCATTATTCAAATATTAGGTTATTTTTAGATTTTATATTTTCGTAATCAACTACAAAGGCAGTAATTACTTGTGTAATTTTTAATATTTCAGAAATTAATAACTTTAATGAGTAATTAAAGTTGTCAGTTTCAATTTTTAAAAAATAATCCACCTTTTTTAATTCTGGGATTAAATTTTTAGTTATTTGTTGTGTCGTGCTTGTTGTAAATAAATCTGCTTTTTTTGTGCTGATTTCTTGATATGTCAAGCATTTGTTTTTAACCAATGTAAAAGTGGTGTAATTTTGTTCGTCTTCAAATGTGTACATAGGATACACTTCTGTGTTTTTACGAGCAAGCACTTCTACATCATTTTTTGCTCTGGAAAACTTAAGTCCCAACTGCCTGTTTAATAAAAATGCCATTTTGTACGATGGCAGTGAGGCATGAATGGCACATAAAAAAAATGCGTCAATTTCAAAATTGTCAAGCACTAATTTATTTGTGGCCATTTCAAAAAATGTGATGTAATAAAACAGCGCACAAGATACAAAGAAAATAAAAGCTACCGATATTCTTTATTAAAGAGAATATCACTTACAACGTTTTCGGAGACTTATTTCTCAATTTTTTCTTGAAATGCAAAATAAGCGCGTTTCGACACTTTTTCTTCTGCTTTCTTTTTTGAAGTGGCTCTTGCTTTGGCAATTACCTTGTTGTTAACCCATAGTTTTACAGCAAAATGGCGTAATTCTTCTATACCATCATCTTCATATACTTCGTATTTAAAATTATGTTTCTTTTTTTGAAACCATTCAATAAGTAAACTTTTATAACTGATTACTTGCCCTTCTAGGCTTTCTATATCAATATAAGGTCCAATTACGGCTGAATAAATAAACTTTTCACAAAATTCATAACCGCGATCTAAATAAATAGCACCAACTAAAGCTTCAAAAATATTACCATGTATGTTGATTCCAAATTGTTCGGGAGGAATTTGTGTGCGTACATGATCAATAAGTTTAAGATCTTTTCCAAGTTCATTCAAATGTTTTCTGCTGACGACTTTTGAACGCATTTTGGTAAGGTAGCCTTCGTTTCCAGAAGGAACCTCTTTGTAAAGATACGAGGCAATGACACTACTTAGCATAGAATCGCCTAAAAACTCTAAACGTTCGTAATTTTCAGGATTACCAATGGTGTTGCGTAAACCTAAGGAACGATGAGTAAAAGCGGTTTCATAAAAAGTAATGTCCTTGGGTTTAAAGCCAAGAATATCTTGTATAAAAAAAGAAAAATCCCCGTCCTTTGGCTTGGATCGGGAATTGAATATTTTTCGAATAAGCTTCATAAATGAATTACTCGTCTAATTTTTTTAGTAACACACAAGCATTGTGACCACCAAATCCAAATGTATTACTCATAGCAATTTTGGCTTTACGTTTTTGTGCTTTATTAAGTGTTAAATTCAACTCTGGATCAATATTTTCATCTGGAGTAGTGTGGTTAATAGTAGGAGGTACAATACCGTGTTCTAAGGCAAGTATAGAAGCGATAGCTTCAATAGCACCAGCAGCTCCTAACAAGTGGCCTGTCATGGATTTTGTTGAATTGATATTGATGTTTTTGGCATGTTCGCCAAAAACTTTACCAATAGCTTTTAATTCGGCAACATCACCAAGTGGTGTTGAAGTTCCATGTGTATTAATAAGTTCAACATCTTCGGGTTTAATGCCGGCATTTTTCAAACAATTTTCCATTACGGCAACCACGCCAATACCTTCAGGGTGTGGGGCGGTCATATGATACGCATCAGATGATAAGCCTCCGCCAATCACTTCAGCATAAATTTTAGCGCCTCTGGCTTTTGCATGCTCGTATTCTTCTAAAACTAAAGCTCCGGCTCCTTCTCCTAAAACAAAACCATCTCTATTAGAGTCAAAAGGTTTTGAAGCACTGGAAGCATTTTCATTATTAGTGGATAATGCGTGTAGGGCGTTAAAACCACCAACACCAGATTGAATTACTGCGGCTTCACTACCGCCAGTAATAATTACGTCGCAATGACCTAATCGAATATAGTTTAGTGCGTCAATCATAGCATTAGCTGATGATGCACATGCGGAAACTGTAGTAAAGTTAGGACCCATAAACCCATTTTTGATTGAAATATGCCCTGGAGCAATATCAGCAATCATTTTTGGGATAAAAAAGGGGTTGAAACGTGGTGTTCCATCCCCTTCTGTAAAGTCTCGTACTTCGTTGTGAAAAGTTTCAATACCTCCAATACCAGCACCCCAAATAACTCCTACACGTGCTTTGTTTACACTTTCAAGATCTAATTTGGAATCGGCAATAGCCTCATCAGAAGCTACCATGGCGTATTGTGAAAACTTATCAAGTTTTCGCGCCTCTTTACGATGCATGAAGTCATTAACGTTAAAGTTTTTTATTTCACAGGCAAACTGAGTTTTAAATTTTGAAGCATCAAAATGTGTTATAGGCGCAGCTCCGCTCTTGCCATTTATCAAGCCATTCCAATATTCTTCAATATTATTACCAATTGGTGTCAATGCACCTAAACCCGTTACTACTACTCGCTTTAACTCCATACAATGTTCTATGTAAAGATTACTTATTTTGCGTTTTCAATGTATGATACTGCTTGACCTACTGTAGCAATGTTCTCTGCTTGATCGTCTGGAATCTGAATATCAAATTCCTTTTCGAATTCCATGATAAGTTCTACAGTGTCTAATGAATCAGCCCCAAGGTCGTTAGTGAAGCTTGCGTCTGTAACAACTTCGTTTTCGTCAACACCTAATTTGTCAACGATTATCGCCTTTACTCTTGATGCAATGTCTGACATAATTTCTAATTTTAAATTTTAGTTTAGGTCGCAAAAATATAAAACTTTACATTAAAACAACGTAAACATAAAAAAATGTGATTTTAAATTTCTCAAAAATACGCGATCTATTTAATTTTACACGTATTAATTAAGGTTTTATTGGAATATTCCATTCGTTACCTTTCAACTACCATACCACAATGAAACGTATTGTTATTTTTGCTTCGGGCTCTGGATCTAATGCTGAAAATATTATTAACTACTTTAAAGTTAATAAATTAGCAAAGGTTACTCATGTTTTTTCAAATAAATTAAAAGCAAAAGTACTTCAGCGTGCAGCGAAACACCAAATAAAAGCGTTGCATTTTGATCGTGAATCTTTTTATGATACGAATGAGGTGCTTCATATTGTTAAAGATGCCAACCCCGATTTGATTGTGTTAGCTGGATTTTTATGGAAATTTCCAGATAATATTATCGAAGCCTATCCTAATAAAGTAATCAACATTCACCCTGCTTTATTGCCTAAATATGGAGGTAAAGGCATGTATGGAAAGCATGTACATAAAGCTGTAGTTGAAAATAAAGAAAAGGAAACAGGGATTACAATTCATTATGTAAATGAGCATTATGATGAAGGGGGAATTATTTTTCAAGCCAGTACCAGATTGTCTTTGTTAGATACACCTGATGATGTAGCGGCTAAGGTACATGAGTTAGAGTATGCTCATTTTCCTAAAATAATTGAAGATTTATTATATCCAAAAGAAAATTAGTTTTGGGGAAGAAAAAATTTTATGTCGTATGGCAAGGTCATAAAGAGGGGATTTTTGACAGTTGGAATGCTTGCAAAAAGTCTATTTCTAATTATCCGCAGGCACAGTATAAATCTTTTTTAACAAAAGCAGAGGCAATTAAGGCTTTTGACGGCGTATATGCAGATTATGTTGGAAAAAAAATAAGCAAACCAAAACTAAGCGAGGCTGAACTTCAGAAAATAGGTCAGCCTAATTTATATTCCATAGCAGTAGATGCTGCAAGTAGTGGAAATCCTGGTAAAATGGAATACCGAGGTGTGGATACTCAAACTCAAAAGCAATTGTTTCACCAAGGGCCTTTTGAGCAAGGGACCAATAATATTGGGGAATTTTTAGCTTTAGTACATGGGTTAGCTTATTTGAAAAAACACCAGAGTGATCGAATATTATATACAGATTCAAAAATTGCGATGAGTTGGGTTAGGCAAAAAAAATGTAAAACCAAATTGGCGCTTAATGTTAAAAATAAAAATGTGTTTGATTTAGTGGTTAGGGCCGAAAACTGGTTAAAAACAAATACGTATACCACTACAATTGTAAAATGGGAAACTAAAGCTTGGGGTGAAATACCAGCGGATTTTGGGAGGAAATAGTTTTTATTTTAAACTAGATTTGAAGTGGGTGTAATTATTATAGAATATCCTTTAAATTTATTTATGAATCTTTTTCAAAAAAAGAAAGCCTGAAGAATAAAAAATTAGCAAATTTTTATGATTTTTCGTAAAATAAAGTAAATCAAGTAGGTAGGTGATAAAAGGTTAAAGGGAGCTATGTCTTTACCGAGAAAAATATAAAGCGTGAAATAATATATGGCTTTTAAGTTCTATTTTTAGAATATTGAATCTGTTTAGATTTAATTTTAAACAAAAAAAGTCTGTAAAAATGAAATTTAAACATTTCTTCCTTTCGCTAATTTTAATTATTACAAATTTTATTTCTTATTCACAGAAGAAAAAAAATGATGATCGTAAAACCGATAACTATTGGTTAAAGTCAACTCAACTTAAGGGTTTAGAATTCCGTAGCATTGGTCCTGCACTAACATCTGGAAGGGTTTCAGATATTGCTATAAACCCTAATAATTTCAATGAATATTATGTGGCCGTAGCTTCAGGAGGAGTTTGGAAAACAACTAATCATGGAGTGAATTATAAGCCGATATTTGACGCTGAAGGATCTTATTCTATAGGGTGTATTACCATTGATCCAAATCAGTCGACTACTATTTGGGTGGGAACAGGCGAAAACAATAACCAACGATCAGTAGGTTATGGCGATGGTGTATACAAATCTACCGATGGAGGAAAGTCATGGAAAAACATGGGATTGAAGAAATCTGAGCATATTTCAAAAATCATCGTTGATCCAACAAATTCAGATATAATTTATGTTGCAGCTTATGGTCCTCTTTGGTCAGATGGTGGTGATCGTGGTGTTTATAAATCTACAGATGGAGGAGAAACCTGGAATCAAATTCATTTTATTTCAGATAAAACGGGAACTTCTGACTTGATCATGGATCCAACAAATCCTGATATTTTATACGAAGCTGTTCACCAAAGAAGGAGACATGTGTTTACTTACATAGGAGGTGGACCTGAAAGCGCTCTTTACAAAACAACTGATGGAGGTAAAACTTGGAAAGCATCAAAGAGTGGATTGCCTGAAGGGAAAATGGGGCGTATTGGTTTAGCTGTATCGCCTGTAGATACCAATGTGGTATATGCTATTGTGGAAGCAGAAGCGGATAAATTTGGTTTTTTTCGCTCTACAGATAAAGGAGAATCTTGGGAAAAGCGTAGTGATTACAAAACTTCAGGAAATTACTATCAAAAAATATATTGTGATGCTAATGATGTTGACAAGGTATTTAGTATGGATACTTGGTTGCACCATACCGAAAACGGAGGAAAGACATTTGTAAAAACAGGAGAAACTCAAAAACATGTCGACAATCATTGCATTTGGATTAATCCAACAAATACAGATCACTGGATAGTAGGTTGTGATGGAGGAATTTACGAAACCTATGATCATGCTACTACATGGGAATACAAAGCTAATTTACCGATTACACAATTTTACAAAGTGTCAATTGATTATGATACTCCTTTTTATAATGTCTTTGGAGGGACTCAAGATAATAATTCTCAAGGGGGTCCATCGAGGACTTTGAACAATGCAGGAATTCTGAATTCTGATTGGTATATTACTGTAGGAGGTGATGGATATGAGACTCAGGTTGACCCAACCAATCCTAATATCATATATGCACAATGGCAGTACGGTGGATTGATTCGGTATGACCGAAAATCTGGAGAAAGAATAGGGATTAAGCCCCAGCCAGGAAAAGGAGAGGCTGCTTATCGTTGGAATTGGGATTCGCCGTTATTAATTTCACCTCATGATCCAAAAACACTTTTCTTTTGTGCCAACAAGGTATTCAAAACGGAAGATCGAGGTAATAGCTGGAAGACTATCTCACCTGACTTGACGAGTCAAATTGATAGAAATCAATTGAAAGTAATGGGAGAAATACAATCTCCTGATGTGGTGATGAAAAATAAATCAACAACCATTTATGGTAATATTGTTGCTTTTGACCAATCCCCAATAGATGAAAATCTATTGTATGCTGGGACGGATGATGGATTAATTCAGGTTTCAAAAGATGGAGGAGTCACATGGAGTAAAAAAGAAACTTTTCCTGGAGTACCAAAAATGACTTATGTTAACATGATTAGGGCATCACAGCATGATAAAAATGTGGTTTATGCCGCATTTAATAATCACAAAAGAGGAGACTTTAAACCTTATCTTTTAAAAAGTGTAGATAAAGGGAATACTTGGAAGGCTCTTCAAAATAATCTGCCTGAAAGGGGTACAGTATATTCCATTGCAGAAGATCATGTAGATCCAAAACTGCTTTTTTCAGGAACAGAATTTGGTTGTCATGTTAGTATTGATGGTGGACAAAACTGGGTTAAATTAAATGCTGGTTTACCAACTATTTGTGTTCGAGATATGGCTATTCAGAAAAGAGAAAATGATTTAGTACTTGGTACCTTTGGTAGGGGATTCTATATTTTGGATGATTATAGTGCCTTGAGGAATTTGAATAAAGAAACCTTAAACCAAGAAGCTAAGATTTTTCCAATTAAACCTTCATTGGCTTATGTTGAAACCAATCCTCTTGGACTTCGTGGGGTGGGGAGTCAAGGAGCTTCAATGTATGCAGCATCTAATCCTGAATTTGGAGCAACCTTTACGTATTATACAAAAGAGAAATTAAAATCGCCTAAAGAACTGCGTGCAGAAAAAGAGAAGAAAGCTAAAAAGGAAGGTAAAGATATTGATTATCCAAATTATGAAGACTTTGTAATTGAAGATACGTATGAAGAAGCTTATTTGCTTTTTATTGTAAAAGACGCCTCGGGTAATGAAGTTCGAAAAATTAAAAAGCCTACCTCTGAAGGTATTCAAAGAGTAAATTGGAATTTGCGTTATCCACCAGCAACACCTATTCAAACAAAAGCAGTTAAAGTTAGTCGCTACAGTATCCCTAATGAAGGTCCTTTGGTTATTCCTGGGAACTATACTGTTGAACTTTGGCAAGCAGATAATGGTGTGATAAAAAAAATGGTTGACCCAACGACTTTTGAAGTCAAAGCCTTAGAAAATTCATCTTTGGAAAGACAAACAGTATCGAATATAGCTTTTAAAAAACAGGTACAAGAGCTCCGAAGAAGAATTCAAGGAAGCAACAAAGAACAAGATGAATTGGATAAGCGTGTAAAATATATTAAACAAGCGATTCAAAGTTATCCTAATGCTGATATTGTATGGATGACTGATGTGAAGACTTTGGAAAAGGTTTCACATGATGTTCGTATTAAGTTATGGGGAGATAAACATAAATCTAAAAGAGATATAGAAACTATCCCAGGGATAGGGAATCGTGTAGAAAGCATTGTGTGGAATACTTGGTATTCAACATCTAATCCGACTATTACTAATAAAGAGCAGTATAAATTAGTAAAGGAAGAGTATGCTGAAATTAGAGCAAGCTTAGATAAGATGAAATCAGATGTTCAAAAACTGGAGTCTAAACTAGATAGCAAGAATGTACCTTATACGCCCCATCGATTAAATTGGAAAGAGGATTAATTAATACTTTTTTTATAATGGATGTAGAGTCTTTTGTTTTTAATTGCCTTAGAATTGGACTAAAAGATTCTTTTATGCAAAAAAATATGGATACTGTCATAAAATAATTAAAACAGATATTCAATTTTACTGATTGATTGATTTTAACTAAATAAAACAGCTTTAAATTCCCAAACTTTAGCTATAAATAGCCAGAAAAAAATAATACTCACAATAAACTTCATTAATGAAGAGGTTAAAAAGCCAACTAAGGAACCAAAAGCGGCTTTAGTGGCTACTTTTGAATCTTGTTTGTAAAGCATTTCGCCAATAAAAGCCCCTAAAAAAGGGCCAATAATAAAACCTAAAGGAATTGGAGCTATTAATCCAACAATTAGTCCTAAAGTAGTGCCAATGACACCGTATCTGCTGCCTCCAAATTTTTTAGTGCCTATGGCTGGGATTACATAATCTAAGACTAAAACAATAACCGCTACAGCAAGTGTAATGCCTAAATAAGGGTAATCTAACGGGATAACATTAGTAAGGTGAAGTAATAATAAGCCAATCCAACTGATAGGTAAGCCAGGAAGTACGGGTAAAAAGCTACCCAAAATTCCAATGATTACACAAAGTAAGCCAGTAAGTGTTAAAAAAATATCCATAAATTTTTTTATAATTAGTTTAATAAGTTATGCTAAAACTGTTCCAAAATAGATAATGTCAGGTTAAATATAAATTTTAGTTTAAATTTAAATAGATTTTTGGGATAGTTAAATGTTGATTTATATTTGTTTAAGTGTTTTGTAGGGTATTTTTAGGCTAGTTTGTGCATAAATAAAAAATAGCCGTAGTTTGCATTGCTTAAGTAAAGTTCATGTTTAAAAGGGGAATCATATTAATAATAGTAATTACATGTTTGTGTGGTTGTAATTATTTTGATTTTAAAAAGAAGGATCGTGATATCATTGCTAAAGAGCAATTAAAGGAAATAAAAGAACGATCGCTAGATACTTATCCTTTGTTAGGTACTTGTGAATCAGAAACAAGAAGGGCTTCTAAAAAGTGTTTTGAAGATCAAATTACAACTCACATTCATGGTTATTTTGAAGAAGCTTTTATTGTCGATAAAACCATAGAAAAAGATACACTTTGGGTGCAAATAGCTATAAGTAAAAAAGGAGATTTAACTTTAAAATCTTCCTTAAATGCATCTGAATATACTAACTTTGATTTTGTAAAATCAAAGTTAGAACAGGCTCTTTTTGATATATCGCCAATACAACCTGCAATTATACATGGTTTTCCGGTGGCATCAGTGTTTCAGCTTCCATTACTAATTGATAATAATAAATAACTATTTATTGAAAACCGAACGTGTTATATTAGGTATTGATCCTGGAACTACCATTATGGGTTTTGGAGTAATTAGAGTAATTAATAAAAAAATGGAGTTTGTACAGCTAAATGAGCTTCAGCTAACTAAATATTCAGATCATTATTTAAAATTAAAAAAAATATTTGAACGTACTATTGAATTGATTGATACATATAATCCCGATGAAATAGCTATTGAAGCTCCTTTTTTTGGTAAAAATGTACAGTCTATGTTAAAATTAGGGCGTGCACAAGGAGTGGCTATGGCTGCAGGTCTGAGTAGAGAGATTCCTATCACAGAGTACCTTCCTAAAAAGATAAAAATGGCAGTTACCGGAAACGGAAATGCCAGCAAAGAGCAAGTAGCAAAAATGTTACAGCAAATGCTACAGTTGAAAAGTTTGCCTAAAAACTTAGATTCTACCGATGGTTTAGCAGCAGCAGTATGTCATTTTTATAATTCTTCAAATACAACTTCGAAAAAAAATTATTCGGGGTGGGATGCTTTTGTAAGGCTAAACGAACATCGAGTAAAAAAATAAGTTATACCAGAATTGGTATTAATCAAGTGTCTTTTGCATTACATAATGAGGGCCAACCCCTGGTATATTAAACAGATTTCCTGTAATTGTAAAGCCTTTTTTTTCATAAAATGGAACAGCCACTTTTCTGGCATTACACCAAATTAGCTCTGTATTTTTGTCTTTTAAAATTTGTTCCCCTTTTTCAAGAAGTAGCTTCCCAATCCCTTTTTTCTGAAAATTAGATAATACAGCCATTCCCCTAAGTTGATACTGATAATTAGTTTCAAATATGGATGTATTATTTTTCATGTAAGTAACAACTCCTATAAGTTGGTCGTTGTAGTAAGCGCCTAAGTGTATAGTGGATTTTAACTCATCTCCTTTAAAAACACAAGTTTCAACAGGTAATCCAGGTCTTAAAATAGGTTGCCTAACTCGTATAGTTTCCGTAGCCGAAATGGCTTTTATTTGTACGTTGCCTTTCATTATTAAAATTAAAACTACTACATTTTTAGAATACCTTTATAAGGTTTAACAATTGTATCACATACTCAACAAGTATAAAATATACTAATATGTATATTTGTTAAAAATTTTACATTGGATTATACAAGTATTGCTACTATTCTTAAGCAATCTGCGCTTCAGAAAAAAATGCAAGAAGCTGTGTCGGCTTCTAAAAATGTTCATGCCAAAGGGATAGTTGGGTCTTACCTGTCTTTTTTGTTAGCTGAAAGCTTTGTAAAGCAAGGGAAAACACATGTGTTCATTTGTAATGATAAGGAAGAAGCTGCTTATTATTTAAATGATTTAGAAGCGGTATTGGGAAAACAAAGTTTGTTGTTTTATCCAGGCAGTTACCGTAGGCCTTATCAAATAGAAGAAGTAGATAATGCCAATGTATTGCAGCGAGCAGAGGTGTTGAATAGGGTGAATAATATAAAACATCCATTAGTGCTAATTACTTATCCCGATGCTCTTTTTGAAAAAGTAGTGACAAAAAAAGCTATCGAGAAAAACACCTTAAAAATAAAAAACGGAGACAATTTAAGTATTGATTTTGTAAATGAGGTGCTGTTTGAATATGAGTTTCATCGTGTAGATTTTGTGACAGAGCCCGGAGAGTTTTCTGTTCGAGGAGGAATTGTTGATGTATTTTCATTTAGTCATGACGAACCTTATCGTATCGAATTTTTTGGAGATGAAGTAGATAGTATTCGCACCTTTGATGTGGCTTCGCAGTTGTCGACAAACAAGGTGAATAAAATTACGATTATTCCGAATATTGAACACAAAATAAAAATAGAAAACAGAGTGCCGTTTTTTGAGTCTATTTCTCGCGAAAGCATAGTGTTTACTCAAAATTTAGAGTTACTATATGATCGTATCGATTCGCTTTTCGCGAAAGCAAAATCAGCCTTTGAAAAATTAGATAGTGAAATTAAGCGGGGTACTCCCGAAGAATTATTTTGTAACGGACAGTTACTCAAAGATCAGCTTTTTGCGTTTCAGCATGTACAATTAGGAGGAACTTTTTCTAAGATCAATACAAAAGATGTTGCTGTTGTTGATTTTAAGACCAAACCCCAACCTTCATTCAATAAACAGTTCGAATTGCTTATTGAAAATTTAAATCAAAATCATAGTAAAGGATATGCCAATATTATTTGTTGTGTAAGTGAGCAGCAGGCCAAGCGTTTTCATGATATTTTTGACGATATGGAGCAGGAGGTGCATTATAAAACTATGGTGCTTTCATTATATCAAGGTTTTGTTGATGATACCACAAAATTGGTTTGCTATACGGATCATCAAATTTTTGAACGTTATCATAAATTTAATCTTAAAAATAGTTTTGCAAAAAAACAGGCAATTACTATTAAAGAGTTAACCAGTTTAGAAATTGGAGATTATGTAACTCATATTGATCATGGAATAGGGAAGTTTGCAGGGCTTCAAAAAATTGATGTGGATGGTCGAAAGCAAGAGGCTATTAAGCTGATTTACGGAGAGCGCGATATTTTGTATTTAAGTATCCATGCTTTACATAAAATATCTAAATTTAATGGGAAGGATGGTAAAGTACCTGTGGTACATAAATTAGGGTCAAAGGCCTGGAAAACCCTAAAAAATAAAACAAAAGCACGTGTAAAGCATATTGCCTACAATTTAATTCAGCTATATGCTAAGCGAAGACTCCAAAAAGGTTTTCAGTATGCTCCAGATAGTTATTTGCAGCATGAATTAGAAGCTTCATTTTTATATGAAGATACTCCAGATCAAAGTACAGCAACGGCAGATGTAAAAGCAGATATGGAAGGGGAGCAGCCAATGGATCGTTTGGTATGTGGCGATGTTGGTTTTGGTAAAACTGAAGTAGCAGTTAGAGCTGCTTTTAAAGCAGTTGATAATGGAAAACAAGTGGCTATTTTGGTGCCTACTACAGTATTGGCATTTCAGCATTTTAAAACTTTTACAGAAAGACTTAAAGATTTTCCAGTTACGGTAGATTATTTGAACCGTTTTAGAACAGCCAAGCAGAAAAAAGAGACCTTAGAAAAATTAGCAAAAGGACATGTGGATATTATTATTGGTACACATCAATTAGCTAGTAAAAATGTAATATTTAAAGATTTAGGATTGCTTATTATTGATGAGGAGCAAAAATTTGGTGTAGCAGTAAAAGACAAGCTAAAAACAATAAAGGCTAATGTAGATACGCTAACATTAACGGCAACGCCAATTCCAAGAACATTGCAGTTTAGTTTAATGGCTGCTCGTGATTTGTCAACTATTGCAACACCACCACCTAATAGATACCCAATTGAAACGGAGGTAGTACGTTTTAATGAAGAAGTGATTCGCGATGCAATTTCTTATGAAATTCAACGGGGCGGACAAGTGTTTTTTATTCATAATCGTGTCCAAAACATTAAAGAAGTTGCTGGTATGATTCAGCGTTTAGTACCCGATGCTAAAGTAGCTGTAGGTCATGGGCAAATGGAAGGCAAACAGCTAGAAAAATTGATGTTAAATTTTATGGAAGGTGCTTTTGATGTATTGGTTTCGACTACAATTATCGAAAGTGGCTTGGATGTATCGAATGCCAATACCATTTTTATTAACAATGCAAATAATTTCGGAATTTCGGACTTACATCAAATGCGTGGACGTGTAGGGCGTAGTAATAAAAAAGCCTTCTGTTATTTTATTACACCACCTTATAGTGCTATGACCGAAGATGCTCGTAAGCGAATTACAGCTCTGGTTCAGTTTTCAGAATTAGGAAGTGGAATCCAAATTGCCATGAAGGATTTAGAAATTAGAGGCGCAGGGGATTTGTTAGGTGGTGAGCAAAGTGGATTTATTAATGAAATTGGTTTTGATACCTATCAGAAAATTTTAAATGAAGCCATAGAAGAACTTAAAGAAAATGAATTTAAGGAACTGTATAAAGATGAGCAGAAAGAAAAGGTGTTTTTGAAGGATACCCAGATCGATACTGATTTTTCATTATTATTTCCAGATGATTATATCAACAGTATTTCGGAACGATTAAGTTTATACACCGATTTAAACAAATTAAAAACAGAAGAAGAATTAGTTGTTTTTGAAAAAGATTTAGTAGATCGATTTGGAGCACTTCCAGCTCAAGCTGAAGATTTATTGAATAGTGTGCGCTTAAAATGGATAGCCACTCAAATTGGACTTGAAAAAATTGTGCTTAAACAAAACAAGCTTATAGGCTATTTTATAAGTGATCAACAATCTGATTTTTACCAGAGTGCTACTTTTAATAAGGTGTTGAGAGCCGTGCAACAAAATCCTTCAGAAGTTAAAATGAAAGAAAAACAAACTAGAAACGGATTACGTTTATTACTAACGTTTGAAGAAATAAAAACAGTTGAAGATGCTTTATTTAAAATGAGTTTATTTCAAAAATAATTGTGTAAGTTTAGCTTTGTATTGTTTAAAATGAATAATTATGTATAAGTTGTTTAGAGCAACAGGGGTTAGTAGCTTATTGGTGCTTCTTTTTTGCTGTAGTGTAAGTCAAGCTCAAGAAAAAAATAAGGTAAAAGGCTTTCCTTTTATTTTGCCAAAAGAGAAACCTAATAGGCCATTAAGTGCTTCTATGGAGCGTAATTATGATATGTATGGAGCGCCAAGGCCAGAACATAATGACTTTTTTACACTTTTTAAATATACGGAGTTAAAAGGCTTTGATAATAATAATGGTAATGGCACCATTACACGCCGTGATCCATCAAAAGTAATTTTTGAAAATGGAAAATATTACGTGTGGTATACCAAACGAGATACACCAACTCCACCACAAGGTGCTGCAAAAAGTACCGATATGATTCCTTCAACTGATTGGGATTTGTGCGATATTTGGTATGCCACTAGTACAGATGGTTTTACCTGGAAAGAAGAAGGAGTAGCCATTAAAAGACCAGCTAAGCCAAATGTAGGTTGGCGATCAGTAAGTACAACCGATATTTTAAAATGGAAAGGTAAATTTTATTTGTATTACCAGGGTTTTATGGAAACTAGTGGAAAACGTGGCGATGACTGCCCTGTAACAGTTTCTTACGCAGATTCACCCGATGGTCCTTGGACAGCTACCCATAAATTGGTTATTCCAAATGGAGCAAAAGGCGAATGGGATCAATATTCAATTCACGATCCATATCCATTAGTGCATAACGGGAAAATATATATGTACTACAAATCGGATTTTGATGGAGATCCTAACTTAATTCGAATGCAAGGTCTTGCAACAGCAGATGATCCATTAGGGCCATTTACTAAGCATCCATTAAATCCAGTTATTGCAGGTGGGCATGAGACTACGTTGTTTCCATACAAAACCGGAATTGCAGCCTTGGTTATTAAAGATGGTAATGAACATTACACAGTGCAATATGCCGAAGATGGAGTGAACTTTCATATAAAATCTATAGTAGGTTTAATGCCAGTAGCAGCAGGTCCTTTTATTCCAGATGCATTTACAGACACAAAAAACGGGAAGGGAATTACATGGGGTCTTTCGCATTTTAATTGGGTTAATGGACCCAATAATGTTCATGCTATTTTAACGCGATTCGATTGTGATTTAAGTCAAGAAATTGATGACCCTAGAATGAAAAAAACAGGGATTTATCATGCGCCCGATGTGCATTACCGCCAAGGTTTAAACTATATACAGCGAGAGCGTATTGCAAAAATGAATAAACAATTAATTGAAGGTGCTAAGAAATAAAATTTGCTTAAAATAGCTTTTCATCCATGTTATGAGCATCCTTTGAAAAAAGGGCATCGTTTTCCCATGGAAAAATACGATTTACTGCCTAAACAGCTATTGCATGAGGGCACGTGTACTGGCGATAATTTTTTTGAGCCTAAACCTGTTAATGAATTAGATATATTACGGGTGCATACTAAAGATTATATAAATAATCTAGTCAGTTTAAATTTACCTAAAAATGAAGTGCGTGCTATTGGGTTTCCATTATCAAAGGAATTGGTAAAACGCGAATTTATAATTACTCAAGGCACCATTGATGCAGCAAAATTTGCTTTGCAGTATGGGATTGCCATGAATATTGCTGGGGGTACGCATCATGCATTTTCAAATCGAGGGGAGGCATTTTGTTTGTTAAATGATCAGGCAGTTGCGGCGGCCTATTTACAATTCCATAAGTTTGCTAAAAAAATATTGATTGTTGATTTAGATGTACACCAAGGGAATGGTACGGCAGAAATATTTAAGGATAATGTAGATGTATTCACTTTTTCCATGCATGGAGAAAAAAATTACCCGTTCCGAAAAGAAGTGTCGGATTTAGACATAGCATTGCCAAATAAAACGAATGATGAACGTTATTTAAGCATTCTTAAGAAAACTTTACCTAAAATATATGAAGCAGAGCAACCAGATTTCGTGTTTTATTTAAGTGGGGTAGATATTTTATCATCGGATAAATTAGGTAAATTATCATGTACACTAGAAGGCTGTAAAGAAAGAGATCGTTTTGTGTTGGAATTTTTTAAGCAAAAAGGAATACCAATAACATGTGCTATGGGTGGTGGATATTCGCCAGATATTAAAATGATTATTGAGGCACATGCAAACACTTTTCGTATAGCTAGTGATTTGCTTGATTAACTTTTGAGTAAGAATCATTATTTGTAGCTCCGTAAAGTTGGATGCTTTTTTAATCCGCTTTATGCATTAAAAATCTATTCTGTCTGTGATTTGTTGTAAATACTATAGTAAACTGTATTTTTTAATTTAGTCATAACGATACATTGCTTAAATCAGGAAAATACTAGCATTTATTTTTCGTCACAACCTCATAACGAAGCTGTAGTGCTTAAAGCCGGTTTATGTGTTTTGTGTTAAGTTTTAAGGGGTCTTTTTTTCTAAAATATAAATACGTTAATTTTTTTTTGTGAGCGAAATTAAATTTATGTTTTTCAACTTAAAAAGTAATCTTTTAAGAGGAAAACAGCGAGTAAAGCTGCAAATTTTCTTACATCCTTCCAGATAGTAAAACTTGTTTTTATTGCGTTATTTGTAAATACAAAACATTAAAAACCATAGCTCAATGGAAAATTGCTCACCCAAAAGGAATGTGTTACTATATTCTAATTTCAAAAAACCATTTCAAAAAGATCAAAAATCAATTAATGGAATGGGGACTTTAAAGTCAACGTTGTTTTTAACATTAGTACTTTTTACAAGTCTATTATCTGTAAATACTATAATTGGACAAAATCATAATTGGAAGCGTACCAATCCTGGTGGTGGTGGCTGGTTCGGTTGTGTTGGAGCTAGCAAAAGCGGAATTGTACTTGCTGGAAGTGATTTAAGTGGAGCTTACCGAAGTAAGGATGGAGGAAAATCATGGGATGTTATTGGGGCAAGTAAGGGATTTAAGGATACCCATGTTGGTGGAATGGGATTTCATAGAACCAATGGAAATATCATGTTTTTAGGAACAGGCGGAATGTATAAAACAGCCGATGGGGGAAATTCATGGAAAAAAGTAGTAACTGAAAAAGGCTATGTGAGTGATATCGAGTTTGCAACAAATAAGCCAAATATTGGCTATGCTTCATTTCATAAAGGCAATTGGAATTCAAAAATTGCTCAAGTATTGAAAACTACCGATAATGGCGATACTTGGAAAAAAGTAAGTGCAAATCTACCTGAAACAAGAATTATTAAAATTGTCGCAAATCCTAAAAATGCTAACGAAGTATATCTGTTAACAGGTAAAGGTAGGCCAGCTTGTGCTACAGCAGATTTGTATAAAAGTACTAATGGAGGAGTAACATGGACTAACTTAACTAAGAGTACCAATTTTGAAGGTCATCCTGAAGTTGTTGATATTGCTATAGATCCAAAAAATACTGATACATTATACATTACTACAGCTGCGGCTAATTGTGATAATCGTTATTGGTTTGAAAATCAAGAAGGAAGATTGTTTAAAAGTACCAATGGAGGAAAAAGTTGGAAAAAACTTCAAGATCAGGTAGGTCAGGTTTTTGTAAACCCTAGTAATACTTCTAAAATTACATTGATTGTTTCGAGAATACTTGCTGAGTGGAATGATAGATCTGGAACGTATGTTTCGAATAATGGAGGAGTCACGTTTAAAAAGGTGAGTCAAGTGGCTAAATGGGAATCAACTTTTCATGGTGATATTCAAGGAACCTATTCAACAACAGGTGATGGTTTAGCTAGAACTATTGGAGATGATTTGTCTAATGCCGATAATTTTTATTGGGTAAACTCACAATGGGTTACAGGATCAAAAGATGGAGGAAAGAACTTTAAAGTAATGCATGCTAAACAGGTTTCAAAAGGAAAATGGCAGAGTACCGGTTTTGATAATGTTAATATGGTTGATGCTGATATTAATGAAGTTGATCCTAATACCATTTATACTGCCTGGTATGATATTGGTTTTTGGAGAAGTTTAGATAGAGGGAAAACTTGGGAAAGTGGAAACAACGGAAAGTATGGCTGGAAAGGAGGAAAAGGAGGAAATTGCTTTTCAGTAGTTTCGGATCCAGAACGTGCAAATGTTGTATGGACGGTCCTAACAAGTGGGCAAAAATCGGAAACACCAACTTTTGTATTGAAAAGCACAAATAAAGGAGAAAAAGATAGTTGGAAAGAATCGAAAGGCTTACCAAAAACTAAAATTTCGGGTCTTTCATTAGATCGTAAGAGTCCTAAAAATAATAGAACACTTTATGTAACAGCTCAAGGAGATGTATATAAAAGCACCAATGATGGGCAGAATTGGGCTAGAGTATATGATTGTAACGGTTGTAGATTTACTGCCGTAGATCAATTTAATGGAAATATTGTGTACGCTGGTGGCGAGTCAGGTTTAATGCGTTCTACCGATGCAGGAAAGTCATGGAAGAATGTTAGTCACAAAGAAATGAAAGGTAAATCGGGTGTGGATTTTTGGGAATTTAATCCATATACAGGGGTTTATGATATAAAAACGGATCCTAATAATAAAAATTGGGTATATGTTACGGCTAAAGGAGATAAAAAAGGACTGTATAAAAGTACAAATAGAGGAGATACTTGGACTAAATTGCTTACCGATGATTATATGAGAAAGGTAGCAGTGGCGTCTCAAAATTCTAAAATTTTATATGCAACTTCTTCTAGTGCGGTGTATTCAGGAGGATATAAAGAGAATTCTAATGGAGTGCTTTTTTCAAAAGATGGTGGTAAAACTTGGAAAAAACAGAATAATGGAATGGCTTACCCTTTTGCAATGTCTGTAGCCATTGATCGTTCTAAAAAACCTATGGTATTTTTAGGATCTCCTGGAACAGGTTTTCAAATGTCAAGTGTTCCTGGTTTAGGGATTTCAACAAAACCAACACCAGTAACTCCTCCATTAGAGGAACCTATTGTTAATAAACCAACTCCTCAGCCATCTCCTGTGTCGCAGAATTCAAATAATGTAACTATTAATGGGGTATATACAATTCAAAATGTGACTAACAAACAAAATGTTATAGCCCCTATTTGGGAAAATAATAATACAAGAATGTATACATCATTAAAGGCAAAGGATCAACAATGGGAGTTTAAGCATTTAGGTAAAGGGGAACATGAAATTTTAAATGTAGCTACAAAACGTTACCTTGAAGTAAGTGCAGGGAAATGTGAAAATAATGCAAATATAAACACCTGGACTTCAGGTGGTGCAAATCATCAAAAATGGTACGTAACTAAAAAAGGGGATAATTATTTTTTACGCCCGGTACATTGCGCTACTTTTTCATTAGATAAAAGTAATGGAGATAATGGCAACGTTAAACTTTGGAAGTATGATACTTCAAATGGAAATCAAAAATTTAAATTAAATAAAGTAAATACAACACCAGCAGTAGTTAAACCAGGTTTGGTTGAAATAAATGGAACTTACATTATTCAAAATAAAATAAATAAGCAAAATGTTATTGCGCCAGACTGGGATGATTATAAAGTGCGCACCTATTCTTCAAAAAAAGTGTTTAGTGATCATAAGTGGGTTTTTAAGCATATTGGAAACGGAATTCATACGATAAAAAATGTAAGATCAAATCGTTATTTGGAGGTGGCTAATGCAAAATGTAATAACGGGGCTTTAGTTACTACTTGGACAAATGCAAACGGATCTCATAAGCAATGGCAGATAGAAAAAATAGGTGATGATTATTATTTAATTCCAGCTCATTGTACTTCGTTGGCCTTAGATAAAAATATTGGAAATGATAAAAATATGGTATTATGGAAAAAAAGTGAGAAGAATACTAATCAAAAATTTAAACTAATAGCAGATAAAGGGAGTAAAACTTTATCTGATTTGGATTCGAATGGAGTTACTTTTTATCCTAATCCAGCTAATGACGTAATTACAATTGATTTGACAAATTATAAAGATCAGTCATTAAATTATGGTATTATATCGCTTACTGGACAAACTATAATTGAAGAAGAAATTTCGGAAAATCACGCGTCTTTTGAATCAATTTTAATTGATCAAATTCCATCAGGAGTTTATATCTTAAAATTAGAAGTTGGAGATATTTCACGATTTAAAAAATTAGTAGTTTTCAAAAAATAACGTATAGGTAGTTAGAAAAGGCAAATTAACATTAAAGTTAGTTTGCCTTTTTTTATGGACTAATGTTCTTTTTTTAGGAAGATGATTTTTAAATTGTATTCATGTTCAAGCATGCACACCCTTACCCTCCTTTTATTCCGCAAAAAGCAACTAAGCTTATTGTGGGCACATTACCACCACCCAGATTTACAATGGGGAACCTAAATCAACGCGATGTAGATTTTTGTTACGGGAGTAGTAATGGGTTACTTTGGCCTATATTGGATCGTATTTTTAATTTGAGTTTGGTGTATGAAAACTCGGAAAAAGCCATTGAGCAACGACGTCATTTTTTAATACAACGTAAAATAGGAGTTTGTGATATTGTAGCTTCCTGCCAAAGAGAAAAAATAGACGCTTCAGACTTGGGTATGCAACAGGTAGTATTGAGAGATTTGATAGGGATTTTAAAGCAACACCCCCAAATTGATACCCTGTTATTTACAGGAGGGAATAGTAAAAATGGTCCTGAATATTTTTTTAGGAAATTACTAAAGCAAAATGGAATGTCTTTAACACTAGTAAGTAATCAAATTCCAAGAATACATCAAGTTGATGTTGCTAACAGAATCATTACTACAGTTTCGTTAACCGCACCATCGGGTGCCGCAAACCGAAGTATTGGAAGTTTAGATTACTACAAGCAAATGAAACAAAAAAATCCAGCATATACTACGTTGGATTATAGAGTGGAGCAGTATGCGCCGTATTTTTAATTTATAAATAAATTATATGCTTATCCGTATTAGTACCTAATTTCGTAAATTAGACCTAATTTAAGAGCGATAAAAATGCGAATATTAG
>CANLCT010000044.1 GCA_947489195.1 uncultured Aquimarina sp. | reverse complement strand
TTTTCGGGGTTTTTATTTACATTAATTTACGAAAAAAACCTAGTATTTACAAGGGTTTTGAGTATTCTGAATGGGCCCAAAAAACCTCTAATATTTTAATTCAATTTGTTTTAAATCGTAATTATTCACACAATCGTCTTCTTCCAACACACGTAATAAGCCCTCATTAGTTACCCCTTGAATAATCCCTACAAATTGCTTTCCATTAACCACAAATGTAGATGGTTTTTTATTTCGGAATAATACTTTTTCAAAATCTCGCTTCACTTTTCCAAAGTCTGCACTATCATAATTTTTCAAATTACTTTCTAAACGCTCTAAAATTTGTTCAAGTAAATCTTCAAGAGAAAGTGATTCTCCCAAAATATTTTTTAAAGATGAAGCTTTAGATAAATTAGTAAAATGAACTTGATTTACATTTAAGCCAATTCCTATTACTGTATCGGACAAAACGCCACTTTGATACCTGTTTTCAATTAAAATTCCGCCTATTTTTTTATTAGCTGACAAAATGTCGTTTGGCCACTTAATTTTAAGCTGAGGCAAACTATTTTTTTTCAACACCTTTTTTACTGCCAAAGCCGTTAACATATTTAGCACAAAAGGATGTGAGGCTACAGCTTCACTAACATAAAAAAAAACACTAAACGTAAGATTTTTACCTGCTTCGGCCACCCAATGAGAACCTCGTTGTCCTTTCCCTTCAGTCTGCTCTAAAGCCCAAACACATGTTGGCTGCACAATACTTTTTAAGCGTAAAGCTTCTTTTAAAAAACTATTTGTAGAGGGTATGGCATTAACTTTGATTATTTTCATTAAAATATTAGACTTTTGCTTGTAAAAATAAGGTGTTAAAAAGCCAAAAAAGAATAACTTTGTTATAACTAATCAAAAAACGGCTTTATCTTTTTTTTTGAATACCGTAAATTAGCATATAGACTATAAAACATCAACTGAACACAATTTCTTAAATTTGCGTCAAGCATGCAAGAAAGAGTAAAAAAAATTTGAATGTCGAAACAAGAAAAAAACAATGATTTGTTAATTGCCCAAGTCATTAAAGGTATTGAAGAAGTAAAAGGACAAGACATTACCATACTTGATTTAAGAGAAATTGAAAATACAGTATGCGATTATTTTATTATATGTAATGGAACTTCTAACACTCAGGTAAACGCTATTGTGGGTTCTGTTCAAAAAATTGTTAGTAAAGCCCTAAAGGACAAACCTTGGAATATTGAAGGTACAGATAATGCCGAATGGGTACTTATGGATTATATTAATGTAGTTGTTCATGTTTTCCAAAAACACATTAGAGAAATTTACAATATAGAAGAACTTTGGGGTGATGCAAAAAGCACACTCATTCAAACAAATTATTAAAATTAGCTAAAAAAAATATATGGCAAATCAGCCCAAGAAATCAGATTTAAATAAAAAACCAAAGTTCAACTCCTATTGGATTATAGCAGTAGTTGTACTAGGTTTTTTTGCTATTACCTTTTTTGAAGGTGATTTAGCTGGCAAAAACGAAATATCTCCTTCAGAATTTCAGACTTACCTAAAAGAAAATGAAGTTGACAAAGTAGTTATTGTTAACCGTAGAATTGCTAAAGTTTTTTTAACTACTGAAGCTAAACGCCTTGAGAAGCATAAAAAGAAAACTGGAAACAATTTTTTATCTAATGCCTCTGGTAAAGAAAGAGCCGATTATCAATTTGAATTTGGTGACTTACAAAATTTTGAAAACACCATAAACCAAATAAAATCATCGAATAACATCAATACTCCTGTGCAATATAGTAGTGAATCAAATGTTTGGGGAGATTTACTGATTTCACTTTTACCATTTGCTCTAATTATAGGAGTATGGATTTTTATTATGCGTAGAATGAGTGGCGGCGGTGGCGGTGGTCCAGGCGGTCAAATATTTAATATTGGAAAATCAAAAGCTAAACTATTTGATCAAAATACTGATGTTAAAACATCTTTTGAAAATGTTGCTGGCTTAGAAGGCGCCAAAGAAGAAGTACAAGAAATTGTTGATTTTTTAAAGAATCCAGAAAAATACACCTCTTTAGGAGGAAAAATACCTAAAGGAGCTTTATTAGTTGGTCCTCCTGGAACTGGAAAAACTTTATTAGCCAAAGCTGTTGCTGGCGAAGCCAAAGTACCTTTCTTTTCTTTATCAGGTTCTGATTTTGTTGAAATGTTTGTTGGTGTTGGTGCATCGCGTGTACGAGATTTATTTAAACAAGCTAAAGACAAATCACCGGCCATTATTTTTATCGATGAAATTGATGCCATTGGTAGAGCCCGCGGAAAAAACAACATGTCTGGATCTAATGACGAACGCGAAAACACCCTAAACCAACTTTTAACAGAAATGGATGGTTTTGGCACCAATACTAATGTTATTGTTATTGCTGCTACCAACCGTGCCGATGTGTTAGATAAAGCACTAATGAGAGCTGGTCGTTTTGATCGTCAGATTTATGTGGATTTACCAAATTTAAACGAAAGACGTGCTATTTTTAAAGTACACTTAAAACCATTAAAAAAAGCTGACAATTTAGATATTGAATTTTTAGCAAAACAAACTCCTGGTTTTTCTGGTGCTGATATTGCTAACTTATGTAACGAAGCCGCTCTTATTGCTGCACGTAAGGGCAAAAAAAATGTTGGAAAACAAGACTTTTTAGATGCTGTTGATCGAATAGTTGGCGGCCTTGAAAGACGTAGCAATTTATTTTCAGCCGAAGAAAAGAAGACTATTGCATACCATGAAGCGGGTCACGCTACTGTTAGCTGGTTTTTAGAACATGCAGATCCTTTGGTTAAAGTAACTATTGTACCCCGAGGAAAATCATTGGGAGCAGCTTGGTACCTGCCACAAGAAGCTCATATTACACGTACCAACAAATTTTTAGATGAAATTTGTGTTACTATGGGAGGTCGAGCTGCAGAAAGAATTATGTTTGATCAAATATCTACAGGAGCATTAAGTGACTTAGAAAGTGTTACCAAAAAAGCCAAAGCTATGGTTATGATTTATGGACTTAATGACAAAGTAGGAAACATAACTTATTACGACCCTGCTGGAGAAAGTGGTTTTGTAAAACCTTATAGTGAAAAGACAGCTGAATTAATTGACAATGAAATAAAAAACATTATTGAAACTCAATTTCAGCGTGCTATAAATTTGCTGGAAACTCACAAAGAAAAAATGACTCAACTTGCCGAGGTTTTACTTGAAAGAGAAGTTATTTTTAAAGATGATCTAGTTGAAATTTTTGGCGAAAGACCATTTAAAAAAGAAAAGACAATAGCACTTGATGCCGAAACCATTAACAATACAGAAAAAAATTAGCTATAAGTTTTTATGTAATTTATCGTTATTAATTTGTTTACATAAAGGCACTCTTTATAACAATCTATCTTAAGTACTATGAGTCTGTTTAAAAGACTTTTTTCGTCACGCAACAAACCTCAAAAAGAGGAGGACGATTCGTTTTCAACAAGCAAATACATGCCCGAAAACGAACTTCCTGTTGATGAGCAATTTATGCTTAACTTTAGAGAAAAAGGAGGTAAATTTTTATATTGCGAAAATGAACAAGAAGCTTTTCAAACATTTGATAATATTTTATTAGAAAACGAATGGCATCAAAGCGAAATTTGTTGTTTCGAAGATCATTTACAAAAACAATTTGCCGCATTTAGTCTTGACTTTACCAAGAACGTTTCTGCAAATGTCTATTTTGCCTCTTGCGAATATTTAATTGGAAATAGTGGTGGCATATTAGTTTCTTCAAATCAGTTAAAAGAAAAGAAACTAGATGAACTACCCGATAACTTTATAGTTATTGCTTATACAAGTCAATTAATTAATACAATTAGCGAAGGATTAAAGGGAATAAAAAATAAAAAAAACAACTTTATTCCAACCAATATTACAACCATTCAGCTTTTTGAAGCTCAAAAAGAAAATAATTTTTTGACTTACGGAAGTAGTGCCAAAAACCTATACCTACTTTTAGTAGAAGATCTGTAGCATGAAAGAACTATACACCAGAGCAATTTCTGGATTTATATACATATGTATACTTATTGGCTCCATATTGCTACATAAGTATTCCTTTTTAGGTGTTTTCTTTATATTTTCGCTTATTTGCCTATACGAATTTCAACAATTAATACATTTTAAAAAAATCTTCTTATTTGTTATTCTCATACTTGGTTTTATAGCTACACATTTTATTAAAATCCCTATAATATTTACTTGGTCTTTTTTATTTATTTCACTTTTTGTTCAATTGCTCTTATTAAAAGATCTTCTTTTTATACGTATAATACCAATGTTCGAAAAAAAGAAATACATAGTAAGTGTTTTTTATCTAATTAGCTGCTTTTTCTTTTTAACACTTATCCCTTTTGATCAATTTGGTAATTACAAACCCATAAACATAATTGGTCTACTTGTGCTAATATGGGTTAATGATTCATTTGCTTATTTAACAGGTAAAAATTTTGGAAAACATAAACTATACTCTAAAATATCTCCTAAAAAAACCATAGAAGGATTTGCAGGAGGCTTTATAGCTGCTATTATTGGAGGAGTTTTTATTTTTTATTTATCAAACAGCCATTCATTAACACACTGGATAGTTATTGCTGCCATAGTTAGTGTTTTTGGAACTATTGGCGATTTAATTCAGTCAAAATTCAAAAGACAAGCAGGCGTAAAAGATAGCGGAAAGATAATGCCTGGTCATGGAGGTATATTTGATCGCCTAGATAGTATTTTATATGCCAGTCCTTTTGTATTTTTGTACTTACAAATAATTACCTATGTTCCATAAAGAAGGTTACAAGATCATTTCAATAACACTAGTTTTAGTTTCTACTTTAGCTTTAGTTACTTATTTTTTTATAGACAACACTATTATTCAAACAGTGCTTTATGCTATAGCAGCCTTTTTTTTAGTAATTATTTTACAATTTTTCAGAAACCCAAAACGTACAACTACGCTTGATGAAAACACTGTAGTTTCACCTGTTGATGGAAAAGTTGTTGTTATAGAAGAAGTTTTTGAAAAAGAATTTTTTAAAGAAAAAAGAATTCAAGTATCTGTATTTATGTCACCTATAAACGTACATGTTACCCGTAACCCTATTGGTGGCAAAGTGCTTTTTAGTAAGTATCATCCAGGTAAATTTCTTGTTGCTTGGCATCCAAAATCATCTGAAGAAAACGAACGCACTACAGTTGTTATTGAAAATTCAAAAATAAACGTGCTTTATCGTCAAATTGCCGGTGCCTTAGCAAAAAGAATTGTAAATTATGCTAAAGAAAATACAACTATAATACAAGGAGCCGATAATGGCTTTATAAAATTTGGTTCTAGAGTAGACGTTTTTTTACCCTTAGGAACTAAAATCAATGTTAAATTAGAAGATAAAGTTCGAGGAGGCGAAAGCATTTTAGCCACTGTAAAGCAAAATGATTAATGGATAGCCACACAATACATAAAACATTTTTAAAAGCTGTAGAAGAAGCCAATAGTTACCCAAAGTTGCTAGCAACAGATATTAAACTAAAGTTTTATGCCTATTACAAACAAGCAACAGAAGATCCTGGCCTCTACAGACCTACAGATGAAATCGAACTTAGAAATGCATTTAAAGTTAATGCACTATTACAAGTAAGAGGTTTGAGTAAAGATGAAGCTAAACTTGGCTATATTGAACTTGTAAAAACCTATCTAAGGTAAGGGTAACATCCCATAATTTACTACAACCAATTAAACTACACTTTCACTTTATCCTCTTCAATTTCTTCTAACTTGTTACCCAGGTCTGCTAACATACCAATAAAAGGGATCACTTGCCTGCCCAAATCTGTTAATGAATACTCTACACGTAGTGGTATTTCGTGATATACTTTTTTTGATAAAATATTTACTTTCAGTAAAAATTTGAGCTCTTGATTTAGCATTTTCTCGCTAATTTCAGGTATTAATTTCTTCAAATCACCATACCGTAACATCTCTGCTCCAAAAAATTGTCCGATAATTAACAACTTCCATTTTCCGCCAATAATGTCCAAAGATTTACGAACTGGACAGGTGTCAATTAATTTTTTTTCTTTTTTTTCCATTTGTTATCACTTGATTATCAGTAAAACCAACCAAAAGGTATGTACCCCACCAATTGGTAAGCACTTGATTTAACGAAAGTTATGTATTAAATTGAATCATCAATTAATCTAAAATGATTTAATTATGAAGGAAATATTAATAATAAGTCCCTTCTCACTACAAGGTACGTATGTCAAAAAGAATCTACAAAAAAAAGTTCAAAATGTTCAAGGTGATACTAAAAAGTTTTCAAAAAAATTTTTGGATGAAAATTTCTTCTCTGAAAAAAAGCTCGATAAGCTATACCAATTAAAAAACAAATTCTCGAATGTAAACTGTTTATATTTTGTTATTACAAAACAAATACTGCACCCAGAATTTAATGACTACTTCATTAATTTAATTATAGCCCTACATCATGCCCAACCAGAATTAATCATTATTGATCATAATATATGTAATCACATATACAACTCTAAATGTGAGGAAGTCATCGAAATGATCAGTACTGTATTTAAAGAAAATAAACTTCCAGTAATACATTTAAAAAAGGATCGGTCTTCTAATAATGAATCCTATCATTATTCTGATGTTTCCAAAGAAATTATCTCTACAAAACTTATAAGCAAAGTTCATAAGCATGCTAAAAAAATATTCTCAATAAAAAAACAGGTGATGTATCCTGATGATTTACTTGTACCTGTAGCTGGTCAACCTCATAAAAAAACATTCAACTGGCATAATCACTCTTATAATTTAAACTAAAAAAAAAATCATGAATTATTTAAACACAGACAGCCTGATTTTAGAAGAAAAAAGTATCAAAGACTTTACTGTAATTGCTAAACCACAAAACAATCAAGTAAAAAAAATTGAAATCATTTATGGTTATGACCCGCTTTGTGGCTGGTGCTATGGATTTTCAAATGAAATAAAGTCAGTTATGAGTGACCTAAAACACATTGCAAATTTTAAGCTGGTTAACGGGGGCATATTTGCAGGTTATAGAGGTCTAAAAATGGGATACATCAGTGAGCACATAAAAAAAAATATGAAAAATGTGAGTGAGCGATCTGGTCGATTATTTGGAGCCAATTTTTTAAGCTTATTGGACAATGATAATTATAGTTATGACTCAAAAAAAGCATCTATAGCTGTAGCCATTATGCGAGATACCTTTGAAGAAGGCGCATTCGATTTTGCTTCTGATATTCAAACAGCTTTTTTTAAATATGGAAAAGACATTCAATTAGATAGCACATATATTGAATTGCTTGAAGACTACCCTGTCGACATTAATTATTTCTTGAATAGACTAAACAGTAAAACTGAAGCCGAAAAAGTTGAATTTGAATTTTTGAACACTCAACTATTAGGCTTTGAGGGTTATCCTGCTTGTGCCATTAAAATGGATAACAAAACTGAAATACTTAGTCAAGGATATTTAGATGCATCACAAATCACATCTAAAATTCTTTACAAAATAGAAGAGATTAAGTGCAGCTAAACACATCAAATCCCCCACCCTCAAATCTATTCATTAATCAACTAAATTTTATTAACGCATGTACTAAAAACAAAAAAGCTAAACTAACTATAATGAATACTAAAACATATAGCTCCTCGCATAACTATATCGTATATGCCGAAAAAATTAACACTCAAAATGGTCATGAAAATTTAGGCTTTTTGTCATTCAAAAGAGGTTTTATGCCACTTAAAAATCCAATTTCAAAATTACCTGCACCTTTTGATATTTGGGATAAAATAGCTCAGGAGCTACCTAAACACTATAAAAATCAAACTTTAAGGGTTTCTCTTCAAAAAATGGAAATCTTAGATGCTACAATGCTAGGTGAAAAATTTCTATGTCGAGCAAGTATGCTCATGAGTATACTTGCACATGCCTACGCAAGAAACGAACGCAATGAAGATTTGAACATTCCTGAATCTATAAAAACCCCTTGGGAAATAATTACAAAAAGGCTGAATAGACCTCAACCCTTCCTTTCTTATATTGATTTAATAATATATAATTGGAAGCAAAAAGAGACAAACAACACATTCGAATTAGATAATCTTGAATTACTAACCCCCACCGTTAACAATCAAGAAGAACAAGTTTTTTATCTTACACAAACTGAAATTGCATTTAAAACTATTGGTGTAATTAAACATATTGTAAATATACAAAACGCTATTATTCAAAATAACAAACGCGAAGTAATTGATGGCTTACTTGCTTTAAAAGAAATAATGCTGCAAGTAACAGAAACTAGCTTTTTAAAAATTAACCCTAACCCAAGAAGCAAAACTTACGTTAATCCTGTAATTTGGGCAAAAACAGTTGCTCCATTTGCCGTACCTATTAAAGAAGGTGTACAAGGACCAAGTGGTACTTCATCTCCTTTTTTTCATTTAATTGACACTTTTATCGAAAGAGCAAAGTATGATACTATACTTGGTAAAGAAGCTCTTTTTATTAGAGAATGGTACCCTGAACATTGGCGAAATTTTTTAAATGCTGTTGATCAAGTTTCTATTACCAAATATATTAATCAACAAAATGATGAAGAACTAAACGGTGCTTTTTATTCTTTTATTGAAAGTTACTCAGGAGACAAAGGTTTTTTAGGCGTACACCGCAGAAAGGTTTATGGCTATTTACAAATGGCCTTTAAAGTTGGAAGATCTGTAACTATTGGTGGTTTTAGCGGGTTGTTTAAAGAACGTACTTGGGAAGAAGTTGATGATGAACTTGAAACAACCAGGCTCGAAAGGTACGCCTCTAAAAAATTAAAATGCCCTTTTGGATTTGTTTCTAAAAGAACAAAGAGTGAATCTGAAAACATTACAAATGTAGAGCTTAGCATAAAAAATAAAGGTCTCACTTATAGAGCTGGAGATCGATGTTCGGTTATTCCAAAAAATGACAAAAAAACTGTTGTTAAAATAATAGAATTATTAAAATTAACTGGAAAAGAGCCCATAATACTAAATAATAAATGGAAAAATTATTTTGAAACTTATTACAATAAAAGTATTGAACAAGCAACAGTTTATGAAATATTACTCTCGGCCAAAATTAATAATGCAAATAGCATACTTTCATTATGTCCTCATTTGAAACTTTTTTTCAAAATCGACACAAATTCTCAACAAATCTCATTATTGGAATTGGTAGAAAAATTAGTCACTTTTTCTTCAAATGTATCACAAATGCTTTTACCTCATTTTATGGATTGCTTAGACCCCGAACAGGAGAGAATGTACAGTATTTCATCTGGGTTTAACAATACTAAAATTGAATTGACTATTAGTGACGCAAAAACAATTACAACTAACAAAATACACAAAGGGGTGTGCTCTCACTTTTTAACTAATGAAGAACTAGATGCAAATTCACAAATACCAATTACTATAAGCAGACCTTTACGTTTTTCATTACCAAATATTATACAAAACGAAAACATCATGTTATTTGCTGCTGGGTCAGGCATAGCACCATTCAGAAGCTTTTGGATCGAAATTAAACGCCAAAACAAATTAAAACAACTTTCCATTTTTTACTCTGTTAAAAATATAGACGATATTCTTTATAAAAATGAACTTAAAGAATTGCTAATAAACCAAGAAGTTGATATAAACATTATTGCAACTAGAGATCAGTTAATCTTAAACAAAGAAAGATCAAAAACAGAAAACGAGCTAATCTTCAAAAATTTAGAAAACAAAAAAATTGATCATATCATTTTACAAGGGGCAAATGCATCTAAAATATATCATCAAATTACGGCTAATAAAGAAGGAAGCAAAGGCTTATTTTACACATGTGGAAAGGCTGGATTTTCATTATCAATACTTAACTGCTTCAAACAAATTATAGCACAAAAATCACCCTCAAATATAGATTCTAAAGAATTGTTTTATGCCTTATTTTCCGAAAACAGGTATATGCAAGATGTATTTACATCACCTAACATTATAAAAAACGACACCTATAAAAATTATTACATGTCTGACATTGTTAACAAAAACAATGACAAAAATGGATATTGGCTTTCAATTAATGACAAAGTCTATGATGTTACCGAATTTAAAGAAATTCACCCTGGAGGCGATAAAATTATAATTGACAACAGTGGCCGCGATGGAACTCATGAATTTAATAGAGCAAATCATAATTCATCTAAAGAAATAGAATCTTTATTGAGCATGTATTGTATTGGCAATCTTAAAAAAATAGAGCTTCCATTACATTTAAAAAATGAATATAACAGATGGTTGGAGGCACTACAGCTTTGTACTGAAATGCTAAATACCTTTATTGCTGATTTTTCTTTCAAAAACGGAAAAACCACAGCACTATGTAAAACCAATGAAAAAACTCCTTACAAAATTGCTTTAATGGTTGAAAATCAAAATAGATTTTTAACCGAATATGTTAAAAACATCAATGAAATTATACTATCACTTTATGGAAAACAGCCCTACTTTGGAGATGTAATTGAGTTAATTGACAAAGCTGTTGAATCCACTAAAAACGTTTGTGATATATACACTTTAAAAAAATTAACCATTGATAATAGTTGGGAAATATTAACCCAACAAGAGTTACGTAATAAGTCTCTCTTAGAGTTAGTTCAAAAACTATTGTGGGATGGACTGAAATTCTTTGAATCTTATGATATAAATCTAAATGCTATTCACAAAATAGCTATAAAAAATCTTTTTGAACTATTTAAAAATGAATTAAAATCAATACAAAAAACAGTGGCAATTAACAAAAAAGCTGTTTTGACATTAAGTTGAGCTTTGTTAACTAACCCGTGTTATTTATAGCCTAATCAACTAATTAAAAAATACGCGGGTTTTTTTACAATTTTACACCTAATACCAATTACGAATTAAAAGGGGAGATTACTTTCTTTTGTTCAATACCATAACTATTTTTTATTATAGCACTATAAAAGACCCAAATAAAACAAATAACTATGACAAACTCTTTTTCAATATATCATTCGTATTATAAACGCGTAGCTAGTTATCTACTAAAAGTACTACCTATAAAAAATTATAAAAATAATTTCTTATTTCTTTAATTTTAAATTAAGTGAATTAGAGGAAGTATTCCTTTTTTTATAATTAACAGGAAGTTTAATTTAGTTTTTAATTAGACACTACTTAAAATCAATCTCCATTTAAGATCATATTACCTTTTTAAAGTAATATGATCTTTTATTTCACCTCCATCTGGAGTTCTAATTAACACCCAATAATCATCCGTTGGTACTGGCACCCCATTAAATGTACCATCCCACCCTTGACTTTCACTGGTTAATGTTTTTAATAATTTTCCAAAACGATCATATATATACACTAAGGTACCAGGAATTTCTTCAATTGATTTTACGTGCCAAGTTTCAGTTTCAATAGGACCATTTCCATTTGGAGTAAAATACGGGAAGTAATCTATAAAAATAAATTCTTTCATACTTGGGTCACATCCATTTCTATCAAACACATAAATAGTATGCCTTCCTGGCAATACATTTTCAAACACATTTGATTCTTGACTATTTGCAGGGTCTGGATCATCGTACCCATAAGTATACTCGCCTTGTGATGAAACCTCAACAGTTACTTGATTTAAATCAAAGCCTTTTATAATATCTTCAATAACAATTTCGGCGCTACTAGATTCTTTTATTTCAAATGTTTTAAATGCAGCACATGACCTCACACTATTATTCCTTACTTCTAAGGTAACAAGTGCTCCTATATCAGATGGACTTAACATTATTGTTTTTGAACCCGTAACTGGAGGTCTTATCTGATTTCCTGAGGCATTATTAAATGTCCATTCATAAAACACATCATTTTCATTTCCCGTATCTCCATTAATCATACGGGCTGGATTATTAATACAAAAAACTACATCTTCCAATTCAATTACTGGAATACGCTCAACAAACAACTCAATTTCGCTAATAGACTCACAGCCTACGTTCTTATTTTCAACTTTAACATAATAAGTTCCTGAATTTATAAGTCTATCAGCAGGTATTGGGTTACTTTGCTCGGCACCAACTTCTGTTAAGTGGTAAGTAACATTAAATTCTAAAGGACTTTGAGTTCCTAATATTTCGGCATTCAATGCCTCATAATTAAAAATAACAAACCCATCATTAAATTCATCATCATCACAAACTGTTCTACTTGCTATACTCAATTGGTTTACTACTGGTAATGGGATTGCTTCTATTGGAACTGGTAAAATAGTTTGACAAGCTGAATTTGTATTTACTGCTTTTATATAAATCTGTCCATTTGGAATACTATCAGTATCATCAATTTCAGTAGTAGCTGTAGCAGCCATATCTGTATGATAAGTTACTATTACATCTGTAGTAGTATCTGGAACAAGTAAACTTGTTAATGCTGCTCTTTGCTCTCCAAATAATTCTCCTTCACAAAATTGTATTGGTGTCGTTACGGAATTAAGTTGAGGCAATTGAATTAAGCTGATTCTAAATTCACTATCAAAAGTACAACTAGTATCAGAAGTAGAAGTTAGTGTTAAATAAATAAGTTGCTCCCCAAATCTATTCACTGGAAACTGAGCTATATTTGTTCCTGTTATTTCACTAGTTGCATTTCTAGACGAAGTTGTATAATATCGAACCGTGTAATCTAAGGCTGCGCCAGCTAAAGGAATAAAACTTGTTTCGATAGTATTTAAGTTAAACATTTCAACTCCATCATTGTCAATATCACAACGCTCTATAACTTGAGTAATCGGTTCTATTTGCGGAATAGTATTTACAGTTATATCAAATGAAACGGTATTGTAACATGAACTGTTATTACTCGTAACACGAGCAACATACGATTTAGTTGTTGCCCTATTTACATCATCTAAAACTATATTAGCATCAGCTTCATCCATAGTATCATGGTATGATATCGAAAAATCTGTTGAGTCTAGACCATTTAACACCCTTGTATCTAAATCAGAAAAATTAAAATCGGTAACTCCATCTAACACTCCATCCAAATCACAAACTATCAAATCTAATGGATCTGGAGATGCTATTAAAGGGATTGGGTTTGCTATTAAACCTAATCTTACAATAGCTTCAGAAGCACATAATGTTTCGGTATTAAAGGCTTCTGCAAAAATTTCAATATCACTATTGTTTTTAGTAAAACTTCCCGATAACGGACTTGTTCCACTTGCATCTGAATAATAACGTACTATTACATTTTCATTATTTGGGTTAGTAGTATCAACAAATTGAAAATCATTATTTAATTCGTCCAAGTCACTAATCGTAAAACTATTTGAACCCAATATATCTTCACATAAAATTATATCTCTACCAGTAATCTCAGGTAACGGATTTAATTGTATGTTGTATGAAGTTTCAAAAATACATCCCGTATCTGAAGTAATTCTTAAATATATTGGTGTAATGGTAGTTGTTATTTCGAATGCTTGATCTGCATCAATATTTAAGGGAGTTCCTTCGCTATGAGAAGCTCTATCGGTCTGATTTCTAAAATAAAGCACTCCACCAGTAGCAGCCAACTCTCTTTGTCTACCTGCAAAATTAAATATAAAAACAGATTCTACATCTCGTAAATTAATTAACTCAATACCATTTACCTGTGTGTCACAAATATTTACATCTTGCAATGGTTGAATCTCAGGTCTTTCATCAACAATAAGTAAAAATTTATCAAAAGTTACACACCCATTTATGTTAGTAATACGAGCTACTATTTCTTGAGATAATGGGGTTTGATTTTCATAACCATCTAATGGCAAAGCAACTCCAGTTGCAGGAGGCACCTGAATACTTAGACTTGCTGAGCTGGTTAAATCAACAAATCCGGCATCGGCATCATTGGCATAAAAGTCTACTGTAACACCAGTTATTGCTCCATTATTTGTAATAATATCAACAGCATCTTGTAAGTTGAAATTAGCTACACTAGGTGTATCGCCTTCGCATTCCACTAAACGATCAATAGGAATGGTTGCTGCATTCTCTTCAATTCTTAAATTAAACTGACCTGTTATAAAACAATTTTCATCATCATTATTTTCAATTCTGAAATAAATAGTTCTTTCTGCCACACTACTTGAAAAATTAGGGTCAGTAATCTCGCCGCTACTTCCTCCAGAATTAGCATCTGCTATTGAAGTACTGTAATACCTAATATTTTTATCCGTTTGTGACCCTAGAATTAAAGCATCTCTACTTCGCAAATTAAAATTTGCCAATAATGAGTTTCCTGGATTAACACATAGCAAAAAATCTTCGTCATTATTAATAATAGGAAGAGTATTAATAATAAACTGCTGTTGTTGTACAAAAATACATCCAGTAGTTTTGTTTTCATACCTCACCCAAATTATAGCATCATCATCTAATGAAATATCATAGTTAGCTGTATCTGTAGCTGGAATTACATCATCTGTAGCTATAGGTGTTAATTGTGCCGATGCTTGTGTATTAAAATAATCAACATTAAACTGATTTTTATCGGCCGTTGTAACCCTTTGGGTAATATCTTGAAAAGGGATTGCCAATACCCTATCATAACATACAAAAACAGGATCTAAAACAGCCACATCTGGAGCAGGGTTTACCTGTAATTCAAAAGAAACTACATCAATACATCCATCATTAGAGGTTGCTCTTGCCCAGTATATTCCTGATGTTCCGGTATCCGAATCAGTTAATGCAGCTACTGAGGTATCATCTACATTAGATGCATCAAACTGGTTTGTGTAATAACTTAAACCTAATCCAATATCTGTTGTTATCTGCGATGCTATTTCTGCTTGAAATAATGTTGCTAAACCACTAATTTGACTATCTGAGTCATTATCACATACTACTAAAACATCCATTGGAGTATCAACAGTAACTTGCGGCGATACTACCAAATCGAAAGTGCTCATATCCTCACATACCGGATCATCATCAGTTAAACGCACATAAATTGTTTGGCTAGTTGCTTCGGTATTCGTGTATGAAGCCAATGCTGCATTTGTAATTGGAATATTAGCATCAAAATCCGCCAGTGATGCATATAATTCTACTTCGAATTCTGTTGAAATCTCCTCTTTTTTTCTAGAAAGATCGAAAACTGCAAAACCATCATCGTCATCATCACAGGTACTTTCATTTTCAAAAGTACTATCAGAAATTAAATGACGGGCTTTTAAAGTTACTGAACGAACAATAGGGCAATCTTCGCCTGTGTTTACAACACGTATTGCTATACGTTGTATATTTTCTTCTTCGTTAATATAATTAGAAGGGGTTGAAATTGGATTAGTTCCAATTAGCGCATCATCAACACTTCTGTGGAAACTAATATCGACCCCAGTTATTCCTGATGCTAATATTTGGTCTCTTATTGGTGTTAAATCAAAATCTGCAAAGCCATCTTTGGGATCTGCATCACAAATAATAATTTCTTCAAAAATAGCATTTGTTCCTTCGATATCATCAAATGGAACACCCGCTGGAGGACTGCTTATAGTTATTTCAACTGGTATCGCACTACTAGAACAACCTGAAGGTGATATATTTTGTGCGTAAATAGTAAAATTACCAGAATACACCTGCGAATCATTAAAAGGGATACTCAATGAGGCATCTTCAAAATAAGTAAAACTACCAGCTATTTCAGAAAAAAACTGGTTTGTAATTTCAGCAGTAGAAATGGCCTCAAAACCATCTGCGTCGTTAACTGAAGTTCCTATTATTAATTCTGAATCGCAAACCGAAAAATTTCTGGTGGCAACAGCTATATCTTCACCTTGTCCTATACTTATTTGAAAACTAGAAATAAATTTACAGCCTGAAGGTTCAATAACACTTACAAAAATAGTATCATTATTACTAGCCACATGTGCACTTGGATTTGTTATTGGTGTACCTGTATCACTTTCCGCTTCAGCTAAGCTTGTAAAAAAAGAAACTACTGATGATGCCTCTCTGCTAACCAGCGCTTCAGGTGTTTTTACTGTTAAATCAAAGACTTGGCTAGTTGTGGCCGTAGACACACATTCAGAAAGTCTGGTTATTTGACTTCCTGGGTGACTGTTCGATAAGTCTACTGCTATTTCTTCTTCAATAGCACAGGCTGCATTAAGTTGAACTCTTAATGTATAAGTCCCTGATTCTGTAACATCAATTGTTCTCGTATTTTCTAAAAAACCTGTATCTATACTACTACTCCAAAAATACTGTGCAGAGTTAGGAAACACCTGTTCTGGGCTTAGGGTTACCATATTTGCACAATCACTTATATTTCCGGGAGTAAACACTGCATTTTCTAACCTTCCTAAATCTAATGATAATTCATTAGTTATTTTTCCAATAAAAACTGCTGAATCTGAAAATGCATCACCCCCATCGGCTACAATTATTTTTATCGTATAAGTTGTTCCTATTACAGAATTGGTGTTCGCTCTTAATGTTTCTGTATATTGTGTGTAATTTACACGTGTGCTTGGAGATCTTGCTCCTCCGTTGGTTATTAATGATCCATTTTCTGCCGAACATGATGTTGCTGGCGTTAGCCCTACTCCTTCTTCATGAACATTTGCTACAGTTACTGGACGACCATCGGGTGTTAAGGCAATATTTACAAAAGGATTTCCGCTACCAGCTTCTCTAATTAAAATAACAACTCCATCATTGTTTGTACAAAAATTCGCTGAGCCCGAGGCATATTCGTCAGAAGCAAAAACATAATTAAATGTAATATTATCTTGTAACGCAAAAAAATCAAATTCAATTTCGGTAGCATTAAATGTCGTCCCTGCCAAGGCTCCTATCTCACTTTCATAATCCATGCTTCCACCCCAAACTGTAGTTCCATCACCAATACCTGCGGTGCTTGCATTTGCCTGACTAACTCTACCCGTAGTTAATACAATTCCTTCTGTCAAATTAAAACCACTATTACCATTAGCTACAAAACTCCCAAAACTAGTAATCGGAGATGTATCAGAAGTGCCATTGACTCCAGATACTTCATTTATTGTTAAATCACAGCTTCCAACATCTTCTATAAGTTCATTTCCAATCAGTTGTTCGATATTTTGATTCACATTAATTGTCAAGTTTTGCGCATTAACCGCCATAAAACTTACAAAAAACCAAAAATAAATAAGTAAATCTTTCTTCTTCATCTGGGGGGATTTTGAAATAAATTATCACACAAAAATTTGATTAACAATAATTTACAAAATTTAAACCACACTAAAGAGAACAGTTTAAACTTTAACAATATCGTTAAAACACTCAAAAATACAGATAAAAGAACTATAAATCATATTATTGTAGGTTTATTATTACAAAAAAAAGACCTGAGAAAATCTCAGATCTTTTTTTGTTTTTGAATAAACAACAAACTAACTTAATTAAAATGGATGTTATTTTAAAACTTTATGGGACATTATGAAAGTGCCAAAATACTTGCTTTTAAGGTTTCTATTTTAGCTTGAGCATCTTCCATTTTTTTACGCTCGTTTGCCACTACTTGCTCTGGCGCATTGGAAACAAATCGTTCATTAGAAAGCTTTTTACTTACACTTTTTAAAAAACCTTCAGTGTACTTTAATTCTTCTTCTAATTTTTGCAACTCTTCTTCAATATTAACAGCTCCTTTTAAAGGCACAAAATATTCATTAGATTTTACTCTAAAAGAAAGTGTTCCTTCTGGTGATTCCTCTACATAACTTAACGAAGCAATGTTCCCTAATTTCTCAATAATACAATCAAAGTTAGTAGGTACAGACTCATTATTTATTATTTGTAAATCAATCGTTTCTTTAAATGATATATTTTTATCCTTACGAATGGTTCTAATTCCCGAAATAATTTCTTTTGCTATTTCAAAGTTTTCTAATAATTGTCCATTAAAATCAACTTGCTTTGGATAACTATTTATTATTAGAGCTTCTGAAGGATTACGTTCGGTAATATTTTGCCAAATCTCTTCGGATGCAAAAGGAATAAAAGGATGCAATAAACGTAAATTATCTTCTAACAAACCTATAACTGCTTCAAAAGTTTTACGATCAATTGACTCTCCGTAAGTAGGTTTTACCATTTCGAGCAACCAACTACAAAAATCATCCCATACCAATTTATATATTGACATTAACGAATCACTTAATCTGTATTTTTCAAAATTACTATCGATAGATACTAATACCGATTGAAACTTATCTTTATACCATGCTATGGCTTTAACTGCAGCTTCTGGTTGTGTTTTTTCTTCTACAGAAGCTTCCCATCCTTTAATTAAACGAAAGGCATTCCATATTTTATTTACAAATGATTTTCCTTGTTTACACAAATCCTCATCAAACATCAAATCATTTCCGGCTGCCGAACTTAATAATAATCCAACGCGCACCCCATCGGCTCCATAATCTGAAATCAACTTTAATGCATCAGGTGAATTCCCTAATGATTTTGACATTTTGCGTCGTTGCTTATCGCGAACCAATCCTGTTAAATATACATTTTTAAATGGTGCTTCGCCAGTATATTCATACCCAGAAATAATCATTCGGGCTACCCAGAAGAATAAAATATCTGGACCAGTAACTAAATCATTAGTTGGATAATAATATTTAAATTCATCATTTTCGGGATTATTAACACCATCAAACACACTCATTGGCCATAACCACGAAGAAAACCAAGTATCCAAAGCATCTTCATCTTGCTTTAAATCCGTTTCTTTTAATGATTGATTTCCTGTTTTTTGTTGTGCTAACTTTAATGCAGTTTCTTTAGTTTCTGCTACTATAAAATCCTCTTTACCCTCTCCATAATAATAAGCAGGTATTTGTTGACCCCACCATAACTGACGCGATATATTCCAATCTCGAATATTTTCCATCCAATGGCGGTATGTATTTTCAAACTTTTTAGGATGCAAATTAATATCCGTATCATCACCCAAAACTGCTTTTATGGCTGGCTTTACCAAGTCTTCCATTTTTAAAAACCATTGATCAGAAAGTTTAGGTTCAATAACCGCCTTTGTACGTTCTGAGGTACCCACTTTATGCATGTGAGTTTCGGTTTTTATTAAAAACCCTTTTTCTTTTAACTCCTCCGAAAACTCTTTACGCACTACAAAGCGATCTTTTCCTTCATAATGTAAACCAAATGAATTTAAAGTGGCATCATTATCAAATATATCAATAACCTCTAAACCATGAGTATCACCTATTACTTTATCATTTTCATCGTGAGCTGGTGTTACTTTTAAACACCCGGTACCAAATTCTAAATCCACATAAGCATCCTCAATAATAGGTATTACTCTATTTACAATAGGTACTATTGCTTTTTTGCCTTTTAAATGTGTAAACCTTGAATCCTCTGGATTAATACATATTGCTGTATCTCCAAAAATAGTTTCAGGCCTTGTTGTTGCCACCACTAAATGATCATCACTACCTTCAATTTGATATTTTATATGATATAAGGCTCCTTGTTTTTCTTCATGAATTACTTCTTCGTCAGACAAAGTTGTTTGCGCTTCTGGATCCCAATTTACCATACGATAACCACGATAAATCAAGCCTTTATTATACAGGTCTACAAAGGTTTTTATTACAGATTTATACAAATCATCATCTAAGGTAAACTTTGTACGCTCCCAATCGCATGAAGCTCCTAATTTTTTCAGTTGTTCTAATATAACACCTCCGTACTCTTCGGTCCAATCCCAAGCATGCTTTAAAAACTCCTCACGAGTTAAATCACTTTTTTCAATCCCTTGCTCCTTTAGTCTTGCAACCACTTTAGCTTCGGTTGCAATTGACGCATGGTCAGTACCAGGCACCCAACAGGCATTATAACCACGTAATCGTGCCCTTCTAATAAGAACATCTTGAATAGTATTATTTAACATATGCCCCATATGCAATACACCTGTCACATTCGGAGGAGGTATTACAATCGTATAAGGCTCTCTATCATCAACTTCTGAATGAAAATAATTGTTCTTCATCCAGTAGTCATACCATTTTTCTTCTACTATTTTTGAGTCGTATTGTGCAGCTAAAGCCATTTTGGTCTAATATTTGAAGTATAGTTTGCAAAAGTAACTATATAAATTACAACTTGAAAGATTTAATGCCCCTTGAAGTTGTCAAAAAAATAATTACATTTACATTGAATTAAATTTTTAAACATGAAAAAATTAATTAGCCTATTTCTTGTGAGTTTTATTGGTTTTGGTGCTTTTGCTCAAGACGATGAAAAAAAAGACACTCCTGTCGAAACACAAAAAGAAAATGGAGCAAAAATTGAATTTGAAACAGAAGTAATCGATTATGGTACAATCGAAAAAGGTGCTGATGGTGTTCGTAAATTTACATTTACTAATACAGGAAATGAACCTTTGATTATTTCAAGAGTATACTCAAGTTGTGGGTGTACTATTCCTAAAAAACCCGAAGCACCTGTAGCTCCTGGCGAAAAAGGTGAAATTGAGGTTAAATACGACACTAAACGTGTTGGACCAATACGTAAAACTATTAGTGTATATAGCAATGCAGATGCTGTTCCGTTTCCTCTAAAAATTAAAGGAACAATTACAGAGAAAAAATAATTTATACTAAATTTATAAAATAAAAAGAGATGCCGAATAGCATCTCTTTTTTTGTTTTATAAATCAAATATTTATTTATAAACTAAATTTCCTATAAAGTAAGTCTCCATTTGAATCCTCTATTACTAATACATAAGCAGCATGAGGCAATAAGGCTGTAGACAATTCACTTTCATCAATTGCATCTACTAGTAGTCGCCCGTTTAAATCAAAAATAGATAATCTACTCACCACACTTAACGAACTTACTTTTATTGAGTTATTTTCTTGAAAGACAATAAATTTTGGTCGATCTACAAATTTATTAATTGACAAACTATCACAAGTTTTACTTTTTACAACTGAGGTACCTCTACAAAAGTTTCCTGTTTTAGAAAATTCAAAATTCTGTTCAGCCCCTTGCAAAGTATTATCATCTATATCTCTTGTTGCACTTTCTTCTCCAAAAATTGTATTAAAATGCATTAGTTGACCTTCACTAATTACATGCCCCATACTATGAGCATGTCCTAATTCATGCGTGGCTGTACCTTGAAAATCCACCTGTGACCCCGATGGCAAGCCTTCTTCAAAATTCCAGTTTGCTCTCGAGTTAAATGTCATATCCACTTCCGACAAATAGCCTATAACTTCGCCTGATCCAGACTGGCAACCCATAAAGTAACTTATAGTTACCCCTAAGGTACCTGGTTCAATTTCATCATCATTAGAAGCTGTAGATGATTCAAAACGCACTAGATTTACTCCATCATCTGTTGCTACATTCAAGTTACTCGTATTTTCATCAATAGTCCAATTAATACCCGTAGCACAAATCCAATTATTCACGGATTTCTCAAAGGCAACTACCGCTTTTGAATTAGATTTAAAATCACTATTGTACGTCCAAGTATATCCTCCTACTCCGTTTGTATTTACTAATTTTATTCGTACCGTAGTATCAAATTCACCATCATTATCTGTATCAAAAGTAATATTAGATTCAGCACTCAATACGGTTAAATCATCTGTTGATACAAATTGATTTACTCCACTCTGATCGGTAACTCTTATTTGTCCTGTACCTGCAAAATCAGGCACTCTTACTTCAATAAAACTATCTGACCAACTTAAAATTAAAAAATCATCAGTACTTCTTAAGTTAGCTAAGCCTCCACCTAAATCTGCATCTTCAAAATCAACACTTCCAATAGCATTACCAAAACCAGAACCATTAATAACTATGGTTTCTCCTGTTCCGGCTCTAACTGTTGTTGGTGTAAATGAATTTATTACCGCTGTACTAAGATTTTTTTGGGCTTTTTTAGTCGTGTTTTTTTTAAATTGCATTGGTTGCTCTGTCAAATTAGACAAAGTAGTATAAAAACTTTCTGTATTTTCAAAACTATAAAATGGATTAGCTACCTCTTCAGAAATAATATCATATTCATAAAACCCTTGAATATCACTATAAACTTTATATATCTTATCTTCAGAAAAGTTTTTTAATTCGATTTTATAATTTTGCAAAAAGAATGCTCCAATACTTCCTTTATTTAATTGCAAACTTGGAGTCACTTTTTCGGTATTAAAACCAACAGTACCTCCTTTTGTTATTACATACAAATAAGTTGTATCAAATACTCCTGAAAGTTTTTGAAGCACTTCAATTTTATTTAGTGTGTAAATATGATTCGTTTTCTCATTTAAATAGGAGCGTTTTTCTAATACTTTACCTTCAATTATTAAAGATGATTTTTCAACTTGCTCTTCAATAGAAATTTGATAGAGCATTTGCTGTGCCAGTATTTGAAAAAGGCTAAAAAAACAAGTAATTAGCGTTATTATTTTAATCTTCATTTTCATTTCCATTAATTTTCAAGATGTTATTCTTCCCATATAAATTACAAAATTGTATTATTTTAAGCTTTTTTTTGTAAGAATTTTTCGAAAATAAGATTAAAAACCTTCATTTTATAGTCATTTAACATATAAATACAATTCACAAATAAAGCCTTAGACTATATAGTTCATCTATTTTCTACTTTATTTGTTGTTCGAAACTAAAGTATCGTAAATCCTTAATTTAAGGTATTTACCTAGTACCAATTGTTCAAATAATGAATCTAAATTTTTTTATCTGACTTAGAATTCAAATAAAATTTAATTCGACTCCCTAAATTACATACTATTTGAAACTACGAACATCCACAATTACCATTAGTACCGCAACTATTATTTTTATTTTTCTTGACTGTAGATTTCCAAATAAATTTAGTTGCCAAAAAATACAATGCTCCAATAAACAACCCTAAAACTCCTATATTTTGTATCACTTGATTCATATAACAATAGTCGATTTTATTCTTTTTACTTACTTTATTTCAATATTTGATAAGCAATTAAGGCAGTAGTATATGCTAACCCACTCATAAAAAACAATTGAATTAACGGCCAACGCCACCCATTAGTTTCTTTTTTAACAATAGCAATAGTACTCATACATTGCATTGCAAAAGCATAAAACAACAATAAGGAAACTCCGGTGGCTAAATTAAATAAAGGAGCACCAGAAATAGGGTTTATTTCTGCTGCCATTCGATTTTTTATTGTTTCCTCTTCTTCACTTCCTACACTATAAATAGTAGCTAAAGTACCTACAAAAACTTCGCGAGCAGCAAAGGAACTAATTAATGCTATTCCTATTTTCCAATCATACCCCAAAGGAGCAACTAAAGGCTCTATCGCTTTACCCATATATCCTATATATGAATGTTCTAATTTATGACTTGCAATAGCTTGCTCTAAATCCAAATCCAGATTTTGTGCTTGCTGACTGGTTACTATAGCTTCTGCTTTTGAAAATTGATCATTAGGTCCATAACTCGCCAACACCCACAAAACAATAGATATTGCTAAAATTATTTTTCCTGCTCCAGCAATAAATGCCTTAGTTTTTTCTATAACATTAATTGCTACATTTTTAAACAATGGCCATTTATAATTGGGCATTTCGACCACAAAAAAGCTCTTATTAGGCATTTTTAAAAATTTACTCAATAACCACGAAGACCCTAAAGCAGTAACAAAACCAAGTAAATAAAGCAGCATTAAACTCAAGCTTTGATATCCAAAAATCCATGCCACACGTTCATTAGGAATAACTAATGAAATTATAATTAAATACACCGGTAAACGCGCGGAACAAGTTGTAAAAGGAACAACCAAAATAGTGATTAAACGTTCTTTCCAATTTTCGATATTTCGAGTTGCCATAACTGCCGGAATTGCACAAGCTGTTCCCGAAATTAAAGGCACTATACTTTTACCACTCAATCCAAACCTTCGCATTAAGCGATCCATTAAAAACACGACTCGACTCATATAACCCGACTCTTCCAAAATGGATATAAATAAGAATAAAAAAGCAATTTGTGGAATAAAAATTACAATACCACCCAATCCTGGAATAATCCCTTCGGTAATCAGGTTTGTTAAAGCTCCACTGGGTAAATACATTTTTACAGATTCACTCAACCAAGCAAAACCTTCGTCAATTAAATCCATTGGATAAGTCGACCAATCATATATGGCCTGAAAAATGAATAATAAAATGGCAAAGAAAATCAAATACCCCCACACCTTATGCACTAGCAACTGATCTAGTTTAGCACGTAAACCAGAAGCAGAACCTATATCGACAGTTTGGGTCTGTTTAAGTGTTTCATTAATAAATTGATATCTTTTTATAGTTTCCTTTTGCTGTAATCGCTTTAAATCACTTTTCTTTTTTGTATGAAATTCAGATGCATCGGCAATAGTATTCCTATTAATATTTGCAAAATTAACATCTTGGGTGATCACCAACCATAATTTATATAAGGACTGGTTAGGAAATGCTCTTTGCAAGCCTTCGAAATATTCTTTATCAATTACCGAAGCATTTACACAAGGTTCAACAGATAGTTTTTTATATTCAGCAATCAATTGCTTTAACTCATCAATCCCTTGTTTTTTTCGCGCACTCATTAAAACCACTTTGGTTTTTAATGTTTTTTCTAATGCTGGGATATCCAAACTAATTCCTTTACGTTTCATACGATCTGCCATGTTAATAACCAAAATCGTAGGAATATCAAGATCTTTAATTTGTGTAAATAATAACAGGTTTCTTTTTAAATTTTCAACATCGCTAACAACTACAGCTACATCTGGATAATCTTTATCTTTTTTATTCAGCAATACTTCGATAACTACATTTTCATCTAATGATGAAGCATTTAAACTATAAGTACCGGGCAGGTCTAAAATATGAGCCTTTACTCCTCTTGGCAGCTTACAAATTCCTGCCTTGCGCTCAACTGTAATACCTGGATAATTTCCTACTTGCTGATTTAATCCTGTTAGCAAGTTAAATACCGAAGTTTTACCTGTATTTGGATTACCAATTAATGAAACATTAATGTGTTTTGCCATAGTGTCACACTTGTAGTGCTGTGCTTAAATTAACTCAATTTCAATCTGTTTAGCTACTTCTTTTCGAATTGCTAAATGCGAACCATTAATATTTAAATACATTGGACATGAAAAGGGTGCGACTTGCAATAACGTAACTTCGTTACCTGGCAAACATCCCATTTCGAGTAACTTTAAAGGTATTTTATCTGTTTCAAACATTGTAATAACTGCCGACTGCCCCCTCTTTAATTCTGCTAATGTTGTTTTCAAAGTTTATTTAGATTGAATTGAAACAACAAAAATACAATATAATTGCGACCTACAAAATTAGTTACAAAAAGATGCCTAAAATACACTCATTTCGGTTAAAAAACACCTTATTCTTTACCGAGCAATAGGTTAATATCTACTAAAAGCTGCTTCATAGCTTCAGTATCAGTTCCATCGTAATAACCGCGGATGCGCCTTTTTTGATCAATTAACACAAAATTTTCAGTATGAATTAAATCATATTCAGAATAAGGAGCTGCTTTGGCAACTAAATATGATTTTCGAGCTAAATCATATAATGTTCTTTTACTCCCAGTAACTAAACTCCACTTTGCCACGTCCACTCCTTTTTTGTCCGCATATTTTTTTAATTGAGGTACAGAATCAATTTCGGGCATAACCGTATGAGATAACAACAATACTTGCGATTCATTTTTTAGCTTACGCTGAAGCTCGCCCATGTTTTGTGTCATTTTAGGGCAAATTGTTTGGCAAGTGGTAAAAAAGAAGTCGGCTACATATACTTTATTTTTATAGTATTGTTCTGTAATCGTATCTCCTAATTGGTTGACTAATTTAAAATCTGCTATTTTATGGTATTTCCGCACTTCTTGCATGGTCGAATCAACTAATTCGACATTTACCTGTTCTGGTTCATAAATACGAAGTATACGTTTTGGCTTTAAAGCATTATATATTAGAGAAACTATAATTACCGAAAGCACTAAAAGAAATATTCCAAACTTTTTATAGGGTGCAAAAAAACGAATAATACTCACTTACACTATTTTTTACAAAAGTAACATGTATTATTTTATAATAACTAAAGATCACTTTAAAAGTCTTCTATTTTTAGTCACTTTTTGCTAGCCTTTAAAAAGTAAGTTTCCTTATTTTTGTTCAAATTTATTTTTTAATGGAACTTCTTTTTAGGATTGGACAAGTTATTTTAATGTTGTCTATTTTAGTAATACTACATGAGTTTGGGCACTACATTCCTGCTAAACTTTTTAAAATTAAAGTAGAAAAATTCTTTTTATTTTTTGATGCCAAATTTGCGCTTTTTAAAACAAAAATTGGCGAAACCGTATGGGGAATAGGGTGGCTTCCGCTTGGAGGTTATGTAAAAATTGCCGGTATGATTGACGAAAGTATGGATCGAGAACAAATGGCACTCCCTCCAAAACCTTGGGAATTCCGTTCAAAACCTGCCTGGCAACGTTTAATTGTTATGGCCGGAGGTGTCATTGTTAACTTTTTATTAGCCTGGTTTGTTTTTACTTGGCTACTTATTAGCAATGGAGATAGCTACATTCCTACCCAAAAATTAAAATATGGTATTGAAGTTAATGAAATTGGTAAAACCCTAGGATTCGAAAACGGCGATAAAATTTTAAGTGTCGATGGTAAACCTGTAAAAAAAATGAGTACTGCGGTACTTGAAATAATTCTTGGTAATCAAGTAACTGTTTTAAGAAATGGAACAGAACAACAAATTCAAATTACTGATGAAAATAAGGAATTATTATTTTCAAATTTACAAACACCATTTATAACTGCTCGGTATAAAACTATTTTAGGCTTTATAGGAAAAAAAACAATTGCAAGTGATATTGGCTTAAAAGTTGGAGATATTATTAACACAGCTAACAACAAGCCTGCTACTTATTGGTCAGAATTTGCTGATCAAATTAAAGCTAGTCGAGGAGATACTTTAAAAATTGGATACACCAGAAACAATCAAAACTTTATAAAAAAAGTATTTATCCCTAAAGACAGTATTTTAGGGGTTAGCCCCGAAAGGATGGACTTAATTATTACCGACGAACACACCATTGCAAGTGCCATTCCTGCAGGCTTTACAAAGACCATACAATCACTAACAGATCAAGTGCGCCAATTTAAAGTAATTTTAAACAAAAAAACGGGAGCATACAAACAAGTAAAAGGTCCTATTGGGTTGGTTGAGCAAATGCCAAATAAATGGAACAACACCTATTTTTGGTCTATTTTAGCCACTTTATCAGTTTGGCTAGCCTTTGTCAACCTACTCCCAATTCCAGCCTTAGATGGAGGACATATTATGTTTTTACTTTATGAAATAATATCTGGAAAAAAACCGAGTCAACGTATTTTAGAAATGGGTCAAATGATTGGCTTTTTTATTATTCTAACACTAATGGTGTTCATTTTCGGAAATGATATTTGGAATTTAATCAAAGGTTAAAAACTTAAAAAGTAAGGAGTTGAAAAATTACCAAAAATAAAAACAAAAAAAACCATAAAAATATTTTGCAGAAACCTTAATCCGTTATATATTTGCACCCGCAACGACATAAAAACAATCTTTTTAAATAGTTGCTCAAGCATTAAATGCTACGCGAAAGCTGATAATTTTCGCACTTTGAAATATAGTTCTATATGAACATTCCTCCTTAGCTCAGTTGGTTAGAGCATCTGACTGTTAATCAGAGGGTCCTTGGTTCGAGCCCAAGAGGGGGAGCAAATAAGCCTAGTAAGACATCGTTTTTACTGGGTTTTTTGGTTTTTATATCTTTTTTTATCCGAAAATTATAATCTTTTATTGAAGAGAAAATAGTTATTCGATTCTTATTCTTTAGAACCTACTTATCTTTGCATAAAAATATTTTATGGCCTCTCCTTTTGTAGACTTAGGAATTATAGTTCCTATAGAAAAAGCATTAAAAAGCTTAAATATCAGTACACCTACTGATATTCAAAAAAAAGCAATTCCTACTTTGCTAACTACAAAAAAAGATGTGGTAGGCTTGGCCAAAACAGGATCGGGAAAAACAATCGCTTTTGGGTTACCATTATTGCAGTTAATAGATAAGACGAACCCAACAATTCAAGCAGTTATTTTAGTACCTACAAGAGAATTAGGACAGCAAATTCATGCTAATTTAGAAAACTTCGCAACACAAATTCCTGAAATAAAAATAACAGCTATTTGCGGAGGAACACCTATAAAGCCTCAAATAAAAGCACTTACCGAACCTACACAGGTGGTTGTAGCAACTCCAGGTCGCTTAATTGATCTTATAAAGCGAGAAGCTATCAATATTAAACACACTAATTTTTTAGTGTTAGATGAAGCCGATGAAATGGTGAAATCTCTAGGAGAAGGACTCGATGAAATCGTAAAAGAACTCCCTAATTACAGGCGAACGATTTTATTTTCGGCAACAATGCCAGGCCCTATAAAACAGTTGATTCAAAATTATATGTCTAAGAATCCCATACAGATTGAAGCTGATATGGAAACCATAGGTCATCAAGGCATTACTCACGAATACGTTGTGGTAGAACCTATTGAAAAGTTGAATGTATTAATGCATTTTCTTAATAATCGATTGGGTGAAAGAGGGATTATTTTTTGTAAAACAAAAGCTGCCGTTAATAAATTAGCTAAAAATTTAGCTATTAATAAATTTTCATCAGGCTCTTTACACGGAAGTTTGTCGCAACCAATTCGTGATCGCATTATGGGACAATTTCGAGAAGGCCAAATTGATATTTTAGTTGCAACAGATGTAGCAGCTCGTGGTTTAGATGTTAAAGAAATTAGCTATGTAGTAAATTACCATTTGCCAGATGCACACGAAACCTATGTACACCGAAGTGGCCGCACAGCACGAGCTGGATTAAAAGGATATGCACTTACAGTATTACAACAAGAAGAAGCCTTTGAGATTGCTGAATTCGAGAAAGAATTAGGCATTAAATTCCAATCTTATGAAAAAGCAGATAGTGAAGCTTTAGAGGAAAACAATACATTATTGTGGGCTAAAAAAGTATTTAAAACAAAACCTAATCGTGAACTATCTAATGATTTAAAAGAAAAAGTACACACGGTTTTTCATCATTTAACAAAAGAAGAATTGATTGATAAATTGATGGCTTTCGAGCAGCTGAGATAAGTTTTAATATAAAAAAACCGAGGCTAATCCATTTTTAGCCTCGGTTTTTTATTGATACTATTTTTATTTTTTAAACAAAAGCTTACCGAAAGACACTAGTAACAGCATTAAAATCCCTCCCAGTAGTCCAAGGGCAATTTCTATTACAATTGATGGTATGCTTTCATTATGCAAAACATCCGGAAAACTATGGCTAAAAATCCCTCCTGCCACAGTTATTAAAGCGGCAGTACCTACAATTGATAGTCCTTTAATTACATATGGCAAGCTACTTACCAAAAAACGACCTACTCGATCAGAAAATTTATTATCCCCTTCTTGCATATTAATTAGACTTGCTCCAAATTCATCCATCCTAATTATTAAAGCAACAATACCATACACTCCTACTGTTGCAATCAATGAAACTGTACTAACTACTAAAATTCGGGTTAGCAAAGGTTGATCTAATACCGTACCAAGAGCAATAATTATAATCTCTATTGAAAGAATAAAGTCTGTAAAAATTGCCGATTTAATCTTTTGTTTTTCATTTGGTTGTTTTAAAGGGTCAGAAGCTGTAGCTTTTAACTCTTGAAGCTCATCTTTTTTTGAATGAAAAAAATACTCGTAAATTTTTTCCACGCCTTCATAAGCTAAATACAACCCACCAAGAATTAAAATAATTTTGATTGCGATTGGAAAAAAAGAACTTAAAAGAAAGGCAATTGGTAATATGATGATTTTATTTAATAAAGAGCCTTTAGATATAGCCCAAAGCACTGGTAACTCTCTACTTGAGGCAAAACCTGAAGCTTTTTCTGCATTTACCGCCAGGTCATCTCCCAAAATGCCTGCGGTTTTTTTAGTCGCAATTTTACTCATTGCAGAAATGTCATCCAACAATACTACTACGTCATCTAATATTGCAAAAAATCCTGAAGCCATATTTTTATTTTTTTCAAAAATACTTTTTTCAAATGAAAGCTTTAAGTTTCAATCATAATTTTCGTTAGAATAAATAATCATATCAATTTTGTATGTATTTCATTTTTAAAGCAAACTTTGTTAAGCCTGCTAAATTTCTTACATTAAGTTTTCTAATAATATTCTTTCTATAACTTTCAACAGTATGCTTACTTAAAAATAAAATTTCGGCAATTTCATTAGTCGTATGCTCTTTAGCAATCAAAGTAATAACATCAATTTCTCTTTGCGTTAAATTAATTTTTTGAACTTGTTTATTTGAAAATTTATTCTTCAAATACACTTCCTTTATTTCTTTCGAAAAATATTTTTCTCCACTAAGAATAGTCTCTATTGCCAGTAACAACTCTTTTTTTTCAGCATTTTTAGATACATATCCATTGACTCCGTTTTGCATAAGAGTATCAATAACTTCGCCATCGTTAAGCATACTCACTACCAGAGTTTTAGTTTTAGGATATTTTTCTTTTATAATACGATTTAATTCAATGCCATCTATCCCTGGCATATTGACATCAGTTATTACTAAATCAATTACTTTATCTGAGTAGATTTTTAAGTACTGTAAAATATTTTCGGCTTTAGTTGAAGATTTTAACACAACATACTGATCCTCTGAATTAAATATACTCAACAAACCATCTAAAAACATTTTATGGTCATCAACTATTATTATATTATACTTTAAGTCAAGGGGATTCTTACGTACTTTCATATAGTAATGATATATGAAATCTAACGTATATTTTTTACAAAAAGTGTTATTTGTTAATAAAATATCAATACCACATATTTTTATTGCTTTTTCTACTATTTTAGTTGTTTTAATTTAAAATTAATTTCATTACTCTATTTCCTTCTGATGTTTCTAACAAAACAAAATACAAACCAGGCGATTGATTATCTAAGTCAAATTTAAATTCGTGCAATTTATTTGATGCTCCATTTTTTACCGCTACTATTGAATTGGTAATAGCATTAAATATTTTCAAATTAATAGGAGCTTCTTTTGACAAATCAACTTTAACTGAAAACTTTTTATCAACAGACGGATTTGGAAGAATGGTATAGTTTACGAATAAATTTATCTGGTTATTTTGTACTTCATTTTCTTCCTCAACAAACTCCCGATCAACTACAACAATCGATTTCATTTGTGATGCCATACACAAACCACGCTCAATATCCACGCCCAGTTTATATTCACCTGCCTGTTCAATACTTAATTCGGCATAATTATCATCTTGATAAATAATTTTAGCATTTTCGGGGATTACCCATTTTGTAGCATTCGCTTCTGCGGAAGAGTTATTAACTATAACAAATTTTTCATTTGTAAACACTTGAGTAGAAACGAAAAATTCTGCGGTAATTTCATCAGTTGTTGCTTCTATAAAAATATCATCGTTTAATTGACACCCACCATTAGTAATAATTTCCACTGAATATGTACCTGTTTGATTAACCTCAAGACTAGATTCATTACTAATTATTTCTCCTTCATTTATCCATCTATATGTGCTTCCTTCGGGTATAGTAGCGTCAAGTATTTTCGTTTGGTTAGCGCATAAAGTTACATCATCTCCTAAATCAAAATCTATCGCATCTGGATTGTCTATTTCGATTGTTTTTTCAACTTTACACCCCTTACTATCGGTAATATTAACGGTGTATATTCCAGCGCATACATCTTGAATTTCTTTTGTGTTTTCTCCATTACTCCATTCAATATTATAAGGTGCGCTTCCATTGCTTATTATTAAGTTTATACTTGCATCACATGTATTTATGCAAGTAGGTTTTACGATTTCTTCGGAAATGGATAAGGCTAAAGGAACTTCTAAATTGATCTCTTTACTAATTTCACAATTGTTGGCATCAATAATTTTTACTGAATAGTATTGTGCTTTTACCCCTTCAATAATACGTGTTGTTTTCGCATTACTCCATTGGTAACGGTATGGTGGCTTTCCTCCATTTACAGCTACTTGTAAACTCCAATCATTTCCATCTCCACAAAACTCATATTCGGCTTGAATGCTTGCTACTAGTTCTTCTGGTTGGGTTAATTTAATATCATTACTAATTACACTATTGCCAAGAGCATCTGTAACTTTAACATAGTAAGTCCCTGCCACTAAATCTTCAGCTGTACTATTTGTTGAAACACTACGCAATGGTGTGGTTCTATTGATCCATTCATAAACAAATGAACTTTGCGAAACTCCTTTTTCGACTATTGCTTTTAAAATTCCACTAGCTGCTCCATGACATAGTATTACTTTTTCAATTTCAATAGCTACCGTTACTTCTTCTGGTTCATCGATTGAAAAATCTTTAACGACTTTACAAAAGTTATCATCTATTATTTCCAAAGTATATGTTCCTGCTCCTATATTAGAAAGCTTATTTTGGGCTATAAACTCTTCTCCTTTATCATTCATCCATTTATAAATATAAGCTGGTTTCCCTCCATTTACAGCTACCTCTATACTTCCATTTTTTAAACCAAAACCACTAGGCAATTGAGCGTTTACTAAAGTAATGCCTAATGGAGATGGTTCTAATAGTTCTGCTTGTAATAGATTATTATTTTCTAAATTACTATAATAACAACCGTTTGTATTACGAACTTGAATATCGTAGGTCCCCGATTGTAAGTCCGTAATAGTACTTTCATTAGCATTCTCAAAGAAACTCCAACGACTATAAGCTTCTCCTAATTTTCTGTAACGATATTCAAAAATATCCGAAATAGTCCCTGTTGCTTTAATGCTTATTTGACCATCATTACTGCCTAAACAAGTTATTGGGTTTATTTGACTTATTTCTGCGTTTATAGCACTTGGTTGTGCTACTTCAAAAATAGCACTTACTACTTCAATATCTTCTGCATTAGTTATTACTACAAAATACCTTCCTGCTTCTATATTATTTAAAAATGCTGTATTATTTCCTATTGGTATAGTGGGGGCAATTTCGTTATACCAAGTATATTTATTACCTCCTACACCTCCTATTACTTCAGCTTTTATACTTGCATTATTACCTCCGCTACAAGTAATTGGTGTTATTTCCTCTATACCTACTTTAGGGATGTTTGATTTTTCTAAATCATAGGTATCTGTGAACTTACATCCATTTGCATCTGTAATTTCGATAGTATACATCCCTGCATCCACATCAGCTAGTTCAGAATTTTGTCGATCACTTTCTAATTCTTCCTTTTCGGTAGTAAATACACCTCCTTTGGTACTCGTCCATACGTAATCATAAGGAGGAATACCGCCTATTATTTCTATCTGAATATTACCATTTGTTTCGTTGATA
>CANLCT010000043.1 GCA_947489195.1 uncultured Aquimarina sp. | reverse complement strand
TATCTATCTCTTTAAAGTTTCTTCAAACTTAAAACACAACTGTGTAATTTAAAATATGTATTTGCTCGGATGGATACGTATCAAAAAGCCTTTTCTCGATATAATTTTCTATCTAAAATCACTCGAATTGGCAATTTTTGATACTAGCTTGAATTTAAATTGAATTCACGTTAATTAGTGATTTTTTAAAACATCAATAGAATCATTCAGCTTACTATATTTTAAAGAATCTTCTTTTACAATAAGCGCTTCTCTGACTTTAATGATGGTATCAATTTTTTTAGCACGAATTTTTAATGAGTCAGAAACTCTTTGGAATAGTGCTTCGTACTTTTTTAAGTCGTTAGAGTAGTATTTTGTGTTTTCTTTAAAAATATCGGGATCAATATCATATTTAGCACACATAAACTCTTTAGGATGGATGCCAGAATCTTCTAGTTGTTGTCTGGATACAGATTTTGTAGCATTTAATAGTGTCATATCAATTAGCATACGAACCATTAAATCTTCGGGCAGAAGAACTTCAGGTTTTGGAAATTTTTCAACACTTTGGCAACTAGCCAAAATTATGATGGTAAGTATGCTAATAAATTTTTTCATTAACGATTAAATGTTAAGCGTTTTCCTTGTTTAGGCTTATTTAAAATTTTGAAATTATGATATACCAATTCGCCATTTACAAAGGTATGCGTAATACGCGAAGTAAATGTGGTATCTTCAAAAGGAGACCAGCCACATTTGTATAAAATATTGTCTTTTGAAACACGCCAAGGAGCATTTAGGTCAACTAAAACGGCATCGGCATAATAACCTTCTTTAATAAAACCACGCTTTTCAATTTCAAATAAAATTGCAGGATTATGACAAGCTTTTTCAACAATTTTTTCTAAGCTAAGTTCCTCTTTATGGTAAAATTCAAGTAAAGCTGTCAAGGCATGTTGTACTAATGGTCCGCCCGATGGTGCTTTGGTATATACATTGCTTTTTTCTTTTGATGTATGTGGAGCATGATCAGTTGCAATAACATCAATTTTATTATCAATTAAGCCTTTAAGTAGGCCTTTTCGATCTTTTTCGGTTTTAACAGCAGGGTTCCATTTAATATGTGTGCCTTTAGTATCATAATCGTCACTATTAAACCATAAATGATGTACACAAACTTCGGCGGTAATTTTTTTCTCTTTTAGCGGAAGTTTACTGTCAAACAAGGCTAATTCTTTAGCAGTAGATAAATGAAACACATGTAATCGAGCTCCAGTTTCTTTGGCTAAAGCAATAGCTCTAGATGAGGACAGGTAACAAGCCTTTTCACTTCTAATAATTGGATGTAGGTGAATAGGAATATCGTCACCATATTGTTCAATATGTTCAGCTAAATTTTTACGAATAGTAGCTTCATCTTCACAATGTACAGCGATTAATAATGGAGTTGATGAAAATATTTTTTTCAACACCTCGGGATCATCGACAAGCATATTTCCTGTTGATGAGCCTAAAAATAATTTTAAAGCAGCCACTTTTTTAGGATCAACCTTTAAAATTTCTTCCAAATTATCGTTAGTGCCACCAAACATAAAAGAGTAGTTGGCATAACTTGATTTGCTCGCAATTTCGAATTTGTCTTCTAACAGTTCAATAGTAGTGGCTTGCGGAACGGTATTAGGCATTTCAATAAATGTAGTAATACCACCAGCAATAGCTGCTCTTGATTCAGTTTCGATATTGGCCTTGTGTGTTAAACCAGGTTCTCTAAAGTGCACTTGATCATCAATCATACCAGGAAGTAAATATTTTCCTTCGGCATCTATAATTTGAATTTCAGCATTTTTAGCACTTATGCTTTCGTTAATTTCAACAAAAACACCATTTTCAATGTATACATCATATTCGTTAATACGTCCTTCGTTTACAACTTTGGCGTTTTTTATAAGGATTTTGCTCATTTTTTATTAAAAATACTGTTTAATTTCATTTGAATAACTCCAAAAATTGCTTCAGAAATTATTCCCTTTGACATTTTAGAATTCCCTCTGGTTCTGTCGGTAAAAATTACAGGAATTTCCTTGTACGTGCATTTTTTTTGATAGGCTTTAAATTTCATTTCTATTTGAAATGCGTACCCTACAAATTTAATATTATTTAAGTTGATTTGCTCTAAAAGCTTACGCGAATAACAAACAAATCCTGCGGTGGTATCGCAAATAGGCATTCCGGTAACAAATTGTACATATTTAGATGCGCCATATGAGAGTAGTACACGACTCATAGGCCAATTTACCACATTTACTCCTTTGATGTAGCGCGAACCTATTACCATGTCTACCTGTTCGTCAATAGCCGTTTTGTATAGTTTTACAAGATCATTTGGATTATGTGAAAAATCGGCATCCATCTCAAAAATATGTTGGTAATCGCGTTTTAAGGCCCATGTAAAACCATGAATATAAGCGGTACCTAGGCCTAATTTGCCAGCACGTTTTTCTAAAAATAACCTGTTAGAATAAGTAGTTGTTAGTTCTTTTACAGTAGTTGCAGTGCCATCGGGAGAGTTATCGTCAACAATTAGTACATCAAAAGATACAGGTAATGCTAATACCGCCTTAATAAGGAGTTCAATATTTTCAATTTCGTTGTACGTGGGTACAATTACAAGCGGATTGGGCATTTACATTAAATTTCGAACAAAGATAATTATACCAATTCAAACAAAAACTAGAATTTTATGATTCAATTGATGTAAACTCATATTTTGGATTTACATTTGTTATAATTAATACTAACACTATATTTTTTTGCATAAATTAGTTTATGGTTGCAACTAAAAATATGCAGTTTGTTAAAACAAACCACTTTTTAATTTTAAAATTACACTTTTCTTTTTTTGGAAGCTTTATTTAGGCATATTTCATCGCATGATTGGGTAACAGTAATTTGTTTTATTGCCTTTTGCCTATTAATTACTGCAAAAAACATAAATGCCTACCATTTTAAAAATTTTATGTTGCTTTTTATAACGGATAAGTACATTAAAACTCATCACGAAGATCGTTCGCGAAAAAGTATTCATTTAGTGTTGTCTGCTTTTCAAACGCTAATTCTACCATTATTAATACATGTAATATTATTTAATGTAAAAAAAATTGATAGTTTACAACTATCATGTTATTTGAAAATTTTGGCAGTGTATGTAGTGTTTTTTGGCAGTAAATTTATGTTAGAAAAAACGCTTGCTATTGGGTTAGGGGTAAATGCAAGGTTAAGGCCTTATTTGTTTGAAAGACAAACGTATATAAATTATTTTAGTGTGCTGTTTTTTCCAGCACTATTATTGTTAGTATATCCTACAGCGTATGTAGAAATGATAACTTATTTAGTGGTAATTATAGGTGTATTATTATTCTTACTTGTTGTTGGTCTAATAATTAGCCACTATAGAAGTTATTTTTATGAGGCTCCTTTTTATTTTATTTTGTACCTTTGCACCTTTGAAATAGCCCCCTATTTTTTAGCCTATTTATGGGTCAACATAAGTTGTTAATTATGACGAAAACATTAGAGTCTATGAAAGTGAAAACGATTTTGGTTTCTCAACCAGAACCTAAAGTGGAAAATTCGCCCTATTTTGAATTAGAAGAAAGACAACGTGTTAAAATAGATTTTGTTCCATTTATTCATGTTGAAGGGGTTGAATCTAAAGAAGTTAGAAATCAGAAAATTGATTTATCTAAGTTTACTGCAATTATTTTAACAAGTAGAAATGCAGTGGATCATTTCTTCAGAATTGCCGAAGAAATGCGATTTAAAGTGCCAGATAGCTTAAAGTATTTTTGCCAAAGTGAAGCAGTAGCTTATTACTTGCAAAAGTATGTGGTGTATCGTAAACGTAAGATTTATGTAGGTAAGCGTACCTTTGCAGATTTATCACCTTTGATAAAAAAATATAAAACAGAATCATTTTTATTACCATCTTCTGATCAGTTAAAGCCAGAAGTACCTAAAATACTTGATGATTTAAAAGTAAATTGGAAGCAAGCTGTTTTTTATAAAACAGTAGTAAGTGATTTATCCGATTTACGCGATGTTTTTTATGATGTATTGGTGTTTTTTAGTCCATCTGGAATTAAGTCTTTATTTGAAAACTTTCCAGATTTTCAGCAAAACAAAACACGCATTGCTGTATTTGGAAATTCTACAATTAAAGCCGCAGAAGCACATGGTTTAGTATGTAATATTCAAGCACCTACCCCCGAAACACCATCGATGACAATGGCGCTTAAAAAATACATTAATGAAGTAAATAAAAAATAATATATTTTTTAATAAATATGTAAAACCCTATCATTTGATGGGGTTTTACTTTTTAAAATTATACCGTTTAAAAGAGCACTAAAGTAAAATGTTATTTTTTCAAGAAGCTAGCTAATAAATAACCCCAAGCTGCTATTAAAAAAAATCCTCCAATTGGAGTGGCAATTGCTATGGCTTTTAAGTTTTGACCAATTAAATGCTCATCTAAATTAAGAAGGTAAATTGATCCAGAAAAAAGACAAATTCCAATTAAGCTAAGTAACCAGATAATTTTTTTTTGTTTAGGAAGTAAATAATTTGTGTTTCCAACAAATAACAAGAAAAATGCTTGATAAAATTGGTAACGAACACCAGTTTGAAAAGAATCAATTTGTATGTCGGTTAAAATGGCTTGTAACCCATGAGCAGCAAAAGCGCCCAGTATTACTCCAAGAATTCCAAAAATACTTGCGGTGATTAAACTAATTTTTGACTGTTTTTCCATAATGACTTAATTACCTTTGTGGGCTTAAAAAAACTATTTTTAAAAATAGTGTTCTTCAAAAATACTAAAATATGTGTGTGCATAACATTGTAATTTTTGGTGCCGGTAAATCAAGTGTTTACTTAATTAAACAATTGCAAGGAGATTTAGATTGTAAACTCACTTTGGTTGCGCTTAATTTTTCTGAACTGCCCAAAGAATTGGTCAAACATAAAAACACCTATTTAAAGGTTTTTGATGTTACAGATACTTTGGTAATTGAAAAATTAATTGAAAATAACGGCCTTGTAATATCAATGCTTCCGGCCAGTTTACATATTCAAATAGCCGAGCTTTGTTTAAAGTATACCAAAAATTTACTTACGGCTTCTTACGTAAGTGAGCAAATGAAGCAATTGCATGAAAAGGCAGAAAGAAAAGGTGTTTTATTTTTAAATGAAATGGGTCTGGATCCTGGACTTGATCATATGAGTGCTATGCAAGCAATAGCTACTATCAAAAAAAGAGGAGGAAGGCTGGTTTCTTTTAAATCACATACCGGTGGTTTGGTTAAAAAACCAAAAGACGTGGATGCTTGGAATTACAAGTTTACATGGAATCCTTTTAATGTTATTGTTGCTGGAGCAGAAGGGGGAACTTATTTGCAGAAGGGAAAAGAGAAAAAAGTTTTGTACCATAGTATTTTTAATAAAACTGAAAAGGTTCAAGTTGGAACAGGTTTTTATGATAGTTACCCCAATCGGAATAGTTTAAATTACATAGAAAAATACGGATTAGAAAATTGTAAAACAGTCTATCGAGGTACGTTGAGGCATATAGGTTTTTGCAAGGCCTGGAATGTGTTTGTGCAACTAGGAATGACAGATAATAGTAGTTTTATAAAGCTTCCGCAGAAGAGTAGTCGTAAAGATTTTTTGAATTATTTTTTGAATAAAAATAAGGATGTTGTGGGGCAATTTTGTGAGCAATTTAAGGAGCAAAAACAGTCATCAGTTTTTAATAAATTTGACCAACTTCAGTTTTTTTCTGATACATTTCTTTTGAGTATTACCGAAGGAACACCAGCCCAAATTTTATTATCTATTTTAGAACAAGAATGGCAATTAACCCAAACAGATTTGGATTGTGTGGTAATGCTTCATGAAATGGAGTATGAGCTAGAAGGTGTAAAGCAGAAGCAAATTTTATCTTTGTACGTTGAGGGAGAAGATCGCCACTATACCGCAATGGCAAAAACTGTAGGTTTGCCTATGTATGAAGCAGCTAGGCTTATGCTTAAAAACAAAATTGGATTAACAGGAGTTCAAATACCTACTAATCCAATAATATATATTCCTGTTTTAAAACAGCTAAAAGAAAAAGGGATTTCTTTTTTTGAAGCGTTTTAAATTTAATCTCTAGAGTTCCCCATATAACGAAGTACAAAGTACATCAATGTAGCTAGTGATCCCAGAGCGGCTACCAAGTAGGTGCGTGCAGCCCATTTTAAAGCATCTTTAGCTGCGGCGTGTTCTTCTCTATTTAGCATACCGGGAGAGCTTTCTAACCAAGCTAAGGCTCTATTACTTGCATCATATTCTACTGGTAGGGTAATAAAAGTAAACGCGGTAGTAACAGCAAAAAGTAATATTCCTACCAAGAAAATAGTGTTCCCTAATGCATTTCCTGTAGCTGACATTCCAATACCTACCATAAGTATAATGTTCGAAAACTTACTGGCTATACCTACTACAGGTACAATTTTAGAACGCATTTGTAGCCATTGATATGCTTGGGCATGTTGTACCGCATGACCAACCTCATGAGCTGCAACTGCAGCTGCGGCAGCATTTCGTTGGCTATAAACCCCTTCGCTTAGGTTGACTGTTTTGTTTTGTGGATTGTAGTGATCTGTTAGCATACCAGGGGTAGAAATAACATCCACATCCCGAATACCATTATCACGTAACATTTTTTCAGCAATTTCGGCACCACTCATGCCATTTTGAAGAGATAATTCAGAGTATTTTTTAAACTTGCTCTTAAGTTTTTTGCTAACAAATGAACTCACTAAAAAGATAAGTCCTGCAATTACATAATAACCAATCATGATTTTAAATTTTTATACTTAAATGTACGAAAGATTTTCTAATTCGTAGTTAGGATTAAATGATGTAATTGAGTAGATCTTTTGCTTTTGTATTTATTTAATTGATCTATAACGTATTCTTTCTGTAGTAACTGTTACAAATAATCTGAAGAGATTCATGTTCTCTTTTTTTATTAATTTTATTATAACTTGAGTGATACTAGCCAGATCAGAAAAGGAATATCTTAAAAAAATAACACTTATAGATTTGGCATTATGAGCAAATACACATTCACCAAAATCTTTATCTTCAGTTAATATAATTTTAGGAAGGTTTTTTGAGAGTTCAATAATATCAGCGTCTGAAACCCCTCTATTGTCTTCATAAATGGAAAAAAAATTGATGTTTTTACCTCTTAATTTGTGAATTAGGCTATGGGGGTATATTTTCGTCAGCAAGTATCATAATAATATTATACTACAAACTCTTCACGATCACCAAGTCTTACAGAAGCATATTCTAATGCAGCGTATATTTTAAGTAAACTAAGGTGGAATTGTTCTGATACTTCTTCAGTTGTAGCTCCTTCAGAAAGTTTTTTTAAAATAAGTTCAACAGTAATACGTGTTCCTTTTATTATAGGCTTTCCTAATAAAATATGATGATCAGATGTAATATGTTTTTTATAATTTGCCATTGTATCAATTATAATTAATTGAGTCGAAGGATACAATTAATTATAATTGATATTAATATACGGTATAATTTTCTATGCAACTACAGGGGGCTCTCCAAAAGAATCTACTTTAGTATAGTTTAATTCAAATGCTTTTGCAATAGCGGGATATACAATTTTTCCGTTAATGATATTTAAACCTTTTTTTAAAGCTGTATTTTCTGAACAGGCTTTAGACCATCCTTTATTTGCTATTTGCAAGGCATAGTTAATCGTAACATTTGTTAAGGCTAATGTTGAGGTATAAGGTACGGCGCCAGGTATATTTGCTACGGAATAATGTACGATACCATCAATAATATAAGTTGGGTTTTCATGTGTTGTTGGTTTGGTTGTTTCAAAACAACCACCTTGATCAACGGCCACATCAACGAGTACTGTTCCCGGACTCATCTTTTTTAACATATCAGCGGTAACTAATTTAGGTGCTTTGGCTCCTGGAATTAAAATACTGCCAATGATCAAATCAGCTTCTTTTATATTTTTTTCAATGGTATAGGCACTCGAAAATTCGGTAGTTACATTTGCAGGCATTACATCATCCAAATAACGTAGGCGTTTCATATCAATGTCTAATATGTTTACCGAAGCTCCCATGCCAGCCGCCATTTTAGCAGCTTGGGTTCCTACAACACCACCGCCAATGATTAATACTTTTGCAGGAGGGACGCCTGGAACTCCACCAAGTAAAATTCCTTTGCCTTGTAAGGGTTTTTCTAAAAATTTTGCTCCTTGTTGGATTGACATCCGCCCGGCTACTTCGCTCATTGGAACAAGTAGGGGTAGCGAACGATCATTTTCTTCCACAGTTTCGTAAGCTATACAAATGGCACCAGAATTTACCATGGCTTGGGTAAGCTTTTTATTTGAGGCAAAATGAAAATATGTAAATACAATTTGCCCTTGTTTTATAAGGCTATATTCTTTTTCAATAGGTTCTTTTACCTTTATAATCATTTCAGAAACATGGTAAATATCTTCAATAGCTAGAAGTATTTTGGCACCTGCAGCTATGTATTGATTATCATAAAACCCACTTGCTTTACCAGCATCTGATTGAATATACACCGTGTGAGAGTTTTTAACTAATTCAACAACTCCGCTAGGAGTAAGTCCCACTCTGTTTTCGTTATTTTTTATTTCCTTGGGAACACCAATAATCATAAGTTAATAGATTAAATTTATTGCAATAAATTTAAAAAACAGAAAAGCCTATTTTGATTATTTAACACTTATTTTATGCCTAATATCCAATTATTAATAATTTGAAATATAAGTGGTTTTAAAATTAGTAATTAATCAGATTTAAAGTTTTAAAATGATTTTTTTGAAAAAAAAGAGGTTAAAAATTAATTCAGTATTTAAGAAAAATTGATTTTTTTGGGCTTCATAAAGTTTTAAATATATTTTTTGAATGCATTTTATGTTAAATTTGGTTTATTTAGTCATTTTGATTTGTGTTTTTTAATAAAAAAAGCTGAGTTTTATTCTTAAAATAAAACTCAGCTTAGATGTGTCTTTTTGGGTATTTAATTGGTGATAGGTTTATTTATACTTTAATTTAAAAAACAATAATGCACCAGAACAAATAGCGGTAATGCCATTGGCAATTAGCAGTGGCATGCTTTCAATTTTAAAGGCGTAATATACCCATAAACATACACCTGTAAAAAACATAGAAAACATAGGTAAAGAAAGACTTTCTGTTGATTTTGTTTTCCATGTTTGGTATACCTGTGGCAAAAATGACCCCGTGGTTAATATGGCAGCAATAGTGCCAATGATTTCAATGATGTCTGTATGCATTAGCCAACAATATTTATAATTTTTCCGGGAACAATAATTACTTTTTTAGGCGTACGACCATCCAATTGTTTTTGTGTTTTTTCATGAGCCATAACTACTTTTTCAATGTCGTCTTTAGACATATCTAATGGCAACTCAAGCTTAAAACGCATTTTTCCATTAAATGAAACTGGATATTCCTTAGCGCTTTCTACCAAATGAGAAGCTTCAAAAATAGGGAATGTAGCTGTCGAAATAGATTCGGTACTCCCTAATAAACTCCATAATTCTTCAGCAATATGTGGTGCATAAGGTGATATTAAAACAGCCAAAGGTTGTAAAATTTCTTTACTAGTACATTTTTGAGCACTCAATTCATTTACAGCAATCATAAAAGTACTTACCGAGGTGTTGAAAGAAAAGTTTTCGATATCCTCAACTACTTTTTTTATGGTTTTATGTAGCGTTTTTAAATTATCTTTTGTGGGTGCAGCATCAGTAAATTTTACGTCATTTTCGCCCATATATAACTTCCATAATTTTTTAAGGAAATTATGAACCCCAGTTATACCAGCAGTGTTCCAAGGTTTGGCTTGCTCTAATGGGCCTAAAAACATTTCGTACAAGCGTAAAGTATCGGCTCCGTATTGTTCACAAATATCATCGGGATTGACTACGTTGAATTTGGATTTCGACATTTTTTCAACCTCGCGACCCACAATGTATTTGCCATCTTTTAAAATAAATTGAGCCTCTTTAAAATCTGCTCTCCAGTTTTTAAAAGCGGCTATGTCTAATTCATCAGAAGCGTTTATAAAAGAAACATCGCTGTGAATAGCGCTTTTAGCAATAGTTAAGATATCAATATCTAAACTGCTTATAATTTTATTATCTAATAAATAGTTGAGTACTAATTCCTCAAATTCATCATCAGATGTAAATGCACTTTTTGAAACAAAAATGGAAGGAATCTTTTTGGTTAGATCTTCGGCACTACCATCATCAAGACTACATCCTGTTTTTACAAAGGGTAAGGCTTTATAAACAAAAGCAGAAGTCCCCAAAATCATCCCTTGATTGATCATTTTTTGGAAAGGTTCTTCTACCGTAAGGTAACCACGGTCATGTAAAAATTTTGTCCAAAAGCGACTGTATAATAAATGGCCTGTTCCATGCTCACTACCTCCCACATATAAGTCTACATTTTTCCAATACTGTAAAGCTTCCGCGGAAGCGAATTCGGTATCATTTTGTGCATCCATGTAACGGAATAAATACCAAGAGCTACCTGCCCAACCTGGCATGGTATTTAATTCTAAAGGAAATACATTAGTGTGGTTTATTTTTTTATTGGAAACAACCTCATTGTTTTGGGTATCCCAAGCCCAAGTAGTGGCTCTACCCAAAGGCGGTTCTCCTTCTTCGGTAGGTAAATATTTTTCTACTTCGGGTAAATTGATAGGTAAATGCTTGTTGCTTATAAGCTGTGGCATTCCATCTACATAATAAATAGGAAAAGGTTCTCCCCAATAACGCTGACGACTAAAAACAGCATCGCGCAAACGGTAGTTTGTCTTTCCTTGACCGCAACCTAAAGATTCTAATGTTTTGATCAATACTTTAGTGGCTTCTTTTGGCGATAAGCCATCTAAAAAATCTGAATTTGCAATAACGGCATTTACTTTGTCGGTATAAGCTTCACTAGTAACATCAACATCCTTAAAAATATTAATGATTGGAATATCAAAATGAGTAGCAAAATCATGATCACGTTGATCACCACAAGGCACTGCCATAACGGCTCCAGTACCATAGCTAGCCAATACGTAATCGCCTATCCATATTGGGATGCGTTTTTTGCTAATTGGGTGCTCGGCATAACTACCTGTAAATACTCCCGAAATGGTTTTTACATCTGCCATACGTTCGCGTTCGCTACGTTTAGCCGTAGTTTTGACGTATGCATTAACGGCTTCTTTATTTTTTGGGGTAGTAATTTCGTCAACCAATGGATGTTCTGGTGCTATAGTCATAAAACTAACTCCAAAAATGGTATCGGGTCTTGTGGTAAATACTTCAATTTTTTTATCCGAATTTTGAACATCAAAAGTAACAGAGGCGCCAACAGATTTTCCGATCCAATTGCGTTGAGTTTCTTTAATGCTTTCGGTCCAATCTAAGCCATGTAAACCTTGAAGCATACGTTCGGCATAGGCAGAAATTCGCATACTCCACTGTGTCATTTTTTTACGTACAACAGGGTGACTACCACGCTCGGAAACGCCATTAACAATTTCATCATTTGCTAAAACGGTTCCTAAAACTGGACACCAGTTTACTTCGGTTTCTGCTAAATAGGCCAAACGGTATTGTAAAAGTATTTCTTGTTGTTTTTTTGTTGGAAAAACCTTCCATTCTATTTCGGAGAATACTTCAATATCTTCATCACATACGGCATTAATTTCTGTGTTTCCACTAGATTCAAACTTCGCGATAAGCGTATCAATAGCTTCGGCTTTATTAGTATCTAGGTTGTACCACGAATTGAATAATTGACCAAAAATCCATTGAGTCCATTTGTAATATTGAGGACTACTCGTTTGTACCTCGCGACTCCAGTCAAATGAAAATCCAATTTTATCTAATTGTTCACGGTAACGTGCAATATTGGTTTGAGTAGTTATTGCGGGGTGCTGTCCTGTTTGTATGGCATATTGTTCTGCGGGTAATCCAAAGGAATCATAGCCTTGTGGGTGCAATACATTAAAACCTTGGTGGCGTTTGTAACGTGCGTAAATATCACTGGCAATATAACCTAGGGGGTGGCCTACGTGTAATCCGGCTCCCGAAGGGTAGGGAAACATGTCTAATGTATAGTACTTTGGTTTATTGCTAGTGTTACTTGCCTTAAAAGTCTGGTTTTGTTCCCAATATGCTTGCCATTTGGATTCTATGGCTTTAAAATCGTAGTTCATGGATTGAATTTTGAATCCCTCAAAGAGGGTCTAATACCTCATTGATATTTATTAGAGGTAATTGATTTTTTTGCAAATTTACAATTTTTAGGTGGTGTTGAAAGGTTAACGACAATAAATGATAAAACAGCATATTGTAAGTAAATTCGAATATAAATACTAGGTATCTGGTTATTTTCGTTAAAATTAAAGAGACAACTAATTTGCTTAAAATATGAATCGTTTTCAGTTACTTGCTGCTATCAAATTAAGATTGATTTTTCTTATTGTATTAAGCATGTTTATTTCTTGTGCTACAGATTCCTTAGAAGGGGATTTTACCACGAAAAAGGATCCTATTATTGAGGCTCCTGATACAGGGCAGCAAGTTCCTGAAAAACCAGATTCGGAACCTGATCAAGATCCCGAAGCGGATCCTGCACCCACGCCAAACCCCAAGCCAGTTACACCAACACCTAAGCCGACTACACCAGCACCTGTGCCTAGCCCTGTTGTAAGCACGCCGCCAGAAAATGACAATGAAGCTCAGCAAATATTGGCATTGGTAAATCAATTTAGAAAAGAGTCGGGAGTGGATCCTGTAGTTTTGAATAGCGCGTTAAATACAGCTGCATTTAAACATTCTAAAGACATGAATGACAATGGTTATTTTAGCCATACAGGTCAAAACGGATCAACTTTTGGAGAGCGTACAAAAAAGGAAAACTATTCAGGCTTCGCTTTTGGTGAAAATATAGCGATATCAGACACAGCAAGGCAAACATTTAATTTATGGAAAGAAAGCCCCGGACATAGAAGAAATATGTTAAATCCTAATGTAAATGAAATGGGCATAGGAAAATCAGGACGTTATTGGACTCAGATTTTTGGAAAAAATTAAGAGTTTTTATTTTTAGCAGGTATAAAACTGCTTTATGCATTATAAAATCTATTCCGTCTGTAATCTGCTTACAAATATTATCTGTTGTATTTTTAATTTAATTATAACAATGCTACGTTTAAATCAAAAAATGCTAGTATTTATTGTATATCACAACTTCATACTAAGTTCTAATAATAAAGTAGGTAAAGTTTGAATTGCTGTTTTAAAAATTACCCTACAACCTATTTGGAAATGAATGGTAAGTATAACTCAAAAAATAGTGGTTGAAAGTATTTTAATTCATTGAATATTTTCTGGTATTTTATGAAAGTATAAAAAATAAAAGGAACATTTTTGATGTAAAATGTTCCTTTTAATGACTAACTAAACAAAATTTGTGATGAGATTACAATAACTAGTATATTATTCAGTAATCCAATTTCCCTCAGCATCACAAAGTACAGTAGTATCTTCGCTGCCTTCTTTAGTTAATATTAATTTGTATTTAGATCCATCTTTAGCAGCGTGTGCTTCAGCTATTGTCATTTCAGCATGATCTTTTGCAACAGCAGCTTTAATAGCATCTGGTAAATCATCAACAGCAACAACAACCATATCAGTTTGAGCTACAGTTTCAGTAGCTGCTACTTCAGCAGTAGTTTCTTGCGCATTCATTGTTTGTGTTGAAATTAATAATCCTAATGCTACTACCGGTAATAAAATTGACTTTTTCATTTATTTGAGTTTTTATGTTTTAAAAAATAATTTGTATTACACTTAGTGACAAAATTGTGCCAGTATTTTTTGAATATAATTAATGTCTGTATTTCAGTGGTTTGTGTTGCTGTTGATAAAAAATGCTGTAGATTATTGTGAGTAATAGGGGATTTTTTCTACAATTTTGTTGTAGAAAGATTAGTGTTTTTATTTAACACAACTATTCAATTCATAACAATTCAATAATTAAAGAGCATATGCATTATTTAACGTGAGTTTGATACAAGAAAAAGATGCCAATTCGAGTGAAATTCTGCAAGAATTTTGTGTCGAGAATCTTCTTTTTCGTATTAAGTTTTCTCTTTTCGATACCATTTTCTATTGAAAATCATTCGAATTAACCATTTTAGCACCTCAATAAAATTAGAGCAAACTCACGTTAACTTAAATTTACACTCCCCACGGATTAAAAATATTTTGAGTTGCGGTGGCATACTCCAAAAGATTGATATGTGGTTGTACTTCTAATACGCCAGGATATGAATTAAACTTATCAAACAATTGAATCACTCTATTCATATGTTGTGCATTTTTTAATAAGGCGATTGAAGGTAGCATTTCATCAAAAGTAGCGATACCCCAATAAATAGCTTTATCAAGTGTTTTTGCCCACTCATCAAAATCATTAGATGTACCGGCACGTCCACCTACTTGCGAAAAAGAAGTAATTTGAAACTTATCTGATGTGGTAGTGGTTTGTGTGCTTCCTTGTGCGTTGTTGTATGAGGCACCACCGCCTATGCCATTAAATTCAGATTTAAAGGAGCCACCAAACTCTTGAATATTAGTTTCCGATTCACTGTATTCGCTTATTGTGGTAGAGTCGCTGGTAAAAAGTGCACCCCCAACATTAAATTGTTTGGGTACATAGTAGCCATAGTCGTTTAATGCTTTTAATACCGCTATGCAAGTTTTAAAATCATTATCGGTGCTGCTTTGTAATGCGTTGCCAATGGCTTCATTAAATTCGATGGTACTTTCATAATTTGATAAATCCATTTGTAGGGCTACTTTTCGAACCAAATATTTACCCGTAATGTATTCGGTAATTTCGGTACTCGAAGTGCTTTTACTTTGCTCATGCTTAAACTCAGCCTCGCTTCCCCCATAAGGGGTATTTAATGAAACCGAACCACTATTGGTACTGGTTTCTTGTAAGGAATGCGTTACTTTTGAAAACGCTGAGGTATACTTTACTTCGGTTAATACTCTAGGAGTTATTGCGTTTGGAAATTTATTGCTTTTCCAGGTGAATAATTTTTTAAATGATTTTTCAAAACCTGCTTCGGGCGAAAAAGTAAGTCCATTAAAAATTTCAATATTATTAAATAAGGATTGCTTTTCGGCATCGCTTAAATCATTATAATGTTCTACCCCATCTTGTGGATCTAAAGGATCAGTAACTTCGGGAGTGCCAATAACTAGGGTGTTCTCTCCGTTTAGCACATCGTTTAATGTGACATATACTTCTGCAGAAAAAGGAATTTTACTTCCTTGATTCAAAAAATAATCATTTGGTTTCATAAAATTTAACGCCCCATCTGATGTGAGTGTTGTTCTAATTTCTGATAAATTATTTGCTGTATCTAACAAATAAGATATGGAAGCTACTCCCGATTTTTGAATGATAATTAATTTGGTGGTATTTGCTTTTTTAGTTGCCATAATTTCTAAAATTTAATGTGATACGAGTCTTGATTTTTTTGCTCGAAAAATGGAATGAATTTGTGTGGAGGGATTGCTTTTTAGTCTTCCCAAATACTTGGATCAATGTTGTTCATTTGTCCAAATACGGCGTCGGCATCTTCTTTCGTTTTAAAAACAAACACATAAAAAATAACTTCGCCAATTACACTTGCAGAATCTTGACTATCATTTACATTGTAAATTGTACCAATAGTTTGACTCGATTGATCGCCACTAGGGGTAGTTGTTCCGGGTTCAATAGTACCTCCAGGAATAACCGTTTCATCGGCATTTACCAGTTTGCTGTATGGAATGTCTGAGTCAGAAAACTCATCTGTTGATTTTGAAGCGACTGCTTTGGGTACTGGTAAAGGCAAGTTACAGGTATGTTTTTTGCCTGCAGGTTTTTCATAACTATTAACTTTCCATGTTTTTAATGAAAACTTCATGTAGTTTAAAGTGTCATCTCCTAAGTTTAACTTATCGGTGGCTACAACTTTTATGGTGCTTCCGTTTTGACTTTCGCCAGGTGCATAGTAACGACGTAAACCTGTACTTGCATACCTTCCTCCGTTAGGGCAATCGGTAAACGTAATGTATAAAGGTCTGCTGTTAATTGGAGTGGAACCTACGGGTTTAATTTGATATCCATAGCCAGCAGCAGCCCATGAGCTAATATCAAATTGAACAATACTATCTTGTTCACAAATCACCACGTTGTCCAAGGAAATACCGGGTATGTTAGGGTTTGCAGTTTTTACGTTGGTTAGCATAAAGGGCTGAAATTTACCGTTGTTGGATTTTCTGGCCTCTGTGTCCTGAGTATTTAATACCATTTTGCATGACATGTACCGGTCAAACCACCAGTCGGTACTAAAACCGATAAGGTCTACGTCTTTTACTTTATTTACATCTGTCAAGTAAATTTGGTTATTAATACCCACTATGGCTTTTAAGGGCAGATAAATTTCAATGCTAGAGCCAACAATCATGGTTTCGTGTTCGTAATCGGTGTTTTGGTAATTGACAAACCGAAAGCTTTGTTCGCCATCAACAGCGGGTATAAATTGATCACTAACCAATTGGTTTCGAACTTTATCAAGTGTAGTGTTTGGATCAAATGTGTATGCTGTTGATTTTGTGCCTCCGTTATAAAATGCGTATGTGTTCATTTTTAAAATATTAAAAGGATTAAACATGTATTTTTTGTCATTACAAATCATTTTTGCGCAATAGTGTTTGAATTCATTTTATTGAAATAGACACCAGATTTAAATGACATTCCGATCGGTTATCAAATTGAAAAAAGCAACTTTTATAATGTATGTGAGCTATTTTTTTCTTTTCGATATCACAATATTACGTTCACTTTTGAGCAGAAATAGCAAGAACCTGTGCGAAGGAGAAAAACTGACTGTGAAAGAGAAAAAATAGCCGTGAATGGGAAAGGGAAAACAGCTATAAACGGCTGTTTTGTTAGTGTTTATGTTATTTTGGCTAGAGAATTAAATATTGAGCCATTTTCTGAATTCAGCAGCTTTATGTTTACTAATAATGATTTCAACCTCGGCATCTTCAACCAAAATTTTGAGTTGACTATTTCCGTATTTTATTATTTTTTTTATGGAAGTAATACTTATAATGAATTGACGGTTGGCCCTGAAAAATAGCGAAGGTTGCAGGTTAATAAAAATTTCATCTAAACTGGAATTGCTGGTAGATCTGTTTCCATTGGTACAAACAATATAAGTGATCGTATTTTCGGTATATATGTATGCAATACTATCGATAGCTACAGGAACCAATTCGTTCCTAACATAGGTAAGTAGTCTTATTTTGTTTGTGTCTGTAGTAGCAGTTATTTCTGAAGCTGTAAGAATAGGCTTTTGGATTTCTTCTTTGATTTCGGTAGCTACTTTTTGTTGGTAAGTCACCAAATCCATATTTAGTTTGGAAAGGTTGATAAGTTCACTTTCTAAATTAGTGTTTTTTGTTTCTAATTGTTTTTCATAATAACTGCCTATAAAACGCACTGCAAAAAATGAAGCTAGAATAATTAATATACCCATTAAAATAAATATGGTATAGTAGCGTCTTTTTAATTTCACGATTTGGGTCACCATTTTATCCAAATTAGTGTGTGCTGCAACTATTAAATCAGAGCTTTTTATGGGCGAAATATATACAATTTCGGATTCGACTTGTGTAGCATTTGTTTCCTTACTTTTTTTATGATGAATGAGTAAGTCATATAATTTATTTAAGCTACTACCATCTTTTAAGGATTCGAGTAAGCTTTGATTCGAATTTACTTTTTGATTTACTTGCGTAATGTCTGGGTGGCATACCGCTTTACCCGACCAGTCAAATACAGAAATAAATGAGGTTCCCTTGTTGGTGCCATTCAGCGTATTTTGTAAATTTTGAGTGATCACATTTTTGTCCAAGCCGCTAATAAACTCGTAATTTACCAGTGTGGCAATTTCGTTAGCTTCCCTTTTACTAGCTTCCAATTGTACTTCGATCAATTGATTTACACTAATTTTTACAAAATAATTAATACCAAGCGAGGCGATAATTAAAAAAATAACAGCTATTGAAATAAAGGTTAAAAAGTATAATTTATCTTTTCTCATATGATGAACCAATGCTATTTTAGTCAAAAACTAAAGTACAATTTAGTTGTGCTTTTGGGTAAATGAGTCTATTTTTTAACAAAGCCTTAGTAAAATTTAAAGGGATTAATTGTTGGTTTGATATATTTTTATTTAAAAGCCAAAATTATCAATCCGAGTATTTTTCGAAAGAAAATTGTGTAAAGAAGGGTGATTTTGGTGCGAAAAAGATGTTAATTCGAGTGAAATTTTGTAAGAATTTTGTATCGAGAATTATCTTTTTCTCATATCGTGTTCACTTTTATTAGAATGAGGTATTTTAAATACAGGGCTGCGTAAATTTGTTTGACTTTTTTTAAATTGTAAATGAAAAATTATTTTAAAATACCTTACCTGTTAATACTACTCGCGTTAAGTGTGGTTGTTTTCCTATTTTTTAGGATCAATTCAAACGATACAAGTAAAAACCAAAGTATAAGTGCACCTCAATTAGTGCATTTATTTGTGACTAATGAGGTAGCAGCTAATACTATTTATAAAAGTAAACTTGTTGAAGTAGAAGGGGTAGTTAAAAAAGTAAACTTTTTAAATGGAAGAATTACCGTTTTTTTAAATGGAGTAAGTACTTCTAGTGTATTGTGCGATATGACCAAAAGTCAATTGAAAATTGCTAAAAAATTAAAGAAAGATCAAAAAGTTAAGTTAAAAGGTGTTTGTAAAGGCTTTTTGAATGATGTTATAATGCTAAATTGTATGCTGATTAATTCTCAATATCAATGAATAAAATTATTGCCTTGCTTTTTCTTTTGGTTAATTTTTCCAATTCAAAAATAGCCTCAACTCAGTTGACCACTAATCAAGGGCAGGTTTCTTTTTTTTCGTACACTTCTGTAGAAAATATAGAGGCAAAAAATAATCAAGTGTTGAGTGTTATTGATTTGTCAAAAAATGAAATTGCCATAAGTATGTTGATGAATGCTTTTGTGTTTAAAAAGGCCTTAATGCAGGAACATTTTAATGAAAGTTATATAGAATCGGACTTGTATCCTAAAGCTGTTTTTGAGGGTGAAATTTTAGATTTTGATCCTACTGTTACTACTCCACAAATCAAACTTATAAAAGGAATATTAACCATGCGGGGTATAGCTAAGGAAGTGGAAGTAAAAACGAATATTACAATGGAGAACAATACGTATGTCTTCACCGGCACCTTTGATCTGGTTGTGAAAGACTTTGAGATCAATATTCCTCCATTATTAGTGCCCAATATAGCCAAAACTATAGCTGCAAAATTTAGATTTGAATATCCTTCAGATGAAAAATAACATACACATACTCTCATTTTTTTTCGCTCTAGTAGGAAGTATTACTTCTGTGGAAGCGCAAAGCTTGTTGGATGCCTTAGAAAAAAAATATCCGGAAACACCGCAATATGAGTCGGCAACATTTAAAGCCAGTCGTATTTCCATTGGACATTCGGTGGAAACACGTAAAAAAGGAGTGTTAGAAATACAAAGCATGAGTAGGTTTTGGAAGCTGCCCAATTTTAATGCTCAAACTAGAAGTCAAAGTTTTATTGCCGATAAAATGAGTACGCGAATTGGATTGGAATATGGTATTTCGGACCGATTAACCTATGGTCTAGGTGGCACCACTTTAGATGGTATTTTTGATTCCTTTTTAAAATATAAACTAGTCCGCCAAGTAAAAAGTGGAATGCCAATAACCATTTCAGTTTTCCAGAATGTGAGTTATAACAGTAAAAGTGGTACAGCAAATGATGTACACTTGACAAATCAATTTATCGATCGATTGGCTTTTACAAGTCAAGTATTGGTTGCGCATAAATTTTCAAAACAATTTTCATTTCAAATTGCGCCAACATTTATTCATAGAGCTTCATCTAGATTTAGTGAAGATGTGCAAAATCATTTTGCTTTAGGAATAGGAGGTAGGTATAAATTAGGAGGTCATGTATCAGTGGTTTCCGAATATTATTACCAAGCAAATCCATTAAAATCTAGAAAAACATACGATGCTTTTTCATTAGGAGTTAATTGGGAATTAAGTGATGTAATGCTACAATTTCAATTAACCAATATTCGAAATGCTGTCGAAGATGCTTTTATTACCCAAACTCCCAATAATTTCAATTTTAACGATGGCAATTTTGTTTTTGGCTTTACGGGGATTTTTATACTTCATTTAAACAATGGGCTAAAGTAGGTAGGTTTTTAGCTGTATAAAATACAAGTATATTTTACCTAGCTTTGAATAATTGAGACAAGAAGTAATAGATACCTCTGTTTTTTGGAGAGCCTACTTGAAAATCACACTATATATATATAATAATCCAGATTTTTTTTATTTTGATGGTTTAGTAATAGTGTAAATTAATACATCAAAATAATTTTTAATGAATAATATAGTTTCAAATAATTCAGATTTAGATAAGCTTATAAATCAAAATATCGAAGGAGAATATTGTATCATTAATTCTTTTAATTTGGACTCTAGTAAGATTTTACCTAAAAATGTAAAATTATCTAAATTAGGTGATTCTATAGTTAATTTGGAAGAATTTAATATTGTTGGTAATAATACTATAATTGATTCGAAAAATAACTTTTTGAATATAGGAAATGGCAATGGTGAATTATTAGGGAGTTGGTTAATTACAGAGTTAGATGCGAATATTTTAGGTCTGAGTAATTCAGATTTGGATCAGACTAAATTATTTCAAAAAATAATTGATTTTAGTAAAAGAAATAGAATCCACCTATTAAGGTTAAATAACCTTAATATTAACATTAGAAGCATAGATTTAAATAAGTTAAATAATTTTGAAATTATTTCTAACAGTTCAAAAATTAAAATAAATTCTCAACCAGCTTTGGAAATGACAGCTTTGGGAAAAACATCTATAAGATTAAGAAATTCAAAAAACATTAATTTTATAAGGTTGAACATTGATTGTGGAGGTTTTGAAGCTTCTGCAATAGGAGTTGAAGATTGTGAAAATATAACAATTGAGAAGGGTGAGTTTTATAATTCGTCATCTGATATTTTAAAGATTCAAAAGAATAAGAATACAAGAGTTTTAGATAATGTTGTTTACAATACTACTAATGCGGGTAGGGGGATTTGGATTGGTAATTCAAATAAAGGATTAGAAGAGTTTAATAGTGTTGTTAGTGGTAATATTGTTAAAAATTGTGATGCTACTGGAATAGTTTTTGGAGTAGTAGGTGGGGTTTGTAGTTCAAATGAAGTATATAATTGTAAAGGCTCTGGAATTATTCCTACTGGCACAAAATTAAGAAGTGCAACAGAGAAAGTTGTTATTGAAAATAATATTTTACATAAAAATATATTTCATGGGATTCAAGATGATTCTAAAGAGAATGTTTCTAATAATATTATAATTAGAGGCAATATCTGTTATGAGAATAGATTTTATGGTATTGTTGTTTTTAAACAATCTTTTTGGAATATAACAGGTAATATTTGTTATGATAATGGGATCTTAAATGATACATCTGCTGGTATAAGAGTAGAAGGAGGATCAGATATAATTATTTCGTCAAACAATTGTTATAATAATTCTTTAGGTATACAAAAGTTTGGAATTTCTATAGTTTCTGTAAATGGTAATTCTTTACCAGATGTAAATAATATATCAATAACTGGAAATATTTGTTCTTCAAACAAAAATGATGGTATTGCATTAAATGCTATTACAGGTGATGCAGTTTTAAAAAATGTCATAATTTCTGCTAATGTTTGCGAAAATAATGGTAGATATGGACTAGCACATTTAACAGGTAATAGAAACAATAATGATGATGTTTTTTTCATTGGAAATATATCAAAAAATAATAGAAATAAAGATGTAAGGTTAGCTCAATTTACGGGTTTTACTAACAATATTTTTGATACTGATATACAAGTAGGTTTTTTTGATTTTCCTGATGGAGAGAAAACACCTAATACAGGGAATAGAGAAAATTGGCGTTTTTCAAATGATGAAGAAACAGTTATTCTGGATTTTAAAAATAAAATTGAAGGGAAAATGATTTGCTTTTACAGTACTAATTTAAATACAATCATCAAAGGAAGAAATTTTATATTTAAAAATAGAGAGGATGAATTAAAACTTATTAATGAAGTTTATTACAGATTTAAATATATTAATAGAAAATGGAGAGAGATTTAATTGAAATTAGTAACAATTGTGGAGTTAATGCTTTTGAAACTTTGTTGTTTAATAAATTATGAGTTAGCCTAAGTTTTCTATATTTTGAAGTAAAATTTAGAATTTTAAAAGTTATACATACTTTTCTCTTAGATCTAATATTTTTTTCAATCAGAAGCTTCGAATGTTGTTTTTTCTAAGTTTAATTTAATTGAGGTTTCTAACTTATTGTTACTGTAGCTATAATTTGAATTTACGCTTCCCTTTTCGTTATTTATAGAAGATTTTAGAAATTGGAATGTCTAGTTTTGTTGATATAGTTATTAAGTGAATTTTTAATAAATTATGTATTATGAACAGACATCAATTTGATACAGAATTTAAAACCACGATTGTTAATTTGTTACACTCGGGTCATACGATGAAATCTATATGTGCGGAGTATGATTTGAAGGAGGCAGCAGTTAGTTTATCGTTGGAAAAAAGAGTTCAAAACAGAAACAGGAGCTTTTAAAGATGAAGCTAGCTTAGCCTATGAAAATGAGATTCGACTTATAAAAAAGAAACTTAAGGATGCTAAAAATGGAGTAAGACATATTAAAAAAGCAGGAAGCATCTTTTTCGTGAGCGATAGGTAAAATATCAATTTATCTTATAAAATAAAACGTTGTATCCTGTTGAAAAGATTTAAAATATTGATGAAGTATGTATTCACTGAGAGAATAATTTTTTTATAAAAATTAATATATTGTCAGAATGAAGTCAGCTACCGTAGCTATATTAAAAAAAGAATTGCATCAATGTACGCAACATGAGTTGATTGATCTTTGTTTGCAATTAGCAAAATTTAAAAAAGAAAATAAAGAATTGTTGAGCTATGCCCTTTTTGACTCATATAATGAAGATGAATATGTGCAACGAATTAAAGAAGAAATTGACCTTGAGTTTTCAAACATAAATTATAGCAGCTTGTATTTTGTTAAAAAAGGAACACGTAAAATTTTACGAAACATTAAAAAGTATGTGAGGTATTCTAAAAAGAAAGAAACTGAAGCAAGTGTGTTGCTTTATTTTTGTACTAAACTGCATGAGTTAAAACCCGCATTTAAGCAAAGCCAGCAAATGATAAATATGTATGATAGGCAATTGGCTATGGCTAAAAAAGCGATAAGTACGCTGCATGAAGATTTGCAGTATGATTTTAATTTAGAACTAGAAAAATTAGAAAGGAACTAACGTGATTTCAAAGTTTTTTTTGATAGGAAATTGTGTCAAATTAGCCTCTTTTTTTAAAGTTGAACTGATCTTGATTAAGATGTTGCGGTCATGACTGAATAAAAGAGAATTAATTCAATTCGGGATTATTAATCAAGTTTAATGTGGTTTCGTATAAATCAGTTTTGTCAATTTTAGCTTTTAACCAAGCAAAAAAGCTAAGATTAAATAGATCTTCGGTTTTTGGGTTTAGGGCATTGCTAATTTTTTGAACTTCGTTAATCATTTTTGGTGCGGTTGTATTCTTGTCATTAAAATAAAATTGACCAATACATTTTACAAAGTTGAGCACTAAGGTTTCATTCTTTTCTTTAAGATATTTGGAGTGTTTTTTTTGGAAGCTTTTAAGTCTGGAATGTACCAAGTCAAAATTATCCAGTTCAATATGGAGTAGTAGTTCAATGATATTTTTTTTAATCACCCAAATCATGCTAGCTTTTTGTATGTACCATGTGTCGCTATGGTGTAATTGATTAATTAAGCCAGAGGCAGTTTTAAATTGCGATTGTTGAAAATGACATACAATAAGGCACAATTTCAAATCGAGTATATAGGAAATTTGATCAGTGTGTTTTTTAAACTTAAAATGAGTAAGTGTATCAATAGCTTTTTGGGGTTGGCTGGTATAATTAAGCCACAAGGTTTTAAGTAAGGTGTATTGTGGTAAAAAGCGGGAGTAATATTTATTGTTTTGCTCTTGCATTTGGGTAGCCATTAATTCTAAATAGTGTTGGCAATTATTAAAATTTCGACTTCTAAAATTAGAATTTGCCATATAGTAAAGCACCTGTATGTGGTAAAATAGTTGTTTGGATGCTTGTCTTTCGTTTTGATGAAGAGCTTGGTAATTTTTTTCAATAAAGCCAAGGATGCTATTATAGTCACGGTTGATATTGGCTGATTTGGTGGTAATCTCTAAAATTTTAAATAAAGATTTATAGCTAAGATTTTGAGTTGCCGAAATGTTGAACTTTAATAAATTTTCGGTAATAATTTCTTCGGTGGATTTCGAGTTGTTATTTAATTGATTTTGAACAATGGCATAAAAAAGGTTCAGATTCCCTTCTTGTTGTAATGCAATTTTATTTTCATTTAATTGATCAATGCATTGTTGTAAATCCAAGCTAGGATCTTCATGAGCATATTGAATTTGGGTGTAATAAATTTCGTCAAGTATGGCAAATAAACTGAGTTTTTGGGCTTGTAACGCTGCTTTTCGGAGTGTTTTAAAACCTATTTTGTGTTGTTTTTGCTCAAAAAACACCCGACTTGTCATGAGTAGCTTAAGGACTTCTAATTCTTCGGAGCTTTCGTTGGAAAAACTTTGTGTGGCAACAAAATCAATTAAACTATCATGTAGGCGTTTACAAAGCGCATGAAAAGCACCGCAAGTTTTTTTTCCGTAAAGAAGCATAGATAGCTCTTTATTTGTAGTATTCCCTTTTTCAAGAAGTTTGAATAACTGAATGTTTTTGGTGTCGTTTCTTTTGTTCTTTTTTTTAAGCTGAAGTATAAAATTACTGCGTTCTTCAGGGGTTAAATGTTGTATTATGGAAGTAATTGTGCTCATTTAATCGTAAGTTTAAATATATATAAAATCATATTTTATAATGTAAAAGTATATTTATAAGTATAAATATATCATAAGTTTTTTAATAAAATAGCTTTTTAATTTTTGTGTAAACGTTGCAAATTTGTCCTGTCGAAACGAAGTAAATAATAAAAGTTTTGATAACAGAGTAAGCCCTTAATAGGGATAAATCATCAAAAAAAATAGAAATTATGAAGTATCAATTTAGTAATGACTTAAAAGAGGAAAAAACAGTTGAAAATTCAGAAGTTAAAAAAGCGGTAGTATTTGATCAAAAACCAACACCTGCTTTTATTGGGGCTTCGTGGATTGCGCTTTTGGCAGGAATGGTGGCCTTTTGTATTGGTTTGTTTAATGCCGAAATGGAACTGAATGAAAAAGGATATTATTTTACGATTCTATTGTTTGGATTGTTCTCAGCAGTTTCGGTGCAAAAAAATGTGCGAGACAAAATTGAAGGTTTGGCGGTAACCGAAATGTATTACGGAATTAGTTGGTTTGCTGCCTTGGCTTCAATTATATTATTGGTTATTGGTTTGTGGAATGCGGATTTGGAATTAAGTGAAAAAGGATTTTATAGTATGTCTTTTATTTTAAGTTTGTTTTCGGCTATAGCCGTACAAAAAAATACTCGTGATAAAAAGTTTATAGATAAACTTGAAGAAAAATAATAACCAAAAGAAGGAGCTTCATTTTATTGTCGCTCCTTTTTTTGATGATGAAAGTGACCGCTGTAAAGCGGTCATTTTTTATTTCAACCCAAATTCCGTCAAACGGCTTACATATTTTCCTATCACATCAAATTCCAAATTAACTACAGTACCTACTTTAAAATTTTTAAAATTAGTATGCGCGTAGGTATAAGGAATAATGCAAACGCTAAATTCATTACGTTTTGAATTTACTACAGTTAAGCTGGTTCCATTTACGGTAATAGATCCTTTTTCGATAGTAATATTATTTAAATTAGGATCATAGCTAAAAGTAAATTGCCAACTGCCTTCGGTTTCCTCAATAGCAATACAGGTAGCGGTTTGATCCACATGGCCTTGAACTAGGTGTCCGTCAAGTCGGTCTCCTAACTTCATGCCGCGTTCTAAATTAATGGAATCGCCTATAGCAAGTGTGTTTAGATTTGTTTTGTCTAAGGTTTCTTTAATTGCAGTAACCGTGTATAAGTCATTTTTTATTTCAACAACAGTTAAACAGACACCATTATGCGCTACGCTTTGATCAATTTTTAATTCGCTAGTAAAATTTGAGCGTATTTGTAGGTGTAAATTATCTTTTTCTTGCTCTAGTGAAACAACTTCGCCAAAAGTTTCTACAATTCCAGTAAACATAAGATTGTTTTATTTAGTTAAATTTGCCTTTAAGACTACACAAATTTAGTGATTAGCTTTTACAGAAACTTGAATAATGAAGAAAGAACTTAAAATACGTGTCGGAATTTCTATTGGTGACCTAAACGGGATTGGTCCCGAGGTTATTTTGAAAACTTTTGACGATGCGCGCATGTTTGATTTTTGTACACCCATAGTGTTTGCAAACTCAAAACTTGTAAGCTTTTATAAAAAAACGAGCAAAACAAAAACTTATGTACAACAAATAAAATCACTTGATGATGTTGTTGATGGCAAATTGAATGTTATTAATGTTTGGAATGAGTCTGTATCCATTAATTTTGGAAAAGAAGATTCTAAAATAGGAGAATATGCTATAAAATCATTAGTAGCAGCAACAGAAGCTTTGAAAAATGAAGCGGTAGATGTATTAGTTACGGCGCCAATTCATAAAACGGCAGTACAGTCAAAAGATTTTAAATTTCCAGGGCATACCGATTATTTAAATCAAGAGTTAGAAGGCGATAGTTTAATGTTTATGATAACCGATGAGTTAAAAGTGGGTTTGCTTACCGATCATGTAGCTTTAACCGATGTGGTAAAGCAACTAACTCCTGGGGCAATTAGTCAAAAGATAAGCACGGTTCATAATTCATTAATTAAAGATTTTGGTATTTCGAAGCCTAAGATTGCAGTATTGGGGATTAATCCGCATACAGGTGATAACGGGGTTATAGGCAAGGAAGATGATGAAGTGTTACGACCTACGCTCGAAAAAATAAAAGAAGCAGGTAAATTGGTTTTTGGGCCTTATGCAGCAGATAGCTTTTTTGGATCAAATAATTACAAACAATTTGATGCTGTAGTAGCTACTTATCATGATCAGGGTTTAATACCGTTTAAAACATTGTCGTTTGGGCAAGGGGTAAATTTTACAGCAGGATTATCGCGTGTACGTACCTCGCCAGATCATGGAACAGCTTTTGAAATAGCAGGTCAAGCCAAGGCAGATCATAGTTCATTTGCAGAGGCGGTATTTAAAGCTATTAGTATTTTTAAGCATCGAAATATGCATGCCGAATTAACAATAAACCCTTTAAAAAAGGGTGTAATTAAAAAAGTACACGTAAAAAATAATTAATTTCAAATTTTTATTATCTTTGCACCCGCCTTTGTCGTAGGTAAAGTGCAACAAACTGAAGTGTCTATGAAAACATTCAAGGAGTATTTGATTCCTTTTGTTGGTTTAAAGCAAGGAATTCATCAGTTTGAATATCAAGTTGATAACAAGTTTTTGTCGCTATTTAATTTTGAAGAATATAATAGTGCAGACGTAAAAGTTGCTTTAGAATTCAATAAAAAAAGTACTTTTTTTGAATTGCGTTTTAAAGCAGAAGGAAGCGTAAATGTGGATTGCGATGTAACCACAGAGCCTTTTAATTTGCTAATAAGCAATGAATTGTTTATTGTAATTAAGTTTGGAAACGAATTTAATAACGAAAATGAGGAAATTATTATAATTCCTCATGGATCATATGAAATTAACGTTTCGCAATATATATACGAATGTATTGTGTTGGGAGTACCTTCAAAAAGAGTACATCCAGGCGTTGAAGATGGAACATTGGAATCGGATATTTTAGAGCATTTGGAAACATTGGCTCCAAAAGAAACAAAAGAAGAAAGTAAAAATGATGAGGATATTGATCCTCGTTGGAATAAATTAAAGAATCTACTAAAAGATAATAAATAACTGAGTTATGGCACATCCTAAGAGAAAAATCTCCAAAACAAGAAGAGATAAAAGAAGAACACATTATAAAGCATCTGTACCACAAATAGGAACTGATGCAACTACAGGTGAAGCGCACTTATACCACAGAGCACACTGGCATGAAGGGAAATTATATTACAGAGGTAATGTAGTTATCGATAATTCAGAAGAAGCAGTAGCTTAGTAATTTTTATAACAAATTGCCTAAAGTAATTTGTTTTAGAAAGCGCATAAAATTATTCCGCTGAGTGATTATACTATAAAAATAATACTTTTATAGTAAGTAAACTTACAGAAACAAAGTTGCTGTGGGTAAAAATCACTTAAGGTGGAATTTTTTTTACAATATTTCCTACAATAAATATTGTAAAATAAGAGAACAGTAGATTCTAAAAAGATATTATTCAGATAGAGTAAAGACTTTTTTACTAGGCATGCATAACATTATATCGAAAAACGCTCATCAAATGAGCGTTTTTTTTGTTTTTTGTTGAATATGTGTCAAAATCGACTTAATTTGCACGATATTTACTTAAAAAAGGTCATTTTTGCTTCGATTCGAAGCATTTTTGTTCTTGGGAGTAAATTTTAACCTACTGTTATGAGTAAAATTACGGCGGCTATAACGGCTGTTGGTGCATATGTACCAGATTATAAATTGACCAATAAAGAATTGGAAGGTTTAGTGGATACTAATGATGAATGGATAACGACAAGAACGGGAATTAAAGAACGCCGTATCTTAAAGGATCCAGAAAAGGCTACTTCATATATGGCAATTAAAGCAGCCGAAGATGTCTTGGCAAAACGTAAGTTAGATCCAACTGAAATTGATATGATAATAGTAGCTACGGCTACTCCTGATATGTCAGTAGCTGCAACAGCTGCTCACGTAGCAACTGAAATTGGAGCGGTTAATGCCTTTGGTTACGATTTGGCAGCAGCATGTTCAAGTTTTTTGTACGGAATGTCCACTGCTGCTAGCTATGTACAATCTGGTAGATACACTAAAGTATTAGTAATTGGAGCAGATAAAATGTCGTCAATTGTAGATTATTCAGACCGTACAACATGTATCATATTTGGTGATGGTGCTGGAGCTGCTCTTTTTGAGCCCAATGATGAAGGTTTGGGATTACAAGATGAATATTTACGCAGTGATGGTGTTGGACGTAATTTTTTACGCATAGAAGCTGGAGGATCTTTGAATCCGACAACACAGCAAACCATAGATAATAAACAACATTTCATAAAACAAGACGGAAAAACGGTATTTAAATATGCGGTTTCAAGTATGGCAGGGGCTTGCGAAAAAGTAATGGAACGCAATAACTTGACTAATAATGATATCGATTGGTTAGTAGCACATCAAGCAAATAAGCGTATTATTGATGCTACAGCCAACAGAATGGGATTAAAAGACGAAAGTAAAGTATTAATCAATATTGAAAAATATGGAAATACTACATCGGCTACCATACCATTAGTGCTCAATGATTTTGAAAAGAAATTTAAAAAAGGAGATACCTTGGTGTTTGCATCTTTTGGAGGTGGATTTACTTGGGGATCTATTTATTTAAAATGGGCCTATAATTCTTAACTAACACAACAACAATTAACAACGTATCTATATCATGGATTTAAAGGAAATTCAAAACCTGATCAAGTTTGTTGCCAAATCTGGAGCAAGCGAAGTGAAATTAGAAATGGATGATGTTAAAATCACCATTAGAACAGGATCCGATGAAAAGGAAACAACAATTATTCAGCAAATGCCAACAGCAGCTGCACCAGCAGCACCCCAGGCAATTGCGCCAGCTGCTCCAGTGCATGAAGCAGGAGCGCCTGTAGCGGCTTCGGGTGCACCCGAAGCCGACGATGATTCAAAATATATTACAGTTAAGTCTCCTATAATAGGAACATTTTACCGTAAGCCATCGCCAGACAAATCTAACTTTATAGAGGTAGGTGATAACATAAATGAAGGTGATGTGCTTTGTGTTATTGAAGCAATGAAACTTTTCAACGAAATTGAAAGTGAAGTTTCGGGTAAAATAATTAAAGTTCTTGTGGATGATTCGTCGCCAGTTGAATTTGATCAACCTTTATTTTTAGTTGACCCCTCTTAGGTCACTTTTAGGTAACTAAACGTACTATTATGTTTAAAAAAATATTAATCGCTAATCGAGGCGAAATAGCACTTCGTGTTATTCGTACTTGTAAGGAAATGGGCATAAAAACAGTAGCTGTATACTCTACAGCCGATGCTGATAGTTTGCATGTTCGTTTTGCTGATGAAGCCGTATGTATTGGTCCTGCGCCAAGTAATGAGTCTTATTTAAAGATATCAAGCATTATAGCTGCAGCAGAAATAACAAATGCTGATGCCATTCATCCAGGATATGGGTTTTTGTCTGAAAACGCTAATTTTTCTAAGATATGTGAAGAACACGATATTAAATTCATTGGGGCTAGTGCCGAAATGATTGATCGTATGGGAGATAAAGCTTCTGCGAAAGCGACAATGATCGAAGCAGGAGTTCCTACCGTGCCAGGTTCTGAAGGGATTTTAGAAAATTTTGAAGAAACAGTTAAACTAGCTGAAGAAGTAGGGTATCCTGTAATGCTAAAAGCCACTGCCGGTGGTGGTGGTAAAGGGATGCGTGCTGTTTGGGCCGCCGAAGATTTGCAAAAAGCTTGGGAAGATGCTAGGCAGGAAGCTAAAGCTTGTTTTGGAAACGATGGAATGTATATGGAAAAGCTTATTGAAGAGCCTAGACATATCGAGATCCAAATCGTAGGAGATAGCAAAGGAAAAGCGTGTCATTTATCGGAAAGAGATTGTTCGGTACAACGACGTCATCAGAAATTGACAGAAGAAACACCATCGCCATTTATGACTGATAAGTTAAGAAATGACATGGGTAATGCCGCAGTTAAAGCCGCAGAATTTATTAAGTATGAAGGTGCTGGTACAGTAGAGTTTTTGGTAGATAAACACCGTAACTTTTACTTTATGGAAATGAATACACGTATTCAGGTTGAGCATCCAATTACCGAAGAGGTAGTGAATTACGATCTTATTCGTGAGCAAATTTTAGTAGCCTCGGGAGTGCTAATTTCAGGAAAAAATTATTTTCCTGAATTACATTCTATTGAATGCCGTATTAATGCCGAAGATCCGCACAATGGATTTAGACCATCGCCAGGAAAAATAACAAATTTACATATCCCAGGGGGGCATGGTGTACGCGTTGATACTCACGTGTATAGTGGTTATATGATTCCGCCAAATTACGATTCTATGATTGCGAAGTTGATTACAACTGCGCAGTCTCGTGAGGAGGCTATAAATAAAATGAAGCGTGCCTTAGATGAATTTATTATCGAAGGAATTAAAACCACCATTCCTTTCCACAGACAATTAATGGATCATCCAGATTATATTAGTGGTGATTACACGACTAAGTTTATGGAAGATTTTGAAATTCAATAAATTACTGAAATTATTAAACAAAACAGCCTTAACTTTTAAGTTAAGGCTGTTTTGTTTAATACATGATTGAACTAAGGGCAGTCCCACTTAAAATTAGCAATTTTATAGTTGCCTGTGCCTTTTAAATTATAGTGCCACCATTCGGTTCGTATAGACCAAAAGCCAAAGTGTTCCATGGTTGTTTTTAATAGTTTTCTGTTTTCTACTATTTTTTTTGGTAATGAAGTATTGGTGTGATAAGCTTTCCAGCCAAAAAAATCAAAGTCGGTACCCATGTCTACTTCTTTGCCGTATAGATCAGTTAATGTAATGTCAACAGCACCTCCTTTGTTATGTATGGATCCTTTTTTTGGGTTAGCTACATATTGTGAATTTGGCATAATTTTCCACATTTTGTATTGTACAGAATTAGGCCGGTAACAATCAAAAAATTTTATTTTGTAACCTTTACTCATCAAGTAATTGTTGGCTTTAATTAATGCTCGAGCAGTTTTAGCTCTGGTATAACATTGAGCGCACTCATACACTTTTTCTTTTAAAAAATTATTGGGGGTAGCATAGCGTAAATCATAAAAAAAATTTGAGCTATAATCAGCAATGTTAATAAAAGTAGTATCGGAAACACTAGTTAAATTGTTGATTTTAATAGGGGTAATTTCTTTAGCAAATGAAATAGTATCCTTTTGTGATAATTTAGAAGCAGTAGATGCTGTTTCTGTTTTTTTAATAGGAGTGATGGTCTGATTACAACTCCAAAAAGAAAGAATAGAAATGAGCAAAACGGGTAAAAAATATTTCATAAATATGTTTCTCGGCAATAGCGGTTAACTTGATTAATATATGTATTTTTCTAAACTTATAATTTTCTGCAATAAACATGCCTAACTTATTAAGATTATATCGTTCTATCGTATAATCTGGGTTTATGTTGTGTTTAAAAAATAGTGTGTATTTATGACTAAGCTGAAGCAAGAACTATATAATCAGTGTATTAACTTTGTTCAAAATAAACGAAGCAATATTCAACGTATTATTGACGAAATTCATACTTCAATGACTTCCGAAAGCAAAAGTACTGCTGGGGATAAGCATGAAACTGGGCGTGCAATGTTGCAATTAGAACGTGAAAAAGCAGGAAATCAATTAAAGGAAGTAGAGCGCTTGGAAGCTTCTTTAAAGAAATTACAATGGGATAAATCAACAGAATTTATAGCCTTGGGTAGTTATGTGGTTACCGATACCATGTGTTATTATATCAGTATTTCTGCTGGAGAATTGGTGTTAGCAGGGAAAAAGGTATATGCTATATCCATGCAATCTCCTATTGGGCAACTTTTGTTGGGAAAAAAGAAAGGGGATCATTTTGTGTTTAGAGGTAAGTCTGCTGAGATTGTTGAGGTGAGTTAATTGCTTTATTCACTGTAAAATGAATTTATAGTTCAATTATAAAAATACTTAAGAAAGATTTATTAGGACTAAAATAAAAGCGATATTTTAGTAATTATTGAATACTAATCTGTACTAGGTTTTTAGACCATATTTCAGACTAATAAATTTATTTTATGAGTAACGAAACCATAGAAAATTTAAAGGAAGCATTAGAGGCTTCACCAGAAAATATTCCTTTAAGATTGTTGTTAGCGAAAACTTTATTGCAAATGAATAGGGTTGAAGATGCAGAACAAGAGTATTTAAAAATATTAGCTTCAGATTCAAAAAATAGTAAAGGCAAATGGGGGTTAGCTAATGTTTATTTTCAAAAGGAAGAATATTCAACTTGCAGTGTTATTTTAGAAGAGTTGTTGGAAAAAAGTATTGATGTAAATACATTAAAGCTATACTGTAAAACTCTGTTGCGTGATAATGCAATTGAAGATGCTGTAAGTAATTATCAAAAACTATTAGCTATAGATTCTTCTTTTACTGATGATGAACTAGATCAATTAAGAAAGCCAACAGAACATGAAACAGAAAATTGGGAGGAGGATGAGATTAGTGATATATTTATAGAAAAACCTAATATCAATTTTAAAGATGTTGGAGGAATGGATGGAGTGAAAAAAGAGATTGAAATGAAAATTATTCAGCCACTAAAGCATCCTGAATTGTATAAGGCTTATGGGAAAAAAATAGGTGGTGGGATATTACTTTATGGACCGCCAGGTTGTGGAAAAACACATATTGCTAAAGCTACAGCTGGGCAAGTAAATGCACGTTTTATAAGTGTAAGCCTAAGTGATATTTTGGATATGTGGATGGGAAATAGCGAAAAGAATTTGCATAGTGTTTTTGAAAATGCCCGAAACAATACACCCTGTGTATTGTTTTTTGATGAAATTGATGCTTTAGGGGCAAGCCGTAGTGATATGAAACAATCAAGTGGACGTCATCTAATTAATCAATTTCTGCAAGAGTTGGATGGATTAGAACACAGTAATGAAGGGGTTTTGATTCTTGGAGCTACAAATACGCCTTGGCATTTGGATACTGCTTTTAGAAGACCGGGTAGATTTGATCGAATTATTTTTGTTCCGCCGCCAGATGTTACAGCACGAGAATCTATTTTAAAATTAAAACTTAAAGGGAAGCCTATTGATCATATAGATTATTCGAAAGTGAGTAAGAAAACTCCAGATTTTTCGGGAGCCGATATTGAAGCTATTATCGATATTGCAATAGAAAGCAAATTAAATGAATCTTTTGTTGATGGCATTCCAAAGCCTTTAAATACTAAAGATTTTATAAATGCTTGTAAAAAACATAAGCCAACAACTAAAGAATGGTTTAGTGCAGCCAAAAATTTTGCATTGTATGCAAATGAATCAGGTTTATACGATGATATACTTTCTTATATGAAAATTAAAAAATAATGATCGAGGAACAAATACAAAGGGCTTCATTGTTAATTGAGCAAAATCGTTTTATTGACGCACAAAAAATTCTAATTTCAATATTAGAAGGATCTCCTGATAATATTGAAGTGCTTGTTTTATTGTGTGAAACTAATTTGCAGCAAAATAAGCTTGATGAAGCAGAAGATTTAATCAATAACGCGATAAGGTTATCTCCTGATACGGCGGTTTTATATACTGTAAAATCAAGAGTTTTAATGGAAGCTGAACGATATAGTGAAGCAGAAGTATGGCTTGAAGAAGCAATTTCTTTAGATCCAGAAGATGCTGATAATTATGCTTTCTTGGGTTCTATTAAATTTGCTCGTAAAAAGTTTGATGAAGCATTGGATTTATCAAATCAAGCTTTGTCATTAGATGCTCAAAATATTATTGCACTTAATTTTAGAAGTTCCGCTTTGCTGAAATTAGGTCAAAAAGAAGCTTCTTTTGAAACAATTGAAGATGCACTTCAGGAGGATCCCAATAATGCCTATACACATGCTAATCATGGTTGGGGTTTATTAGAAAAAGGGGAACATGAAAAAGCATTGGAACATTTTAAGCAAGCTTTACAAAATGACCCTAATTTAGAACATGCTCAAAGTGGAATGGGAGAAGCTATAAAGTCTAAATATACTTTGTATAGATGGTTCTTAAAGTATTGTTTTTGGATTGGGAATATGACTAAAAAGTATCAATGGGGAGTAATCATTGGTTTTTATTTTTTAGTTAAAATGTTAAAATTGATAGTAAAGAAAGTTCCTAGCACGGAGTCCTTTTTATTGCCTGTTATAGTTGTATTGGCTTTGATTGCTTTTTCGACATGGGTTATTAATCCTATTAGTAATCTGTTTTTACGATTAAATAAGTATGGTAAATACCTATTAAATAAGAATGAAATACGAAGTTCTAATTTTGTTGGTTTAAGTGCTTTGTTTTTGGTTGTTAGTACTTTTTTGTTTTTTATAACAAGTAATGAAGTTTGGTTAGTTCCTGCTGTTTTTGGTTTTACAATGATGATTCCACTAAGTTCCATGTTTGAGAGAAACAAGATGTTGTTAATCTATGGAATTGTACTTGCTTTTTTAGGTAGTGTGGCAATTTTAAAATCTTTTATGGCTGGAAAAATTGATTTTAGTTATTCAACAATGGCTTATTTAATTGGTTTTGTCGCATATGGTTGGATTGCTAATTTTATTGGGATTAAAGAGAGTAATATTTGAAGGGATTATTCTATGAGTTGGATTAGAATGTTGTGATTTTAGGTTATATTATGATCTATCAAACGCTTTTCGAAGTTGATAAAAGAAGCGCTCAATGAGTCTGAGGTCTTCGGTAATGATTTGGGCACTACCGCTCATTTCTTG
>CANLCT010000042.1 GCA_947489195.1 uncultured Aquimarina sp. | reverse complement strand
TAATATTCGCATTTTTATCGCTCTTAAATTAGGTCTAATTTACGAAATTAGGTACTAATACGGATAAGCATAAAAAAGTATTCAAGACTTTTTTACCAATTACAGCCCTGCTATTACCTTGATTTCTTTGATTGTTTTTTCGGCTAAATCATCTGCTGCTTGTTGCGATTTTGCTTCAGTATAAATTCTAATAATTGGTTCGGTATTACTTTTTCTTAAATGAAACCAATTTTCAGCAAAATCTACTTTTACACCATCGGTTGTAGTCACATCCTCATTAGCATATTTTTTAGCCATTGCTTCTAAAATTCCGTCAACATCTAAACTTGGTGTTAATGTGATCTTATTTTTACTCATAAAATAAGCAGGATACGAAGCTCTAAGTTCACTTACTTTCATTTTCTTTTCAGCTAAATGTGTTAAAAATAAAGCTACCCCAACTAATGAATCACGCCCATAATGAGATTCTGGGTAAATAATACCTCCATTACCTTCGCCTCCTATAACTGCATTTTCGGCTTTCATTGTAGTAACTACATTTACCTCACCTACATTTGCCGCAGTGTATTTTCCTCCATGTTTTTCTGTTACATCTCGTAAAGCTCTACTTGATGATAAATTTGAAACTGTATTTCCTAGCGTTTTTCCTAACACAAAATCGGCACAGGCTACTAATGTATATTCTTCTCCAAACATTTCTCCATCTTCACTCATAAATGCTAAACGATCTACATCTGGATCTACGGTGATCCCTAAATCTGCTTTTTCACTGACTACTTTTGCAGCTAAATCTCCTAAATGTTCTTTTAAGGGCTCTGGATTATGAGGAAAATGACCTGTTGGATCACAATATAATTCTACCACTTCTACTCCCATTCTTTTTAATAATGGTGGAATTGAAATACCTCCTGTTGAATTTACAGCATCGACAACCACTTTAAATTTTGCTTGTTTAACTTTTTCTATATCAACTAACGAAAGGTTTAAAACAGCTTCAATATGCTTTTCTATATACGTATCATTGGTAGAAATAGAACCTAAATCATCAACTTCACTAAACACATAACTATCTGATTCTGCAATTTTCAAAATTTCAGCTCCATTGGCTGCATTTAAAAACTCTCCTTTATTATTCAATAATTTTAATGCGTTCCATTGTTTTGGATTATGACTTGCAGTTAAAATGATACCTCCGTCTGCTTGTTCTAATGGAACAGCTATTTCAACTGTTGGTGTAGTTGAAAGCCCTAAATCAATAACCTCAACCCCTAAACCAACTAAACTATTCATTACCAACTGTTGAATCATATTACCTGACAAACGTGCATCACGACCTACTACTACTTTAGGAGCGGTTTTTCCTGAAGCGGTTTTAATCCATGTTCCATAAGCCGAAGCAAATTTTACAGCATCAACAGGAGTTAAATTATCATTTACTAATCCCCCTATAGTACCACGTATTCCAGAAATTGATTTTATTAAAGTCATCTATAATTGTTTAAATAATATTTAGAACAAATATAATAGTTCCAAACACTAAGTAGGAAAGCAGTTACATAAAATATTCGAAAGAAAAAACATACAAAAACTTAAACGCAAGTATTCATATGAATAACAACAAATTAACTCCTTAAAATAATTCGCATTCATAGATACCATTAGTATATATTATTTTTTAGGATTATCTTTCAATTAATGAATTATTTGGCTCACATTTATCTTTCGTATAATAATCCTGAAATAGAAATTGGAAATTTTATAGCTGATTCTGTTAAAGGCAATAATTATTTGAATTATCCTGATAAAATTAAGAAAGGTATTACACTACATCGTTCTATAGATTCCTATACCGACACACATCCTATTACAAAAAAATGCAAAAGAGTTTTTTCTGATTACGGACATTATGCAGGCGTAGTTACTGATATCATTTTTGATCATTTTTTAGCCAAAAACTGGCTAAACTATCACGCTATTCCTCTTGAAAAGTTTACATTAGACTTTTACCTTTTACTAAAAAATAATTTTACTGTTTTACCACTACGAGTGCAAAATTTTTTAACAGTAATGGCTACCGAAAACTGGATCTACAAATACCGTACAGTAGGAGGTATTAGTGATATTCTTTATCAAATGAACAGGCGTACTAAAAACATTTCAAAAATGAATTACGCGGTTATTGAACTCAATGAAAATTACACCTTTTTAGAACAACAGTTTACCCTGTTTTTTAAAGATTTAGAAACTTTTGTTATTACAGAAGCGCATGTGAATCCATTTCATATTGAAAAAACTGTAAAAAAACTTTAGCTTAATTCCGAACTAAAAAGTATAGGTATAGAAATTAGTTAAAAATTGAATACTAACATTATCATTGCCATAATAATCATTATTGCATTTTCAATAAAAGTAGCCTCAGTCATTGGAAGTTTTAAAGCAGTACCCAAACATGCGCATTGAATCTTTTGTTTATTTATTAAAGTTTTTGTTACCCCTACTGTTGTAATTCCTAAAATAATTAAAGTTAGTATTAATCCCGTTTTAATATAAATTCTATTTAAAAAAAGAACTCCTAAAAGCGTTTCTATAAAAGGATAAACCCAAGCATAGAATAAGTATTTTTTTGCTAATGGATCATACATACTAAAAGAGTTTACAAACCCCTTAATATCTAAAAATTTAAAAAAGCTAAACACTATATAAAATAACCCCATAAATGTGAGCATAATTTCAATGCCATTTATTTCTTTATAATGTATCCAAAAACTTGCGACAGATATATAACTTAAAATAAGCAATAAAGGACGTAGCTGTTGTAGTTTTGTTTTTTTAGTAACCAAAAAAGCTTCTTCTTTTTTTAGTACATTTCCAGAATTATAAATCTTATATTTTTCAGGCAACACAGTTTTTATATCTGATGTATTAATAGAAATTAAGCTTTCAAATTCAATAGTACCATTTTCTAAACAAACCTTAACATTAGAAACATTAGGCAGTGTCGAAACTTTTTGTTCTACTCCTTTTACACAGCCACCACAGGTCATCCCTTTTACCTCAAATATTTGTTTCATAAACTTATAATGCTTTAGCCTCTTCCCAATAGGCATTCATTTCATCTAAATTCATTTCTTTAATAGGTTTTTTCAATTCTTTAGATCGCTGTTCTAAATACATAAAACGTTTTATAAATTTTTTATTAGTGCGCTCCAATGCATCTTCTGGATTTACTTTTAAAAAACGGGCATAATTTATCATAGAAAATAATACATCGCCAAATTCAGCTTCAATTTTATCTTGATTATTGGCGGTCACTTCTTCTTGTAACTCTGCCAATTCTTCTTGTACTTTTTCAAAAACTTGCTGCGGTTCTTCCCAATCAAAACCTACACCAGCCACTTTATCTTGGATTCTACTAGCTTTCACTAAAGCTGGCAAAGACTTAGGCACTCCCTCTAACACACTTTTTTTACCTTCTTTTAGTTTTAATTCTTCCCAATTTCGTTTTACTTCCTCTTCATCAGCTACCTTAACATCACCATAAATATGTGGATGCCTATGAATTAGTTTATCGCAAATACCATTGGCTACACTTTCGATATCAAAACTATTGGTTTCACTTCCTATTTTTGAATAAAACACAATATGCAATAGTAAATCGCCCAATTCATTTCTAATCTCATTCAAATCATTATCTAATATAGCATCACCGAGTTCATAGGTTTCCTCAATAGTTAAATGACGAAGACTTTCAAAAGTTTGTTTTTTATCCCAAGGACATTGTTCCCTCAGCTCATCCATAATTGTTAGTAAACGATCAATTGCTTGGAGTTGATTTTTTCTGTTCATTTTATGTATTTAATGATCTTAAGTTTGATCATAAAGAATTTAGTTACTAAAATAATATAAGTGACACTTTATTCTAAGCCATAGAATAATTTACGTTTATAAATAATACAAGCATTAATCTAAATTGCATTACTCATAAAGGTAATTGTTCCTTTTTCAATTCATAGCGATTTACCACTTGATAAAAATTTATCCACCCAGGTATGGTATCATATATCTTTACTAAAGAAAACCCCACCTTTTTTAAGGCTTTATTGGGACCAACATTTTCTGAAAAAGGTTCGCAGATTAATTTTTTCAAACTAAACTTTTCAAAATAACAAGGAATTGTTAATTTCAAAAATTCTATTCCAAGTCCATTTTTTCTGTTTTCCTTGTCCCATAAATGTAAATGCATGGTTGCTATGGAATCAAATTCTATCATATTAATATTAGAATGACCTACAGCCTTGTTATCAATTAACCAGATAACGTAATAGAACTCTTTTTTTTCGTAAGGCTTAGTTAGATCTATCTTTAATTTTTCAATCCAATCTGCCCTTTTTGGTAATTTATTTTTTTCAACTCCCATACCTCTTAAAAAAGAGTGGTCAGCATTTACAAAATAATCAACTATTATTTCAATATCATAGGAATGCATTTCTCTAATGTCTAATTTCATTTCAGTAGCTTTTGAATTTTCTACATCTTTAAAAATAACCTCAATAAATACAAATCAAGTTTTCTGTTTTTTCTTTTTAGCTGCAGGAAACAATAAATTATTTAATATTAAGCGATACCCCGGGGAATTGGGGTGTAATTCTAATTCTGTTTTGGGGTCTCCTACCCTATGCTGATAATCTTCAGGATCATGACCTCCATAAAATGTAAAAAAGCCTTTTCCCTTAATACCATGAATATATCTGGCTTCGTTATTAATTTTATTTTGTCCAAGCAAAAGTACATTTGATTTCACCAGTTTATGATCAAAGGCAGTAGTCTGCCCCATAAAACCTTTTACTAAACTGGTATGGTTTTGACACAACATTGTTGGAATAGGATCCCATTTTGCAGAAAAATCCATTAATGAAAAGTAGTCTAATTCCTTTCTAACTTCTTTTCGCTTAGTCGTCATATCAATATCAGAAAATTCATATCGCAATGTACGTTCAAGCTTAAAATTTTTAAATGCAAAAGTTCGTTTATAATTAATTTTTGATTGATAATTAGGCTCACTAGGATCACCATCAAACATAGATTCACAAATGTCTACACCTTCAGCACTCAAGGCTATATCAAAACTATCTGTAGCACTGCACATAGCAAACATGAAGCCTCCTCCAATAACAAAATCACGAATTTTTTTAGCTACAGCTAATTTCTCTTGAGATACTTTTGTATAGCCTAATTCAGTAGCTAAAGCTTCTTTACGTAATTTATCTTCAATATACCATTTTGAAGAGCGGTAGTTTTTATAAAATTTCCCGTACTGACCTGTAAAATCTTCATGATGCAAGTGCAACCAATCATACACAATCAATTTATCAGTTAATACTTCTTTATCATACACTAATTCATAAGGCACTTCAGCATAAGTAAGCACCATAGTTACGGCATCATCCCATGGTTGTTTTCCATCGGGGGAATACACGGCCACTTTGGGAGCCTTTTCTAACACAATAGCTTCCATATTTTGCGAAGGACTACTAATATCTTTTAAAATTCCTTCGGCTTTACTATCAGATAATACTTCAAACGACACCCCTCGTATTTTACATTCATTTTGCAATGCAGGTGTATCTGCAAATAAAAAGGAACCTCCTCGATAATTAAGTAACCACTTTACTTTTTGCTGTCGTTGTAAACTCCAATAAGTAATTCCGTATGCCTTTAAATGATTTTTTTGGGAAGTTTCATCCATTGGTAACAAAATATAATTGGCATAATTTGTTACACTACATAAAAGCATAAAAAAAAGCACCATACCTTTTAAGGCAAAATGCTTTTTTTGATTTGAACTGTTATTTTTATTAAAAAGGTACATCATCATCTGTTGGCGGATTTATACTACTCCCAAAAGCTTGATCGGGTGACGGAGACGGTAAGCCTCCTCCCGAAGCAAATGGATTATCTCCAGCTTCATTATCATTCATACTTGAATGAAATTCAAAAGGAGTACTAAAGTCCTCTAAGTTATCGAATTTCCCTAAATGTCCAACGAATTTTAATCGAATATTCTCTAAACCACCATTACGGTGCTTTGCTACAATAAATTCTCCTTGACCAGCTGTTGGAGATCCTTCATCATCATCCCATTCATCTATTTTATAATATTCTGGTCGGTAAATAAACGATACAATATCGGCATCCTGTTCAATTGCTCCAGATTCACGCAGGTCACTTAATAATGGACGTTTTGAACCTCCACGTGTTTCCACTGCACGTGATAACTGTGATAAAGCGATTACAGGCACATTTAATTCCTTCGCTAAGGCTTTTAAATTTCGAGAAATAGTAGAAATTTCTTGTTCTCTATTTCCATTTTTACCCGATCCACCAGCAGTCATTAACTGCAAATAATCAATCATAATCATTCGAATACCATGCTGCGATGCTAAACGACGTGCTTTTGCTCGTAAATCAAAAATAGAAAGTGAAGGCGTGTCATCAATAAACAAAGGCGCTTTTTCAAGATCCTTTACCTTTACATTTAATTGTTCCCATTCATGCTTTTCTAATTTACCAGTACGTAATTTTTCTGAAGATAATCCAGTCTCGGATGATATCAAACGAGTTATCAACTGAACTGATGCCATTTCCAATGAAAAGAAAGCTACTGGTATACTTTGTCCCACAGCAATATTACGGGCCATTGATAATGTTAATGCCGTTTTACCCATACCAGGACGCGCAGCAACAATAATTAAATCACTTGGCTGCCAACCCGAAGTAAGCTCATCCAACTTTGTAAAACCAGAAGGCACTCCACTCATTCCTTCTTTATTAGAAATTTCTTCAATATTTTTCTTAGCCTGAGTTACCAAACTTTGAGCGGTTTCCGAAGATCGTTTTATATTTCCTTGAGTAACTTCATATAATTTTGATTCCGCTGTATCTAATAAATCAAAAACATCTATCCCCTCATCATAAGCTTCTTCAATAATTTCATTCGAAATTTTAATTAAACTACGCTGAATATATTTTTGAAGAATAATACGGGCATGGAATTCAATATGTGCTGAAGAAGCTACTTTTTGTGTTAATTGAATCAAATAATACTCGCCACCACTTTTATCTAGGGTTCCATCCTTTTTTAATTGGTTAGAAACTGTTAATAAGTCAATCGCACTTGAATCTTCAAATAATTTTACAATAGCTTCGAAAATAAATTGATGTGCTTTTTTATAAAAAACATCTGCATTAAGGATATCGATTACTTCATCAATTCCCTTTTTATCAATCATCATAGCACCAAGCACCACTTCTTCTAAATCAATAGCTTGAGGTGGTATTTTCCCTTTTTCCAAAGGAATAATATTTGATTTCGAGTATTTAATATTTTGGATCCCCTGCAAATTTTCCATGAGTACGAAAGTAACTAAAAAGGCTTCTTTATTCTCTTAATTTAAAGAAGTCGTTATTCACCAACTACTAACAAAGTTAGTGTTGAAAACTTATTTTTATTGTTAATAAACCAAAAAAATCTGAGATCCATAGACCTCAGATTTTGGTAAATGCTATGTTTTAGGTTAGTTAATCTTTAACTACCCCCATATTTGAATATTTTTCAATTCGATTTGTAATCAACTCATCTGGTGATAAGTTTTTTAATTGCTCATATTCATCAACAATTTTATTTTTTACAATTTCAAAAGTAGCTTTATGATCACTATGAGCTCCACCAAGTGGTTCTTTAATAATTTCATCAATTAACTTTTGCTTCATCATATCATTAGCCGTCAGCTTTAAAGCATCGGCGGCTTGTTCTTTATATTCCCAGCTTCTCCATAAAATAGACGAACATGATTCTGGTGATATTACAGAGTACCAAGTGTTTTCTAACATTAATACTTTATCACCTACACCAATTCCTAAAGCTCCACCGCTGGCACCTTCACCAATAATAAATACTATAATAGGTACCGAAAGTTGAGCCATTTCATAAATGTTTCGAGCAATAGCTTCACCTTGTCCTCGTTCTTCTGCTTCTAAACCAGGATAAGCTCCTGGAGTATCAACAAAACAAACTACGGGGATATTAAATTTTTCGGCACTTTTCATTAATCGAAGTGCTTTTCGGTAACCTTCGGGGTTTGCCATTCCGAAATTACGGTACTGACGTGTTTTGGTGTTATTCCCTTTTTGTTGCCCTATAAACATAAAACTTTGATCGCCAATTTTACCTAAACCGCCAATCATTGCTTTATCATCCTTTACATTACGATCACCATGCAGTTCTACAAAAGTATCACCACAAATAGCGCGAATATAATCTAAAGTATACGGCCGCGAAGGATGTCGCGAAAGTTGTACTCGTTGCCAAGGAGTTAAATTTTTATATAACTCTTTTTTTGTTTTATTTAGTTTACTCTCAATTTGTTTACACGTATCGGTTACATCAACATCACTTTCCTCTCCAATAGAGCATGCTTTTTCAAGTTGCTCTTCCAATTCCTTTATCGGTAATTCAAAATCTAAATATTCCATGTTTAAAATATGAATTTGATTATAGATTATAAGCTTACAAATATAGAAAACTTACTTGTAAGGTTTTCCATAAGACACATCTTTTATCGAGTAAATTATTACTTTCTACCTAAGCTATTAAAACACAATACTACTACTGGTTTATCCGATACTTATTTAAGCTTATCTTCTCGCTCTAGCCAACAAATACATAGCTAGTATTGCAAATACTACATTTGGAAACCATACTGCTATAATAGGCGAAAAATCAGATTGCGCTGCCATTGTACCAAATACCTTATCAAAAAACACAAATCCAAAAGCTATTATTAGGCCAAATGCTAAATTGGCTCCCATACCACCTCTTCGTTTCATTGAGGATACGGCAACTGCAATAAGTGTTAATATGTAAGCAGACACAGGTAAACTCCAACGCTTGTAGGCAACAACTCTATAAGCACTCAAATTTGGCGAACCTCGTTTTTCTTCTTGTTTTATAAAATCCTTAAGCTCAAAATAATTTAAGGTTTCTGCTACATATGACACAGGTGTTAAACGATCAATATCAAATTTAAATACCGTATCATGCTCTTTTTTTGCCTCAATAATATCAATGGAATCTGTAACTGTTCGTTTTACATATTTAGTTAACTTAAAAGTAGAATCTTTTTCGTTATATTTTAATTTATTTGCCGAAATTTTATGAATCAACTTATGGTTTTCAAAATGCTCTAAAGTAAATTTAAGCGCTGTTTTTTCTTTAGGATAAAAAGCATGTGCATATATAAACTCATTATCATCAATTTGCCTGTATAAGTTAATTGAATTTTTAACTTTTGCTTTTCTACCTTTTAAATAATAATTATTGAATTCATTATATGCTTTACTTGCCTTTGGAACCACAAACATTCCTAATAACAACCCAGATATTGACACTATAGTTGCCCCTATAATATAAGGGCGTAAAAAGCGATTATAAGACACCCCCGAACTCAAAAAGGCTATAATTTCTGTTTTATTGGCTAATTTTGAAGTAAACCAAATTACAGATATAAACAGCAATAACGGAAATAATAAATTAGCGAAATAAATAGTGAAATTTCCGTAAAACTTAAGCACCTCCATTAAAGGAGCTTCATTTTCAAAAATATTATCAATTTTTTCAGCCAAATTGGCCATAATACCAATAGGTATAAATATCAAAAACAGGGTGATAAATGTACCCAAATAACGTTTTAATATGTACCAATCTAAAATCCTTATCATAAAAAGTTTTGCTTACAAACGTTTATCCATTTGCTTTACCATTTTTGTCTTCCATTCAGCAAAATCTCCTGCTAATATATGTTTTCTAGCCTCGCGAACCAACCATAAGTAAAAACCTAGGTTATGAATTGTAGCTATTTGTTTTCCTAATAGTTCGTTTACCGAAAATAAATGTTTTAAATAAGCCTTAGAATATTCGGTATCTACCCAGGTAATATTCATTTCATCGATTGCAGAAAAATCATCTTCCCATTTTTTATTTTTAATATTAATGGATCCATGAGCTGTAAATAACATTCCATTTCGAGCATTACGCGTAGGCATTACACAATCGAACATGTCCACTCCTAAAGCTATATTTTCTAATATATTAATAGGCGTACCCACTCCCATTAAATAACGTGGTTTATCTTCTGGCAGTACTTCGGTAACAATTTCTGTCATTGCATACAACTCTTCTGCTGGTTCTCCTACTGAAAGTCCGCCAATGGCATTACCCGGAGCTCCAGCATTGGCTATAGTTTCGGCAGATTGCCTACGTAAATCTTTATAAGTACTTCCTTGTACTATTGGAAAAAATGCTTGCGAATAATCGTATTTGAATGGTGTTTTTTCTAAATGCGTCATACAACGTTTTAACCAACGATGTGTCATGTGCATGCTTCGCTTAGCATAATTATAATCACATGGATAAGGTGTACATTCATCAAAAGCCATTATAATATCGGCTCCTATTGAACGTTGGATTTCCATTACATTTTCGGGAGTAAACATATGATATGACCCATCAATATGCGATTTAAACTTAACTCCTTCTTCTTTTATTTTTCTTCTTCCCGAAAGGGAATATACCTGATAACCGCCACTATCGGTTAATATATTGCGATCCCAATTCATGAATTTATGCAGTCCACCTGCTTTTTCTAATATTGGTGTTTGCGGACGTAAATACAAATGATAGGTGTTTCCTAATATAACATCGGGATTTATATCTTGTTTTAATTCGCGTTGATGTACTCCTTTTACGGTACCTACTGTTCCAACAGGCATAAAAATAGGCGTTTCAATCACTCCATGATCAGTAATCAACTTGGCTGCTCTGGCTTTGGTTTGTGTATCTTTGGCTAGTAAATCAAATTTCATAAAACAAGTTTAAGGCTGCAAAGATAGGTTTTAAGTCTGATTTCTAAAGTGCAATTAGATCAGAAATATACATTCATAAATATAGCCATGACAACAAAGACGTTCTATTATTAAAATAATGACATTAATTATAGAAAAAGATCACTTTTAAAAATCTATCATTTTCTTTTCAAAACAAATTTTTTAAAGGTGTTATTCACTTCTGGCGAAAGCTTTAACAAATAAATAATAGAAAAGTAAATCAATGTTATTAGTGAGCCCTTAATTAAAACACTCAGAATAGGATCTAAATTAGGTATATACCAATAGAAAAAAACAAACCAAATCACTACAGCTATACCAATAATTAATAGAATTTGTATACTGAATGGATGTATTTTAAATTTAAAAAAAACAAATAATAATTTTGCAATATTATATAGCGTATATGCCAAAAAAGTAGCAAAAGCGGCTCCTACAATACCTTCGACAGGAATAAAAATATGATTAAAAACATATGCCAATCCTAAAATGGCTACACCAAAAAACAAAATCCATTTATAACTATCGGAGTTAAATAAAATAGCATTGGTAATCCCTAAACTGGCATCAAATAATTTTACTATACCTATTAAAAAAACAATTTCAATATACAACTCATAGTTAGGTGGCACTAATTCAAAAATTGAATACGCATTACATACTACAACTAACCCCACCCACACAGTAGCCATTAATGCGGTAATACTACTTTTTTTATTTAATTCATTCAATGCATTTATTTCTTTTTTAGCTAATAACTGTGCTGTTAATGGATTTGTTATTTGCAACATAGCTCTTACCGGCACTCCAATAACTGAAGCCATATATACACAAATACTATATTTAGCTACGTTTGAAATTGGTGGCGCTAAACTTTCAATCATTACTTTATCTAAATCCAATAAAAAAACAGATACCGTAGCAGAAATCAATATTAAAGCTGAATAAATAGCTATAGCACGCACATTTTCAATTTTTTGTAATGAAAATTTATGTCTCTTAATTCCAAAAGCTATCCATTTCATTAATAAAGTTCTTACTAAAAAGACAATAGTTAAACTATAAATAAATTGATTAGGAGTTATATATTTAAAGTACACTAATACTAATAATATTGTAATAGCTATTCTATTAAATAATTCTTTAATTAAATTTCCTTTCACTGTTTGTAAATGCACCTTTGCCCATGCATAAAACAATTCGAAATAAGCAGAAGCACATCCCAAAACTATAACTATCCATAAATAAGGCTTTACAATAGGATTTGTATGAGTATACCTAGCCATTAATTGTTCGTAAAAAAAAGTATACAGTAGAGAAACTACAACAACTAATACTAACGGAACGAGTAGTAACCAACTAAAAAAACGATCAGATGCTATTTTGTTTGTGTATGTGTTATAAAACTTAATTAGTGTATTTGGCAATCCAAAAGCTAATAATGGCCATAACAAATTAGAAGAAGCTAATAAATAAGATACCACTCCATATTCTTCTTCGCCTAAAATATTAGTAAACAAAAACAATGTGTTTGCCGCTCCAAAAGCAAAGCCGAAATACGTTATAAACGTATTTAATATTGATTGTTTTGCTACCACTCCCATTAAGTTAATTTTTAATTACTTCAGCTAACCGACCCGTTAGTGATTTTCGTGTATAATTTTCAATATGAGTTGGACGTACTAATAAATTATCTTGTAAAAACAATTCAAAATAACTCATTATTTGTTTTTTAATTGCCTCAATTTCATGATACTCATAAAAAACACCCGTATTGGTTTCTTTCAAAATAACTGAAAAATCGGCTCCTTTGGGTCCTATTCCCAAAATAGGCCTATTAGATTGCAAATATTCGAAAAGTTTACCTGGAATAATCATTTTTGTTTCTTCACTATCAATTTCAATGAGCAATAATACTCGTGACTGCCGTTGTAACAATTGAGCTTCTTTATGAGAAACATACCCTAATACTTTAGTGTATTTTTCTAAACCAATATCTTTTAGCGAAGTAATAATAGTTTCACTAACCACACCAGCTAGCTTAAGCTCAAAAGCTGCTTTAAAAACTTCATGCTCTTGAATAAGTTCTGCTAAAGCTTTCCATAAATTTACAGGATTTCGTTCAGACAATAATGAACCGATATGAGCTATACTAAATTTAGCATCTAAAACTACATCATTTATTACAACAGGTTCAAAACCATTAGTTATTACATAAATAGGTTGCTCTGTTTTTTGTTCAAACTCTAACTTTGTCCCATTACTAGTTACAATAATTTTATCTGCTTTATTTAGTACTTGCTGCTCTAAATTTTCGTGTTTTTTTTGGCTCCATTTTGTCAACAATAATTTTTTATGATATCCTATACTCGTCCAAGGATCTCTAAAATCGGCAATCCAAGTCACCTTCAACTCTCTTTTTAACTTAGTACCAATTAAATGCAAACTATGTGGAGGCCCAGTGGTGATAATGGTGTCAATGCCTTCTTTTTTTATTGCTTTCGCAAGAAATTTTACCGAGGGCTTTATCCAATACTTACGTGCATCGGGAATAAATATATTACCCCGTACCCATAGCATTAGTTTTTGAAGTCTGCTTTGACTTTTTTGAGGAGGTATAATTCCCTTACTAATAGTACTCGAAGATTTTCCTCCTATTTTATTTGCTAAGGCATAGGGTTCAAAAATTGGATGTTTTAAAACCTTAATCCCTTTAGGCAACTCATTTAACAAACCTTCATCAATAATGGGGTAAGTCGGATTATCTGGAATATAAACAATTGGTTCTATTCCAAAATCTCGTAAATAAGTAACAAATTTTAACCAGCGTTGTACACCAGGACCTCCTGCAGGCGGCCAGTAATACGATATGATGAGTACTTTTTTCAATGGCCCAACTCGCTATCTTGTTTATTTATTTTCCAAATACCCAAACCTAATAAAATTATAAAGATTAACGTAGCAATTAATGATATGCTGCTTCCTGTTTTTATTACCTGAGGTTCAAAAATAAATTCTATCTTATGCTTTCCTTTAGGTAATTCAATACCACGCAATGCATAATTAGTCTTGTAAATTGGTGTTTCTACTTCGTTAACATAAGCTTTCCAACCATTTTTATAATACATTTCTGAAAACACACCAAAACCCTTATTATTATTTTGCGAATTGTAAACCAATCTATTAGGCTGTTGTGATATTAATTTAATTGTAGCCAAACTATCCACATCAAACTTATTAAATTCAATACCATTCTTTTCATTTACAATAGCTGATTTAGCTAAATCTAAGGTTTTTAAGCCCAAAATTTCATCATTAGCAGAATTTACTTTTTTTAAATCTTCAATAAACCAAGCATTCCCTAAAGCCTTTGGGTTTTGCTGCACCTTGGGCCCTTCTTTATCATCGAAAATAAAATACTTTACATTAAGCATATCTAAAATAGATTGTTCTCCTTTAGCAATATAAAAATCAAACAAATCTTGAATTCGTGCAGGTTTTGCGCCATGGTAACCTCCGACAGCATTATGAAAATATGAAGCTCTTGCCGAATTAAATGGGCTTCCTGTAAGATCATACACTCTGTAATGTGATGTGTCTTTTAAAATTTGTTTATCTGCTACCGTGGCCGAAAAAGGCTTTTCCATAGCTATTTTAGGAGCAAAATCACTCGTATTTACATAACGCCAATCCACACTTACTAAATCAAAAACTAACAACAAACCTGTTATAATAATACTTAACTTCATTGAAATCTTTTCTTTTAAAAAAGCAAATAACACACCAGCTACAGCCAATACAAAAAACAAGCTTCGTAAAGTATCACTAGTAAACATACGCACTCTATCTTCGCGCAAAGCACTTACAAAACGCATTCCAGCACTTTGAATTAATTGTTCGTCATTTGAGGTTGAAAATGAAAATAAAGTTTTCTTAAACAAAACAAAAACGAGTAATATACCACCAGTGATTACTGTTGATTTTAATAATGCTTGTCGTTTAACTACTTTAGAATGATCTCCAGAGTAAAAAGAATGCAATGTCCAAATAGCCATAATAGGCAAACACAATTCAATAATTACTTGTATTGAAGTAATAGCTCTAAATTTATTATAAAACGGAAAATAATTGATAAATAAATCGGAAAACCATTCCATATTGCTTCCCCAAGAAAGAAGCAAAGCTAATGTACTCCCCGAAACTACCCACCATTTTAATTTATGTTCAATTAAAAATAAGCCTAATACAAATAAGAAAATAATCCCTGCCCCAATATAAGCTGGAGCACCAACAATAGGTTGCTCTCCCCAATAGGTAGGGGCATTTTTAGCTACTCCTCTAGCTTCTTTTAATGGATACCCCATACGAACTAACTCTTTAACAATAGCCGCATCTTTTCCTGCATTTTCAGCACTTGAGCCTCCCATAAAACGTGGAATAAGTAAATTAAAGGTTTCTGCAAAACCATAACTATAGCTCAAAATATAATCTTTATCCAATCCTTTGCGTATCACTTGTTCCCCTTCAGGAGTTATTGATATTTCAGATTTACTTCGTGTAGAAAACTTAGCATATTCTTGTGTCGCTAAAATTGAAGTTGCATTTAAGGCTATCGCTAACAAAAGCCCGACAATTATAGTAGCTGACGATTTTATATATGCTGAAATGGTTTTATTTACAATAGCTTCTTTTAAATAAACAATAGCAATCACCAATAGTAAAAGCATCAAATAATAGGTCATTTGAAAATGATTAGCTACTAATTCTAGTGCCATAGCAATACAAAACAACAAACCTCCTTTAATATATTTTTTAGCGTATACTAACAAAAAACCCGAAAGCACGAGCGGCATATACCCTATGGCATGTGCTTTAGCATTATGCCCTACTCCAATAATTATAATGAGATAAGTAGAAAAACCAAAAGCTAAACTTCCAAAAAAAGCCAATAATGGTTTTACTTTTAAGTACAAAAGCAAGATAAAGAAGCTAATAAAATACAAAAACAAATAATCTGCTGGCCGAGGTAAAAATCGAAGAAATAAATCTAATTTTTTTATGTAATTATGCGGGTATTTAGCCCCCAATTGATAAGTTGGCATACCAGCAAAAGCATGATCATTCCAATACATTTCTTTACCAGTTTGCTCTCTAATATCAATCTGTTGTTTGGCCATACCTATATATTGAACGATATCGCTCTGCACAATTTTTTTTCCTTGTAAAACTGGAGAAAAATAAGCTAGAGAGACTATAATAAAGCCAATAATAGCTAGTAAAAATGGGACTATTTTTTTTAAATTGATATTCACTTGATAGTGTTTTTTATGGATTTTTTATTGCGTTTAATCTATTTCCTCAAAATCAATATATTCGCCTACAACTTTTTTTGATTTTGGTATTTCGGCATTAGAATTTGTTTTATTATTTTGATTTTCTGTACCTTGCCGATTAAATTTAGCTTCAAATTGCGCCCCAAACTTTGCTGCTATTTTTTTTGAAAAATACAAAAGCAATAAGGGACCCAAATACCTCGTTAATAGCTTTAACAGGTATATAATTGCTATTATAATGAGAAGTGTTTTCATTTTTGTTTCTGTAATAACTTGAATCAAAAATAAGGAACTCACCAGATTATTTGATTGCTAAATAAAAAAAATGATAAAATCTGCTATATTTGGCATAAATCAATTACAAATGAAGTATCCCCAAATACTAACATTTTTAACCTTTATTTTTGTAAGCATTGGCCTTAGTGCCCAGCATACAGAAATAATAAACACCTACAGACCAGGGACTTCTCAGGGAGCTTTTTCTGTAGGAAAAAATGTGGTTCAAATTGAAGGTGGCTTAAGCTTTGGTAGATTAAAGCATGATATTTTCAATAATAAAACTAGTTCTACTGAATTCGAATATAATTTTAGAGCAGGATTATTTAAAGAACAGCTTGAATTTAGTATTCAAGGAAGCTATTTAAATAACAGTGTATCAGAAATTGTTGGCAATCAAGATTCTTTTGTTGATAAGGGTTTTCCTTCAAATGTAATTGGTGCAAAGTATTTAGTTTACGATCCATATAAGTATCAACGAGAAAAAAGTGAAAATTTATATAGCTGGAAAAAGAACAACAGTTTTCAGTGGAAAAAATTAATCCCTGCAGTTTCTGCATATGTGGGAGCTAACTTTTCATCATCATCAAGTGATTTTGCTTTTCAAAAAAACCCAGACAACAGAGCTACTGAACAACAAGCCAATATTACACCCAAAGTAATTATTGCAGCTCAAAATAACTGGGCATATAATTGGGTATTTGTTGCTAATATAGTTGCAGATCGTTTAACATCTGAATTTCCAGATTTTCGATTTATTCTTACTACTACATATAATTTGAATGATAAATGGTCCATTTTTGGAGAATATGAGGCAGCAAATAGCAAAGTATACAAAGATCATTTGTTTAGGTTCGGAGGATCCTATTTAGTTCATAAAAATTTTGCTCTTGACGCTCATGTATTAAAAAATGTAAAAAACACGCCATCTCGATTTGCTTTTAATTTTGGTGCCTCATATCGTTTGGATTATCACAAATTACAAGATTACGAACGCATTCAAACTGCTGAACAAAGAGAACTAGATAAAACTATTGACCAAATTAAAAAAGATATTGAAGAAGGTTTTCTGGATGAAAGTGTAATGACTGGTAAACTTGAAGGTAAAGTTGATTTGGAAGAATACGTTGAAGAAGAGGTGGAAGAAGAAGAAGATTTTGATGAAGATTTTGATGAATCTGAAGATGTCGAAGTTCCTAAAAAACGTAAATGGTTCCAGTTTTGGAAAGGTAATGGTGCTCGCAAGGCCAGACGTGATGCTAAACGAAGAAGTAAGGAAGAACTTAATGATTCCACTTCAACTATAGTATCCTCAAAACCTGTATTTGGATCTGGAGGTAGAATGAGTGATTTTGTAGATGATGAATTTATAAGAGAAAAGCAAGATGATATCACTCCTGCTGAAAGAACAGAAGAAGAATTAGCCGAAATAGAGGAACGTAACGCCAAAAAGAAAAAGAAAAAAAGACGTAGAAAAAACGAACCTCGTATTGATCCTGAAACTGGCGAGCCCTACCCAGAGCCTGACTATACAGGAATGACTAAAAAAGAAATAAAAGCGGCAAAAAAACAAGAAAAAGAACTCAGGAGTTTTGAGGATGAAATTGCAGATTTAGAAAGAGATATAGAAATTGAACAGTCCGCTCGTGATAAAAAACGAGAACAAAAAAGACTAGAAAAAGAAGCCAGAAAGAAAAATAAAAAAGAGAAAAAAAGAGGTGGAAATTCTAATGATAGTGATTTTGATGCTATTGATACTCCTACAGAATCCAATGCCAAAAAAGATAAGAAAACTGATTTTGATGATGACTTTTTTGAAGACTTGGAAAAGAATAAAGATGAAGAAAGTGAACGTTTGAAAAAAGAAGAACAAGAACTTAAAGATTTAGAAGCCGAAATTGAATTATTAGAAAAACAAGTTCAAGAAGAAGCCACTGACGAAACATCTAAAAAAGAAAAAAAGAACAAGAAGAACAAGAAGAAAAAAAATAAAAAGGACAAAAAGAAAGACAAAAAAAAGAAGAAAAAGTCTAAAAACGATGAAAGTGAAGATTGGTAATAACTCATCAATTCAATCGAAACAGATTTACACTATTTTATTTTAAAGTATCTTTTTTTACAAAAACTGATAGCAATTTATTAAAAGGAGTATTCCCCTATGGTTTACTCCTTTTTTTTGAATCGTTTTACCATATATATTTGGTATTTTTGTTCCTTAAATATTTGTAGTTTTATTTATGATCACAATAAAAGAGGTAAATACTAAAAAACTATTTTTAGATTTTGTAAAATTCCCCAATACACTTTATAAAAATAACCCCTACTATGTTCCTGCTATAACAAAAGAAGAACTTAGCGCTATAAAAAAAGAAGAAAATCCAGTATATAATAATGCCGATGCTTCCTTTTTCTTAGCTTATAAAGAAAATAAAATTGTTGGTAGAGTAGCAGCTATTGCAAATTGGATTGAAATTAAAGACCTCAACAAATCCAAAGTACGCTTTGGATGGTTCGACTTTATTGATGATATCAATGTTACTAAAGCTTTAATAGAAACTGTAGTCAATTACGGCAAAAAACACCACTTAACTTCCATTGAAGGGCCTGTAGGTTTTTCAAATATGGATAAAGCAGGTATGCTTACCAAAGGTTTTGACGAACTCAACACAATGATTACCTGGTATAATGCCCCTTATTATAGTGCACACCTTAAACAACTTGGTTTTGAAGATGCAGCAACTTGGGTAGAATTTAAAATAGATATTCCTACCGAAACTAGACCCAAAGTGGTTAAAGTTGCTAATATCATTCAAACTAGATATAAGTTAAAAATTATAAAATTTAAAAAAGTAAAAGAAATATTACCTTATGTAAATCGTATGTTTGAATTATTAAATAAAACATACGATTCATTACAAACCTTTGTACCGATTCAACAATACCAAATTGATCATTACAAAAAAAAATATTTACCTTTTGTAAACCCAGATTATATTACCTGTGTTGCCAATGAACATAATGAAGTGATTGCTTTTTCCATAATAATGCCTTCATTTTCAAAAGCATTGCAAAAAGCTAAAGGAAAATTATTCCCTTTTGGTTTTTTACACATTTTAAAAGCTCAACGAATTAATGATACTGCGGCTTTTTATTTAATTGGTGTAGATCCTGAATATCAAAATAAAGGAGTTGCTGCATTAATTTTTAAAGAAATGAATGAAATATTTTTACGCAATGGGATAACAAAAGTAGAAACTAATCCAGAACTCATAGAAAACAAAGCCATTCAAGCGCTTTGGAAAGATTATATACACAAGCAACATAAAGAAAGAAAAACATTCAAAAAAAACATTTAAATGAATTCTAAAAATTATATATCTGAAGCTTTAGGTACATTTACATTAGTTTTTTGTGGTACTGCTGCCATGGCCGTAAATGAAATTACTCAAGGAGCAGTAACTCATGTAGGTGTTGGTATTACTTGGGGTTTTATTGTTATTGCTATGATATATGCTTTTGGAGAAATATCTGGAGCGCATTTTAATCCCGCAGTGACTATTGCATTTGCGTATGCTAAAAAATTTCCGTGGAAAGAAGTTCCAAAATATATCTTATTTCAATTTATTGGAGCAATGGTAGCTAGTTTGTTAGTTTGGTATTTGTTTCCTGAAAGTAAAACTCTTGGAGGTACTCAAACAATTTTACCCCCATTTAAAGCGTTTGTACTTGAGTATTTACTTACATTTTTTTTAATGTTAGTAATAATTAATGTGTCAACTGGATCAAAAGAAACTGGTATTATGGCTGGTATGGCTATTGGCGGTGTCGTTATGTTAGAGGCTCTTTTCGCAGGTCCAATGACAAATGCATCTATGAATCCAATAAGATCACTAGCTCCTGCTATTGTTAGTACAAATTTTACTAACTTATGGTTGTATTTAACAGCCCCAATATTAGGTGCAATTACAGCTGTTATAAGCTGTAAATGGGTTAAAGACGACAATTGTTGTGATAGTTGTTAAAAGAAAAAAAGAAAATTGCTATAAATGAATTTACGTATATTCTATTTAATTATTTGCTTTACTTTTACCCTTTTGGGAGGAATAAGTGCACAGCAAAACGTATGGAAAAAAACAACTGAGAACACTTTTCTACTTAATACAGAAAAATTATCAGAGGCCTTAAAAAATGTTTCCAAAGAAACTAAAACTACTACAATACTTTCTTTTCCAAATGAAAAAGGAGAAATTGTCAATTTTACCATAAAAGATAATGCTTTACTCCCAAAGGAACTACAACAGAAATACCCACTAATACATTCTTATAAAGGAGTTTCTGTAAATGACCCTCAATTAACACTTATATTTACTTGCAATGCTAATGGAATTAATGCTACACTATTAAAAAAAGAATTAAGTTGGCATTTTGAATCCAATAAAGACATCAATAAAAAAGAATATCGTTTACAAGCTAGCTCACAATTACTTCCTACTGATCCAGTTTTTGATTGTAAATCAAAAATTCACGATCACAATAGCAATGGAACAGGATATAAAACTCTTAATCCGCAACAAAATAGAGCGGCAAAAATTGGTGACAATAAACTGAGAGTACTACGTACTGCTATAGCTGTTACAGGTAGTTATACCCGTTTTTATAGTGTAAACGCTGGTGTAGGTCGCGGTACTGATGCTCAAAAAAAAGGAGCGGCTTTGGCCGGTATTGTAGCGTCATTAAATCGTATAAACGAAGTTTATGAACGTGATTTAGGTATCAGGTTTGAACTTATACCTGATAATGATGATCTTATATTTTTAGACACACAAGCTGATCCCTTTGATACTAATGATTTCGATTCGCTAACCAATTTATCTGATAGTACTATTGATCGTATTATTGGACAAGATAATTATGATATTGGTCATTTATTAACTACACATGTTGCTGGTGGTTTGGCTATTATAGGAGCTTTATGTAACGATTCTAAAGGAACTGCTGTTACCGGTTTTAACAGACCCGAAGGCGATTTTTTTGATATCACTTTTTTTGCTCATGAATTAGGACATCAATTAGGCGCTAATCATACTCAAAATTACCCATGTCAAAGAAATGATGCCACTGCCGTGGAAGCCGGCGAGGGCACTACTATTATGGGATATGCAGGTGGCCCTTGTGGTGTACCTGCATCAGTAATTGAACCTCAAAGTGATCCTTATTTCCATTTTATAAGTTTACAAGAAATACAAACCTATCTTGACTTTGCTTCAAGTTGTATTCCAGTAGAGTCAGTAACTAACAGTTTACCTTCAATTGAACCTTTACAAGAGTTTAATATTCCTTTTGGCACTCCTTTTGCACTTGAAGCCATTGTTAACGATGGTGATAGTGACCAGTTAACCTACACTTGGGAACAAGTTGATAATGAACGTGCTATTGCACCACCAATATCCACTTCTGAATTAGGTCCATTATTTCGATCTTTTCCTCCGAGTACTTCACCCAGAAGAGATTTCCCTCAAACAGCAGGTGAAAATACCCGATGGGAAGTATTACCAACAGTGCCAAGGGCTATGGATTTTGTACTTACTGTTCGTGACGGTAAGCCTGGCGGAGTTTCTTTTTTAGAAGTCACCATAAATGCCATTGATACTGGCGAAGGCATCTTCGAAGTCACCTCACAAGATACAAATGTAACCTATGCACAAAATAGCATACAAGAAGTAACATGGAACGTAGCTGGCACAACAGCTAATGATATTGATGTGACAGATGTTAAAATAGAATTATCATTCGATGGAGGTAAAACATTTACTATTGTTCTTGCTGAATCTACACCTAATGATGGTTCTGAAAGTATTCGTATTCCTGAAGGGATTACAACTTCGGAAGCTAGAATTAGAGTAAGTGCATTAAAACATATTTTTTACGCAGTTAATAAAAGTAACTTTAATATTGGTGATGTGGTTTTACCACTTGTGCCAGAAGCTAGAGTATCTAGCAGACAACGAAAAAGAGAGAATCTTTTAATTTTCAGAATAAAAACATCTGAAAATGTTACCGATGATATAAAAGTCTTTTACTCTTTTTCTGATGTTCCTTCAAACGAACCTTTAGATTTTAGTGGGAAAGTAATCTTTTCTACAGACGGAGGTGATAATTATCAAGAAGCAGACCCCGACTTTGTTATATTACCTGCTAGTTCTGATGAAGTCATTATTGCCCTACCTCTTACAAGTTCAAACGGCATTAATGATAAAATTAAGTTAGTTTTAAATATTCCTGAAGGTGTTAGCAACCCTAACCTTACCAGTATAGGAACATTAGCCTTAAAACAATTAAATATTAAAGAAAATATTCTTGTTTATCCAAACCCTTCTGATGGTGATATTACTTTAGAAATTTTAACCATACCGCTTGACGGTTACCAAGCTGTAATTTATGACCTTCAAGGCAGGCCTCTATTTCAATATTCATTTTTAACTCAAGTTGAGGATATAGATTTAAATTCATTATCCCCTGGATTATACATTTTAAGTGTACTTATTAATGGTGAAAATGTGGTTCGAAAGATTGTAATTAACTAATTATCTTTCAAACTATATATCATCTTATCTACAATATCGATCACCCACATCGAAATAAAATAGCTGAAAAGTAACTGCTTCCTTAATGCTAGTATATATTTATTGTTTATTATAAAAAGAAGGAAAAAGCCTACTGTAAAAACAACTGAACTTACTCAAAAAGTAATTTACACAACGTTTCCTATATAAAAGAACCAGACTTCAAAAAACAAAACAAATTAACAAATAACTGTTTTATATGTGTTTATGACAAAAAAAAGCAACTAAGGTTTTACGGTACAAAATGAGTTAAAGTATTTTTACTTTTTTAGTTATATACACCTACCTGGCTCCAACAAACACTCAAAAAAAAACCTAACCAACTGTTAAACAGCATAAAAACTATTTCATTTTATTACTTACACATAAAAAAATCATATATTTGAGAATGATCCTACATTGGATTATTAAAAATAAGTTTAAAAGTATTTTTTATCGCTAAAGTGTTTATGCATATAAATACTAAACATTAATTAATCTAAATGCAATTATAAACTATACAGCAATTATGCTAAAAGGATCAGCTAATGATAGATAGATATAATTACACACCAAATTCATTTGAGATGCTAATTATATAAACTAATAGCTTTATTTGTAAAACCTTAGTATTTAAAATACAACTATTTATTACAATAGACATTTAGCAGATACCCTATCAATTATTTGAAATATAAATGGTGCGAATAAATATTTCTTACCATTTAGTAAATAAGCTAAGATGCTTCAATATATTATGGTTGTCATTTTCGCCTTGGGCGTAAACACTCCAGTATTCAATTACCACTGGACTAGGACAACTCATGATAATTTCAACCTTAACCAATCAGATAAACAAGTATCTGTAAATCAAAAATATACAGAACGCACTTCACACAAAAAAGAAATTTTTAATACAAATCCTTTAGAACAAATTAGGATTGCTATTATGACCACAGGTGAGTATTCGCAATATCATTTAAAAAAATACGATATAAAAACACTTACAATAAAACAACAAAAAGAAATTGTTTTAAATGCTATTAATTTAAGTCTACAAAAAATTAATCAAGTATTTAATAGAGACTTAAACATACAATTAGTATTAGCGAAAAATAATGATCAACTTATTTTTTTAAACTCTGAAACGGATGGTTTATCAAATTCTGATCAACAAAAACTTATACTAGAAGCACCTTTTAAGATAAAAAATTTAATAAACCCCAATAATTATGATATTGCACAAACTCTAGGCACATTTAAAGGAGGAATCAGTTCGCGAGGAGTGGCTTTTACAAATAGAAAAGCAAATGGTATAACTGGTTTTCCTTCTCCCGAAGGAAAAATATTTAACATCGATTATTTGGCTCATGAAATTGCTCATCAATTAGGCGCCACGCATACTCAAAACAGCAACTGTTCGCGCGATAAGCAAAGTGCTGTAGAACCAGGTAGCGGACATAGTATTATGAGTTATGCTGGTATTTGCGATTTGCCTAATAGTAAAGTTGCGATGACTTCAAAGTCTTATTTTCATAGCATAAGTATCGAACAAATTTACAATTACTTAAATTCCAAAATAAATAAAAAAATAGCTCCAACAAATATACTAGAGCCAGTAGCTAATTATTCTATCCCTCTAGAAACTCCTTTTGAAATTTCCCTACAAACAAATATCGTAAATAATGAATCCATAAATTTTACTTGCGAACAAATTGATAATGAAATTGCCGTTTTTCCACCAAAAAAAAATGCTCTATTTGGCCCCGTTTTCACTTCGCGTCCTCTTAGTCAAAATTCAATATTTTCTTTTCCCAAAAAAGAACTTGTAATAAATAATAATTTCACTTCAAAATACGGAGTATTATCGAATGTTCCGCGAAATTACACCTTTGCTGCTACTGCCCGAAACACCCAATCTGATTATCAAGGAACCTCAATTCAAAAATTTAATGTAAAGGTTATAAATAGTCCAAAATTTGAAGTAACCTCACAAAATAAAGAAAACATCAAATGGAAAAGTAATAGCATACAGCATATTACTTGGTCAACAGGCAATACAAACGTCCCACCTATTAATACAAAAAGAGTAGCCATTTTATTATCAATAGACAATGGTAAAACATTTCAAACAGTATTAAAAAGCACTCCAAATGATGGGAAAGCTCAAGTTAGTGTACCATCAAATATAAAATCGCATAAATGCAGAATAAAAATTAAAGCCATAGATAATATCTTTTATAGTTTGAATAAAAACATGTTTTCGATTAATGCTGATGAATTTGTCAAAAAAGAGAGTCCTCAAAATTCAAAAATCACTAAACGCAAAGGTGTATTGCAAAAAACAATACAGATCAATGAGGATTTTAATTTTAATGATTTAGAAGTAGCACTAAAACTAACCCACGCTCAAATTAATGATCTTGTTATTAGTATTGAAAATCCAGCCAAACAAAAGGTAATCTTGTGGAATCAAAATTGTTCAAACGAACAACATATAGATCTTACTTTTAAAGATAATGAACAAAAAATTCCTTGGGGAATTTCTAATTTAGGAGGAGAAATCTGTGATGAAATAGTTATAGGATACAGAAATCCATTCGAATCATTAAAAAAATTAACGGGTACAACTAAAGGTATTTGGACACTAACCATTAAAGCGTTGAGCACCGAAGGCATAATTATTCTCGAAAATTTCAACTTACTCTTTAAAATACCTAATATTCCTAACTACGACATTGATGCTACCTCAGAAATTGAAATTATTCCGAATCCTGCTTATGAAAAAATCATTATCGAATTAGTGAATACCAATAAGAACAATATTAACAACATAGAATTTTATAAAACCTCGGGAGAGCTTGTAAAAAAAGTTTCACTTTCAAACTTAAAAAAACAATTTGTTCCTATTAATGATTTATTGAGTGGATTGTACCTCGTTAAAATAAAAAATGGCGAAACTATTTATAATCAAAAGCTAATTGTAAAATAAGTCATTCTTATAGTATATTAAAAAAACACTTACAAAGCCCAAATCACTTCATTTTAACCTGCTTGATGGATTCTCGCTTCGTTACAAGACTGTGATATAGCATAAATATTAGTATTTTATTTTGTTTAACAATAAATGATCAAATATTAAACAAAATAAAAGTATTTTTGATTTATGAAGACTTATAAATTAGAAACAGCAATAGAACTTCCAATTTCTATTGAAAAAGCTTGGGATTTTTTTTCAAACCCCAATAATTTATCTAGAATAATGCCACAGGATATGAACTTTAAAGTCATTGATGGTGCTACTTTACCACTTTATACAGGGCAAATAATTCAATATAGTGTAACTCCATTACCTTTTTTTAAAACAGCCTGGATTTCGGAAATAAATCACATTCAAAAACCTCATTTTTTTGTCGATACTCAATTAGAAGGTCCTTATAAAATTTGGCATCACAAACATTTTTTAAAAGAAACCCCAAAAGGAACATTGATTACCGATGTGGTGCATTATCAAGTCCCTCTGGGCATTTTAGGTAAACTTTTACATCCCATAATTATAAAACCAAAACTGAACAAAATTTTTGAATATAGAACAAAACATATAACTGCTCTTTTTAATTAAATACACGATGAAAAATATACTTTTAATTGGAGGTTCTTATGGAATTGGTGCCGAAATTGCCAAACAATTACCTCCTAATAACAATATAATTATTGCTTCAAGAACTGGAGAAAACATTCCAAATGGAATTACTTACCTCCCTTTTGACGCTCAAAAAGATAACATTTCTGAATTAGCTCTGCCAGAAGTAATAGACGGTTTTGTTTATTGTCCTGGTAGCATCAATTTAAAACCTTTTAGCATGTTAAAACCTGAGGTTTTTGAAAATGATCTGCATTTAAACTTTTTATCCTTAGTTAAAATTTTAAAAGAACTACACCCCAAATTAAAAGCAGCTCCACAAGCTAGTATTGTTGTCTTTAGCACCGTTGCCGTTAAAGTAGGCATGCCTTTCCACACCTCTGTAGCAGCGGCAAAAGGAGCTTTAGAAGGTTTTTCGAAATCATTAGCTGCCGAATGGGCTCCAAAAATTAGAGTTAATGTAATTGCTCCTTCATTAACAAATACCCCTTTGGCTAAACGATTAGTTTCAAACGATGCCAAAATAGAAAAAATGAACGACCGGCATCCTTTAAAGCGCATTGGTAAAAGTGAAGATATTGCAAACATGGCTTGTTTTTTACTTTCTGATAAATCATCATGGGTTACTGGACAAATAATGGGTGTTGACGGTGGCACAAGTACGTTAAACTTAAACTAAATTTTAATGTCAGAAATAGCGATTTTTTGGTTCAGAAGAGATTTACGCCTTACTGACAATACAGGGCTTTTCTTCGCGTTAAGCGAAAACAAAAATGTATTACCAATTTTTATATTTGATACCGAAATACTTGATAAGCTTCCAAAAAACGATGCTCGTTTAAACTTTATATTTGATACTCTAGAAAACTTAAATAAAAAATTAAAGGAGATTAATCGTGGTATTTCATTATATTATGGTACTCCTTTAACCATATTTAAAAAAATCATTGAAGCACATAATGTAAACTGTGTGTATACAAATCATGATTATGAACCTTATGCTTTAGAACGTGATAAAAGTATTGCCGATTTTTTAACAGAAAAAAACATCACTTTTAAAAGTTATAAGGATCAAGTCTATTTTGAAAAAAATGAAATTGTAAAAGCCGATGGAACTCCTTATATGGTGTATACTCCTTATAAAAATAAATGGAAAGAAGTATTTAGAACCAATCAATTTAATCAGTACCCGAGTGAAAAACACTTAACAAAAATAATAGAACAAGTAAATTATAATACAACAAGCTTACAAGAACTCGGTTTTGAAAAATCGAATATTACAGTACAAGACTATACAGCTACACCCGAGCTAATCGAAGGTTACGAAGACACTCGAAATATACCTGGAAATAAAAATGGTACTTCTAAGCTTGGACCTCATTTACGCTTTGGAACAGTAAGCATAAGAGAAATGATAAAAAAAGCTATAGCTCAAAAAAACGAAGTGTTTTGGTCCGAACTTATATGGAGAGAGTTTTTTATGCAAATTCTTTGGCATTTTCCATATACTCAAAATGCTTGCTTTAAACCCAAGTATGACCAAATTGAATGGCGTAATAACGAGCAAGAATTTGAAAAATGGAAAAACGGAAAAACCGGATATCCGCTCGTTGATGCTGGTATGAGAGAGCTAAATACCACAGGATATATGCATAACAGAGTGCGCATGCTTGTTGGTAGTTTTTTATGCAAACACTTACTTATTGACTGGCGCTGGGGCGAAGCTTACTTTGCAGAAAAATTATTGGATTACGAACTTTCATCGAACATTGGTAATTGGCAATGGGTGGCTAGTACTGGTGTTGATGCCGCTCCTTACTTTAGGATTTTTAATCCTACTACTCAAATTCAAAAATTTGACAAAAACCATATTTATATCAAGCGCTGGGTTACTGACTTAAATGAATTAACCTACCCTACTCCAATGGTTGACCACAAAATGGCTCGAGAACGTTGCTTAGCAACATACAAACTAGCACTTAACAGACATTAATTGCAATATAAAGTTTTTACAGGCTTTTAAAATCTAAGTTTTTTTATACCTTTATTTTTTAGATCGTACCCTTGTAATTCAAACATACAAGGGTTTTTAAATTAATATAAAATTACCCTATCATATTATAAAATGGATAAAATAAATAAGTACATCGAAATTGCTACAGATAAAATTGTTTTTTTTGCTCCTAAAATAGTTTTAGCTGCACTTCTTTTATGGGTTGGATTTAAACTTATAAAAAAAGTGGATAAAATAGCTAATAAAAGTTTGGCTAAAATTCAGGTATCTGATACTATGCGTCCTTTTATTCTTTCGCTATTATCTACAGTTTTAAAAATAACATTATTACTCATTGCTGTTTCTATTTTAGGTGCCGAACTTTCTGGACTTGCCACTATTGTTGCGGCTATGGGGTTTGCTATTGGTTTGTCATTACAAGGTAGTCTTGGTAATTTTGCATCGGGTATCCTTATTTTATTTTTGAAACCTTATAAAGTAAATGACTGGATTGAAGTTGATGATAAGTTTGGTAAAGTTGAAGAAATTGGAATATTCAGTACACTAATAGCAACCCCCGGAAGCAAAACACTAATTGTTCCTAATTCAAAAATTACTGATGGTGTGGTTACTAATTTTTCAAAAAAAGGCATAGTGCGTTTAGAGTTAAATGTACATATCCCCTACAGTGAAGATTTTCCAAAAATAAAAAGTATTATTGAAAAAGAATTATTATTAATTCCTTCGGTATTAAATGAGCCTGCTCCCGAAATTGGTATCGAAACTTTTGATACTCACAACATACAACTAGCCGTTCGCCCTTTTGTTTTACCAAATAATTATTGGGTAGCAACCTTTGATACGCATGAAGCTATTAAGAAAACATTTAACGAAAACAATATTCAAGTAGCCTACTCTGAAGGTATTGAACTTGGGTTGATTGGGAAGTAAGTATTCGTAGTTAAAATTACTCTCTATAAAACTTGGTGTCATATTTGTAATACTATAAAAATGATAACCATATACACATTCAATTAAAGTAACTACTCTTCAATACTTAACCATATGTATTTGTATAAAAACGATATGGTTAAGTATTAGGGAATTGTAATGGGTATATTTGATTTCATTATTACTTTTTTATGAATCCAATTACTTTTTTACGAATATTATTCATACTAGTTTTTATTACTTCTGCGAAAGCACAAGTAACTAACGTATACGTAAACCCAACATGTCAAAAATTTTTAGGTAATGTTTCTGATTTAAACAGAGCTATCTATTTCAACATCCACAATTCTACAAATGATGCTGATATGGATTCCTTAATGAAACAATATAATGTAAATAAAGGGCGCATGTTTTGGGGACCATTTGCCGATGCTAAAAGCAAAACGAAACAAGTAGGTAAATATCCTTTTAGTAATAATAGAAAAGTCAAAACTGCTTACAAAGTAACTCAAAACATAGCTACGGCTCACCCCAGAGATGCTTTTGTTAGTGGAATGGACACCAAAAAAGCTGCTAAATGGGCTGTTGAATATTATACACATCATGTAAATGAACGCCCTGCTTTTTTTGAACCAATGAATGAACCCTTTGTACATGCTAAGGATTTTCATGATGGAGGTTGGGATCCTGTAAAACAAGCCAAAACTAAAAAACAAATGGCTGAACTATTTGCCGAATGTGGAAAGGCTTTTCATAAAGCCCCAGCATTGGCCAATATAAAAGTAGTTGGCTATTCATCGGCATGGCCATCTATGGAACTAAAGAATTTTGAACATTGGAATAACAATATGAAAATGTTTATGGATACTGCCGGTGAACATATGGATGCTTTTGCTACTCATTTATATGATGGAATTAATGTTGAAGGACAAGACAATATTAGATCGGGTAGTAATACCGAAGCTATTTTAGATTTAATTGAAGCTTATAGCTTTATCAAATGGAATAAAATAAAACCCCATGCGATTACCGAATATGGCGCTATTGAAAAGGGTTATGCACCAGAATATAGCGATGCAAAAAGTATTCAAACCGTTCGTTCAATTAATCATATTTTATTTAGTTTACTAGATCGCGAAGATCGTATGTTAATTTCAATCCCTTTTATCACTGGCAAAGCGACTTGGCATATCAATGAAAAAAATAATTACCAACCCTATCAAGCTGTATTGTGGCGCCCACTAAGTATCAAAAAAACTTCTGATCCAAATAAACCTTTATTAAGCGATTGGAAATTTACATCGCGCATTCATTTTTATGATTTATGGAAAGATGTTAAAGGAAAACGAGTAGATATACACTCCTCAAATCCCGATATACAAACTCAAGCATTTTTACATGAAAAAATGTTATATGTAGCGCTTAGTAATTTAGATGAAAAGGAACAATCTATCGAATTACAATTAGATTCCACTGTTTCAAAAATAAAAAAAGTAACTACCAAAGGCTTAAAGATATTTGACCATGATGAGCCTGTTTTTTATACCGAAAAAAGTAAGGAAGCTCCAAATAATATCACTTTACTGCCACATGAAACTGTTATTTTAGCTTACGAATTTGAATCTAAGATTAATTTTACTTCAAAAAAGAAAGTCATTAATACCTACTCCAAAACCTATTTAGAAGAAATTAAAGCTAATACTCCTATTGATTTTACATTTTCCAATACTCCTGTAGGTAAAGGTCAAGCTACATTAAAAATGGGCATTGGTCGTAAACACGATAAGTCTAAAAAGCCTACAGTGTATATTAATGACACCAAAGTAAAGGTACCCGATAACTGGAAAGGTTACGATCAAGCAAGTAGAGATGATTTTTTTGGCGTAATTGAAATCCCTTTTGCCACTTCATTATTAAAAAAAGAAACCAAAGTAAGTATTACTTTTCCCGATGAAACTGGAAAAATAAGCTCAGTGATCATCCAAACTGCATTAAATGACTAAAAAAAGCTAAAAGTATTGCCCTAAACATATCTTAGTACTATTGTGCTTTTATTTAAGAAAAATTATACTGAAATTAGCTAAAAAAGACGTGCAAGCTAAAAAAATTGTATTATCAGGTGGACCAAGTTCTGGAAAAACCACATTAATTAATGAATTAGAAAAACTTGGAAAACATTGTTTTCATGAAGTTTCGCGTGATTTAATTCGCGAAGCACAAAAAAAAGGAATAACGCAACCTTTTTTAACCCACCCAAAACAGTTTAATGAAGAAATTTTGCAAAGTAGAATTCTTCAATATAAAAGTGCCGAAAAAATAGCTCAACCTTTATGTTTCTTTGATCGTAGTATTATTGATATCATTGCATACATGGATTATGCAAAGCAAGCTATTCCAAAAAGTTTTTCTTTAGCTTGTAAAAGCTATATGTATGATACTATTTTTTTATTACCTCCTTGGAATGAAATACATATACAAGATAGTGAGCGTTACGAAACATTTGAACAAGCAAAAACGATATACGACTGTTTAAAAAACAGTTATTTATCCTACGGGTATACTGTAATTGAGGTTCCTACAGGTAACGTTTCTGATCGTGTTTCTTTTATTTTAAAACATTGCTAATGAATACTCCCGAAGCTATACTTAAATATTACTGGGGGTATGAAGGTTTTAGAACAAAACAACGAACAATTATACAATCAATCCTTGACAAAAAAGACACTTTAGTACTTATGCCTACTGGCGGTGGAAAGTCTATTTGTTATCAAGTACCCGCACTACTTAATAATGGAATTTGCTTGGTTATATCTCCTTTGGTTGCTTTAATGGAGGATCAAGTAACTCAATTAAAAGACAAAGGTATAAAAGCAATGATGCTTCCTAGTGGTACATCTTTTTCTGAATTGGATGTATTACTTGACAATTGTATCCACGGAAATTATAAATTTCTATACGTTTCCCCCGAGCGTTTACAACAAGAATTGGTCAAAGAACGAATTCAAAAAATGAATGTTTCGTTAATAGCTGTTGATGAAGCCCATTGTATTTCGCAATGGGGTCATGATTTTAGACCTTCCTATTTACTGCTAAGTCAAATTCGCGAATTATTACCCAACACCCCTACAATAGCATTAACTGCTACGGCGACAAAACAGGTGCAAGAAGATATAATTACTCAATTAAAATTTAAAAATTATCAATTATTTAAAACTTCATATAAGCGTAAAAATTTAAGCTACGGAATTTATAAAACTCAAGATAAAAAATACTTATTACTACAAATTGTAAGTAAACAAAAAGGTGCAACTATAGTATACGTACCCCGAAGAAACGCTACCGAAAAAATAGCTGAATACTTAACAAATCATCATATTAGATGTGTTACTTACCATGGAGGTTTACATTCGAAAACAAAACAATCGAATTTTAAATTATGGATGCAAAATAAAGCTCAGGTAATGGTTGCCACTAATGCCTTTGGAATGGGAATTGATAAACCAGATGTACGAACTGTTGTGCATATGCATATTCCACAAAGTATTGAAAGTTATTTTCAAGAAGCTGGGCGGGCAGGACGTGATGGTGCACCAGCCTATGCCCTTTTATTACAAACTGGGAATGCCATACAGAAATTAAAAAATCAGTACTTATCACAAACTCCAGATATTGATTTTATAAAGCATACTTATCGAAAATTATCCAGCTACTTACAAATTAGTTATGGCGAAGGGGAATCACAGACTTATTATATCGAATTTTCAAAGTTTTGCGAACGTTATCAATTATCAAAATCTAAGGTATACGCAACTTTTAAAATTTTAGATAAAAATGGACTTTTAAATTTTACAGAAGTATTTAAAGAAACTTCACAATTTCAAATATTGGTTTCAATTGGTCAATTACAAAATTTTATAGATCAAAACCCCAACTACGAACCCATTTTTAGTCAAATAGGCCGAAGCTACCCCGGAGTTTATGTGGAACCTGTTACTATAAATTTAGAAAAAATTTCGCAAGCATTAAAAATTTCCTTAAATAATTTAGCTGAAAAGCTTACAAAACTTGCTGCACAAGAGATTATTTTTTTTCATAATGAAACCTACGATAGTCAATTAATGTATTTACAACCCAGAGAAGATGAAATAGCCATTAACGGTATTTCCAGATACATAAAATTCCATTTAGAAAATAAGCTCCAAAAGATAAAAAAAGTGATCACTTATGTTGAAAATAACAACACTTGTAAATCCATACAATTGTTGAATTATTTTGGAGAATCCTCAGAGGCATGTGGTGTATGTTCTGTTTGTATAAAAAATAAAGCTACACCTACAATTAATGACAACCAAATTAAAGAAGCTATAAAAAATACATTAGCACATAAAGCTCAAGATTCGCGTTCAATTTTGGCAAATTTAAAATATGCCGAAGTTGACCTTATTCGTATCTTGCGTAGCCTAATGGAAGAAGGTGTTATAGCTATTCAACCTGATAATACATATAAATTAATACAAACATGAAAAAACTAAAAATAGTTTTTATGGGAACTCCTGATTTTGCAGTAGCTTCCTTAAAAAGTTTAGTTGAAAACAAATATAATGTTGTAGGCGTTATTACGGCACCAGATCGACCCGCTGGGAGAGGGCAAAAATTACGTGCCTCGGCAGTTAAGGTGTATGCAGAATCGGTAAACTTACCTATATTACAACCTACAAATTTAAAAGCGACACCCTTTCTTGAAGAATTGAAAAACCTTGAGGCTGATTTACAAATAATTGTAGCTTTTCGAATGTTACCTAAAGTAGTTTGGGCTATGCCCAAATTAGGCACCTTTAATTTGCATGCTTCATTATTACCCGAGTATAGGGGTGCTGCTCCAATAAATTGGGCGGTAATTAATGGAGAAACACTAACCGGAAATACTACGTTTTTTATTGATGAAAAAATTGATACGGGCCATATCATTTTACAACAACAAATTCCTATATCTAATAATGATACTGCAGGTATACTACATGATCGATTAATGGAAGAAGGAGCCCAATTAGTATTACAAACAGTAGATTTAATTGAAAAAGGTAATGTTAGTACGCAAGCTCAACCCGATAAAGAGCCTAAAACTGCTTATAAATTAACAAAAGAAAATACTAAAATCGATTGGTCTAAAAGCGGAGAAACAATTCATAACCTAATAAGAGGTCTTAGCCCCTACCCTGCTGCATGGTGTTTTTTAAATAACAAAAACAAACAACAACAAATAAAAATTTTAAATGCTTCATTTGAAAAAAACGAGCATAATGAAACCGTTGGATCACTAAAAATAATAGACAAAAAGAGCTGTATTTTCGTAAAAAATGGAATTATTTATGTTAGCAAAATGCAACTACCAGGTAAAAAAGCTATGGAAATTAAGGATTTACTTAATGGGTATTCCTTTGATGAAAATGCATTTTTAGAATAAATAGCCCCATTTCAAACGTTTTAATGGCATGTTTTATTAACAATCACTGTGTTTTATTAACAAATAGCCCTAAAACGTAGGCTACCACTTGCATGAGAGCAAAAAGCATATAATTTTGTGTAAGTCTAATCAAATAAACGATTAAACACTATACTAATTTTTAAATCGGTAATTATGAATAAAACAGAATTAATTGAAAGCATGGCTGAAAGCGCAGGTATAACTAAAGCTGCTGCAAAAGTTGCTCTTGAAACTTTTTTAGGTGATGTTGAAAAAACCTTAAAGCAAGGAGGTCGTGTATCGCTTGTTGGATTTGGATCTTGGTCAGTTTCTGAAAGAGCTGCTAGAGATGGTAGAAATCCTCAAACAGGTAAAACAATAAAAATTGCAGCGAAAAATGTAGTAAAGTTTAAAGCAGGTTCTGAATTATCAGCCTCTGTAAACTAATAAATATTTTTTATTTTAAAAGGAGCTTTTTTAAAGCTCCTTTTTTTTTAAACAAAAGTTATTTTTAAATTAACTTTTTAAAGTTTCTCCAAATCTATTTAGTTTTAAAAAATTGACTAATAATTACTCTCTTTTTTAGTCTTTTTTAAGTTTTAAGTTACATAGCATTCAATAATTTTTATCTTTTTCATAACTTTTGTTAATAAATATTTAGCATTTGTTTACTCATAAATCATTAGCTTTTAATCATATGCTAATTTTTTAAGGGTTTAAGTGTGATTATTTCAATAAAAATTGCTTTGTATTGAATTTTAATATAAATTTATATAATAATTACTTGACATACTATATTAAATAAAACTACCAAAAAATGTTATTAACTAAACCGAAAACAGGAAGCGTACTTGTTGCAGAACCTTCAATTATAGGTGATGTATCATTTCAACGTTCAGTTGTTTTAATTGCAGACCATAGCGGTAATGGTTCTATAGGTTTTATAATGAACAAACCACTTACATACACTTTAGCTGATGTTATACCTAATATAACTAATGAATTTCGTATTTTTAATGGAGGGCCTGTCGAACAAGATAGTTTATATTTTATACATAAAATACCACACTTAATACCTAATAGTGTCGAAATTTGTTCTAATATTTTTTGGGGCGGTGATTTTAACGTTGTCGCAGAATTAATTATTAAAGGAGAAATATCCCCTGAAGACATCAAATTCTTTTTAGGATATTCGGGCTGGTCATCGGATCAATTGAATGAAGAAATGAATTCAAACATATGGGTTGTTGTGAATTCTAATTTATGCGATATGATTTCAAAACCTACTCAAGATTTTTGGAGAGAATACATGCTTGATTTAGGAGGAGAATATTTATTGTGGGCTAATTCTCCTGATAATCCTTCCGATAATTAACTATTTTTTTAATCGAATATCCATATTTAATAAATTTAAGATTTTCTTACTTACATCACTTGAATATTGTTTTTTACGGTATTTTGACACTGATGTAATTCCGCTAATAACATTGGTAACAAATAATTCATCTGCTTTTTGAAGCTCAAAAGCTGATATTGAAGTTTCTTTAACCTCAAATGCTGTATTATTTTTAAGAATTCGGAGTATTTGTTTTTTAAGTATTCCACTAATACAACCGTCAGAAACAGGTGGTGTTTTTATTGTATTTCCTTTTATTAAAAACACATTTCCATTAGTGGCTTCTATTACTTTTTTATCGGTGTTTAAAAGCAACATATTTGCAAACCCGTTTTCCTTAGCAAAAATACCTGCTAACACATTTAGCACTCTATTATTAGTTTTAAGCGTTGAAAGTATGTCTTTAGCTACTAAATGATCTTTAAATAGCTCTACTTCATAAGGTGTAGTATCTATTTTATTTAATGAGTAAAAAGGCGCATCAATTTTAGCAATGCTTATAAAAAAACCAATATTATTTTTTTGTGGTGTGTATAAACCTTCGCTATCTCTAAAAACACTTAATTTAACACGTACGCTTTGACTTTTTGAAATACCGTGACTTGCTACGGTATCCAAAACCTGCTTTTCAAGATATTCTAATGTAAAATTCATGGGAATACGCATTCTTAAAATACGCATTGAAGCCATTAAACGAAAATAATGATCTTCCCAAAATAAAATAACATTACCATTTACTCGAATAGTTTCAAATACAGCATCGCCATAAGCAAAACCTCGATTAAAAACATGTAGCTTCGCTTGAGCATTAGGTAGTATTTCTCCGTTAAAATTAATCATAAAAAAGTCCCTTACTTAAAATAAGGGACAAATATACTGTTATAAAAAGTTATTTTTTCTATACAGAACCAATAACCTGCTTTAAATTTCCTATTGTGTTTTCCCAAAGCATTTTATTTTCTTCTAATTCATCATCATCAGAAAAATCCGTTACCATCAAGGATACATCTTTAGTTATTTCATCAACTTGTATACGGATTTCAAAGAAATAATCTTCGTCCTGATCATCTACCCATTGAAAACGCACCTTTTCATTATTCTTTTTTGATAGTAATTTTGCTTGTTCTTCACTATCATCCCATATAAATGTATATAATTCACCTCGAGAGTTTACATTATCAGCAAACCATTCGGATAATCCAGAAGGGGATGAAATATAGTTATATAGCATTTGGGGAGACGCATGTATAATGAATTCTAATTCATATTTTATTTTACTAGACATAATCGATTATAATGTTAAGCAAACAATATATAGATTAATTATTGACCATCCAAAATCAACATAAAAAAAATTACTACAATTTGTTTTTGGGTAATTGATATATCTTACTATATTTGCACCCGCTAACGGGTCAAGCCCATTATGTTTAGCATTTATAAATAAAACGGCGAGGTAGCTCAGTTGGTTAGAGCGTCGGATTCATAACCCGGAGGTCACGGGTTCAATTCCCGTTCTCGCTACTACAAAAACCCTTGATTTTCAAGGGTTTTTGATTTTAAAAAGATTGAGTTATATAATTCATTTTTTACTTTTTTTTAAAAGTACCTTTTAAAAGTACCGTTTTGACAAAATTTATGAGCTGAAAATATCCAATTCTTTGATTGCTTTACTCACAACTTTTTGATCGATATAATTTTTTTGTAGCACTTCATCAGTAGTGTGCGATGATAATTTTTTTGCATCTCCACTCATAGTTGCAGAAAGGTATGTTAGGTAAGTTTTTCTTAAAGATTTTAGTTGTAAATCCTTATCTGTATTCAACTGTTTGTAAAAGTGACTAAAACCTTTAGATAGATTCTCCATAATTGCTTTTGTTGAAGTTCTTGTTCTATCTGGAATGTCTAGTTTTGTTGATATAATTTATTAAGTGATTTTTTAATAAATTACGCATTATGACCAGACGCAAATTT
>CANLCT010000041.1 GCA_947489195.1 uncultured Aquimarina sp. | reverse complement strand
TCCAAAACTTGAATTTATCAAATTTTGGATTTTTTATGTATAATTTTTGAGAATCAGGCTATTCTCTGAATACGCCTTTTGAGCTATCAACCAAAATAAAAATGCCGCTTATTATAGCGGCATTTTTATTAATACAATTATTATTATATTTTATCCTTCATAAAATTCAACAACGCCCGAACTAATATTGTACATACCTCCAATAATTTGTAATTCACCATTATCTTCTAAGTCTTTTAATACAGGGCTATCTTTTCTAATGGTATTAAGTGTCATTTCAACATTCTTTTTAGCTACTTCATTTACAAAATCAATATTTTTAGAAGTTCTTGAAACTTCTTCTTTTGGTTCTGTAACTGCCTCAACAGCTGGCTCTATTTTATTAATTAATGCTGTTAAATTACCTAAACGAGCATGATCACATGCTCCTTTTACTGCTCCACAAGCTGTATGCCCTAATACGACTAATACCCTTGTTCCGGCAAGCTTACAGGCAAATTCCATACTTCCTAAAATATCTTCGTTTACAAAATTACCAGCAATACGAATACTAAAAAGATCTCCTATACCTTGATCAAAAATCAGCTCTGCCGATACTCTTGAATCTATACAATGCAAAACAGTAGCAAATGGGTATTGCCCCGAGGCTGTTTCTACTACCTGACTATTCAAATCTCTCTTAAGCATTTTACTTGTAACAAAACGCTCATTCCCTTCCTGCAAAGCTATTAATGCACCCTCTGGTGTCATTAATGCTTGGGTTTCTTTTGTATGTGCTTTCATATCTTTTTAACTTTCAAAAATTAATTTTTAGAATTATTCTTAAAAAAATCGACAAAACTTTCTGGATTTTCTATAACCCCTTCTTTTGAAACTAATTTAATATTGATTTCTCTATTTTTTGCTTTTTCAAGAAAATCCTCTAATACTTCAACAATATCATTATCAAGGTATCGTGTTTTAAGAATATTTATTTCTAATTGTGTATTTTTTGGTAAAGCCTCTAACTCTCTCATAATGGCTCCTTTATTAAAGAAAGTTAATTCTTCAGCTAATTCCATTTTCACATTATGAAATTCATCGTCAGTTTCTCTAATATGCAAAAAGTGAGAGTTTTGGTAACTTTTTATTAAAACTATCAAAATTCCAACAGCTAATCCAATACCTATTCCTAATAATAAATCAGTTGCTACTATTAATAGTACTGTAATTATAAATGGAAGCCATTGTTTCCATCCTAAAGAAAACATTTTTTTAAACTTTGATGGATGGGCCAATTTATACCCCACTATTAAAAGTATAGCCGCAAGTACAGAATACGGTATTAAATTTAATAAGTTTGGTATCAATAATATTGAAATCAATAATAAAAAACCATGAACAATAGCCGATAACTTGGTTTGTCCTCCCGATTGTATATTTGCCGAACTTCGAACAATTACTTGAGTAATTGGCAAACCTCCTATTAAACCTGATAATACGTTACCAGTACCTTGCGCTAATAATTCTCTATTTGTTGGAGTAACTCGCTTTCTTGGGTCAATTTTATCCGTAGCTTCAACACACAATAAAGTTTCTAAACTTGCTACTAATGCTATGGTAAAACCAGTAATCCATACTTCTGGTTTTGTAATAACACTAAAATTTGGAAAACTAAATTGTCCAATAAAAGAATCGAAACTATCTGGAACTGGAACTTTTACTAAATGGTTCGCGGCAATACCAATACTATCATTACCTTGTGTAATTATAACATAAACTACCCCTAAAACTACCGCAGCAAATGGACCTTGAATAAGTGTAAATATTTTAGATTTTTTTGCTAAAACACTATTCCAAAAAATAATTAATAACAAGGCAAAAACTCCTATCATTACTGGCCCCAAAGACGGATTACCAATTGAATTTAGTACGGGAGTAAAAAGTGATTCAAATTCTATTTTAAAGAAAGAAAATTGACCTCCTACAGTTTTATCGTATCCAAAAAAGTAAGGGATTTCTTTTAAAATAATTATAATTCCAATTCCAACTAACATTCCTTTAATTACCGAGTTTGGAAAGTAATAACCAATAACTCCTGCTTTTAAAATCCCAAAAACAATTTGAATCACCCCTCCTATTACTACTGCTACCAAAAAATTTTCATAGCCTCCTAAACTGGTAATAGCCGTGAGTACTATTGCCGCTAAACCGGCAGCTGGTCCACTAACACCTATGTGTGAACCACTTAAACTTCCTACTACTATACCTCCTATTATCCCTGCAATCATTCCTGCAAAAGGAGGTGCCCCACTAGCTAATGCAATTCCTAAACACAAAGGTAAAGCCACAAAAAATACTACTATACTAGCAGGTAAATCATTTTTAATATACTTAAACATAGACATATTTTTATACTGTAAAACCAGTAAATAAATTAAACTTATAATTATTTTACTCACTAAAAGTGTTTAGTAAGCGCACTTTAAAAACCAATAATATTTATCTAAATAATAGTTGTGTTTTTAAATGGAAATCCTTAAATAATGTTTTAAACTATACGCGAAATTAATTGTAAAACATGTTTGGGTGGTGGAGAAACAACTTCACTTTTAAAAAGTGATGCTCTTACTAAATAGTAATCTGTAATTGTAGATTGTAGATTAGCTATACATATATTTTCTATATGCTGTTTTATACCAAAAAATAAATTTTTTATTTCAAATTCTTTTTCGGCTTCTTTTTGATCTTCTTCTCCTACTTCACTCAACACACTAATATCTTCAGTTAATTCAAGTAAATCAACAACTAATGGTGTAAACACAGCCGTAGTTAACAAAACTGTAATAGTATATAAAATTAACTTTTCAAACATTATTTAGTAACGAATTAAGATATCAGAAACATTTCAATGAATATGTTACCTGTGATTATTTTTTAAAGTTTTACATCAAATACAACTAACTGATCTTCAAACAAAAGTAAAATTAGCGTTTACTCGCAAAAACAATGTTAAATATATATAAAATTATAAATTTTACCTATATGAATGATCAATATAATTTATGTATTTGATTCGTCAAATCTGACCTAAATTTAAATTTGCTAAGCCATTTGAATTTTAATATAAAAAAGAGGCTACTTCCCGTAATTTTATTCCTACGAAATTTTTCGATTTAATCAAAATTCACTCATTAATCGGAAATATTTTTTAGTCGTCCTAAATTATCAAATTCCATCTATTTATTACAGTACTTGGCTGTACAATAAATGGCAAACATTGATTGTTCTAACACTTTATTACACACTATATATTGTTGACATACAAAACCTATCATCATATACATTATGAAAAAAACCACAATCACATTATTATTTTTTTCTATTTCATTATTTTCTTTTGCTCAAACTGCTGATATATGGAAAAAATATATTGGAGAAACAACCGATGCTAATATACCTGATTTACCTAATTATTCTTACGCAGGTTATCAATTAGGAAATGAGCCTATACCCGATAGAAGTGATCTTAAAATTTTTAATGTCACCGATTATGGTGCTATTGCAAATGATTCTAATTCGGACTTTAAAGCTATAAAAGATGCGGTAAATGCTGCAGAAAACAACAACGGGGGTATTGTTTTTTTCCCTCCTGGTGAATTTTTAGTAAACACCCAAAGTGGCAATAACACCCCTGTGATTGAAATCAATACGGGAAATATCATTTTTAGAGGAAGTGGATCTGTAAAAGGAGGCACTGTTATAAATATGAAAAATCATATGTTTTTACCTGGCGGAAAAAATCCATGGGAAACTCCAGCTTTAATTCAATTTAATGGAAATGGATCTGGCAAAAAAACAAAAATTACTAAAAATGCCAAGAGAAATGATTTTAGTATTTCTGTAAATAATGCCCGAGATTTTAAAAATGTAAAGTTTGTTAGGCTAAAAATGGATCCAAATAAAGCGGTTAACAACGAATATCTTGAAAATAGAAAACCCAGAAATATATGGAGTAAAATAAATGATGATGGTATTAGTTTACAAGAGCTTCATGAAATTGCCTCTGTAAACGAATCTAATAATACATTAACGTTTAAAGATCCAATTATTGATGATATAAAATCAAGTGATGATTGGGAAGTTAGAGTGGTAACTTTACTTGAAAATTGTGGTTTTGAAGACATTCATTTTAAAGGAAATTTTAAAGAAGAATTTAAACATCATAAAAACTATATTCATGATGAAGGTTGGAAATTTATTTCGATGTCCGATATAGCACACTCCTGGATACGTAGGTGTCGATTTAGTGATGTAAATAAATGCATAAGTATGGGTAACGCTTATGCCTCTTCTATTACTTCTATTTTAATTGATGGAAATAGAGGTCATGGTATAAGTGTTGTTAACAACGGTTCAACACGCGTATTGCAAGGTTTAATTTGGGATAATACTAATAAAGGGATGTGGCATGGTACCGATATGTCTTCGAGAGCATGTGGATCTGTGGTATGGAGAGTAAATGCCCCAAATGGAAGAGGTTGGGATTTGCATGCCGCACAGCCTAGAACAAATCTTATTGACAACTATACAAGCTATGATCTTTCTGGAGCTGGAGGACATTATTCTAATAATCCAAATCATTTAAAAGGCTTAACTATTTGGAATCAAAAACGTGTGGGTAAAACGGATACTAATATTAATTTTTGGAATGACTGTGGTAAAAATTACTGTGGAACAACTATTGTTAATCCAATTATTGTAGGTATGCACGGTAGTAAAACTACTTTTAAAAATTCAACCCTAAAATATGAGGAAAGTAATGGCAAAAAAGTACAACCAGCATCTTTATACGAGGCTCAATTAAAACATCGATTAGGCAAAACTCCCACTTGGCTTACTACAACTATTAATGAATACAATACATTAGTGGTAGACTGGTATTCTGATACTCCTGGCACTATAACACCTCCTGAAGTTGAAACACCAAGTGTTTCGTTTTTATTTCCTAATTTAACAAACCCTAAAGGTCAACCTACCTTAACTAGTGGAAGCTCGTTACAAATTGAAGCTATTACATCTAAAAATATAAAAAGTGTTGATTTATATATCAATGACATTTTAATAAGAAAAGAAAAAGTAGCTCCTTTTGAATGGGGACACAAAACGGATTTAGATGCAGAATTAAAAGATTTAGCTGAAGGCTCTTATACTTTAAAACTAATTGCTACCAATAATGATGATTCTAAAGTAGAAGCTAAAGTTATACTTAGCGTAACTGAAAACGCATTGAGTATTACTGATTTTTATGCAAATGATAATAATGCAAAAATTTATCCTAACCCCATTACAACAAATTATATCACTATTGATCTTAGTAAAGAAAAAATAGATACCAATACTATTCTTATTGAATTATATAATATTGAAGGTAAATTGATGCAAAAAAATTCATTTGATACTACTAATCAAATTAATTATTTAATACCAAATACAATTGCAAATGCTGTCTATTTCATTGTATTAAAAACAGCTAAATTTTATAAAACGAAACAAATTATTATTAATAGGTAACACCTTTTTCTTATCCATCTATATAATACACCAAATCTTATTAATAAATTATATCAACAAAACTAGACATTCCAACTCGAAGCAATGCTAAACTAAACACCTAATCTAAATAAAACACGCTGACCAGTTCGAGTATTTTATCGTAGCCATAGCGGAGGAAAAATGTATCGAGAACTCGTCTATCGGAATCGGAAAGCACTTCTCGATACTATTTGCTTCATTCCATTACACAAATCACTCGAAGCAATGCTAGACTAAATATTAATTTGAATAAAACACGTTAACTAATTCGAGTATTTTATCGTATCCATAGATAGCGGAGGGAAAATATATCGAGAGCTCGTCTCTCGGAATCGGAAAGCACTTCTCGATAAAATTTGCTTCATTTCACTACACAAATCACTCGAAACAATGCTAATCTACATACCTAATCTAAATAAAACACGCTGACTGGATCGAGTGTTTCATCGAAGCGATAGCGGAGAAAAAATGTATCGAGAACTCGTCTATCGGAATCGGAAAGCACTTCTCGATCCTATTTGCTTCATTCCATTGCGCAAATCACTCGAAGCGATGAGATAAACTAAAGATAAAGACGTTCCACAATAAAAACAAGATCATTTTACAAAAAAAACTTACTTTGTTTGATTAACTTTGTAGACACGGAAAACATCCTTAAATCCGTAAGTCTTTAATTTCGAGATTAATTATAAGGAATATTTAATGTTTCACTAAATGAAAGAAAGAATTATTCGTGCTGTTTTTGATGAAGAAACAATAATAGTTTATCAAGCTTATAGACCTGAAATAGCAATTCCAGCTGTAGAAAACCAAAAATTTGTATCTCCCTTTAAAATGGAAAGAATGACTTGGATTAAACCTTCTTTTCTTTGGATGATGTACCGTTGTGGTTGGGGATTAAAAGAAGGACAAGAACATATTTTGGCTATTAAAGTAAAACGTGAAGGATGGGAATGGGCTATGAAAAATGCTTGTTTGTCTCATTTCATTAAAGATATTCATATAACTCAGGAGCAATGGAAAGATACTCTACATAAAGCTCCTGTACGCATACAATGGGATCCTGAAAAAGATATTTTTTTAAATAAACTAGACTATAGATCTATACAAGTTGGATTAACAGGCCTAGCAGTTGAAAAATATGTAAATGATTGGGTTGTTTCGATTGAAGATATTACTGGTAAATGTAGAGAAATACATTCTTTAATTTTAGACAAAAAAATAGAGAAAGCAACTCAATTACTCCCTATTGAAAATATCTACCCATTACCTGATAATTTTAAGAATCAGATTCTTTATTCGTAGATTCCCAATATCGCTGCTCTTCGGGTATTAGATCAAGAAAACTATTTATATCTTCAATCCAAGTACCATTCCATAACCTAGGAACTCTATCTTCCAGTGCTTGATCATAATAATTATTGATTAATATTTTATTATCAAAATCAATCAATACTTGAGGAAGATTATTTTTTAATACATCCGTCGTGTATAACGACACATTTAATTCAAACTTAGCTATAAATTCAAAATAGCTTTTATCATTAATTTCTCGTTCCCAATCATCAAGTAACCAAGTAGTATTTTCTGAATAATAAAAAAAACCATTTCCTTCCTTAATTACATATACCACAATACCTCCACTTAAAATTAAATTATTACTCATACATTTATTCTATTATTTTAACACTACCTTTTATATAATTTCTCTCTATTAAAGTTTGCCAAGATTCTTTAATTCCAAAAGGGTTTCCTGGTTGATTATAATCTACTATCTGAGGTGAATTATTATTTAAGGTGTTTGATCCTGATTTATGTTGTGGAATTGCATCTTTCTTAAGTTTATCATCTAACCATTTAGGGACTTCAAACTCTATTATTGTACCATTAGGACGATTCGGAGGTCTTTTAGTTACTAATTTCCCGTTAATATTTGTTCCTGTTCCATCTACATAATATTTAGCATGATCCAAATTATCTGTACTAAAATAAAGTTCCTTTGTTTTATCAGCAAAGGACATATTTCCGTTAGGTTCAAGTACCAATAACTCCCTACTAGTCGCATTACCTGAACCGCCACCTTGAACTCTATAATATTTTACAGTTCCAGAACCTCCAATTCCTTTTTCGTATTGAGTCATTTTCTTTAAACAAGTTAGATAATCAGTAGGTTTGTCTAATCTAAAAGAAGGTATCCCATCTGAAATTTTCTTCCAAGCCGAAGAACTTATATCTCCAGATTCCATAGCAGCTTTTAGGCTACTGTTTTTTCCTAACTCTAATATTAACTCATCTGCTTGATTAGTTGGAATCTTACTAAAAATCTTTGTTCTTAAGGTTTCTGAAATCTCACTCCCCGCATCAGCCAACTTCCCAATATCAAAATGACCATCCAATTCCTTAATACGATAATCTTCATCACCATATTTTTTAATAAGCTTTGCTCTTTCCCCTTTATAGGCATCAATAGCATTTAACCTAGTTTGCTTAAACTTAGCTTTTAGGATACCTGTTCCAATCATCCCTAATTGTAAGTAGGTATTATACTCTCTAAAAATTGCGCAAGCTTGTTCATTTCCTTGACATAAATCTGTATAATTTACAAGAATATCAGCGGCACCACTTGTAACCTCTAAAGCTCCATAAAGTATCTTCCCAGCTACTCGTAGTTTAGAAAGATGTCTTAATTTAAATAAATTACCCGTTCCTGAAGCGGTTAATGCTATATCTACAGTTAAGCCTATCTGTTTAATTCTTTTTTCTGTATTATCAGACTTAATAGATCCTGCTAAAAATATAGCTGGTACCGGAACATTAGTCACTTTGGCTGCCGTATCACTTTCAACAAATAACACATTTACAGGTTGGAAATAATCATACTCTAAAGCAAAAACTGGCTTTTCTGCAGGTCTCCCTCCTTGTATTTCAATTGTGTTTGTTTTTAAAATTGGATCTTGATAAGTTGTTCTAGGAAACCAAGAATTACCATTATAAACCACAGTAGGTGGTGAAATATAAAACTCATCAAATAAAAAGTACTTTGATGGATCTAAATATTTATATCTAGAAGAATCTGCATATTTACTATCAACCCATAGTCCAAAAAGAATTTCCATGAATCGATCTCTATTCTTTTCATTTGCAAAAAAGATTCCATCATTATTTTGAATTGAGTAGAATAGTTCCCTTAAGAAAGACTTATCTGCATAAAATAAATCTAATAACTCATTAGCATAAGAGTTTATGTCATCTGGATAGCTATCTAATAAATCTAAGATTAAGTCTTCGTAATACTCAGAAAGATAAGTCTTACTATCTTCAATAAGTTTGATAATTTTAAATTTACCCTTGGTTGAAAAATGTTGAGCCCCGCAACTAGCAATACTTTTTAACTCTCTTATATCTGCATCATTCAACGTTTTTTTGGCTTCTAATCTATTTACAATTTCAATAAAATCATTTTCTATTTCATCTTTATTAATTGGAGATAAATAATCTTGAAGCTCATTAATTTTTTTCGAATTATATGGAAACACAGAAAACTTGACTCCCATATAATCAAAAACAGCTACACTCTTAGTTTGACTATTTTTAGGACCTCCCTTTGTTGTTTCAATTGGTATTTCACTATAACGCTTAAGTCTAACTTGTTCCCTTTTAATGGATAGATTTATAGATAAACCTTGAAACTTGCCTTTGAAATTTTCGCCTACTTTTGAAAAATATTTTTCATCTAAAGTTTTTTCCTCGTTTATATTAGCACAACGTATTTTTTGAAATACTTTTTGAATATATTCAGAATCTGTATACTCATTATCCTCATCCTTCTGAAACAAATACAAACGCAGTTTTTCGTTTCCTAATGTAGCCCAATTGACTTGCGAAAATTGAGTATCGGTACCGTAATCCATTAACCAATTGGTGTTGGTGTTTGGGCTTTTGGTATCTTTAAAAGGATGCTCTAAACCAAAAACACCATGACCTAACTCATGCGCAGCCGTTTTTGCTGGTGCTCCTTTACCTTCGGCCCCCGAGCCGTTTACAAACACATACCCAAACTGACTGCCTTTAGGCATAAAGCCCCCTAAAGGCTCGCTAGTATATAAATCGGTTACAAATAAATAATAAGCTTTGCTTGAATAATCATCCGTGGTTTGGTAATCCTTATTTATGGCTTTAAACTCCGGTGGGAAATTTTTAAATACACCGCTGCCATCATAGGTTAATTGGGTATTTCCATCCTTATCCCAAACACTGGTGTCTGGATTGTAATTTGGCATGACAGACAAATTGAACTCCACGCCTATTTTTTTGTAAATGGCTTGTAATTCCTGTTTAAAACTTGCTGTAATTACCGCCCCACCCATAGGCACTAAATTGACCGCAATTGGGGCTGGTTTAGCCAAATGGTGGATAAAGAAATTGGCTGCTACCTGTTGTTTACCTCCTTCAATTTTATAGGTTACAATAGCTTCTTCCTTACGATAACCATCAAAACCTTTCACCGTTATTTTCAGGGTATTTTTGGCTTCAACTACATAGTCAATTTTGCGTCCGCTTAAGGTTTTTATAATTAAGCTATCCAGTTTTATTCTTTTGTTTCTAATTTTTACATCGGCATAAAATACGTCTGTTGCTCCATTGGGTACGGCTTTATGGAATGCATATACCTCGGCACCAGCTTCGTTTTTAGTTTTTGGGTAGGTTTCCTTTTCAAAAGTTCCTTCGGCTTTGTCAAAGGCATAGGTAGTGCCTTCTCCCTCCCTAAATGCAATTTCAATAGCCTCGGTAGCTACCTGACTAACGGATGATCCGTTTCCGGATGATGTTGGGCCACTGGCTACTCCCGAAGTATTTGAAGGCGACGCACTGCCTCCTTCGGCTACTTGACCTGTTTGCTCGGCATTACCCTGTTTATCAATACGGAAGGTTTTATCGGTGCCTGCTATTTGGTATTCATCCTCTTCGTCATAATCCACCTCCTTGGTTTCACCATTTTTACCCGTAATGACTATTTTGGTTTTATCCTCGTTTAGTTGTACATCTTCTATTTCAAAATCAACGGCTACTTCCTTTTTATCTCCTCCTTTTAGGGCATCACCTAAATCTTCTATTTCATCTATAACTTCCTTAACACCTGCTATAGCCTCATCAACATCCAATATATTTTTTAAACTAGAATCATAGGTGGTAATTACGACACCATCGGCAAGTTGCTTTTCGTTATTAATTAAAACATTGCTAAACTTAACATTTAGGCCTACGTTTTTTAAATACGGAATGGTGACCACTCCTTTACCCGTATAACGCCCATTTGATCCACTTAACTCGGTAATACGTACAGGAAAATCCCCTGCTGTAAATACTTCATCAACGTACAGCTCTGTTATGGGTTCTTTATTGGTTAGTTCGATATCCGATGTGATCCCACAATTGTAATACGTCTCTTCATTTTCGGTAACATCGGTGGTAAAACTTTTAATTTCCGAAAACTCACTATCCCCTAACTGACATTTGGAACTTACTTGATATTCGTAAGTGGTGCCTTCCTTTAAATCCCAGAGTGTCGCCCAAGGTTCTGTGGTACGCGCCATAAACCATTGCGCATCTTTTAGGTTGGCTTGCCTGTATCTGATGATATAAGGCGTGATTTCATCTAGATTTTCGTCCCAATAAATATTGGCCTTGTAAATTCCTTTTACCTCTGCACTTATATTTTTTGGCGCCTCGCAAGGCGTGATGTAGTCAAACCAAAAAATTTCGGAATAGCCTGCATTTTCAAATAACGCAATGGGCTCTCCTCCTTTTTGGGCCTTAGCTTGTACCCGCCATGCGTAACGTTTGTTGGATAGTAGTAAAGGTTGATCGGGTCCATACCTAAATGATGTTCTGTTTGTACTGACCGTAAAAATGGGTGGCGAACTTAAAAAAGCTGTTTGTGGGTCTACTTGATTGTTCCATACTTCGACCATACTCAACTCATAATCCACATCCGTTACATTTACGCCACGTGGTGTCCACTGAAAAATGATGTTTTGTATTTTTGACGCATCCTTTTCTTCTCCCTTAAAGGGCAACACCAACAATGGTGGATCATTTTGAATAACAAAGGTGTTAGTACATGTTTTTTGCGAAAGTTGTAAGCCTGTAATGACATCAATAACCTCCATACAAAATTCATAATTCCCTTCGGGTAAAGCATTGGCATAGGCTTGAGGCGAAATACCTACTATATTTTGTAATTCAAAATACTGTGCAATCTCAGCCGTAGTTACATTTAATGGGGTTCCACCATCAATAAACAATGGAATATTACCAGTAAAACCTGGTCGGCTTTCCAAGGCAATACCTTGTCCCTTAACACTTACTCTTAATGCTATTTGGCGGTTGGTTATACTAAAATCATTAAGCACTAACTGGGTGCGTAGTGGCCCATTTAGTAAGTTAGCATCGCTATAATTACTCAGGTATATGGGGGCTGGATTGGTAACCTGTAGAGACACATTTACTGGAAATGTTTGCCCTGCAATAGTAGCACTGCTTAGTAGGATGAATACTCCTGCCAGCGTACACAGCATTTGGGTTAATTTTTGCTTAACGGATGCTATTATTTGTTGATTTATCTTCATAAAAAAGATTAATTTTTTTCTATATATTTTAAAATAAGCTGTCTATCTACTGATTTTAATGCCTTTTTAAAATAAGTATCTATTAGTTGTTGCATTAAATAACTATCAACAGCCTCCATACTTTTGGTATTATCAAAAATACGATAGGCTTTATACTTTTCGTTTTCTATAAATTGAGTAATCTCGGTGTCCTCTGTATTTAAGACTTGTAAGCTACTCTGCTTTTCTATAATGGGTTGCATCCATCGGTGCGCAAATAATACTTCGCCTCTTGCTTTTGCTTTCTTTTTTAAACGTTCGAACTCATTTTTTAAACCTTGATTATTGGTTGGTTTACTACCCTTATCTGTATCATACAAGGCATGAGACTTTACATTTAACTGGGCATCAATATATTGTTTTTCAAATTTTTCATCCAACACCGTCATTTGACCATTTAAGCTTTTAAAACTTTGTAAAATCAAGTCATTAAATTTTGCTTTAAAATCAGTATAACTATGTAGCGCTACTAAAAATTCATTTGCTTTTAGTTTAAAAACAGCATCTGATTTTTCTTTAGCTAAAGGCGCGATCAAGGCATTCAATTCTTTTCGTTTACTCACAGGAACTTCCCTAAAAATTTTATTGCCTTGGTAGTTTCTCAATTGATTTACAATTTCCTCTTTTTTACCTTCAAATACTTTTTCTTTATAGGTTATTTTTAAACGCTCGCCTGGTCCGTTAAAATTTAAATTCAATTTAGGTGGGGTTACTTTAAAATTGTCAAAAGTATAATTATAGGACAAGGTTCCTGTAAAATCTACCGAATTGGATTGTGCTGCTCTACTCCTTATTTGATTTAATAAATTTAAACTAAATCGGTGCTTCTTTTTAAATACATAGCCCGAATTTAACCTAATATTCATTACCTCGCTCTCCTTTTCACTCCCTATTCGATTTTGATTGTAACTCAATGTAGCCGAAGTACGTAGTTGCTTATTAAAAAAGGCTTTACTGGCATTTACGGAAGGACCAAGGGTAATTATAGTTGCTTCGGTTCCAATTTGGTTGATACTGGCATTGGCTGTTGCCGAAATAGTAAAACTGCGGGTTGGAAAGCCTAGATTGTAACCTGTTCCAAAATTATAGAAACTCGATTTTCCACTAGTTAACACTTTATTATTTTGTTCACTTTGCGAAGTTTGAAACGACACATCCACAGTTAATGCCGAAGTCTTGGTTTTGTTGCTCTGAATTTGATAAGCAATACCCAAATTGGCATTTTGGTTAATTTGCTGTAAATCCAAGGTATCAATATTATCTACTGGAGTCACCTCATTTATGGCATCAAATTGATTTTTTATATTGGTAAACGACCTAAAGTTAGAATAGCCTCCCGTAAAATTTAATTTTTCATTTGGCGTATAACCTATATTTAAAGCACTTACTATACGCTGCAATTGCGATTGCTTTTTATTTTCTAAATCGTCACGTTGTAATCCTCCATTAAAACCTATATTAATTTTTCCTTTAAGAATACTTTGCGAAGCATTTACCGTAATGTTTTCTAAATCATTATTGAAAAAATAAGCGCCTAAAGTTCTATAATCAGGATCAATTCTTTCGTAACCTACTCCTACTGTACCATTGGCAACTGGATAAGAAACATTAGCATTTATGGCATTAAACTGTTGAGTGGTGGCATTGCTTTCTACTAAAAAAGAAAGTGGGGTATTGTTTTTTCCTGCACTTTGATTAGAGATATCTTCGGTAATTACCGAATTAGCGATTTCTACATGTAATTGTAATTTATCTGCTAATTTAAAATTCCCCTCGGCACTCACCACTACATTGTCCTTTGGAGTTACTCCTATATCCAAGGGAATGGATTCATTTAAAGAAGTTTCGTCATCTTTTGCTTTAAACAGAATAAGACCCACATCAAATTTTTCAAATTTGTAACTGGCATTAAAACCGTAGCCTAAACGCTTGTATGCGGGTAATGATTGGAGGTCATTCGCATTAAATTCGACTTCTTTTTGTAAGCGTCCATACATAGCACTAATAGTAAATGGTTTACTGGTAGGAGCCAAATCAATGCCAAAACCCGAAAATTGATGCCCGTTTAATGTATAGGGCGAAAATGTCATATTTACTTGTCCAATATGAGTGGTAATCCATTTGTAGGAAGGGTGTAAACTCAACGTATTAAACGTAAAAGGACGATTGGTTTCAAACTCCTGATTCGAATATGTAAATGTTAATGGAATATTATACACTCCTTTGATATTTACATTGATATTCCCATTTAAAAAATAAGTAAAAGGTTCACGTGCCGAAGCCCCTTCGTAAAAAATAGAATTTGCCGAAACTCCTCCGTTCACTTTTACCAGTTTGGCCTTCCCAAAATTGGTAAAGTCTTGCGCTAGGCTAGTAGTATATATTCCTATCACAGCCCATATAAAAAATAGTTTATTCAATCTTTCTTCCTTCAACCCCACACCTATTCTACTACCAGTTTTAACACCTGATTTCCTAATTCACTTTCAACTACTACCAAGTATATCCCCGATGCACTTGTTTGTAATTCAAATAATTCCTCGTGTCTGTCCTTTTTTTCCAATACTCGATTGGCAATAATACTATGGCTTGTCAGCTCATATACGCTTATGCTTGCTTTGGCTGGTTCCGACATTTTTATATCCAGTGTAAAAATCCCATCTAATATTGGGTTTGGATATAGGTTATAATTCACAAACTTGGATACCACCACATCACCACCCGCTGTTATAGGTTGATCCGCTACCGATGTGTCGCGTTCCAATACTACTACTTGTTTAGTGATCGAAGCTTTACACAGGCCTCGTGCTACATCAAAAGTAATATCATAAGTACCGGGGTTATCAAAAGTCAATTCTATAAAATCATTATCCACCACATCTACTATTGCTTCTTGAGGAAAATTCCAAGACATTAGATCAGGTTTAGGGTTGGCTATATTTACGATAATAAATGGTTCGCCTACAAACACCTGACTCGAAGCGATAAAGCCTGCCGAGATTTCATCATTGGTCAACTCTACAAATATTTCGTCTCTTGCCTCACAATTATCTGCATTAATCACAATCACTTCGTATAAACCAGTAGCGGTAATCTCCACTTGTGCTTGTTCACTTAAAAAACCATTACTACTCGACCACCTGTAGCTTACTCCATTTGGTATACTGGCATCTAACTCCGCTGTTTGATCTTTACACAAGGTAATATCTTCGCCTAAATCTATTGTAAACGCCTCTGGATTTACAATTTCATAGGTATGTATCTCCTCACAACCTAAGGCATCAGTTACTATAAGTTCATATACACCAGCACATAAATTTTGAACTGTTGCTGTTATAGCTCCTGTATTCCAATTATAGGTGTAAGGAGCTATACCGCCTGTAGTAGTCACTTCGATACTTCCTGTACAGGCATCAAAACATATCGGATTGGAAATCTGTTCGGTAATTACTAAGGCTGGTGGAGGTGTTAATGTAATACTTCTTTCTGCTTTACACCCCAAGGCATCGGTTACTGTTAAACTATAAACTCCCGGAAGTAACTCTTCTACATTCGCTGTACTTGCTCCTGTACTCCATTGATATGTATAAGGTAAAGCACCTCCTACTACCATCGTATTTATTTGCCAATCTGCTCCAATTCCGCATGAAATAAAAGATTCCTCTAAGCTTGCTATTTCTAAAACAGTTGGCTCGGTAACTGCTAGTACATCACTTTGTTGTTGTGTCCCTTGCGCATCGGTTACTACTACATAATAACTCCCTGCTCCTATAGCTTCTAATCGTTTAGGAGTACTTGCTACTATCGTATTGTTACTCGCGTCATACCACTCATAAGTATAAGGTTCATCTATATCACTAAATGGAATTCCACCACTTACTCGAGCTTGGATACTGCCCGTGGCTGTTCCCTGACAACTCACTGCCTTTTCAATGGATAAATCTATATTTATTGGGGCTATTACGATATTGTCTACATCGTCTATTACTAGTTCACAGTCATTGGCATCGGTTACAGTTAACCCGTAACCAAAAGCATTGGTATTGTTCAATACCGCTTGTGCATTACTGCTCGGTGTGCTGATTATTGTTCCATCAACTAAGGATTGCCATACATAATCATAAGGTGGTGTTCCTCCTATAATAGTAACGCTAATCATTCCATCATTTACTCCTGGCGCCGAAGGAAATGTTCTTACAGTAATCCCTTCGCTTCTCAATACTGATGGTTCGCTTACCATCAGTGCTGTTTCGATACTACAGCCACGAGCATCGGTTATACGAACGTTATATATCCCTGATTTTAATGCGGTAATACTCGGTGTAATAGCATTCGTATTCCACAGGTAACTATAAGGTGGTGTACCACCTGTTATACTTACACTAGCTTCGCCATCTGCTCCATTAAAACAACTTACTGGGGTACTGCTTTCATTGGTGATTTCTAATACTAATGGTTCAGTAATAATCCTACTTGTACTGGCTGTATTGCCATTGGCATCCGTAACCTCTAAACGGTACTCCCCTTGTGCTTGAGGTGGAGCGGTTTCATTGGTACTTATTGATTGTCCATTGGCTATAGCGGTCCACTCATAACTATAAGGAGGCACTCCTCCTGTAACGCTACTTGTTAAAGGCGCTATAGTCATTTCTCCAAAACAAGGTATCCCTTGCATTGCTGTTAACTCGGGAATATTTACTCCTAATTGATTCGGTTCACTTACCGAGATTTCTATACTGGTAACACTACAGCCATTAGCATCACTTACTACTACTTGGTACTTACCACTACTTAAGTTTGCTATCTTGCTATTATCAATAGTAGTAAAACTTGCTTGATCTGAACTCCATACATAGCTGTAAGGTGCTGTTCCGCCAGTAACTGTTATGGCGACACTCCCGTTTTGGGTGTTAAAGCCTGTTAGGTTACTCACTACTGGAGCGTCTATAAGCAAACGCTCTTCTACCCCTTTAATCTCATATTCACTTTCCATTAAGGGACTACACAAAGCTTGATCTACTACTGCTAATCGGTATATTCCTGGGGATAGGTTTTCAATACGCGCCGTATTGCCACTAAAGCGTGCATCTCCTCGTTTACGCCACTCATAAGTATATGCTAAATAGTTCCCCGAAGCATCCTGGACTCCGCCGGTAACACTTACTTCCAAAAATCCATCATTGGCTTGGTAACATTGCTCATCTTGATGCCCTGCTAAACTTACTTTTATTTCATCGGGCTGAATCGTGGTTATGTCATCTTGATTCGTATTGCCATTTTTATCGGTAACCACTAATCTGTAGCTCCCCGATGCTTGATTGATTAGCTGTGCTTCTTTTTCGCCGATCAATTCCGTTTCAGTAGTTCCTACTATTTTATACCACTGGTAATCATATAATGGTGCTGTACTCGATTGTGGTACTCCACCACTTACTGTGGCTATTATATCTGAAGTCGTTGCCCCAAAACAAGCATTGGCTTGCGCTTCGTTTAATGTTACTTGCAGGGTATCGGGTGCTAATAGTTCACGACTAAATTCCTCTGTACAGCCTTTAGCATCCTTAATCTCTAATACGTAAGTTCCTTCACTTAAATCGCTTATGCTAGCTGTGGTTTGTGCAAAACTTGCATCACCTACCTTGCTCCATTGGTAACTTAAGGGTCCTGTTCCTCCTGTGGCAGTGATCCTAATACGCCCATTAGACAAGCCTGAACCTGTTATTTCACTAACTGAGGAGGTAAAAACAATCTCTGGACTCTCTAAATCAATCACCTCGGTTAAATCTACTGCACAATCATTAGCGTCCTTGGCCGTTAGCTTATAAATCCCTGCACTTAAATCGGCTATATTTTGTGTAGCACTGCTATAACTGGCATCTGCTACTTTGGTCCACTCATAGCTGTATGGTGGGGTTCCCCCGCTTACATTTATATCTATAAAACCATCTTTGGCTTCAAAACACTGTTCATTACCAGTTTCTTTTAGACCTACCTCAAATTTTGTGGGGCTGATTAGTCTAAATGTATCTGATGCCATCGTACCTTCACTATCGGTAACTACTACTTTATATTCGCCTGCTGGCTGTCTATTTAATGTAGCTAATCCTTGACCTTCTTGTACTAATTGCTCTACCCCTGCTTCTATTTTAAACCAGGTCAAATTAAAATCTGTGATCGTGGATACTATAGGATAGCCTCCTCTTACTGTAGCTTCTAATGCGCCTGTGGCTTCGCCAAAACACTTGATCGCTAATAATTCTTTTAAGTCCACCTCTAAGGCTTCGGGTTCCAACACCTCAAAGCTTGCTGGCTCACTACACCCATTGACATCACTTACACTAACTGTATATTTTCCTGCTGTGATATTTTCTATACGTGCTGTGGTTGCACTAAATAATAAATCATCTTCCTTGGTCCAATTATAGCTTAATGTGCCACTTCCGCCACTGGCCGATACTTCTAAAACACCTGTAGCCGCGCCTCTTACTCGGATTTCTTGATTAATTACTGGGGTGATTTGTATGGCTGCGGGTTCGGTTATTTTAAAATTAGCTATGCTTGGTAAACTACAATTGTTAGCATCTTGTATGTATAGCTCATAGGTGTCTGCTTTTAGGGCTTCTAATGTATTATCACTTAAACTACTTAATGAATTATACGTTACATTATCTAACGAATAACGATATGGCGGCGTTCCGCCTGATACATTTATTTGTACACTCCCGGTGGCTTCACCAAAACAGGCCGCTGCTTTGGGGCTAGTGGTAACACTCAACGCTGTTGGAGCATTGAGTACTTTTACTGATACTGGGCTGGCCGAAGTATACTGATCATAAACCACTACACTATAACTCCCTGCCACTGCATTTTCTAATACCGCATCGGTATCCGTTAACAAATTCCCTCCTAAACGCCACTCGTATCGGTAAGGCCCGATTCCTCCGGTTGTAGTAACACTCAACTCTCCTGTTTCGTTAAAACATGGTATCGTTTCCTCTTCATTGATCTCACTGATTTGAAGGGCTGCGGGCTCCGTGATGCTTATTGGACTTGCTAGTGATTTTTCACAACCTTCGCTATCGCTCACTGTTAAATTATACACTCCTGCTTCTAGGTCATCTAATGTCAACTCTATATCGCCTGCTACTAGCTGTTCGGTTAATGTCCCTGAAGTAGGCACATAGGTTGCCCCATCTTTTTCCCACTCATATCTATAGCCGCCATGACCTCCAAATACACTTACTTTAAAACTCCCTTCGGCTTCGCCGAAAACTACATTGTTTGCTTGAGATTCATAAACTACTTCCAAGACTTCTCGGGGGACTATCACTTGTACATTACTAGATATTTTTGTACATCCATTGGTATCGCGTACATACACAACTCCTGTAAAATTACTCCGTATTGCAATAACGCCTGTGGTCGCTAAAGGAGTGTAATTCCCTGTGGTTCCTAAACGATAACTATAAGGCGCGCTCCCTCCTGTTACGTTTACTGCTATACTTGCAGCATCGCCAAAACATACGGCATTATTGGGGGTAACATTACGGATAGTTACTTGGGTAATACCGGCGCCAATCTCAAAACTACCACTGGCAAATGCCCCTAAGGTGCTTAGCAATGCTGGACTATTGGCTATCCTGAATGTATAGCTCCCTTTGGATAAATTGGAAAATGCATTGGCACTACCCAAATATACCTCATCGCCATCTGTGTCAAATACTTGATAACGGTAAAAAGTACTGGTGCCTCCTTGTACGTTTACAATACTGGCACTTGCTGTGGCTTCTTCAAAACAATCGATATCTTGATCTATGCTTACTCGCTCGTAGGTAATTGCAGCTGGATTAATGATCGCTACATTGTCTGCTACAGCATTACTCACCGTACAAGTCCCATCACTGACATTTACGTTATACGTCCCAGCTGTTAAATTTGTAAAAGTTAAGCTCCGATTGGTACTGATTCTGGTGATGGTGCTTCCCGAGGTAATTTCTTCTAAACTATACGTAAAATTTGGACTTGGATTTCCATTATTGATGTTTACGGTAATTTCTGCATCCCCCGCATTGCGGTAACTTTGATTTTTAGTCGCTAATATACTTAACAGGCTTAACGGATTACTAGGCACTTGAATGCTCACACTCCCATCATTTGTAGTCGCTGGGCTTCCGTTACAATTTGAAATACCTGTTTTTGTTAAACGTACAGCGATGGGATAGGCTGTTGTTCTGGGAGCTACATTAGTAAATGTATGGGTATTGGATGTTGTGGGGTTAGGGCGTGTCCATGTGCTCCCACCATCCCTACTAAACTCATATATCCCATCCGATAATGGAAAATCCCCATCTTTACCACCACTGGCGGTTATTGTTATACTGCCTGTGCCCCCTGTACATACGGCATTGGTTTTATTGGTCGTGAAGGTGATTGGAGTTGGCGCTTTTACCTCAAATTTTTGAGTAACTTCTACTGATTTTACTTCCCCGTAATCTAAATTATCGGGCTCTGATGCGCGCAGTGTTTGGTAGACTAAAAAATAGGTGCCCGATTCTACCCCTGTTATTGTGACTTTATTGCCCGGTTCAAAACTATCAAACCTCCCCGAACTTGGAATAGTAATTGAACTTTCTAAATCCATGGGTATATCATCTCTTGGATCTACAAACCTGCGTAAATTATACAATAACTTAAACCCAGAAGCTAAATCTTTATCAAAACTTAGTTCTATTTTTCCATCGTTAATTGCGATGCACGAAGTGTTTATGATACTGGGTTGGCTGGTGAGTTGGGGGCTTAGTGGAACGTAATCCATGATTATTGATGAGGTAACTACCCTTTCTTCTTGAGGCCAATATCCATCTATTGTAACTGGCTCAGGACTATTGTTTGCTTCTTTTTGATTATGACACCCACAAGCAACGCCTCTTACGATTAAATTTCTGTTTAGAACTTGATCTTCTGTAAAACCAAGCGATTCTAAACTATACCCAGGAAGTCCTAATCTATATTCAGAATCTGCTTCTCCTTCTAATTTAACCTCAACACCCCCTAATGGGTTACCACTCATAGTACTTAACACTCCAAATGCCCCTGCTATTGCAGATTTCATCCCTACAATACTACCTTCATTTCCATCATTTCTCAAATCGGTAATTTCTTCATTTTTAGGAATATAATAAAGCGAACTCATGATTGGTCCTATATTAAAAATATTCCAAGGGTAAGAATCTGATTCCAAACCTATCTCAACTGGTCCGTTTTGAAATGGTCTACCATGTGCATTTTGTCTTATCAGCCTGCATGGTTGTTTCTGACTATTCGCTACTTTTTCAAAAAACACTTTATCATAAAATGTGCCTGAATCAAAACTATTACAACCAGAACTACATACGGTTATCAAACCACTCACAATTAAAGGCCCATGGATAACATCAATTTCTTCATCTGCTATAATACTTCCATTTTTATCGTATAGTAATCTTGTTTGTTCATGACTTTTTAAAAAAGTAGCCCCTGTACCAAAATATTGTGATCTCAATCTAAATTTAAAATTTCTTATAAAATTTGAGCGAGTTGGATCATCAAAACACCTAACAAACTCTCGACCAGAAGAAACATATTTAGCACAATTTAATGTATCTAAATGTGCTTTAAATTCAACACGATAATCTTGTCCAAAAACAAACGAAACAAACAACAAAAAAAAGCTTAATAAAATGTAGTTTTTCTTCATACTAGTAGGTCACTTTAATTTGTGTTAACTTAGATTCTATCCCTATTTTTGATATGGCTTTTAAGGCATAAGTATAGGTCGTATTTATTTTTAAATCGGTATCTTCATATCGATTACTATTGGCTGGAAATGTTTTAAATAAACTTAAGTTACCATCAGCCATACTTTTATACAATAAGAGTTCTGCTACATCTTCGGTGCTTGTTTTCCATGAAATAAACATCGTCCGTAATTCACGGTTAGGAGTTACATTAAATCGTGTGATTATTTTTTCGCCTAATTGTTGTGTAATACTTAGCTGTATGGGTTGACAAGGAGTACTTTCTAAACCAGTGTTATCTTTAGCTATTATGGTATATTCATAATTACCAACTGGCACAGTTTTATCGTTATAATTGAGCACACTAGCCCCTACACTAGTTATAAACTCCCAGCCTAAATCTGCTTGTTTTTTTTCTTTACGGTATACTTCATATGCAGCCACATCCTCACTACTACTTTTTACCCATGAAAAACTTACTGCATTGCCAATGACATCATATTTGGTAATCACTACTGGGGTTGGCGGAAATAAATCTGGTTTATCAATACTTAAAACTTCAGAAAGCTTTGAGGCATTATAGCGTTCATCTTCGGCCCAAATTTTATAATGAATTTGTTTGTTTAAATTTTTAACATTTATGGTATCCGTAAACTCATTTTTACTTACCAAGCTTTTTGTTACAGGGGAAAATTCATCATTTTTATTATTTGCCCTAAATACGCGATAGCCTTTGAGATCAAATTCTTTATTGGCAGCCCATTTTAAGCGCACCACTCCTGTAGTATCTATAGTGCCTTGTAATCCTTTTGGTATACTTGGCGGAATGGAATCCACAGGTTGCACAATTACCGGATAAGAGGGGCGTTGATCTCCATTTTTAGCCACGGCTATAATTTTAAAATAATTAATACGCTTTAGCTTTGTATAGGTTAATGAACGTTGCTCTGGCTTTATATTTTCAACTACTTTTTTAAAATCGGTACGGTCATTATTGCTTCGTACTAATTGAAAGCCTTTTAATAAACGATTGGCTTTTTTGTCGAATGTCCATTGGAGTACTACCGTACTATCATTCTCCATTTTTTTCCCCGTAATATAAGGCACAAATTTTAGGCGTTCCGTTGCTTTTCCTTTTAAAGCTTTAGAGGCGGGGCCTTTTTGTCCAAACGCATTTATTCCTTTTATTCGATAATAATAGGCTTTGTTGTTTGCTATGGAATCCGTGTAGCCCAACGAAATTTGTTTTCCGGGTTTTATTATTTCTGCATTAAAAATTGGATATTTATTAATTTGCTTAAATGCTGTGCCTTCTTCAGAACGTTCTACGATATAACTTGAATAGGTTTCTTGTAAAGCAGAATAATTCCAATTCAATTCTGCTTTATTTTCATTAAAAAACAGATTAAAACCCGCCGGACTTGGTAGAGCTTCATGAAAATCTACCCCTGTAAACACCGTCCCTTTTTCGGCCACAGCCACACCCGCATTATCCATTACCGAAATGGAATACAAATACTTATCGCCAGGTTGCACATCGGTATCCTCATAGCCCCAACCTGCTAACTTTGCCGCCTCAAAACTTTGCTCTGCCGCTAACATTGCAAATGTAAAACGTTGTTCTAATTCTTGGTTTACTGCCATAACCGTTTGCAGTGGATCCATTTGTGTAGTTTCAAAACTATCTCCATATATAGATTGCGCAATAATGGCTGCAAATTCATTTTTATCATAAGGTTCTTTCCATTGTTCTAGAGGTGCTGGTAAAAATACCCCTCCAGTCAGCACTTCCTTTTTAATTGGACTTACAGGATTTCCATTTCTGGAAATTAAACTCCGTTCCACTTGAAAACCAAAACGATTCGCTTGTTTCCATGCTTTAGGCGTAGTAACTCCCCAACGCAGTAATATTTTATTAGGCATAGGCCTAGCGACCAACTGTATCTTTGCCGATGCTTCTTCCCCATATTGCCCAAAAGCTACATTACTTAACACAAGCAACACACTACTTACTAGTTGTATATATTTTTTACTAATACTCATTGATATAATTAATTTGCTGTAGGGCACTTTTATGAATTCCTCCAGGGGTTATGTATTGATATAATACCGAGTATTTACCTAAAGCTAAGACCGGAAAACGGGATTGAATTAAGGCTTTATTTTTTGTGTAAAAATCAGTATCTCCCGATTGTTCATATTGATTTACCACCGCATTACGCAGGTATAAATAATCAGCTTTATAACGCAAGGTCATGGTATATTTTATAGGTAACCTACGCTTTAAAAAAGAAGTGACATTATTATTTTCCAATTGATGTTTATACCAACTACTTATTGGTAAATCATTTACTGGCACTACTCCTAAAATACTAGTATCTCGATTGTATGAAACTGAGCTGTTTGAAGCATAGCTATCATATACCAAAGGCTTAATTAGTTTTTTAAAGTAGGCATCTTTGGTTTCTGCTTTGGCATAAACTAATTTTTTGCTCCCGGTATAGGTAGTTCCTAAAAGCTCTGCTTTACCAAAAGTTTCATACTCATCGCCTTCTAATTCCAAGAAATGTACATCGGGACCGATAATTTCTGTAATATATGAGTTTGCTTTAAATGAGTTGAATTTTTCTTTAAATGTTTTAAATTCACTAGTACGCAAATTATAATCCAATAAGGATTTTGGCTTCCCTTTACCTACTACTCGCTGGGCTTTTTTGGATTTTATGTTTGCGGTAGAGCCTTCGGAAGCGGCATCGCCTCCTTTTTTATTTTTGAACCAATCCAAATCTTCGTTGCCTCCTTCATCAATACCTAAAGCCTTTACATCCACTTGAGCTTCATTGGCTATTTCTTTCCCTTTCGGGAAGGTCATTACATCAAACTGCATAGCATTATTTGCATCCAAATCTGGAATTGAAAAATGCAACATTCGCTTACCAGCATCATAACTTAAATCAGAACGTTTTACAACTCCAGTGTTTCTATTTGTAAACTGTGCTTTATAAGTATAATTGGCATGTAACAAATAACTTTGATTAAGCTTCAACTGTATGTAGCCTTTATTGTATTCCTCAGTTAACAAAGCTTCCTGATCTTTATAAGGATACATGTATTTAATGTTCTGTAAAGGAATATACTCAGGTGCTTTATCTGTTGTAAATGTTACTTCTTTTAATTCATACACATCTTTCCCTCCACGCTGTACTGGAGACCAAATTTTGTTCTTATATTCTTTAAAAGTAACTTTTGTTCGAACGGTCACTTGCTTTTCCGAAGGTAAAACATCGGCACTTAATTTATAAGTAACCACATCTTTGGTATCATTCCAAACTAGTTCGATAGGCACTTCTCTCCCTTCAGCTAAAATTTTAGCCTCTTCCAATTCTACCACATATCGGTGTGTCCCATCTGATTCTTCAAGGCTTACCACTTCGTTTAACGTATAATTAAAGGCTACTTGAGGTGAGGTAAACACATCTACTTTGGTTACTTTATCCCCTGGATCAATTTCTGCAATCATCGGAATTTCCAGACCATCACCTGCATCGCGTTCAATAATACATTCTTCTCCAATTTCAACGTGTAAACGCATTCTTCCTTTAACTAAACCTCCCAAAACACTATAATATGCGCCAACATAGCCTTCAAAATAACTCGGGTTTGGAAATTTTCCTCGAAGTAATGCTGCTACACCTGCTTCTAATATTTTATAATTCCTTCTCTTTCCGAATAGTTTGACCCGAACACCAAACTCCCCATATAAATAGGCGTAAACTTGCCCTAAGGAATACCATCCATTATCCCCAATAGGTCCTGCGCGACCTTTACAGGTTACTCCTTCGTAATGCCTATACATGACATCAAAACCTACACCGGCTTCAATAAATGCATAAAAAGCAGACCACCTAAAATCCTTGGCATAGGTAAAACTTAAACCAAAGGCGAATCCACGACCAGCTGTAAGTTCTGTATCGCTTCGGTTATTATCCATAATATCCTCGCCTAAAATCTGTATCACTCGATGATGTGGTCTTAACTGAGTAGGCATCACATTACCTGTCATGAAATAACCTCCAATTTCAAATCGCTCCGGAGGCAATATAAATGCCAAACGTATAGGCGTATTGGGGGTACCCACATGTAAATACCATTTTGATGGACTGGTATGAATTACGGCTCTTCCTGCTAATGTCGAATTTGGAATCGAGGCTCCTTTTACTGACTCTAAATCGATATACACTTCAAACTCCCCATGAAATGTATCTGTAGTAAAATCCTTTTCAATCCCCACATATACACCAACACTACCCGATTTGGCTATCTCACCTTTCGGAATTGCCGCTTGAGAAACACTTAAATAATTTCCTCCACTTAATTGTTCATCTATCGCATTTTCTGCAATAGGTGTCCCTTTTTCCAATCCTTTATCAATAGCCTCACCAATTTTATCTGCATTTTTACTTAATAATTTAATCTTTGACTTACCTAGTTTCCCTTTAGCCTTATCTATAAAACTGGCTATTTTGGCATCAATATCAATAAGATCTCCTTTATCGCTACTTGTGTTTGTTCCTCCCTTTTTCAACATTAATGCGCCATCACCCATAAAACCTAAACGATTTAGTCCCCCATTTCGATTAAATTCCATTTCAAGAAAGGCTTTCCCTTTAAAGGCTTTTGATTTTGTGGCAATTTCAACTCCTGCTCGAAAACCTAGTCCATAATTTCTATTAGGTACATATACCGCCCCCGAAGGTGTAAAAGGATCACTTCCTTTATTTTTTTGCATGGCATAACTTAAACCACCTACCCATTTTTTTATTTTTAATTTAGAATCGCCACCATCTGCATTATCACTCCATGCATCAACAAACCAATAACGGAAATCTTTTTTTCCAAACATGCCTTTAGCCTTTGCTTTTAGCTTTAGTTTTTCTATTTCAACATCCAAAGTACCCGTAAATCCGTTACCATAAGTTGGGTCATTTTTAATAGCTATTAACTCCCCTTTTACTTTAGCGCCACTCCTATCAATATCTATCGTAATACCATCGAGTGCTACTTTATGAAATTTCCAATTTTGGAGGCGTTTCCCTTCTTCTATTTTTCCTAAAATGCCTAATTTCCCTTTGGCATACGAACCATTTTTATCTAGGTTAATGGTCATGTCAAAACCTAAACCTACCTTGTCCTTACTCGGTGTTAATAGTTTTAGATTATCAACAGTTATAGGAAAATTAAAAAGGTCATTATTACTCCCTTCATAACTAAATTTATTTACTTGAATAAAGGGTTTTCCAGGACGGGTATTTAATTCCAATTCTTCAAAACGGATTTCAGGGAATATTAGGTCTGATTTTTCTTGAGTGCTTGTTAATTGTTCTTCTTCTCCTACCTTGCTATTTTCTGTGGCTAATGTTTCCGATGACTTTTGTTGACCAATATTAGCTTTAATGGTCATTTTTCCTGATAAATTAGCATTTGGATACATGTTATCATCTATCACATCAATACCCACCGAAGAATTTTCATAGAGCTCCATTTTAGCTAAAAAAATAGGTACATCAACCGATTCTTTTGCAATTACTTTTAAACCAAAATCTTTTCCACTTACCCAGCCTTCGTAACCATAAGGCTTTTCGACTATAGGCACTTTTAGTTCACCTGCTAAGCTCCCGCCTCTTAATTTATTTAAGCCTAATTCTATACTTAATGAATCAATAGAAAATGGCCATTTCCCAGCAGCCCCTTTATTTAAACTCAATACATTGGATCCTCCAAATTTACCTGTCACTCCATTGCTATCCAACAATAAATCTTTGGCACTAAAAGCCACACGCTCTCCTGAGCTTTCAATAGCTTTTGGCAAGCTTACTTTTACTTCTTTTGCATAAATTCCACGCCATAATTGCTCTTGACCTGGAACCAATAAATTATCATATATTTTCGGAAATTCAACCAGCTCACTGTTCCTAGTATCACTCAAATCCAATACCGTATTGGACAATTTAAATGCCCAACCTTTTAATCCATTAATTTCAAAAGGGGGTAAATCAATTTCTACTAATAAATCATTCCATCCCTTGGCTTTAACACTAAAACTGGAACCTAAATAGCATTTATCATCTAAACGTTTATTATTTTCGGGAATTTTTTCTCCTTTATCAATAGCTTTAGGAGCTCCACATTGGTAATTCCCTTGACTATCTAATGGAATTAGTACTGAACGAGAAACAAGCACATCCGCTTCTAAACTAATTTCTTTTAAGCCTGTACAATCGATACTCACGAATGATTTTTCGCCAAACGTATTTGTTTTTAAATTGCTACTTCCTTTTAAAGTAATTAACCAATTATCTGCATTAAATGGGATTGGTTGATCGCCTAAAAGCACCAATTTAGTTTCGCCAATAAAAGCTCCTTTATGGGAAAATTTAACCCCTTCAGCTCCAAAAAATAGCTGAATCCCTCGTTGTGGAATGTCTAATTTAGCAAATAACTTTAGCTCCGCATATTTAGGAAACATTTTTGCTTCACTAACAACAATTTCTATAGCATTCCCAGTTTTATCTTTTTTAGACAAACCCACTGGTAAATCAAAAAAGTGATCTCCTTTTAATACATCGACATATTTTTTTAAATCCTTTATTTGATCAAATAATTTTTTCGCTTTTTGCTTTACCGAATCAATAACCGGTGATTTAGGAAAATTTTCGGCAATAAATTCCTGTGTAAATTCTGGCTCTAAATTTTCAAAACTATATTGAAAATGAGTAGTGTTCTCTTTTTCTAAAGAAGCAAAACTCTTGTACTTTTTAGTCACCAAAGTTTTACTTTTAGTTGCCTTAGGTACCAATTTATTCTTATAATACTTTAGTAACTCATTCGAAGGAGTCTTATATTCCTTGATATTAGTAGAATCTGTTGGAGATTTGACTACATTTTTGTAGTTAAAAGAAGTCGTTTTAGCTTGTATACCTGTAAATACAAGAAAACAAAAAAGCACTGCAATTCTGAGTATACTATTGAATTTCATTTAGTTAAATTAACCTGATCGCTAATATAACTAATAAAGAAAAAACATTAGTTTTTTTTAAAAAAACTAAACTATTGATTTTCAATTATTTAAAAATAAAATATAAAAATTTGTTAAAAAAAAGTGCTTTTTAACGCTAAAAACAAACTTTTTGTAGATTTTTTTTTGTTGTAATTTATTTTCTTATCCCACTTAATTAAAACACGCTCACTGGTTCGAGTGTTTTATCGTAGCCATAGCGGAGGGAAAATGTATCAAGTACTCTTCTGATTGAATCAACAAACACTTCTCGATACTATTTGATCCATTCCATTACGCAAATCACTCGAAGTAAACTAAATTCGATACCTAACTCGAATGAACTCAATGACTAGTTCGAGTATTTTATCGTAGCCATAGCGGAGGGAAAATGTATCGAGAACTCATCTGTTGTAATCAGAAAGCACTTCTCGATAAAATTTGCTTCATTCCATTACACAAATCACTCGAAGCAATGCTAAACTCGATATTATTTACTTCATCACTTTACGCAAATCACTCGAAGTAAACTAAACTCTTTACCTAACTCGAATGAACTCAATGACTGGTTCGAGTATTTCATCTTAGCGTAGCGGAGAGGAAATATATCGAGAACTCATCTGATTGAATCGAAAAGCACTTCTCGATAAAATTTGCTTCATTTCATTACACAAATCACTCGAAGCAACACGAAGCTTTATACTAAACTTAATTAAAACACGCTGACTGGTTCGAGTGTTTTATCGTAGCCATAGCGGAGGGAAAATGTATCGAGAACTCATCTGATTGAATCGAAAAGCACTTCTCGATACGATTTGCTTCATTCCATTACGCAAATCACTCGAAGCAATGCTAAACTCGATAAAATTTGCTTCATTTCATTACACAAATCACTCGAAGCAACACGAAGCTTTATACTAAACTTAAATAAAATACGCTGACTGGTTCAAGTGTTTTATCGTAGCCATAGCGGAAGGAAAATGTATCAAGTACTCTTCTGATTGAATCAACAAACACTTCTCGATACTATTTGCTCCATTCGATTACGCAAATCACTCGAAGTAATACTAAACTCGATACTATTTGCTCCATTCGATTACGCAAATCACTCGAAGTAATAACCTATAACTTAATAACGAAACAACTGATGTGTATCATTATTATTAAGCACTAGTACTTGTTTTTGTTTAGGTAGATCTACTATATGACGAACATCCTTATTTGCAAAAAATCCTGAATATTTATTCGATAGCCATTTAAAATTGCCTTTATCATCACCTTTTAAAAATGTTCCCACTCCAGCATCTGATCTTGTAGTTTCTACTTCAAAATGATAATTATTTCCAGCTAGTAACAAATCCTTTTTACCATCGGCATCAAAATCTTTGAAAATAATACTATTAACTAAAGAGGTTTGTACTTCATTTGAGAATGGTATAAATTTAAAGTCTTCACCCTCATTATAAAAAATTCCAGAACGAAACTCATTAACTTCATAATGCAAAGCCGAATCAATGCCTTTACCTAAAATACCATCGACTCCAAGATTGGCAAACTCTTCAAATGTTGGGATTTTTTTAGCTATATGGGGCATTTGTTGGGATGTACAGGTACGCCCACGAACAGGTACTTGTTTTCCATTATAATCTTTAGCTAATACAATATCTTCTACACCATTGGCATCAAAATCCTTGGCATACACATGAAATGGTTTTTCTGTATTTGCATGAAACTTCGTATTCAACCCCAAATTACCCGCTATAATGTCCAAATCCCCATCATTATCTACATCTTCAATCAAAATTTTATTCCACCAACCTTTTACTTGCTCTAGTTTTTTGTATGTATCGGTCTTTAAAAATTTTCCGTTTTTATTTAATAAAACTTGAATTCCAGTCCACTCTCCTGCCACAATTAAGTCAAGCTTTCCATCTTTATTAATATCTTTAAATACGGCATCTTTAAGCATTCCCAAATTATTAATACCTACTTCTCTGTTTGCAATGCTAAACTTTCCGTTTTCATTTTTTAACAAGTAACTAGATCCTGAATTAGGATATTTTGCTGGAACAACACCACTAGCCACAAATAAATCCTGATCTCCGTCACCATCATAATCTCCTGCAACCACTGCGGTCGTAACTATGTTTAATTCGGGAATAGCTGCATTCTTTTTAGTAAAAACTCCATTTCCGTTATTCTCATAAAAACGATCTTGTAACCCCCCTGAACGAGGCGAAAATTCATAACTTCCAGAACCTACATATAAGTCTAGATCTCCATCATTATCTACATCAAAAAAAGTAGCTGATATATCCTCATATCTTGCATCCGCTGCAAAATCTTTTTGAACTTTCCTTGTAAAACGGCCATTTTTACTTCCTAAAAGCAATGTGGCCTCTTGCTCAAATCCTCCTCCTAAAAAAACATCTTCTACTCCATCTCCATTAACATCGCCTACTGCTTTGGCTGGACCTAATTGCGAATATTTATAAGGCAACAACAATTGTAATTTATAATCATTAAAATAAGGATCGCTATGACTATATTTAAATGATTGTTCTTTAAAAACGGATTTTAATACTTCTTTATTAGCTTTTATTGTTGTGCTATTATTATATTCAACACTAACTGTTTTATTTACCACTACATCAGTTAGTAGCTGTGTTTTCCCATCTAACCATTTTATATTCACCTTTGTAATACTATCTTTTTTAGGAATTCCAAAATGTAAGGTCGAAGAAACTGAAGATAAAAAACCTCTTGTATTAATTAACTGTCTAGTATATTTTTTACCTGTATTTGTATGTAGCGTAGCCTTCACTCCTTGTCCATTATTATTTTTTTCTGGTCCAATAAAATTTAGCTTTAAAAAATTTCCTTTATTTAATTCAACAGCATTATTTTTTAATATCGTTGCTGTTTCATTTATGTTATTAGTAACCACTTCTAAATCTCCATCATTATCTAAATCCACATAAATAGCTCCATTAGAAAATGTAGGCTCAATAACACTCCATTCATCGGTAGTATTGGAAAATGATAAATCTCCATTATTTTTAAAGAAATAATTTTTTAATTTTTGTTGTGGTAACATTTTAGTAAACTGTAAAAAATCTTCTTTAGTTGGTTTTCTTCTATTTTTTCTAAGGATTTTTAAAATTTCTTGAGTAGTATCTTGGTCAATTACATCTCTGAATACGCCATTTGTTACATACATATCTTCAAACCCATCTAAATCTAAATCCGCTGCTAAAATTGACCAACTCCAATCGGTATTTGCCATACCTGACAAATTTGATACCTCACTAAAGGTACTATTACCATTATTAACCTGCAGCATATTATGCATGTACTGATGGTGATAATTATTGGCTACCATTTGCTCAAATTTAGGTATGGAAGTCATCGACATGGTTGTTTTTGATCGCAAATAATCTTCCGGGTTCATATCTAATGTTAATACATCAAACTTCCCATCATTATTAATATCTACAATATCACTCCCCATACTATTATGAGAAATATGTTTAAACAATTCATCACGCTTATCGGTAAAGGTTTTATTTCCATTATTTATGTAGGCAAAATCGGGTACTTTAAAATCATTGCACACATAAATATCCAGAAAACCGTCTCCGTTTAAATCACCAACTTGCGGATTTAAGCCAAAACCAATGTCATAATGTAAGCCCGCTTTTACAGAGATATCTTTGAATTTACCATTGCCTAAATTTTCATATAATTTATCATTCCCTAATAATTTTTGAGAAGCTGGATTTTTCTGTTGCTTATTTAAATCGACAATATTTTTTGTTTTCCCATCAATGTCTGGGGTATTTGATATAAATACGTCTAAATCATTATCGTTATCCATATCAAAAAAAGTGGCTTGAATACCTCTATTAGCATCATTCAATCCATACTTTTTTGCTTCTTCTTTAAATTTAAAATCGCCTTGATTCACATAAAGCAAATTCTCAAACTTGGCATCAGTAAAATCCAAACCTCCTCGCACCAAGTAAATGTCCAATAAACCATCATTATTAATATCTATCGTAGTCACCCCTGTATTGAAACCTTTTTGAGGACTAATATTCGTATTTAAAGATACGTCTTCAAAAACAAGATTTCCTTTATTCTTATATAGTTTACACACATTACTATTTGATACAAAAAACAAATCTTCTAAACCATCATTATTAAAATCACCTGAAGCTACTCCTGCACCTATATAAGAATACATGTATTGGTAATAGTTGAAGTCCAAGTCTTCTGTAAGTTTGTTTTGGAAAGTGATATTTGAACTTTGAGGCTTTACTTGTGAAAACAACTTTTTTTCAATTACCTCTTCTGTTTCTTTTTTGTTGACTATAAGATCATTTTTATCTTTTTTGACCTCATTTTTGCAGGAAAAAAACAAAACCAAAGTAACACTATAACAAATAAAAAATTTAAAAAACATATTGAATTTCATAAAATAACTTTAGCCTATTGGGCTTTAAACAAATACTTGATAAATTTAAATAAAAGCAAAACAAAAACGGCAAGTTGCGCTTACAACTTGCCGTTTTATTTATAAATATTTTATTAAAAATTAATCTTTCAAACTTGGAGCTTCCTCCTGTATAGATTGAGGTATTGGCGAAAAATAATTATCCGTCCCTAAAGAACCTATAATTGCATTTGTTTCTTCTAATAAATCACCAGCTGCGTTTCTTGAAACTTGTGGATTTCTATTTGATAATGCCTCTTCTACTCTCTCCATTCGGACTAAATCCCACCAACGTAAATATTCTCCTCCAAATTCCCATTTTCTCTCTGTAAATGCTAATTCCGCAATATCACCTGTAGCCAAATCAACTGATGCATCTGGAGTATTTAAAGGTAAACCATTAGCTCTTCTCCTAACAACATTTAGTGCTTCCCATGCCTCTGGAGTAACATTACCGCTCCTACCAGCTGCTTCAGCATAAATCAATAATACCTCTGGGTATCTCATGAAAAAATCACTTTTGTTCGTTTGAAATTGTTGAGTCCCATAAGAATCACTCGGCAACCCTGCTATCTTGGCAAATAAAGGACTAGCTTGAGTGGTAAAGTTTTTCCAATCTACGTCCATTCTAAAAGTTGCATCTTTTCTTGGACCTTTTGGAAAATCTTCAAAATAACGTATTTCAGCAAATGTTTCTTCCCAGCCACCAAAGTCACCAGAAATTCCTACAGCACCAAATTTCTGTTGTTCCAGAAAATTCGTTTCTCCAGTCACGTTTAAATAAATCAATGAAAATACTGACTCATCAACAAAATTAGCATCTTGTCTCCACAAATCCTCAAAATTTTCAAGCATTCTAAAATTATGTGCTTCAGCATTATCCATAACTTCTTTAGCGGTTTTCATAGCTAAGTCATACTTAGATGTATCCCTTAACGGAAAACCTGCCCAATCCATATAAACTCTGGCTAAAATTGATCTTGCACTACCTTTATTTGGTCTTGGCGCACCAGCAAGTACATCTGGATATAAATCAGGCAGCAATTCAATAGCTGTCAACAAGTCAGATTCAATTTGCTCATAAACTGCTAATGTACCAGCCTTTACAGGTGCAGAAGAAGGAAAAAGCTCATTGTTAAGTGGTATATCCCCGTGCACTCTTACCAACATATGATAAGAAATAGCTCTTAAAAAAAGTGCTTCTCCTGAGATTCTATTAATACGATTAACTTCCTCTTCTTCATTAAATAAATCTGATAGACCCTCAGCTCTAGCAAGAGCATTACTTGCATTGTTTATTATATTGTATAAACCATTCCAATTATCTAATAATCTAGTATTTGTAGTTTCTACATTTCTTTGATCAAATTGCCTAAAATCAGCTTTATTAGCCGCTCTAAATGTAGTAATATCATCACCAGCCCATGTAGCTGCATGAAATGTAGTTTTTCTGGCTGTTCTATTCATTGTTCCATAGATACCAAATACATTTCTCTCAAAACTATTTATAGCCTCAAACCTTCCTGCTGGTAACTGAAAATCTGATTGGTCAGCTTCAATATCTGCACAACTTGTAAAATTCAATACTAAAATAACTGAAGCTATTGATCCTACAATTCCTCTCATTTTATTAACATTTTTCATAAATAACAAATTTAAAAACCTAATTTAACTCCTAAATTAATGGTAAGTGGATTTGGTATAGCACCAAAATTAATTCCCGAATTTATATCTCCTCCTTGACCCATATTTCTTAATTGTGAAGTCCCTTCTGGATCATAACCACTAAAATCAGTAATCAATAATAAGTTTTGACCACTAGCATAAATCTTAATATAATTAACGCCTTTAAAAGGTTCTTTTAATGTATGTCCTAATGTTACATTACTTAAACGTACATAACTACCATCTTCCACAAATCTAGATGAATCCGTATTGTTAGGTGTCCCTAATCTACCCACTTCATTTGATGGATTCTCTGGTGTAAATGCGTTAAAAACATCATTAGTATAATAATCTGAAAATGGACCAGATGGACCAGATAATGCTGCTCTGGCTTGGTTATACACCTCAAACCCATGTGCCCCTTGAACAAAAATATTTAAATCCCAATTTTTAAAAACAAATGTATTATTTAATCCCCAAGTGGTAGTAGGTGTACCATTACCTATTTTTTCTAATACAATATTTCCATCTTCATCTCTCAAAAATAATGGATCTCCAGCGGTTATAGCTGGCCCAACATCTGGCGTACTATCTTCTTGCGCTATTCCTAAAAATCGCTGTCCAACAAAATCACCTATTGATCCCCCTACACGTAACTCTGTCAAATTTGCTCCTGAGCCCGAAATAGAAGTTTGATTTCTATTCGCTAGTAATATAGTTTCCGAATTATTAGATAATTCTTTAATTTCGTTTTCTACAAAAGTAAATGCCAAATTGGCATCCCAAGTAAAGTTATCTTTCTCAATAATTGCTGCACCAATAGTAAAATCAAAACCTTTATTTTCAATTTCGCCAACATTATCTGTTGTAATTATTTCACTAACAGGTATTTCCGTATCTAACAACAAATCACTAATATCTTTTATAAAGTAATCAAAAGAAAAATTAATTCTATTATTTACAAAGCCTAAATCAACACCAAAATTTGTTTGTTCAGTTGATTCCCAAGTCACATTAGGTCTTGGTGCTCTTTGCGGTCCACTACCCGGAATCTGATCTAATCCTATTACTGCTGTAAATTCTCTAGAATCATCATCAGTTGCAATAATAGCATTGGCATCGATATCTTGATTCCCTGTTTGCCCCCAACTTGCTCTTAACTTTAAATTGCTCAATGTTCCATTACCTTCTTCAATAAATGCTAATCTATTAAAACTATACGCAATAGCCCCAGACGCAAAATAGCCCGTAGGATCTAAAAAATTTGAACTTCTATCAACTCTTAATGCACCTGTTAAAAATAAACTTTTATTAATATCATAATTAATACGCCCTAAATACGATTCTATTGTTCTCACATTACCTCCATTAGTAACATCTTCATTAACAACATTTTCATTATCTGACAAGAAAAACCTATCTGCTTGAGTTCCTGCTATTTCATAAGCATTTGTCTCTTGTCTTCTTCCACGTATTTCATACACTCCAGTTACATCAAAACCATGTATTCCAAAAGTTTTGTTCCAGTTAAAAATATTACTTATTTGATAATCTGTAAACTTTCTATTATCAAATCTCACATTACCTACTCCTCCATTATCAATAATAAAACCATTTATGTTTTCATTTAATGTCGTTCCAGAAGCAATCAGGTTATATTTAAATGAATTTGTGAATTTATACTTCACATCAAAAGTAGCATTTAATCGATCAGCCACTCTTTTTCTATTACTTTCTCTTAAAGCTGCAATTGGATTAGCAGCATTAGTTGCTCCTAAAGCTACTCTTCCAGGTCTTAATAAAGCAGTTCTATTAAAATTACCATTTTCATCTAAAACTGGTGTCGTTGGATCAAAAGCCAATGCTCTTAAAGTTAACCCTCCTAAAGTTTGATCAAAACTATTCGGATCATTTATTTCAGTTTCTCTACTTCCATATAAATTTAATCCTACAGTTAATTTATCAGTTACTTTAGATGATAAATTAGCTCTTGAAGAAAAACGTTCATAATTGTTTGTAATAACAATACCTTCTTGATCAATATAATTACCTGAAATAAAATAATTTAAATTATCACTACCTCCACTAACAGATGCCGAAATGTTTTGGCTATGAGCAGTTGTAAATAATTCTTTTTCATAATCTGTTCCCGTTCTTCCAATTTCTTCAATTTCTTCAGCACTAAAAAAATCAGGCCTATTTAAATTAACTCCTCTGGCAAAATCTTGTGGAGACAAACGATCCTCATATTTTTTTCTCAATACAGAAATTGAAGAAAAATAGTCTATTTTGACTTGTGGCTTTCCTTTTCCTTTTTTTGTTGTTACCAAAATAACTCCATTTGAACCCTGCGAACCAAAAAGCGTAAGTGAAGCAGCATCTTTCAAAACTTCAATAGATGCAATATCATCTGGATTTATTGTTCTTAAATCTCCTCCAAAAACTCCATCTACAACTACTAGTGGATCCTGACTACCTGTTATTGAATTAACCCCTCTTACACGTATCTTAGCTCCTGCACCTGCTGAACCATTCGTTTTCTGAATACTAACCCCTGCTGATCTACCTTGCAAAATATCTTCCACTCTAGTAATAGGTTGTTTGTCATATTGATCCGATTTAATCTGAGAAACAGCTCCTGTTAAATCACTCTTTTTAGCGGTACCATAACCAATTACCACAACTTCATTAAGTGCATCAATATCTTGTTCTAATGAAATATTTAAAGATGTCTGATCTCCAACTACAACTTCCTGTGTTTTAAAACCTACATAAGAAATCTCTAACACATCTTCTGCATTTGCATCAATAACAAAGTTACCATCAAAATCTGTTTGTGTTCCCTTACTTGTTCCTTTTATTACCACGGTTGCTCCTGGTAATGGAATTCCATCTGCATCTATGACAGTACCTGTTATAGTTTGCACAACAACACTTACTCCATCGTTTTCGTAATTATTATTAAAAAAAGTTTCAACACCATTTGCAGAAACTACATTGAATCCTGTTGCTAAAAACAGTAATGGTACAACTGAACCCAAGCTCCTCTTTCGCTTAAAATCCAACAGACCTTTTTTAGTTTTTGTTCTCATAAAAATAGTTTAGTTAATTTGTTTGTAAACACAAGTATACATGCATCTCACAACCAAAAATACAATTATTTATTTAAAATCATAATCTTATTACAATTTTGAATGTTAATATTTGATATTTTACTAAAAACCTTATTTACAAACTATGAAAACATTATAATTTTATTCTAAAAAAACAAGTTTCTAAAGTGTTTTTCAATAAACACGTAATTGCCTGATAAACATATGGTTGAATTTATTTTTTTTAAACACTTAACGCAAATTAAATTAACTCACTTAAAATCAACTAATAAATTATTAAACCACAATAGCAATGACAAAAGAAAGAATTATCTTACTAAATTTTTGACAAAAAATATTTTGTCAATCAATATCCAAAGCTAGAAGCCATCTTTGAAGAGGGACGTATAGAACTAGATATCAACCTGACTGAAAATGCCATCCGCCCCATGACAATAGGCACAAAAAATTGCCTATTCTGTGGATCTCATAAAGCAGCAATACTAAACGACAACTCCTAGCTAGAAGCAGGTATCTGTTATTCAAAACTCAAAACAAATGGACAACATCACAACAAAACAGAGCCACAATATTATTCAAACTTTATCCCAAAATAGAAAAGGCATACAACTTAGCTCAAAAACTAAAATACATATATGAAAATAATAATGATAAAAATGTAGCTAGACTTAAGTTAGCCAAATGGTACAACCAAGTTGAAAAAGAAGGTTTTAAATCATTTAACACTATAGCTAGAACTATACAAAACCATTATGAAAATATATTGAACTATTTTAATAACAGAAGTACGTACACATATATCTTTTATATATTAAAAAAGCTAAGCTAACATATTAAAATTAATTCAAAAAAAGTCACAAATAGAAATGTTAAGTTTAGATCAAAAAAAACCTCTATTAATTAACTAATAGAGGTTTCAAAAAAGGCGGCGACCTACTCTCCCACAAGTGCAGTACCATTGGCGCTATCAGGCTTAAC